>CASFJU010000005.1 GCA_949295115.1 uncultured Phascolarctobacterium sp.
ATTTCTTTGTTGACGCTGCGGCCGTTGTTTTCGGCAATAATCTTCATTTTTTTCATAATAATGGGGTGGATGCGCAGGCTGAAGCGTGCAGGTTCCATAAAAAACAGCTCCTTCACTTTGATGTCATTGGTATATCAAAACGGTTTTATATAATGTCATTATATAAAAATATTAAATTTTTGGCAAGTGCCGCAAAAATTTTTATCGTATTTGCGCGGATATGATAAAATAAAAATAGTGTTATTTTTGGAGGTAAACTTATGAAGCTTGAAGTTAATAAAATTTACAGCGACTTTGTGGTTAAGCACGCTGAATATGTTGATGAAATACAGAGCGATGCATATTTGCTGGAACACGAAAAGAGCGGCGCAAGGCTGCTGTACCTTGCCAACAGCGACGATAACAAGGTGTTCAGCATCAGCTTCCGTACGCCGCCGTACGACGATACCGGCGTGGCGCATATTCTGGAACATTCTTCGCTGTGCGGTTCGCGCAAATATCATTTAAAAGAGCCGTTTGTGGAACTGGTAAAGGGCTCCATGAACACATTTTTAAACGCAATGACTTACCCGGACAAAACCATGTACCCGGTTGCCAGCCGCAATGACAAGGATTTTAAAAACCTGATGGACGTGTACCTTGACGCGGTATTTTACCCGCTGATTTACGAAAACCATTACACGCTGATGCAGGAGGGCTGGCATTACGAAATTGCCGATAAGGACGGCGAACTGGCCTACAACGGCGTTGTTTACAACGAGATGAAGGGTGTGTATTCCTCCGCTGATGCGATTGCCGAGAACGAAGTAATGAAGGCGCTCTTCCCGGACAGTCCGTACCGTTTTGAGTCAGGCGGCTACCCGGCTGCTATTCCGCAGCTTACGCAGGAAGCATTTGAAAACTTCCACCGCACCTATTACAGCCCGGAAAACTCCTTCATCTACCTGTACGGCGATATGGATATTGAGGCGACGCTGGCTTATCTGGACGGCGAATATTTATCGGCGTTTGCCAAAACCGGCAGCGTAAAATCGGAAATTGCTTTGCAGCATCCGTTTGCCAGAACCAAAGAGGTTGAGGCGCATTATCCCGCCGGGGCGGATGAAGATTTAACGGCTAAAACTTACCACGAACTTGATATTGTTTGCGGCGACGCGCGCGACTCTAAGACAAGCCTTGCGCTGCGCCTTTTAGAAACCGTGCTTTTGGAAGGCAACAGTGCGCCGCTGCGTTTGGCGCTGCTTGAAAGCGGCATTTGCACCGACGCTTACGGCCAGTACACCGGTAGCCTGCGCCAGCCTGTGTTTGCGGTTAAGGTAAGCGGCAGCGAGGCGGATAAGCGCGATGAATTTTTGAGCATTGTGTACCGCACTTTGCAGAAGCTGACGATTGAGGGCATTGATAAAGAGCTTTTGGAAGCATGCCTGAACATGCTGGAGTTTAAACTGCGCGAGGCCGATTTTGGCGCATACCCGAAAGGGTTGATTTACGGAATCGGCGTGATGGACACCTGGCTGTATGACGGCGACCCGCTGGCAGGGCTGCGCTACAACAAAATGCTGGCAGAGCTGCGTGAAGGCATCAACAGCAATTATTACGAGCAGTTAATTGAAAATTACCTGCTGGACAACACGCATAAGGTTTTGCTTACGCTGATGCCGAAAAAGGGCATGGAAGAAGCAGAACAGGCAGAACTGGCGGCAGAAATGCAGCAGATTAAAGACGGCATGACGGACGCTGAACTGGAAGCTGCGATTGAACATTGCCGTATCCTGCACGAGCGTCAGGCAACGCCGGACAGCCCGGAAGCACTGGCAAGCATTCCGCTGCTGGAGCGCAGTGATATCCGCCGTGAGGCTGAAAAACTGGACGGCGAACTGACGAAAGAAGGCGGCAACGAATTTTTGTACGTGCCTGCCTTTACCAATAAAATTGCTTACCTGAACTGGTATTTTGATATGAGCGGCATCGACGGCGCGCTGCTGCCGTACTGCTACTTGCTGAGCGACATGCTGGGCAAGGTTGACGCCGGCAAGTACACCTATCAGCAGCTATCCACGCTGGGCACAAAATACACCGGCGGCGTAGCGTTTCAGGTGCATGCTTATTCCGCGGCGGAAAGCGTTAACGACTACACCGTTAAATTTAATGTTACCGCCAAAGCGCTGGTGCATAATTTAACGCACATGTTTGATATTTTGCACGCCATTGCGTTGGAAAGCCGCTTTGACAGCACCAAACGCCTGCGCGAAGTGCTGGCCGAAGTTAAGAGCGACTGGGACAGCAATTTCTTCAGCCGCGGGCAGACGGTGGCGTGCGCGCGTTTGAATTCGTATTATTCACCGGCGGCGCGCGTTAACGAGCAGGATTATTATTCGTACTACGAATTTTTGAAGGATTTGACCGAGCATTTTGACGAGCGCACGGAAGAAGTTCTGGCAAAACTGCGCAGTCTGACCGGCGTATTTTTTGAAAACACCAAATACCTTTTGGCATACAGCTGCGAGGAGGAAGACCGTGCGCAGGTGCTGGCAATGGCGAAAGATTTTGCTGCTGCCTTGCCGCAGTCTGTCGTAGCTGGCACCAATGTAAAACCGCTTGCCGTACCGGGGCTGGACGAGGGCATTATGACTCCGGGTAAAGTGCAGTATGTAGCTGCGGGCGGCGACTTCCGCAAATATGGGCACAAATTTACCGGCGCGATGAAGGTTTTGGAAACCGTGCTGCGCTACGAATACCTGTGGACGAAAATCCGTATTCAGGGCGGCGCTTACGGCGCATCGGCGGTGTTTGACCGCAACGGCAGCATGTATTTTGCTTCCTACCGTGACCCGAAGCTGGCAGAATCGCTGGCGGCTTATAAAGGCCTGCCAGACTGGCTGGAAAGCCTTGACTTGCCGGAGCGCGAGTTGACGAAGTATGTTATCGGCACTATCAGCGCGGCAGACGTGCCCTTAACCAATTCCATGCGCCTTTCGCAGACGGCACTGGCTCATATCAAGGGCATTCCGCAGCAAATGCGCCAGCAGACCCGCGACGAAATTTTGAACCTGACTAACGACGATTTGCGCAAGCTCGGACAGGTAGTGTGGGATACGCTCAGTGATAATTATCTGTGCGTTGTCGGCGGCAGCGGCGCAATTGAAGCCAATAAAGACCTGTTCAAAGCGGTTAAGCATATTTAACCATGATTATCAGCGTAAGCCGCAGGACGGACATACCGGCGTTTTATGCGGACTGGTTTTATAACCGCCTGCGCGCCGAGTATGTGTTGGTGCGCAACCCGATGAATTTGCACAATGTAAGCAAAGTGCGCCTTACGGCGGATGTTGTGGATGCCTTTGTGTTTTGGACAAAGAACCCGCTGCCGATGGCACGGCGGCTTGATGAATTGGCGGCATACCCGTATTACTTTCAGTTTACGCTGACGGGCTACGGCGCAGAAATTGAACCGGGCGTGCCGGATAAAAGGCGCGTGCTGGTGCCTGCGTTTAAGGATTTGGCGGCGCGGCTTGGTAAAAAGCGAGTTGTCTGGCGGTATGACCCTATATTTTTCAGTAAAAAATATACGCCTGAATACCATTTGGCGTGCTTTGAAGCCTTGGCGGGAGAACTTAGAAATAGCACGGAACGCTGTGTAATCAGCTTTATGGATAGTTACCGCAATACCAAACGCAATGCGCAGCAATTAGGCGCGGTTGAAACCGGCAGTGAAGAACTGTATGTTTTTGCCGGGCAGCTTGCCAAAATTGCCGCAAAGTATGGGGTAAAGCTGCAAACCTGCGCGGAAAGTATGGATTTAACTGCGCTTGGCATTACGCCGTCGGCGTGTATTGATAAGGCGCTGCTGGAAGATATCGGCAGCTTTAAGCTGGATGTAAAAAAGGACGCTAACCAACGTGCTGAATGCTGCTGCGCTGCAAGCATCGACATCGGCGCATATAACACCTGCCACGGCGGCTGCCTGTATTGCTATGCTAACTACAACGCGCCGCTGGTGCAAACCAACATCGCCGCACACAATAAAACAAGCCCGTTGATGTCCGGCACATTAACACCACAAGACGAAGTAACAGAACGAAAAATGAAAAGCTGTAAGATTATGGCAAATAGTTTGTTTTGAAGTAAAAAGCCTGCATGTTTAACATGCAGGCTTTTGTGTTATTGCAGTATTTCCAGATTGTTTTCCATCAAAGTTTCGTTAATGTACATCAGGCTTTTGCATCGGTCAATGCCGTAATAAATTAAACCGTCGCGGCGGTCGCGCACGTACAGCGGCCTTTCCTGCGCATATTTCAAAAGGTTCTGCGTTTCCGCAATATCCGCACCGGCGGCAATGGCTAAAATTATCAGCTTATCGCGCCCCGGCGTTTTGCTGCCGCTTAAAATATGGTATACATAAGTGCGTTCCAAATTGCTGTTGGCAATTAATGCAGCCTTGCTGATATTTTTGCTTTGCAGCAGATAATTTAAATAATCCGCAGCGGAAGGAAATAGCAGTTCGGCGTTGTTCCGTTGGCAAAATTCGTCAAACGATTTCGCTTTTGTAAGTTCACTCTGCAAATCTTCGGTCGATTTATTCATAATACACCTCGTAATTTATCTATGCTATAATATTATACAACAAATCAAATGGCGGAAGCAAAAATGAGTGCAACGGCAGAATTTATTCAAAACAATTTTAAAAGTATAACGGTATTAAAAGCAGGCGCAAACGGCGTTACGGAGCTGGTTACGGATAGCACCAACGCTGTTTATATACGCAAAACGGTTAATGGCACAGGCTTGCCTTATCGCGCGCTGGCGCAGATGAATATAAACGGCCTGCCAAAAATTTATTACTGTGCGGAAGCAGATGACAAAACTTACGTTGTTGAAGAATATATTAACGGCGTTAATTTGCAGGACGAGCTGGAACAGGACAGAGTTTTTACTGAAAAACAGGTGCTGCAAATAGCTTTACAGCTTTGTGATGTCCTGCTTGCAATCCACAGCAAAGGCGTTTTACACCGTGATATTAAGCCCGGCAATATAATTCTGCAAAACGGCAGCGCCTGGCTGATTGACTTCGGCGCGGCAAAAACCGTAAGCGGCGATAAAACGCAGGATACTAGAATTTTAGGTACGCCCGGGTTCGCTCCGCCGGAGCAGTACGGGTTCAGTACGACAGATACGCGCAGCGATATTTACGCCTTGGGCAAAACCATGCAGGCATTGCTGGGCGAAAAATATAACGGCAAAATAAAAGGCGTAATTGCCAAATGCACGCAGTTTGACCCACAAAAGCGTATTGCAAGCGTTGCGGAGCTGAAAAAACTGCTGTTGCAAACACAAAGCAGCAGTAAAAACCGTGTAGCAACAGCAACGGCAGTTTTAGCAATTTTAGCAGGTGGTTATTATTATCTAAACCTGCCTCAGCAGGATACAGCACAGCCGCAACAGCAAGTCATAACAGAAGCACAAAAGGATACGCAGAGTGAAGCCGCAACCGAACAGGAAACACAGGAACAAATAACGGCAGGTTTAATTGTAAAAAATTTAGATTTTGCCATCAACACTAACCCGCTTTACCAAACAGTAAGAGAGCAGGGCAAACAGGCAGGGCTTACTTTGCTGGAACTGTCAAAAGGCAAAATACCAACCTTTACCGTGCATAACGATAGCGGGCAGGAACTTAAAAATCCTAAACTGGTAATACAATTTACAAATTTAATGGTAACCGGCAATAACTTTACAGCAGATTCGTGGGGCGGCAGGCAAATTAACTGGCAGCTTGCCAAAAATAATCAGGTTTATGCCGATACTGTTACCATCAGCTTAAGCGGCAGTATACCGGCCAATGATTATTTTGATTTTCCGCTTGCAGGCGCATTAGCCAATTATTATGCATCCGGCAGCCCGGCAGCGGCGCAGGTTACTTTAACGGCAGATAATTTAGAACCGCTGACGCAAACTTACAACATAAAAATAAACTGATTTAGCGCAGACCAAAAATCTGCGCTATTTTTGTGTCCTTTTGGGACACCGCTGAGCCGTTTGTTTTTATTAAAATATAACTAAATAAGCTGCACAGTTGTAAGTTTTATCCTGACAGGAAGAAAAATAAACCTGCAAAGTGTCCGGCATAAACTATCAGGGTTAATTTTAAAACTATCAATGCAAGTTGGCTGCTTGCGCAGATGTCATAATAAAATAAGGCTGGTGATTGCATGAGCGGTGAAAGCGAAAAATACAGAAAAATCGGCGCTAAAATTAAATTTTACAGGCAGTTAAAAAATATCGGGCAGACTGATTTGGCAGGGCAGGTGGGCATAACCTCGCAATATTTAAGCAAAATAGAATGCGGCAAGCAAATGCCCAGTTTGCAGGTATTGCTGCTTATTGCTGATAAGCTGGAAATTGACGCAGCTGCACTGATTAGCGACAGCGTGGTGTGAAATTAAGTGCCTTTATATTGTATAAAATTAAAATGTAGAATATACAGCACAAATTATCAAAATATAGAACGGCACACAAGACATTTTTGCTGCATAATATAAATAGATAATTCTAATAAGGTGAAATATTATGTTTGCAATGGAATACAAACGTATAGGGTTAAATATTCTTTATCACAGGCGCAATAAAGGTTGGACACAGGAGATGCTGGCTCATAAATCAGGCGTATCAAGGTCAAGAATTTCAGATATTGAACGCGGAAAAGAAGCCTTTAAAATTGATTCGTTGATGATGCTTGCTAAGGCTTTAGAAGTTGATTACAGGGAATTGTTGAGATAGGTAATTATTTTTTTTGTTTATATATTTAGGAGGTAATAAAAATGGACAAACCGTATCATGTTGAATGGATGTGTACTTATTGCGGTGAGAAAAAATTAATGATGAGCAATGTTGGTAGACCGTTACTAGGAAACTGTAATAAAAAACCTAACAAAGGTCCGCATAGATGGGTTCTTAATAGAAGGTTATCAAGATAATAATTTAAAGAGGAGAATAAAAATGTTATATATAGCTGGAGGTATTTTATTAGTAATTGTTGCAGCTTTAACATTGAATCGTGTAGTTGGCGGTCTTGCTGCTGGAGCTGTAATAGTCGGTTGTGCATTGTATGTTATAGGTCAAGGAGAAATGGGGCTGCTTATATTAAGAGGGGCAATATTTGTTATTGCTTTATTGTTAGCTGCTCGAGTGTTCAAGTTTTTGCAGTAATTTAAGAAAAATGAGGAGGATTATAATGAAAAAAGTAATTTTATCAATATTAGTTTTATTTTTATTGTTATTGTTTACTAGTAGTGTATTAGCTGCTTCGAATGGTATGATTAAACGACAAGTTGTGAATGGCATTTATCCTGAAATGTCTTATGAAGATATGATAAAAATACTAGGGGAACCTAAATTAGTTGAAAAAGATAGAGTAATTCCTGGATTTCCAGATAATTCTGCGATGTTATATTATGATAATGGACTTGCGATTAGAGTGATGAAACGCAAAGAACAAAAAGTTAAGCCCGGTATGGAGAAAATTATGCGTTATGTTCCTGGTGGAGTCTTTGTAAAACGTATAATAGTAAAAAGCCCGAAGATCGCATTTGATTCTGGACTACGAGTAGGTATGTCAGAAATGGATGTTTTAAATATTTATGGTGATACACCGGATAAGAGGCGAACAATAAATAATTTACCTGAATATTATTCTTATTCTATGATGTGGAATGGAGTGGCGCATTTATTAACAATAAGTTTTGATGATTATGGAAGAGTTAGTGAAATTCAATATAAGTAAACAGTTTTAAAGCTTTGGTTTGGAGGTAAAAAATGAAAAAAATAATAAAATTAGTTATTTTAATTATTTGTTTATGTGTTAATATAGTGGTTTGTGCAGAGCCGTTAAGTATAAGTCAAGTATCTGTTGAAGGAATAAAACCTGGCATGCTATGGCCTGAAATTGCGCAAAGAACAGATTTAGATGGAGGAATTAGAAATGGAGCTTATGAATGGGATTTATATAATGTTCATAGAATTCAATATGTTGGTTTTGATTTAGGTATAGGTAGTAGAATGTCTGTAAGACGAGGATTTTATGGATTAAATGATGATGTAGTAAGATTTATAGATGTTGTTAGCAATGAGGTTGCGCTACCATGCGGTGCTACAGTAGGTTGGAGTAGAGGAGGGGTTATAAATTGTTTAGGAAACCCACATTTTTCAAATAGTAAAGAATTTGGATATGATGTATTGGTTGACGAAATTCGTTATAGAATAGGAAAATTGCATTTCTATATAAATCCAAATAATTATGTTGATAAGATTGTAATAACAGATGGCTATTATGATATGTAAAAGGGGTGCGATATATGTCTGAGCAGATGTATACTTGTCCTTATTGCGGTCAATTAATTTCGAGTGGTGAAACACCATGTCATAATTGTGGTTATGTTATTGATTGGAGTAACATTAAATTATCTGAAAATGACTCTCCTAAAGATAACCAAGAAAAAGAAGATATAAAACAAAATAAACCGTGGGGTAAATTGATAGCTTTAATTATTTTTTGCTTTGCTGCTTATTCCTGCTTCTTAGCTGGTAATGGTACTCCTCAAGAATACTTTGAGGAATATGATACTGGTTCAGTATCTATTTCCAGCACCAGAATTACAGAATATTTAGATGATCTTGATGGTGATAAACTTGAAAGAAATAAAGCTGGTTATGAATTTGCTAAACTTATTATGGATAAAGTTGCTTCTGGTCAAAGAAATATTCTTGATTATAAAGAAATGCAATTTAATCTTGATAAGTATCCTGAGTTAGCACCCGTAAATGCTATCGGTAATTTAGCATTACGTTATGATTTTGGTGAAGCTAAACGTAGGGAAATCAAATATGGTGTTCATGCACCTTCCGGTATGGAAGAAGAAATTATTAAGAAACGAAACCAGACTCAATTTATCAGTGCTTATGTACCTGGTAAATTAAATGGTAGTGATGATTTTATTGGTGCCCAATATGAATATTTCTTTGGTGAAGCTGTTCCTAATCCTACGGCTCAACCAATTTGTACTTTTGTAAATAATCCGAATAATTATTTCAATCGAATGGGTGTTTACTATGTTGATGGTATTGTATTGAATGATACTATGAAGATTACAACAGTTAATGGATTTAATTATGAGGTTCCTCGTGTATTCGTCGTAGATGATATTACCCGTAGTCAGTTTAAATATTATGATACTTTGCTGACTGAATATCCTGATCCTTATACAGATTCCAGTCATTCTGAAACAATGAAGAAAGTTCAGAATGTATTCAATATTCTTTACACTCAGTATGCTAATAAGGATCTTGATTCTTTGACATATTCTGGAAAGAATATGGATACTAATGTAAAACAAATGCTTGTATCTCCTAGCACATCCAATGTTGTTAGTGGTGAACCAAATGTTCGTTATGATGATGGTTTTATAGAAGTTCAGACATACTTTGGATTAAGAGAAGATCCTAAATGGGTACATATCAGAAATAATGCATCTAATGTTCTTTTCTCAGGTAATATACGAATTGGTTCTGAAAGATCTATATTAGAATCTTTTTTTACTAACAAAGGATATTATTTTGAGAAAGAAGATAGATATATTATAGTATATTCTCCAAACTCTGATATTTGGCAGTTTATTTTTGATGGTAATAACAAGGTACGAGAAGTATATATTAATCGCGAGTATACTTGGCAATAATGATAAAAAAAGATAGGGAATTTACCCTATCTTTTTTGCTTTGTGCGTTAGTTTTGCATTTTTAAGATGCTCAAATAGCGTTCTAATTCTAATTTTTCGTAGTTGGCAATTAGGTCAATCATTGCCTGTGGATTTTTATTATTGGTGTGGTAACTATCGAATGCGTCGTAATATTTGCGACGGTCGGTAAATTTAATATCTACCGGTAAAAAGCCGTGTTTGATGAGTTCAAAGTTTAAAAGCAATCTGCCAGTGCGCCCGTTGCCGTCTATAAATGGGTGGATGGCTTCAAATTCAAGGTGCAGCAGGGCAACGGCTTCAATAATATGCTTCTGTTCTTTCCAGTTGTTGTAGTTTGCCAAAAGCTGTTCCAGCTCCGGCTGGATTAAATATGGCTGCGGCGGTGTATGTGCAGCGCCTAAAATTTGTACGGGAACTTTGCGGTAACGTCCGCGGTTTTCGGCATCGCTCATAAGCACCAGCGAGTGAATATCAAGAATTGCTTTTTCGGTAAGCGGCGAGTTTTGCCCGGCCAGTTCAACCATATAGTTAAAGGCATCTTTAAAGCCGATAATATCCAAATGGTCGCGCAATGGTTTTTCAGCTATTGTTATGCCTTCCTGTAAAATCAATGCTGTTTCGCGAAGGGTAAGGGTGTTGCCTTCAATGGCATTGGAGTTGTAGGTGGTTTCTATAATAAATTCATCGCGCAGGCGTTTCAGTTCGGCTGCGTTCAATGGACGCATGCTTTTTAAATTGCTTTGAAGTTTATCTATTTCTGCTAAAAGGTTTTTCATTTTTGCAATCCTTTCAGTAAAGGTTTTAATTTATTATAACAAATAAAAGCATAAAAAACAAAAGGCAGCCTTTAAGGCTGCCTTTGTGTAATAGGTTTTTATTTTAATTGTTTTATATCTGCAACTGATGATTCAAGTTCGATTAAATCATCTTTATCGGCTTGCAGGGCTTCAAAATGTTTTCGCTGCGCGTCAAATGCAGCATATTCCTTGTCGGCAAGGGCGTCGGCTTTTATTTTAGAAATTTTACCGGCAGTTTTTAATAAAGGTATATCGTGGTCTGCCAGTAATTTATCCACTATGCTGCGCCAGTAATCAAGCGTCAGCTCTTTACGCATTTTTGCACGCAGTTCGGCACTTTCTAAAAATACGGTAACAAGGCGGTTCAGCATATCTATCTCGTCTGCCGTTAAATAATTTTTAGCAGTATGTATATCAGTTTTGCGGACGATACTGCCCTGCCATGAAGTTAAACCCATGTTAGGTTTTTTACTGTCTGCCCGTTCGGCAATAAGTTCGGCGGCTGTTTGGCCGGTAACGCCGTAAAGCAGTTTATTTTGTGTAGCGGCAAAAAAAGTTTGCGTATCGGCATCGGTAGGTATGTAATCTGTTGAAAGGGCAAACAAATCTTTTAATTTCTGGTAAAAACGTTTTTCGCTGGCGCGGATATCGCGGATTTGTTCGAGTAATTCGTCAAAGTAATCCGGTCGTCCGTCGGGATTTTTCAGACGGTCTTTATCCAGCAGGAAGCCTTTGGTAAGATATTGTTTTAAGGTGGTATTTGCCCATTTGCGGAATTGCGTGCCGCGCGGGGAACGTACACGGAAACCGATGGCGAGAATCATGTCGAGATTGTAATATACTATTTTTCTTTTTATGTTACGTTGACCTTCGGTTTGAACTGTCAAGTATTCCTTGACAGTTGAATCGGCGGAAAGTTCCTCTTCTTTTAAAATGTTATTGATGTGAAGGCTTATATTTTGTTTGCTTGTATTAAAAAGTTCTGCTATTTGCATCTGGGTAAGCCAGACGGTGCCGTTATCGGCGTAAAGCTTAATGTTAGCTTTGCCATCAGCAGTGTTATAAAGAATAAATTGGCTCATTGCAGGAAACAACCTCCAAATTTAGCATTTGATAAAACAAAACCCTTCTGAAAGATTATCAGAAGGGTTTAAAGCATCTTTGGTGCCGAAGGCCGGACTCGAACCGGCACGAGCGTAAACCCGCTTGATTTTGAGTCAAGTGCGTCTGCCAATTCCGCCACTTCGGCACGTTTGGTATCCGTTTATAACGGAACAATAGTAATAATACCACGGCGGCGCAGGTTTGTCAACAAATTTTATTATGGTGCGTAAAATTTGCGTTTGTTTTGGCAAAGGGATGTAAAATATTTTTGTTTTTTATTTTTAGCTTGTTTTGATATAATATAAGCATAACAACATAAAAGAAGGATTGAAAATGCGAGTTAAATTTGATGAACCTTTAACAATTACCGGGCCTTACGGCGATATGGAGGCCAAGTTCCAGCCTTGCCAGTACGACGATGCGCCCAACAACCTTTTAATAATGGTGCACGGCTTCCGCGGAAGCATGGAGGGCGGCGGCAGGGCGGCTTATCTGTCGCAGATGGCTTCGATGTTTGTAAATGTGCTGCGCTTTAATTTTACGGGCAGCCAGATTCTTTCGCACCAGATTGCGGAACTTGAGGCGGTGCTTGATTTTGCGCTTAAAAGGTACAATAACCCGCGCCTGTTTTTGCTGGGGCGCAGCATGGGCGGGGCGGCATCGTTGGTAACGGCATCGCGCCGCAGCGAGATTGCCGGGCTTGCTTTGTGGGCAACGCCCAATGATTTGCACGCTACGTTTAAAAACGCGCTGGGCGATGAGAATTACAGCCGTTTAAAGGGCGGCGAGACGCTTGACTTAGAGGACGAGCGTGGCAGTCTGACGCTGACGCCGGATTTTGTCAGCGACCTTGATAACTACAATTTGCAGCTGCTTTTGAAAAACTGGCAGAAGCGACCGCTTTTAATTATCCACGGAAGTGCTGATGAAACCGTTGCGGTTGAGCAGGCGCAGCGCAGCTTTGCACTGGCTGGACGCCCGAAGAAGCTTGTAATTGTAAACGGCGCAGACCACAGCTTTACCAACCACAGCAACAAGGCTGCGGAAGAAGTTATCGGCTGGCTGCGTGCGCATTTATAATTTTTGACGCGCTTCGGTTTAAAGAGTTATAATATATTTATACGCTATTTTACATGGAGGGAACGGCTTTGAAAAAAGTTTTGCTTTTAATAATGATTATGTGCAGCTTTGCCTTAAGCGCTTGCGGCAGCGAGCCGGAGGCAGAAAAATTGCCGCCTGCGACGGCTGTGTTTGAAACGAATATGGGCAGCTTTGAAATTGCTTTGGCAACGGATTTGGCACCGAATACCTGCAAAAATTTTATGGACCTTGCGAACAAGGGCTTTTACAACGGTGTGATTTTTCACCGCGTTATTGATAATTTTATGATTCAGGGCGGCGACCCGACGGGCACCGGCATGGGCGGACCCGGTTATACAATTAAGGATGAGTTCAGCAGCAAGCTTCTGCATGACGGCCCGGGCGTGCTTTCGATGGCAAATGCTGGACCTAATACCGGCGGCAGCCAGTTTTTTATCACGCTGCGCGATTGCCCGTGGCTTGACGGCAAGCATGCCGTTTTTGGCAAAGTGACGAAGGGCATGGACGTTGTTTATAAAATCGGCCACGTGGTGACGGACGCTAACGACAGGCCGGTTGAGGACGTTGTTATTAAGAAGATTACTATAAAAGAGTGACGAAAGGAGCGCGGATTTGACTTTAATGCAAAGCGAAGGCCTGATTGAAGTAGCAGATCAGCAGGAGATGCTGGCGGTTTTGGGACGCAACGATGAGCTTTTGCGCGTGATTCAGGATTGCTACGACGCTAAAATTGTGGCTCGCGGCAACACCATTGCCTTCAGCGGAGATGAAAATGAGGTTAAGCAGCTGGAGAGCCTGTTTAAGGAGCTGCTGTTTTTGGAGCGTCAGGGTGCGGCGATAACGACGCATGATGTGCGTTACAGCATCCGCATGATTGCCGAGGCACAGCTGGACGCGCTGCACCGCATGTATGCCGATACGATTATCGTTACGCGCCGTGGCAGGCAGGTTAAGGCTAAAACGCTGGGGCAGTGGAACTACATCGACGCTATCCGCCGCAATGCTATTACCATTGGCATCGGCCCTGCGGGCACGGGCAAAACGTATTTGGCTGTTGCCCTTGCGGTGAAGGCGCTGAAAAACAAGGAAGTTGAGCGCATTATTTTAACGCGCCCCGCCGTGGAAGCAGGCGAGAAGCTGGGCTTTTTGCCGGGCGATATGCAGGACAAGGTTGACCCGTATCTGCGTCCGCTGTACGACGCGCTGTACGATATGCTGGGCAACGAAACCTTCCAGAAATATGTTACGCGCGGCACGATTGAGGTTGCGCCACTGGCCTATATGCGCGGGCGCACGCTGAACGATGCTTTTATTATTTTGGATGAGGCGCAGAACACGACGCCGGAGCAGATGAAGATGTTTTTGACGCGCTTCGGTTTTGGCTCGAAGATGGTTATTACCGGCGACGTGACGCAGATTGACCTGCCGGGCGGCAAAAAAAGCGGCTTGAAGCAGGCGGCTTACATTTTGCGCAACACTCCGGGTATCGGCATTGTAAACTTTGGCGAAAGCGATGTTGTGCGCCACGAGATTGTCGGCGCCGTTATCCGCGCTTACGAGGAATACGAAAAGCATAAACGGGAGAAAAAACATGCTGATAACATTGGAAAATGACCAGAACAAAATTGAAATAGATAAAGCCCTTGAGGATAGGCTGATTGCCGGGCTGAACGCCGTGGCACGCCTGCACGGACTGACGGAACAGACAGAAGTAGACATTACCATTGTCGATGATGAGGAAATACACCGCCTGAACCGTGAGTACCGCGATGTTGACCGCCCGACCGATGTTTTAAGCTTTGCGCTTGACGAAGGCGGCGACGACGAGCCGGAGCTTTTGGACGCGCCGGAGGAACATCTGTTGGGCGATATTATAATATCCGCCGAAACGGCGCAGCGCCAGGGCGAGGAATTTGGGCACGGACTGACGCGCGAAATGGTATACCTTGCCGTGCATGGGCTACTGCACCTTTTGGGCTACGACCACATGGTGGAAGAAGATAAAGTTGTTATGCGCGCAAAGGAAGAAGAAGCCCTGCGCGAAATTGAACTGAGCGAAGAATTTTTGGAGCAGAAATGATGGACGCTGAAACGAAAGAACTGTGGCAGGCGGCGGTAAAGGTAAGGCAAAACGCCTATACGCCGTATTCGCACTTTAAGGTTGGCGCGGCGCTGCTTGCAGCAAGCGGCAAAATTTACTGCGGCTGTAATATCGAAAACGCTAGCTACGGGCTGACCTGCTGCGCTGAACGCAATGCGATTTTTGCGGCAGTCTGCGCGGGCGAGCGCGATTTTAAAGCGCTGTGCGTGGTTGCGGACAGCGATAAGCCTGTTGCACCGTGCGGTGCGTGCCGGCAGGTAATTGCCGAGTTTGGCATACCAAAAGTTGTGATGAGTAATTTACAAGGCGACATAAAAATAATGACGGCAGAGGAGCTGTTGCCTTACAGCTTTAACGCCGCCAGCATGGATGAAAAAGGAGAGAAGTAAAATAGACAAGAAGAACAAGCATTACACCGGCTTTGCCGCAATGGTCGGCAGGCCGAACGTTGGCAAAAGTACCTTGACCAACGCGCTGATTGGCGAAAAAATTGCCATTATGAGCGACCGTCCGCAGACGACGCGCAACAAAATTATGTGCATTTTAAACACAGATAACTCGCAGATTATGTTCCTCGATACCCCGGGTATCCACAAGCCACACCACAAGCTGGGGCAGTACATGGTGCGCGCGGCGGAAAGCACGCTGAAGGAAGTGGACGTAATCCTATTTGTGGTTGACGTGAGCGAAAAGCGCGGCGCAGGCGAGGATTACATCATTGAGCAGCTGAAAAAGGTAAAAACGCCGGTAATTTTAGTTGCCAATAAAGTTGACAAGCTGGAGGACAAATCCAAGCTGTTCGGCATTATTGCCAACTACGTCAACGATTACAATTTTGCCGCCGTTGTGCCGGTATCCGCACTGGAGGATACGGATTTTAAAGGTCTGGTTGATGAAATTACCAAACATCTGCCGGAAGGCCCCGCGTATTACGACGAGGATATGATTACCGACCAGCCGGAGCGCGTAATTGCCGCCGAAATGATACGCGAAAAGGTTCTGCTTTCTACGCGTGACGAAATTCCCCATTCCGTTGCGGTGGAGGTTGAAGAATTTAAGGTGCGCGGTAACAACGATATTTACATCCGCGCCACGATTTTTGTGGAACGCGAATCGCAGAAGGGTATCGTTATCGGCGCTAAAGGCAGCCTGCTTAAAAAAATCGGGCTTGAGGCCCGCCGCGATATTGAAGCGCTTTTGGGCGACAAGGTATTTTTGGATTTGTGGGTAAAAGTTAAGCCGGACTGGCGCAACAAGGATAAAGCCTTAAAACAGTTTGGCTACACCGTTTAATTTATTTTAAAGTTGGGAGTGATGTCTTATCGACAGTCACGTGGCGGACTTATTAAAGATTGCAGCCGCCCTTTTAATTACAGGTTTAAACGCATTTTTTGTAGTGTCGGAATACGCGCTGGTAAGCATGCGCCCGGCACGCCTTGAAGAAATGATTGCCGCAGGCAACAGCACTGCGGAGCTGGTTTTAAAAATGACGCAGAAGCGCGACACGTATTTAAGCGCCATTCAGCTGGGCATAACGGCGTCGTCGCTGATTCTTGGCTGGTTCTGCGGTCCGCTTTTAGCGGGGCTTATGGCAGACTGGTTCGACCTTATCGGCGAACACTGGTATGACGACGGCGTGGTTGTACTGTGTACGTTTTTGCTGATTGTGTTTGTGCATGTGGTATTCGGCGAGCTGGTGCCGCGTGTTATCAGCCTTGGGCATGTGGAACGCGCCGCCATGGCGATTGCCTACCCGCTGATTTTCTTCCATTATTTGATGTACCCGTTGGTAATCTTTTTCAACGCAGCATCGCACGCGGTGCTGAAGCTTTTGAAAATGGACAAGGTGCCGGTGGAGGATATAAGCCGCAGCGAAGAAGAACTGCGCATGATTGTAAGCGCCAGTGAGCGCGGCGGTAAGCTTGACCATATGGAAAGCCGCCTGCTGGACAACGTGTTTGACTTTGCCGACCGCGTTGCGCGCGAGGTAATGGTGCCGCGTCAGGACATGGTGTGCCTGTATGCGGAGGACAGCTTTGAAAAGAACATCCAGAAGGTAATGGCAACGCGCCATACGCGCTACCCGCTGTGCGAGGAGGATAAGGACCATGTGTTGGGCGTTATCCATGTGCGCAGTTTGCTGAATATTTCCGACGACGAAAAGGCAACTTTTGACATCCGCTCGCGTATGAACGCGCTGACGGTTGTGCCGGAGAGCATGGAAATAAGCAAGGTATTGCAGACGATGCAGCAAAAGCGCGTGCAGCTATGCGTTGTTGCTGATGAGTACGGCGGCACGGCAGGCCTTGTAACAATGGAAGATTTGCTGGAGGAAATTGTAGGCGACATTCAGGACGAGCACGACGAGGAGAAGGAAGAAGAAGTTGTGCACCGCGCCGACGGCACCTACGAATTTGCCGGCATTGTGCTTTTGGACGATATTCAGGACTTTTTGCATATTAAATTTGAAGAACCGGAAGAAGATACTATCGGCGGTCTGGTATTCGGGCTGTTGGAGCGCAAGCCGGAAATCGGCGATAAGATTGAGGTTGACGGCTGGAGCTTTGAAGTGCTGCGCACGGAGGGCTTCCGCGTGACGCGCGTGCGTGCCAGCAAGCTGCCGGAAGTGCCGGTTTATGCGGATGAATAAAAATGACTGACAAGGGTTTCAGCGACGAAGCGATTATTTTAAAAGTTAAAAACTGGCAGACTGCGGATAAGTACGCAGTCTGCTTTTCGCGCGCACACGGCAAGGTTACGTTTCTGGCTTACGGGGCGCGCTATGCGCGGACTAACGGCGGCAGGCTGATTCAGCCGTTTGCGGTGCTGGACATTAATTTTTTTGGCGGCAAAAAGCTGGACACTTTAAAAAGCTGCGAGCTTATCAGTTACCCGGCGCAGTTTAATTTGCAGCAGATGGCTTATGCCGGGCTGATTGCCGAAGTGACGGAGCATTTAAGCGAGGAGCATCAGCAGCAAGAGGAAGTGTACGAGCTGCTTTTGGAAACGCGCGAGGTGCTGATGCAGCGCAACCCACGCCTTGTGGCGCTGTCGTTCATCGTTAAGCTGCTGTTTTTAACGGGCATCCTGCCGCAGTACCAGACCTGCGTCAACTGCGGTAAACCGGCGGACGGCGACGCGCATTTTTCCGTCGTACAGGGCGGCTTAATCTGCGGCGATTGCCACGGCGGCGAGGAATTACCGTTCAGCCGTGAGGCGCAGGAATTTTTAACGGAGCTTTTAACGCTGGATTTTAAGAACCCGCAGCCGTTTAAGGTGCGCGGCGGTACGCTGATGGAGCTGGAAAAAATTTTGCAGCGCTTTATTGTGTACCAGACGGATAAGCCTTTAAAGAGTTTGGACTTTTTAAGCCAGACCGGTGTTTAAGCATTGACAAACGCCGTGTTATTTGCTATATTTTTGGGTAAGCAATGATAAGGAGTAGTAACCGCGTATTTCAGCGAGCCGGGACGGTGCAAGCCGGCGCAGGCGGTGAAGGCACCTTGGAGCATAAATTTTATAAACATCGAGGCGGGCTGCAGTTTTGCGGCCAAGCAGGGTGGAACCGCGGAGACTATGCCTCCGTCCCTGTAACTATTTTGTTACAGAGACGGGGGCTTTCGTTTTTGTAACAGCCAATACAGGAGGGATACTATGGATTTTCAGACAATTATTTTGAAACTGCAAAAATTCTGGGGCGCACAAAACTGTATTTTAACCCAGCCCTATGATATTGAAAAAGGTGCAGGCACCATGAACCCGCGCACGTTTTTGCGCGTACTTGGCCCTGAACCCTGGCGCGTGGCTTACGTTGAGCCGAGCCGCCGCCCGGCAGACGGACGCTACGGTGACAACCCGAACCGTCTGTTCCAGCATCATCAGTTCCAGGTAATCATTAAACCGTCGCCTGACAACATTCAGGAGCTGTATCTGCAAAGCCTTGCTGAACTCGGCATCCATCAGGATGAACATGACATCCGCTTTGTAGAAGACAACTGGGAATCCCCGACGCTGGGCGCATGGGGGCTTGGCTGGGAAGTTTGGCTGGATGGCATGGAAATTACCCAGTTCACTTACTTCCAGCAGGTTGGCAGCATCGACGTTAAGCCTGTCAGCGTAGAAATTACGTATGGTTTGGAACGCCTTGCCATGTACATTCAGGGCGTGGAAAACGTATTCGATATTCAGTGGGTGGAAGGCGTTACCTACGGCGATGTATTCCATACCAATGAAGTTGAACAATCCTACTACAACTTTGAAGTAGCCGATACCGATTTACTGTTTGATTTGTTTGATAAATACGAAGCCGAAGCAAAACGCGTCATCGCGCTCGGTTATATCCGCCCGGCGTACGATTACGTTTTGAAATGCTCGCATACCTTCAACCTGCTCGATTCGCGCGGAGCCATCAGCGTAAGCGAAAGAACGGCGTTTATTGCCCGTGTGCGCGCCATGGCAAGGCTGTGTGCGGCTGCGTATGTTGAACAAAGGGAGAAGCTGGGCTTCCCGATGCTGAAAGGGGAGAATTTATAATGGAAAAATTATTGTTTGAAATTGGCACAGAAGAAATTCCAGCAAAGTTTATGCCCGGCATTTTAAAACAGCTTAAAGAGCTTGCCGCAGCCAAAATGCAGGAGCTGCGCATTCCGTTTGAAGATATTACCGTTTACGGCACTCCCCGCCGCATGGCGTTTGTTGCTGGCGGCGTTGCGGAAACCCAGGCCGACGTTGTTGTCGAAGCCAAAGGCCCTTCCGTGCAGATTGCCTATGTAAGCGGCGCGCCGAGCAAAGCGGCTCAGGGCTTTGCCCGCGGCCAGGGCGTTGACGTTAACGACCTTGTTGTACGCGATAATTACGTTTACGCCGTTAAACATCTGGCAGGCCAGCCGGTTATTGACCTGCTGCCTGGTCTTTTGATGGACATTTTAACTTCTCTTTCCTTCCCCAAAACCATGCGCTGGGCGGATTACGACTTCCGTTTTGTACGTCCTATCCGCTGGATGGTGGCACTGTTCGGCGAGCAGGTTGTGCCGGTGGAAATCTGCGGCGTAATGAGCGGCAAATATTCCATGGGGCACCGCTTCATGCAGCAGTCCCTTAAAGACGCTGCCGAAAGCCAGGGGCTTATCAGCGCTGCGCTGACCAAAATGGGCAACAAAGTTTATTCCGCTTTGGCGGGAGTAAAAGGCGCTGTGGAAATTCCGTCTGCCGGCGACTACAAAAAAGTTATGTACGATAACTTTGTAATGGTTGACCAGGACGAACGCCGCGCGCTGATTTTGCAGCAGATTAAAGATTTGGCTGCGCAGAACGGCGGCGAAGCCGAAATTAACGAAGACCTTTTAGAAGAAGTAAACTACCTTGTTGAATGGCCGACCGCATTGTGCGGCAAGTTTGAAGAAAAATTCCTGCGACTGCCGAAGGAATGCATTATCACCCCGATGCGTGAGCATCAGAGATACTTCCCAGTGCTGGATGAGGACGGCAATTTGCTGAACAAGTTTATTACCGTGCGCAACGGCGGCAGCGAACACCTTGACATTGTAACCCACGGCAACGAGCGCGTTCTGCGTGCGCGTTTGAGCGACGCCGAGTTCTTCTTTAACGAAGACCGCAAACAGAAACTGGCAGACCGTCTGGAAAAACTGAAAACCGTTTCCTTCCAGGAAGGTTTGGGCAATATGTACGATAAGAGCGAGCGCCTTGTTAAAATGGCAGAAATGCTGCGCTATGCGATTGAAGCACAGGTGGACGAGGACGCACTGCGCCGCACCGCACTGCTTTGCAAAACCGACCTTGTTACCGGCATGGTAATTGAATTTACCGAACTGCAGGGCGTAATGGGCCGCGAATATGCTTTGCTGGACGGCGAAAAACCGGAAGTTGCAGCCGGCATTTACGAACATTACCTGCCGCGCTTTGCAGGCGATGAACTGCCGAAAACCGTTATCGGCCGCATCGTAGGCATCGGCGATAAACTGGACAACATCTGTGCAACCTTCAGCCGCGGGCTGGCGCCGACCGGTTCTCAGGACCCGTACGCATTGCGTCGTCAGGCACTGGGCATTATCAACATCCTGCTGGACGCAAATTACCATATTTCGCTGGGCAAGGTTATTGCCGGTGCGCTGTATCTGCTGGACATCAAACCGGAAGAAACCGGCAAACTCGTACCGCAGATTCTGGACTTCTTTAAACAGCGTTTGAGAAACCTTTTGATGGAACAGGGCATCCGTTACGACGTTATCGACGCCGTATTTGCGGATAAACGCTGCGACGACGTTGTGGAAATCGCAGCACGCTGCCAGGCACTGGCTGCTTATGTGGAAGCAGGCAGCGCCGAACCGCTGGTACAGGTTTCCGTGCGCGTAAGCAATCTGTGCAAAAAGATTGAAAAAGAAGTTGCCATCAGCGCAGGGCTGTTTAAACACGAAAGCGAAAGCGAACTGCAAAAAGTTGTGGCAGCAGTCAACAAAGAAATCATCCCCGAAATGGTTTTGTTTGACTACGCAGCCGTTTTGAAAGCCGCAGAAAAAGTTATCGAACCGGTTAACACCTTCTTTGATAACGTAATGGTTATGGACGAAGACGAAAACGTTAAACATAACCGTCTGGCGCTTCTGGACGAAGTCCGCAGCGTAGTCAACGCCGTCGGCGATTTGAGCTTGCTGGTGTTGTAAAAGAAAATTATTAATAATAAGCGTGGGTTTTTAAACCTGCGCTTATTTGTTTTATGGTATTTGCCTATGGTAAAATAAATACAGGCTGTTTTGTAATTTATGTTTAAATTTGTTTGGCGAAGGGGTTGTTTGTGATGATGATTGAGCGCTATAAGCGCGATTTGATTAAAGAGTTCCGCAATTATGACAAGATGATGCTGATGAAGGACTTAATGGCGGGGTTGACGGTAACGGCGGTGGCTATTCCGCTGGCGCTGGCATTTGGCGTTGGCAGCGGCGCAACGGCGGCTTCCGGTCTTGTTACGGCAATTATCGCGGGTGTAATTATCAGCGCGCTGGGCGGAGCGTATTTCCAGATTTCCGGCCCGACTGGCGCGATGGCGGCGATTTTGATGTCCATTATTGCGCAGTACGATTTGCAGGGCGTGTTTGTGGCGACGGTTATGGCTGGCATTATCCTTGTCATCGCAGGCGTGCTGCACCTTGGCAAGCTGATATCTTTCATCCCGATGCCGGTAATCAGCGGCTTTACCTCCGGCATTGCCGTTATTATCGCCATGGGGCAGATTGATAACTTTTTTGGCGTTAAGTCGGTTGGCAGCAGCGTTACCGAAAAATTTTTGAGCTATTTTGAACTGGGATTTGAGCCGAATATGACGGCGGTGGGCATTGGCGTGTTTGTTATGCTGATGATGCTGCTGTTCCCGATAAAATACAGCAAATTTATACCAAGCTCGCTGTTTGCAATTATTGTGGCGACGGCGGCGAATATTGCGCTGAACCTTGATGTGGCAGTGGTTGGCGAGATTCCGGCGACGCTGCTTTTGGATGACCGTTTGCAGCTTGCTTCGCTGTTGGATTTCCGTACTGTCATCGGACTTTTAGCGCCTGCTGTCAGTATCGCCGTTCTGGCGATGATTGAAAGCTTACTTTGCGGTGCTACGGCTTCGCGCATGACGGGTGCGCGTCTGGACAGCAACCGTGAACTTGTGGCACAGGGCGTTGGCAATATCATTGTGCCGTTTTTCGGCGGCATCCCGGCGACGGCGGCAATTGCCCGTACCAGCGTGGCGGTAAAATCGGGTGCTGTAACTCGTATGACAGGCATTTTCCACGCGCTGGGCATTTTGCTGGCGATGTTTGTGCTGGCGCCGGTAATGAGCCAAATTCCGCTGGCAGCGCTGGCAGGCGTTTTGATGGTTGTATCGTGGCGCATGAACGAATGGGTGACGATTAACTTTATTTTAAAGGGCAAGTTTAAAGGCGCAATTTTAAAATTTGTGGTGACGATGCTGACGACGATTATCGTGGACCTGACGACGGCGATTATGATTGGCGTTATCATCGGGCTGGTGCTGCAGGCCGTGCGTTTTTCGCACCTGCGCATTACTTACGACGAAATTGACCCGCAGCGCCTGCACGAAGAAGCAGAGAACCTGCCGGAGGACGGGCTTGTATGCTATATCAACGGGCCGATTGTGTTTGCCAATACAGAACGTCTTGAGGAAATACCCAAAAAGGCCAAACGTTACGGCTATGTGTATTTTTCCATGCGCGGCGTGCCGGATATCGACATCAGTGGCGTGCAGGAATTTGCCAAAATTGTGCAGGAAATGAAGGACACCGGCAAAAAGATTTACCTGTGCAGCTTGCAGGATGAGGCGATGGAAATGCTGAAACGCGGCGGCGTGTACAAAATGATTGGGCAGGACGCCGTTTACTGGAGCGTGGAGCGCGCCCTGCTGGACAGGCATTAAGCAGATAAAGAGGGAGAACAATGCGTAATTATTTAGTAGTTGACTTTGAATTTACAACATATACCAAACCCGTGGGGCGCCCGCGCGGATTTTTCTCCGAAATTATTGAGATTGGCGCGGTTTTACTGAAGGGCGAGGCATTGGAACAGGCGGCGAAGATACAGGATTTTGTAAAGCCGCATTTTTATCCCAAACAGGCCAAGGACAGCATGGATTTTTGTATGATTACCGAAAAGGACATGAAAAAGGGCATTGAATATCCGGAGATGGTGCAAAAACTGGCGGCTGTTTATGAAGCGGGTACGACGTATTTTGTGGCGTGGGGCACGGAGGATTACAAGGTTTTAAACACCGGCTGCGAGCGACACAAGATAGAAAACCCGGTGCAGTTTGAGGATTACCTTGATTTGGCGGAAGCCTACAAACTGTGGAAGGGCGACGAGCTGACGACAGGGCTTAAGCGTGCAACCGAGGAGCAGGAGGTTGACACGGCAGGGCTGTGGCACACTGCGTATGACGATGCCGCCAACACCGGCAAACTGCTAAAAAAGATGCTGGAAAAAGGTTGGACACCTGAATTATACTTTGAACAAAAAGCTGCGTACGAAGCTGAAAAAGCGGAACATCATAAAAAATAAAAAAATGTAGTTACCCAAAACTTACCACAAAAATTGCTGATAATTTGATTTTTGTGGTATAATTTATTATTAGAGATTTTTGGAGGTAAGTATGGTTTTAGATAAAGATTTGGCGCAGCCGGGCGCGGGCAAAACTTATTTTGTGCTTAACTACGGCTGCCAGATGAACGAGAGCGACGCCGAGCATTATGCAGGCCAGCTAGAGGATTTGGGGTATGCCAAAGCCGCTGATTTCCACGATGCCGACGTTATCGTCGTCAACACCTGCTGCGTGCGCGAGAGTGCGGAAAAACGCATTTTGGGCAAAATCGGCGAGCTGAAGCGCGTGAAGGAAAACCATCCGGGGCAGATTATTTGCGTGGCTGGCTGCATGGCGCAGAAAGACGGCGAGAAGCTGATCAAAAAGCATCCGCAGATTGATTTGCTTTTGGGCACGGCGCATGTCAACAGTTTTAAAGAAATTTTGGTCGACTTTATCGTCGATAAGGGCGGTCGCGTTTATGACGATATGGCAATACCTGACAGCGAGTTTGAGGGCAACCGTGTGCGCCAGAGCGGTTTTTCGGCGTGGATACCTATTATGTACGGCTGCAACAATTTCTGCACTTACTGCATTGTGCCGTATGTGCGCGGGCGTGAGCGCAGCCGCAGCATTGAAAACATTGTTGAGGAAGTTGAGCAGGCTGTTGCCAAAGGCTACAAGGAGTTTACGCTGCTGGGGCAGAACGTAAATTCATACGGCAAGGATTTTGGCGAGAAGGGCATGTTTGCCAAGCTTCTGCGTCGCGTGAACGAAGTGTCGGGCGTGGAACGCATACGTTATATGACGAGCCATCCGCGCGATATGGGCGAGGACGTTATCCGCGCCGTGGCGGAATGTGAGCATGTGTGCGAGAATTTCCATATTCCGTTTCAGGCGGGCAGCAGCCGCATTTTAAAACTGATGAACCGCGGTTACACGCGCGAGCAGTACCTTGAGCTGGTGGCGATGATCCGCCACTATGTGCCGGAAGCCGCGATTACGACCGATATTATTGTGGGCTTCCCCGGTGAAACGGAGGAAGATTTTGAAGACACGCTGTCGCTGGTAAAAGAGGTCGGCTTTGACGCCGCTTACACTTTTATTTACAGCAAGCGCAGCGGTACGCCGGCTGCCAAAATGGACGGGCAGGTGCCGCTGGACGTTAAAAAAGCGCGTCTGAACCGTTTGATGGAAGCGCAGAACGTAAACAGCCTTGCCCGCAACAAAGAAATGGTTGGCAAAACCTACGAGGTGCTGGCCGAAGGGCCGAGCCAGAACAATGCGGGCGTGTGGTGCGGCAGGACGCGTACCAACAAACTGGTTCTGTGGCCGACGGAAGGACGCGAATTTACTGCGGGGCAGAAGGTTAATGTTAAAATCTGCGCCGCGCAGACATGGCTTGTGAAAGGACAGGCAGAATAATGGCTAACTATACGCCGATGGTGCAGCAGTATCTGGAGGTTAAACGCCAGCATCAGGACGAACTGCTGTTTTTCCGCTTGGGCGATTTTTACGAAATGTTTTTTGACGATGCCTTAACGGCGTCGCGCGAACTGAATATTACGCTTACCGGGCGTGCAGGCGGGCTGGAGGAGCGCATACCGATGTGCGGCGTGCCTTACCACAGCGTGGACGGCTACATTGCCAAGCTCATCAAAAAAGGCTACCGCATTGCCATCTGCGAGCAGGTTGAAGACCCGAAGCTTGCCAAAGGCATTGTGGAACGCAAGGTTATTAAAATCATCACGCCGGGTACGGCTCTAAATGAGCAGCTTTTGGACGATAAGCACAACCGCTTTTTAGCATTTTTGCAGCAGGACGGCGAGCGTTTATGCCTTGTGGCGGCGGATATTTCTACCGGCGAATGCCAGTGGTTTACCGGCGAGGGCGCGGAAATGCTGGGCAGCGTGCAGGAGCAGCTGTTCAGAATCCAACCGGCGGAAGTTGTGGTGTACAGCGGCATTGCGGACTGGGAGAAGCTGGAAGCGTGGCTGAAAGCGAAGCTGCCGGATTGTGCAGTATCGTACTATCAGGAAGAAAATGAGAACGCCGCTTATTTTGAACAGCACTTTGCAGGCAATGAATACGCCGATGATGCTTTGGTACACAGCGCGGCGGAACACATGCTGCGTTACCTGCACAGCACGGTAAAAGCCGATTTAACGCATATCAACCGTTTAACGCGCATTGCTACGGAAAAGTTTATGAACCTTGACGCGACGGCGATACGCAACCTTGAACTGGTTAAAAACATGCGTGACGGCGGCAAGCGTGGCACGCTTTTAGACGTTTTGGATTTTACAGTTACCAGCATGGGCGCACGCAAATTGCGCAGCTGGATTGAGTGCCCGCTGCTTGATTTGGGGCAGATTAATGCCCGTCAGGAGGCTGTAGCGGAGCTTTTGGCAAATTTGCAGCTGCGTACCGGCCTGACGGAAGAAATGAAAAAGGTTTTTGACCTTGAACGCATTATCTCCCGCATCGAAGTGGGCAGCGCCAACGCGCGTGATTTGGTCGCTCTGCGCAGTTCGCTGGCAGTTTTGCCGGGTATTAAGGAACTGCTGAACAGCGCAAACAGCAAGTTGCTGAACCATTGGGCACATAACCTGCATCTGCATCAGGAAATTTACGATACTTTGGCAGCGGCGATTGTCGATGAGCCGCCGTTTTCAGTCCGCGAGGGCGGCATGATACGCACCGGCTACGATTTGGAACTGGACGAGCTGCACAGCATTGCCAAGGACAACAAAACGTGGATGCAGAATTTTGAGCAGAAAATTAAAGAAGAAAGCGGCATTAAAACCTTAAAGGTTGGCTACAATAAGGTTTTCGGCTATTACATCGAGGTCAGCAAGGGACAGTCGGCTTCCGTGCCGGATTATTTTGTGCGCAAGCAGACCCTTGTCAACGCCGAGCGTTACATTGTGCCGGAGCTGAAAGAATTTGAGAACAAAATTTTAAGCGCCAAAGAAAAAATTGAGCAGCTTGAGTATTATATTTTTAATAATCTGCGCGAGCAGATACGCGCGAAGATACCGGAAATACAGGAAACGGCGCGCGGGCTGGCAAATATCGACGTACTTGCTTCGCTGGCAGAGGCAGCGTTTAAGTACAATTATGTAAGGCCGGAACTGAACAACCGCAGCGAAATCCGCATCCTTGATGGACGCCATCCGGTTGTGGAGCGTTTGCTTGAGCGCGATATTTTTGTGCCGAACGATACCAATTTAAATAGCACTGATGAACGCATGATTATCATCACCGGGCCGAACATGGCAGGCAAATCCACTTATATGCGGCAGGTTGCACTCTTAACGCTGATGACGCAGATGGGCAGCTTTATCCCTGCGCGGCAGGCCAGCATTTGCCCGGTGGATAAGATTTTTACCCGCGTCGGCGCAAGCGATGATTTGGCGACGGGCCAAAGCACGTTTATGGTAGAGATGAACGAGGTGGCGCAGATTTTGAAATACGCCACCAAAAACAGCCTGATTATTTTGGATGAAGTTGGCCGCGGCACCAGCACCTTTGACGGTATGAGCATTGCGCGCGCGGTGATGGAATACATCCACGAAAGGATTAAGGCTAAAACACTGTTTGCCACGCATTACCACCAGCTGATTGAGCTGGAAAACACGATGGAGGGCGTAAAAAATTACAGCGTCGCCGTTAAAGAACGTGGCAACGACATTGTATTTTTGCGCCGTATTGTGCGCGGCGGCAGCGATAAAAGCTACGGCGTGCATGTGGCAAGGCTGGCGGGGCTTCCTAAGAAGGTTCTGGAGCGCGCCAACGAGTTTTTGCAGGAGTACGACAGCGGCGAACAGCAGCAGGCAAAAGCGGCGCCGCAGGCGGATAGCGGCATGATGGGTTCGCTGTTCGGCAGTGCCTTGCAGCAG
The DNA here is from genome assembly GCA_949295115.1 of uncultured Phascolarctobacterium sp. Taxonomy (GTDB): domain Bacteria; phylum Bacillota; class Negativicutes; order Acidaminococcales; family Acidaminococcaceae; genus Fusicatenibacter_A. The sequence continues at coordinate 27,852 of CASFJU010000005.1, forward strand.
CGGCTTGCCAATATGGACGTAATGAGCATGACGCCGATTGAGGCGATGAACACTTTATACAAATTGCAGGAGGAGGCTAAGCGCGAGGGAGGTGCATTATGACGGCCGAGGTTAAGCTTTTAGACCAGAACACGGCTAACCAGATTGCAGCCGGTGAAGTGGTGGAAAAACCTGCTTCCGTAGTGAAGGAGCTGGTGGAAAACGCCCTTGACGCCGGTGCCGACAAAATAGAAGTAACGATTTTTGAAGGCGGAACGCAGTATATCCGCGTGGCAGATAACGGCAGCGGCATGACGGAAGCAAATGCAAAACTTGCGGTGCTGCGCCATGCTACCAGCAAAATCCGCGCGGCGGAGGATTTGATGAGCCTGCACACGCTGGGCTTCCGCGGCGAAGCTTTGCCGAGCATTGCGTCCGTCAGCAATTTTAAGCTGTTAACGCGCCCGGCGGATGAAGAATTTGCAACCAGCATCCGCATCGACGGCGGCGAAGACATGCACTGCGAGCAAAGCGGCGGACAGGCTGGCACGACTGTTATTGTTGAAAACCTGTTTTTTAACGTACCGGCGCGCCGCAAATTTTTGCGTACCAACGTGACCGAAGGGCGTTACATCAACGAACTGTTGACGCGCCTTGCTTTGTCGCGCCCGGAAGTGCGCTTTAAACTTGTCAGCAACGACAAGGAAGTTTTAAGCACGCCCGGCAACGCCAGCCTGTTTGATACGATAACGGCTCTGTATGGCAAAAAAGTCAGCGACGAGCTTTTAAAGGTAGAGTTTTGCGGCGAGGACATCAAAATCAGCGGCTACATCGGCAAACCGACGCTGCTGAAAGGTACGCGCCAGTGGCAGACCTTTATGGTCAACGGGCGCATTATCAATAACCGCATGATGAGCAAGGCTATCGACCACGCCTACCAGTCGCAGATACCGAAAAGCGGCTTTCCGTTTGCCGTGCTGCTGGTTGAGGTAGATACGCACAGCATCGACGTAAACGTGCATCCGCAAAAAAGCGAGATTAAATTCAGCGACGACAGCGTGGTTTACAAAGCGTTGTACAAGGCGCTGACTGACGCATTGACACGCCCGATGAGTGCCAGACCGCAGCAGGAGCTTGAACTTTTGCCGGACAGCGAGCTGGCGGTGTTTAAACCTGTGGGGCAGGGCATTATTACGGACGATATGCCCGCACAGCCTGCGCCGCAGCCCAAACCGCAGCCGCAGGCAAAACCCGCTTACGCGGATATTTTTAAACCGGCAGACACGCCGAAACCGGTTTACGATAAACCGGTGCAGCCAAGCGTTTGGAAAGAACCGGAATACACCTACACGCCGCCCAAAACGGAACCCGTTTATACCATCAACGAGGTGCGGGAGGAGTTTAAAAAGCAGGACGCCGTGACGGACAACGTCATCGGCTTTACGGATACCGACAACGAAACGAGCACCATCTGGCCCATCGGACAGGTGGATAAGACTTTTATCATCGCGCAGAGCGAGGATACATTGTATTTGATTGACCAGCACGCAGCGCATGAGCGCATTTTGTACGATAAGTTTGTGAATGCGCACAACAACATACCGGCGCAGACCATGCTGATGCCGCTGTACCTTGACGTGACGGCGCACGATGTAGAACTGATTGAACAGCACCGCGATGACTTTTTGCGCCTTGGCGTTGATGTTGAACCTGCGGGCGAGGATGTGCTGCGCGTCAGCAGTTTGCCAACTGATATTAAGGCAGACGGCGCGGAGGACTTTATCCGCGAGATTACCAAAATGCTGAGCGAGATGAAAAACATCAGCCCCAGCGATTTGCGCCAGAACATGCTGCACATGATGGCGTGCAAGGCGGCTATTAAGGCAGGCGAGGTGCTGAACATGCGCCAGATGCGTCAGTTGATTATTGAGCTGTGCAACACGGAGCATCCTTTTACCTGCCCGCACGGACGCCCGTGCATGATTGAAATGAGCTCGGCAGAGCTTTATAAAATGTTTAAACGCACATGAGCGGCTTGAAGTTTGCAGTAACAGCCGGGCGCAACAGCGGATTGCAGTGGCAGGCGCGCGCCTGGGCACAGGGATTTGGCGTGCCTTATTTGCGGCGCGGGCACAGCGGCAGCCTTGATGAATTATATGAAAAGTACGGGCTGGACGCGCTTTTGGTGGCGACTAAATTAGGCCCGCATGTTTTTACGCAGGAAGGGCGCTTTTTCTTTCACCCCAGCATGGCGGATTTGCGCTTGAAGCATATCGCCGCCGGTGAAAGCGACCATTTAATAGAAGCGCTGGCTTTGAAGCCCGGCGCAAAAGTTTTGGACTGCACTTTGGGGCTTGCCAGCGATGCGCTTGTGGCAAGTTATGCGGTCGGCGCTGCCGGCAAAGTGGTCGGCGTGGAAGCATCGCCGCTATTGGCATTTACCGTGGCGCGCGGTTTGCAGCAGTATGCAACCGGCAAAGCGGATGTTGACGCTGCCATGCGCAGAATAAAAGTCATTCACGCTAAAGCGGAGGATTATTTGAAAATCCTGCCGCCGGACAGCTTTGACGCAGTTTATTTTGACCCGATGTTCCGCTTCGGCGTAAAAACATCGGCCAATATGAAGCCATTGCGGCCGATTGCCTACGAAAAAGAAGTATCGGCAGAGGTGCTGGAGCTGGCGCTTAAAATCGCGCCGCGCGTAGTGATAAAAGAACGCGGCGAGGACTTTTTGCGCAGCCTTGGCTGTACGGAGCTTCAGGGCGGCAGGTACAGCCGCGTAAAATACGGAATTATCAGGAGATAGTTATGAAGAAAAAATTAGCCGTTATCTTAGGCCCTACAGCCACCGGCAAAAGCCATTGCGGCATTGCCCTGGCTCAGGCGCTGGACGGCGAAATTATATCGGGCGACTCAATGCTGGTGTACCGCGGTATGGACATCGGCACGGCCAAGCCCACGGCGGAAGAACTGGCAGCGGTGCCGCACCATATGGTGGATATTCTGCCACCGGATGCCGGTTTTAACGTGGTGGATTTTAAGGAGCAGGCCGAACGGCTGATTGATGATATTACGGCGCGCGGCAAACTGCCCATAATTGTAGGCGGAACGGGCTTATACATTAAGGCACTGCTGGAAAACTACCATTTTAACGCTGCGGGCGAGAATGCGGAGCTGCGCCGCGAATTAGAAACGCTGCTGGCGGAACAGGGCAAGGAAGTTTTATTTGCCCGCCTGCAGAAAGCAGCGCCGCACGAGGCGGAACGCATCGACATCAATAACACGCGCCGTGTAATCCGTGCCATTGAAGCGGCGGAAAGCGGTGATAACCTTTCACATACCAACGACGGTGAGCTTGCTTATGACGCTGTGGTTTTCGGCCTGCGCATGGAACGCAGTGTGTTGTATGGCCGCATTAACCGCCGCGTGGATATCATGCTGGAGCAGGGGCTGCTGGAGGAAACAAAGAAGCTGCTGGACTCGGGTGTGCCTGCATCGGCGCAGTCCATGCAGGCTATCGGCTACCGCCAGACGGTGATGTATTTAACAGGGCAGCTTGATTATGCAACTGCCGTTGATAAATTAAAGCAGGCGACACGCAACTTCGCCAAGCGGCAGTTTACGTGGTACAAAAAAATGCCGTATGTGCAGTGGTTTGACCTGCCTGCCCAGCCGGATTACGAACAGGTAACGGCAGAAATGATTTCTGTGATAAAAAAGAAATGGAAATAAGGGTATTATAAAAGCCAAAGGATTGTGCTATGAAACAGTAGACAAAAACTGTGGCGGCTGAATTTAAGGATTAATCTTCGGGAGTCCGGCCGCGAAGCCCGGACGGAATCGGAGGAGCCACAGCATTTTTGCGCTGTTGAAATAGTGCAACCTTTGGCTTTTTTTATTTTATTGTGTTTTAAGTTTGGCATAATCGGATAAAATCAAAATTAAACGCCACTTTGTTTTATCCGCCCAAGCGGGAGGGCGCTTTATTTTTATATGTACATTTAAGCGCGGGTGTGATAAGATATCAGTTGTAAATTTATATCTTTTTACTATGGTTTGAGAATTTTGAGGAGTGAAAGACATGCAGTGGACGGAAGTAAGCCTGCAGACGACGCATGAGCAGGCTGACACGATAGCCGATATTTTATACAGTGCCGGTGCGCAGGGCGTGGCGATGGAAGACCCGCTTTTAATTAACCAGCTGCGCAACAGCGACACATGGGAACTGTGCGATATACCCGAGCAGCAGAACACAGAGGTTGTTACCGTTACGGCGTATTACCCGGACGACGATAAATTGCAGGAGCGTCTGGCGTTTATTGAACGCGAAGTAAAAGCCGTTGAAGAACGCATCGGTGAAAAATGCGTGTTCCGCAACCCGCTGTTCCGCACGCTGTGCGAGCAGGATTGGGCTAACGAGTGGAAACAGTATTTCCACGTTACGCACATCGGCAAGCGCCTTGTGATTAAGCCTTCGTGGGAAAAATACGATGCCAAGCCAGAAGATTTGGTGATTGAAATTGACCCGGGCATGGCTTTTGGCACGGGCACGCACCACACCACCAGTATGTGCATGGAAACGCTGGAAGACATCATCACGCCTGATGCGGAGGTGTTTGACGTTGGCTGCGGCAGCGGCATTTTGGCGATTGCGGCGGCAAAGCTGGGCGCTAAAAACATCGTCGCTGTGGATATTGACGCCAACGCGGTGCGCATTGCCAAAGAAAACATTGCAAATAACGGGCTGAGCGATGCGATTACCGTTAAAGAGGGCGATTTGCTGCACGGCACGGATGGCAAGGCGGACGTAATTATCGCCAATATCATTGCCGATATCATTATCATGCTGCTGCCGGATGTTGCCAAAAAACTTAAAGCTACGGGCAGATTTTTAGCCAGCGGCATTATCGAGGAACGTGAGGACGATATCCGCAAGGCGGCTGCCGCAAACGGCATTAAGGTTTTAAGTGTTAAGCACAAAGGCGGCTGGGTTGCCATGCTGATGGCACTGGAGGACTGATGCACAGATTTTTTATTCCGCGCCCGTACGCGGACGAGATGGAAATAGACGGCATTGACGCGCGCCACATTTACACGGTTTTAAAAATGAAACCGGGCGAAAAGGTGCAGATTGTAAGCGACGACGGCGTTACCGCGCTGGCGCAGATTACAGAAACCGCACCGGGGCGCACTGTTGTAAAATGCCTTGAAGTTATTGCCGAAAGCCATGAACCGGCGGTGAAGATTACACTGGCGCAGGGGCTTGTAAAGGGCGAAAAAATGGATTTTATCATCCAGAAAGCGGTAGAGCTTGGCGTAAGCCACATTGTGCCGCTGGCGATGGAGCACAGCGTGGTGCGTTACGACGGCGATAAGGCTGCCAAAAAACGCGAGCGCTGGCAGAAGATTGCCGAAAGCGCCGCCAAGCAGAGCAAGCGTGACATTATCCCCGAAGTGGCGGCGGTGACAACGATGGACAGGCTGATGTCGGAGTGCGATTGCACAACTAAAATCATTGCCTACGAATGTGAAGATAAACAGGGGTTAAAGCAGGCACTGCGCACCAATCCGCAGACGGACAGCATTCTGGTTATTATCGGGCCGGAAGGCGGCATCAGCGAGGCGGAGCTTAATACTGCCCGCGCAGGCGGGGCGGTGCCGGTAAGTTTGGGCAGGCGCATTTTGCGTGCCGAAACCGCCGGGCTGACTGCTTTAAGCGCGATTTTATACGAATTTGACGAACTGGGAGGCTGAATATGGCAAAAATTGCATTTTATACGCTGGGCTGCAAGGTCAATCAGGCCGACACCGCCAGCATGGAAACCCTGTTTTTGCGCGCAGGCCACCAGATAGTCAGCTTTGACGGCGACGCCGATGTGTACATTATAAATACCTGCGTCGTTACCAACACCGGCCAGCGCAAATCGCGCCAGACAATTCACCGCGCTATCCGCAAGAACCCCAATGCGGTAATTGTGGTTACAGGCTGCTATCCGCAGACGGCGGCGGAAGAAGTAAAAGCCATTGCCGGTGTGGATTTGATTATTGGCAACCAGGACCGCGCGCAGATTGTAAAAATGGTGGAAGAACGCTTGCAGCACAGGCAGGTAGATACCTTTGACGCCGTGCACAAACTGACGGCAAGCACCGAGTTTGAAGAAATGGCGGCGGGTGACATTACAGATAAAACGCGCGCCTTTTTAAAGATTCAGGAAGGCTGCAACCAGTTCTGCACCTATTGCATTATTCCGTATGCACGCGGACCGCTGCGCTCGCGCAGCCTGTCAGGCATCCGCACGGAAACGGAGCGCCTTGTAAGCGCAGGGTTTAAAGAGATTGTGCTTATCGGCATCCATTTGGGCTGCTACGGCAAGGAAAACCCCGGCGGCGCGACTTTGTACGATGCAGTAAAAACTGTTCTGGCTGTGCCGGGCGTGCAGCGCGTGCGTTTAGGCTCACTGGAATCTGTCGAAGTTGAACCGCGTTTGCTGGAGCTTATGCGCGAGGACAGCCGTTTTTGCAGGCATCTGCATTTGCCGCTGCAATCGGGTTGCGACAAAATTTTGCAGGCCATGCACCGCCCTTACAGTACGGCAAAATTCAAATCGCTTCTGGCGGATATCAGGGCGGCCGTGCCGGATATTGCTGTTACGACTGACGTTATTGTGGGCTTCCCCGGCGAAACGGAAGAAGATTTTGCCGCGACCTGCGAGTTTGCCGAAGGCTGTGGTTTCAGTAAAATGCACATCTTTCCGTTTTCATCCCGCAAGGGGACGCCTGCCGAAAAATTTGCAGGCGCTGTGACGGAAGCAGTTAAAAAAGACCGCGCCGACGCTTTGGGCAAAATTGACGAAGCCATGCACCGCAGCTTTTTACAGGGCATGGTGGGGCAAACGGCGGAAGTTTTGTTTGAACAGCCCGCGGGCGAGTATTTTGAAGGCCTGACCGGCAACTACCAGCGCGTTTTTGTAAAAAGCGAAGGCAAAAATCTGGGCGGCGAGATTCTGCCGGTAAAAATAACCGCGTTTGACGGCGAAAAGCTGCTGGGCGAACTGATAAAATAATAAATAATTTGCCGGATTTGAAAGGGTTTTTAACAAATTTGGCGAATTTAACAAAAGTTAGTAAATTAACAGCAAATCCTTAAACAGCGAGGAGGTAAAAATATGAACGACTGCGTATTCTGCCGTATTATTTCCGGTGAAATCCCTTCCGAAAGAATATACGAAGACGATAAAATGATTGTTATCCGCGACGCCGCGCCCGCTGCGCCCGTACACGTACTGATGATTCCGAAGGAGCATACCGAAAACATTGTTGCCGCTGACCCGGAGCTTGTTAAACACATGCTCGGCAAGGTAAAAATGCTCAGCGAAAAACTCGGCGTAAGCGAAAAAGGCTTCCGCATCGTTGTCAACACCGGCGACGAGGGCGGCCAGACCGTCCATCACCTGCATATTCATCTTTTGGGCGGTAAAATGCTCGGTTGGCCTCCGTGCTGATTGACAAACTCCGTGCCGTGAGGTATAATTAAACGGTGAGATTATATGCTTCGGAGAGCAATCTCAAAGCATATAAATTGTATATACACTTCCCTAAGTGTGTGGAGGGAGGGAGATCAGATGGCAGAAATTAAAGTTGGCAAAAACGAAACTCTTGACAGTGCACTGCGCAGATTCAAAAGAGCTACCCAGAAAGCCGGCATCCTTTCTGAAGTTAGAAAACGCGAACACTACGAAAAACCGAGCGTTCAGCGCAAAAAGAAATCCGAAGCCGCAAGAAAACGTAAATCCAGATAATGGGGGCGCGTGCAGATGTCAATTAAAGATCAGCTGACAGAAGATATGAAGCAGGCCATGAAAGCCCACAATAAAGTGGCGCTGGAAACTATCCGCATGGCGCGCGCAAATATCAAAAACGTCGAGATCAATGACAAAAAAGAACTTACTGAAGACGAAGTAATTGCAGTTTTGATGAAAGAAGTTAAGATGCGGCAGGATTCCCTTGCGGAATTTGAAAAAGCAAACCGCACCGATCTTATAGAACAGGCCAAAGCTGAGATTGAAGTGCTGCAAAAATATCTTCCGGCAGCAATGGAAGATGACGAGCTTGAAGCCCTTGTTAAGGCAGTAATTGCCGAAACGGGCGCAGCCAGCATGAAGGACATGGGCAAGGTAATGCCGAAGGTTATTGCCAAAGCCGGTGGCCGTGCCGATGGCAAACGCATCAATGCTATGGTTAAACAACTTTTACAGTAAGTAAAGCCAATGCTTAATAACAGGACCGTACCAACGGCCCTGTTATTTTTGTTTTACAGGGCTTTTGCCACTTGTGATTTTACGCAATTTTTGCTATTATAGATATAGATAGAACGGCGATGAGCCGGGCTTATATTGGAGCAAATTCCCCTGCGGTGTTTTCGTTACATTGCCTATTAGTTTTGAGCCAACACACTTACCTAGGGAGCCTGGAATTTGAGCTCCGCCTGTTAAAAACAAGCCCTTTCGAGGGGACTTTTGCGGCAGGCGGGAGGGCACCCACCTGCACATGCAGGTTCAAAACATTGGGCAGGACGGCATTGCGGGGAAATTTTTTTGGAGGGCTTATGGATTTATCCCGCGTGGAAATGGTTATCGGCCCTGAGGCCGTACAAAAATTAAATGACGCCACTGTTGCCGTTATCGGCCTTGGCGGCGTAGGGTCCTATGTGGCGGAGGCGCTTTGCCGCAGCGGCATTGGCAGCTTTATTATTATGGACAACGACACGGTTGAGCCGAGCAACATTAACCGTCAGCTGCCTGCGCTTACAAGCACCATCGGCCGCTTTAAGGCGGACATTATGGCGGCGCGTATGCGCGATATTAACCCGCTGTGCCAGATAAAAGTTGTTAAAGAATTTTACAAGCCGGGCAGTTTTGAGCAGCTTTTTTTGAACGATAAGCCTGATTTTATTGCCGACGCGATTGACAGTACAGAATCAAAAGCCGACTTGTTGAAGGAGGCTTACAGGCACGGCGTGCCTGTGATATCCGCCATGGGTACGGGCAACAAGCTGCACCCGGAGCTTTTGGAGATTGCGGATATCAGCAAAACAAGTGTGTGCCCGCTGGCCCGCAGTATGCGCAAACGCCTGCGCGACGCCGGTATTACGCAGGGCATTACGGTGGTGTATTCACACGAGGAGCCGCAGCATGCAGTGGCGGCAAATGTGCCGGGCAGCATGGTTTTTGTGCCAGCCTGCGCCGGATTGATGATGGCTTCCTACATTGTACAGAAAATTATTGCTAAACAGGATTGAGATAGATGGACAGTTTATTTGCACAAACAGTTACCAAGCCGTTGGCCGACAGGATGCGCCCGCGGCGTTTAAGTGATTTTGCCGGGCAGGAAAAGGCGGTGGGCGCGGGCAGCCCGCTGCGCCGTATGATTGAGCGTGACGCTTTGCAGTCGCTTTTGTTTTACGGGCCGCCGGGCACGGGCAAAACCACTCTGGCGCACATTATTGCCAACATGACGCAGAGCCGTTTTGTATCATTGAACGCGGTGGCAAGCGGCGTGCCGGAGCTGCGCAAACTGATAGGCGAAGCGCGCGATGCACTTTACAGCGGCATGGGGCGCACGATAGTTTTTATCGACGAAATTCACCGTTTTAACAAGGCTCAGCAGGATGTGCTTTTGCCTTACGTGGAAAACGGCACGGTCATCCTTATCGGCGCGACGACGGAAAACCCGTTTTTTGAAGTAAATGCGCCGCTTCTTTCGCGCATGAAAATTATCCGCCTGGAGCGGCTTGATAAAAACGCCGTGAAAAAGATTTTGCAGAAGGCGCTGGCGGATAAAGAAAACGGCTATGGCAGGCAGGGGCTTGCCATGACTGATGAGGCGCTGGAAACGCTGGCGGATTTTAGCGGCGGCGACGCGCGCATTGCGCTGAACCTTTTGGAGCAAGCGGAGTTTATGCTGCCGGACGGCGCAAAAACGATTGACGGTGCGGTGCTGGAGAGCGTGATGGGCGACGCTTTTAAGCGTTATGACAAAAAAGGCGACAGGCATTACGATACGGTGTCGGCGTTTATTAAAAGCATGCGCGGCAGTGATGCCGATGCGGCGCTGCATTACCTAGCGGAGATGCTGGAAAGCGGCGAGGACGTGCGGTTTATAGCGCGGCGCATTGTAATTTGCGCGGCGGAGGACGTTGGCAATGCCGACCCGATGGCTTTGGTTGTTGCAAACGCCGCGGCGCAGGCAGCGCATTTTATCGGCCTGCCGGAAGCACAGCTGCCTTTGGCGCAGGCTGTTTGTTATATCGCCAACGCCCCCAAAAGCAACGCCTGCTGCATGGGCATTTTCAACGCGCGGGCGGATGCCAAAGCTGTGCAGAGCATGGTGCCGAAACATCTGCGCGACGCGCATTACCCCGGCGCCAAAGCGCTTGGACACGGCACGGATTACAAATACCCGCACGATTATCCGGGCGGCTGGGTACGGCAGCAATACATGCCGGACGAACTTTTGGGCAGAAAATATTATTTTCCCAAAGACATCGGCGCGGAAAAGCCGCTGCACGAGAAAAAATAACATGATTTAACAAAAGTATTGCACAAATTTTTGCGCAATACTTTTTGTTTTTGCAGGTATTTTGGTTAGTTTAGGCGAATTATAATAATTTATGAGGTTATTTAAAATCCTGATGGGAGATGATGTTATGCCGTATTTGTTTTTTACTTTAGCAATTAGTATTGTGGTGGCTGTTTTTGCCGTGCAGAACGCCGCCGACGTTACCGTAGGCTTTTTGATGTGGACGTACCAGACGAGCCTTGTTGTTGTAATTTTGGGCGCTGCGCTTTTGGGCGCAACCGCGATGGGCTTTTTTACGCTGATGCTGAAAGCCAAACACTACCTGTACGATAAAAGCCTGAAATTTGAAATTGACCAGCTGAAAAAAGAGAACGCCAAACTGAAAGAAGAAAAGCAGATGCTGATGCACAGCCAGCGCAACGACGCTTTAAACCATCCCACGGAAGAAACTAAAGCTTAATGAAGAAACACAAAATCTGGCAGTTTAACGAATTTAATAAAGAAGAAGCCAAACGCCTTGGGGCGGAAGCGGGCATATCGCCGCTGGTGGCGGGGATTTTGCTGAACCGCGGCATTACGGATGCAAGCACTGCGCACGAATTTTTGTACGGCAGCGACAAGCCCTTCCACGACCCGTTTTTGATGAAGGACATGGCAAAATCGGTGGAGCGCATCTGGCAGGCTATTGAGCGCAAAGAGCGCATTACCGTTTACGGCGATTACGATGTGGACGGCATCAGCGCCAGCTCGCTTTTGTATTTGTTTTTGAAGGACTGCGGCGCAGACGTGAACACTTACATACCGGAGCGCAAAAGCGAAGGCTACGGGCTGAACATTGAAGCGCTGAACACGCTGCATGCTGACGGTACAACGCTTGTTGTAACTGTGGACTGCGGCATCAGCGCCGTTAAGGAAATTGCCGGTGCGCCTGCTGGGCTTGATATTATTGTTACCGACCACCATACGCCGCCGGAGGTTCTGCCTGAGGCTTACGCGCTGGTGAACCCGCACCAAAAGGAATGCGGTTACCTGTTTGAGCATTTAAGCGGCGTGGGCGTGGCGTTTAAATTGTGCCAGGCTCTTTATAAATACCGCCATGCTGATGAACCGCTGTGGAGCGGCAACACGGAGTTTGTGGCGCTGGGTACAGTGGCGGATATTGTGCCGCTGTGGGGCGAAAACCGTGCGCTGGTAAAGATGGGCCTAAAGCAGATGGAAACGACGGCGAACATCGGGCTGAAGGCGCTGATGGAAAAAAGCCGCTGCCCGCAAAAAGACATCACTTCGGAGAATATTGGCTTTATTTTAGCGCCAAGACTGAACGCTGTCGGGCGTTTGGAACACGCCCAGCTGGCGGTGGAGCTTTTAACGGCGCAGGACGAAGCGCGCGCGGCGGAGATTGCCGAAGCGCTGAACGAGGAAAACACGCTGCGCCAGAAGATAAGCCGCGACATTTTTGTGGAAGCGGAAGCCATGCTGGCGCAGATGGAACATATAGATACGGCGATTGTGCTGGCAAAGGAAGGCTGGCACGCGGGCGTTATCGGCATTGTGGCTTCACGGTTGGTGGATAAATACCATTTGCCTACAATACTCATCAGCATTGACGGCGATGTTGCCAAAGGCAGCTGCCGCAGTATACCGCGCCTTGATTTGTACGCCGCCATTAACGCCAACAGCGATTTGCTGGTGCAGTTCGGCGGGCATCATCAGGCGGCGGGGCTGACGATAAAAACGGCAAACATTGACGAGTTTAAACGCCGCTTTAAGCAGACGGTGGCGCAAACCCTGCAGCCGGAGGATTACTTACCGGTGCTGAATGTGGATATGCTGGTAGATAAGGATTACGTTTTGGACGTGCCGCTGCTGAACGAACTGAAACTGTTGGAGCCTTTTGGGAGCAGCAACCCGGCACCGCTGTTTGCGTTTAAGGACGCTGCCGTGCGCTATGCCAAAATTTTCGGCGCGGAAAACACGCACCTGCGCTTCAGCGCGATTTACGGCGGGCAGCCATATCAGTGCCTGATGTGGGGCGGAGCGGAAAATTATCCCTGCATGTATAACGGCGCGGAGGCCGACCTTGTATTTATGCCCAAGATTAACGTGTGGCAGGACCGTGAAAGCGTAAATTTGCAGGTGGTTGACTTTGCGCAGAAGCTGGCAATTTACGATTACCGCAATGCGCAGATTGATAAACAGGCTTTTATAAAAAGCCTTTTGCAAACTGAAAACGACATATTGATATATGTTAACGCTAAAAAAACATTTCTGGAAGCCGGTTTGTGCGGCGAAGAAACCGTTCGTGAATACGGCAGCACCGATAAGGCAAAGACGATAGTTCTGTATGACATCCCGGAAACGGACGTGGAAGCAGTTGCCGCCGCTTTAACGGAAGGCGGTATTGGTTGCACGCTGTTTCTGTTGTATAATAATAATGATTTCGACAACGCGGCGGAAGCGCTTTTTAAACGCTGCCCCAACCGCCTGCATCTGGCGGAAGCCTATAAAAAAATGGCAGGCCTTTTAAAAACGCAGGTGATGATGGACGAGGCAGAGCTTTTGACGGCATGCGACATGCAGGAAATTTACTTAACCGTGTTTGAAGAACTTGATTTTATCAGCCGCAGCGGGGGACAGGTAAGTATGCTGCCCGCTGTTAAGAAAAATAATCTGGAAAATTCTGCCGCCTTCAGGCAGGCCGAGGAAACCGGCCGGAGGATTTACAGGCAGTACCGCGCCAATATGCTTGTTACGCCGCAGCAAATTGCGGGCGCGCGCGGAATTTGATTGGGTAAGGATGTGGTTTTATGCCGGAAATTCATGAAGTTACGGTAGACGGCTTATTTGAAATGATTTCTGAATATCTGGACGAAAAGCAGGTGGCTTTCGTCCGTAAGGCTTATGACGTTGCAGCCAAAGCACACGCCAATCAGCGCCGTAAATCCGGCGAGCCGTATATTATTCATCCGCTGGGCGTAACGACGATACTGGCGGAGCTGCAAATGGACGAAACTACGCTGGCAGCCGCCTTTTTGCACGATGTTGTTGAAGACACCGACATTACCTTGCAGCAGCTGACGGAGATGTTCGGCACGAAGGTTGCCGACCTTGTTGACGGCGTTACCAAGCTGGGCAAAATCGAATACATCAGCAAAGAGGACCAGCAGATTGAAAATTACCGCAAAATGTTCCTTGCCATGGCGAAGGACATCCGCGTTATTATGATTAAGCTGGCCGACCGCCTGCATAACATGCGTACCATGAAATACATGCCGGTGCATAAGCAGCATTCCATCTCGCGCGAGACGATGGAGGTTTATGCGCCGCTGGCACACCGCCTTGGCATTTACACCATCAAGTGGGAGCTGGAGGATTTGGCCTTCCGTTATATGGAGCCGGAAATTTACTACGACCTTGTTGAGCAGGTTAAGGTAAAACGCCGCGAAAGGGAAGCCATGATTCACGAGGCGATGGCGGAAATTAAGCAGCACCTTGATGAGCAGCACATTGAGTGCGAAATTCAGGGACGGCCGAAGAATTTTTACAGCATTTACAAAAAAATGCAGCGCGACCATAAAGAATTAAGCGAGATTTACGATTTGCTGGCTATCCGCGTGCTGGTCAACAGCGTTGCCGACTGCTACGGCACATTGGGCGTTGTACACAGCCTGTGGCGTCCTATCCCGGGGCGCGTAAAGGACTATATCGCCGTGCCGAAGTCCAACATGTACCAGTCGCTGCATACCACGGTTGTTTACCACAACGGGCAGCCGCTGGAAATCCAGATACGTACCTTTGAAATGCACCGTATTTCCGAATACGGTATCGCGGCGCACTGGCGCTATAAAGAAAGCGGCGGCAAGAGCAATATGCCGTCCGGCGGCGATAAGGACTTTGAAGCAAAATTATCATGGCTGCGCCAGCTTTTGGAATGGCACAAGGATATGAGCGATTCGCGCGACTTTGTGAACACGGTTAAAATGGACGTGTTCAGCGACGAAGTGTTTGTATTTACTCCGCGCGGCGACGTTATTGATTTGCCTGTGGGCAGCGTGCCGATTGACTTTGCGTACCGCATCCATACGGACGTAGGCAACCGCTGCGTCGGCGCAAAGGTAAACGGGCGCATTGTGCCGCTGGATTATAAATTGAGCAACGGCGATATCGTCGAAGTTATCACGTCCAAGCAGGCAACAGGACCGAGCCGCGACTGGATGAACATCGTCGGTTCTTCCGATACGCGCAACAAAATCCGTTCGTGGTTCAAGAAGGAACGCCGCGAAGAAAACATCGTCAAAGGCCGCGAGATGCTGGAAAAAGAAACCAAGCGCCTCGGCTATGATATTAAAGTGCTGCTGAAGGCAGACAAACTTAAAACTGTTGCCACGGCGGTAAGGCTGGACGGCGAGGAATCGCTGTACGCCACCATCGGCTACGGCGGCATAACGCTGAACAATGTTATGAGCCGCCTGGTTGAGCTGTACAAAAAAGAGCAGAAGCTCAACACAACCAAAGACCTTTCCGAATTGTTGGCAGAGCTTAAACCGCGCCGCAGCAAGGCTAAAAACAGCCACGGCATCCTTGTTAAAGGCGAAGAAGGCATTATGGTTAAGCTGGCACGCTGCTGCAACCCGATTCCGGGCGACCCGGTCATCGGTTATATTACGCGCGGCAGCGGCATATCCGTACACCGCAGGGACTGCCCCAATGTTTTAAGCAACAACCCCGAGGAGCAGAGCCGTTTGATTGAGGTGTCGTGGGATATCGCGACGGACGCCGTTTACAAGGTTAACATTGTTATCAGCGCCGACAACCGCCCCGGCATGATGAGCGATATTATGCAGGTAACCAGCGAGGCGAAGCTGAACATCAACGCGCTGAACTGCCGCACCGACCGCAACAAAGTTGCTTCCATTACGATGGGGCTTGATATCAGCAACCTTGAACAGCTTGACAACATTATGAATAAAATAAAACGCATGAAAGGCGTTTACAGCGTGGAGCGCCAGGTAACATCTGCCGTGCACAGCCACGCATAACAGGAGGATTACATGAAGATTATTGCCATGGAAGTTGGCTACATTGCTACCAACTGCTATATTGTGATTAACGAAGAAACGCATCAGGCAGTCGTTATCGACCCGGGCGGAGACGCTGACCGCATTATGGCGGCGGTGGAAAAGGAAAACGCCAAAGTTGACGCTATCTTTTTAACACACGGCCACGGCGACCATATTATGGCGCTGGGCGAAGTTAAGGAACGCACCGGTGCGCCAATTTACATCAGCAAGGCCGACGCGCCGCTGTTAAACGATCCGAACAAAAGCCTTGTGGCCTTTATCGGCGGCAAATATACGCCCGCCACGGCGGATAAATTTTTTGCCGACGGCGACGAAGTGGAAGCGGCAGGCATGAAGTTTAAGGTGCTGGCAACGCCGGGGCATACGCCGGGCGGTGTCTGCCTTATGCTTGACGACATTGTGTTCTGCGGCGACACGGTGTTCCTTGAATCAATCGGCAGGACGGATTTCCCCGGCGGCTCATACCGTCAGCTCCTGCAATCAATTAAAGATAAAATTTTGCCGCTGGGCGATAATGTACACCTTTTGCCGGGACACGGCCCTGTAACCACGGTAGAACATGAAAGGCGCAGAAACCCGTTTCTGCAATAATTTTAGCAATAAATGATTAAGGATTTTAAAGTTTTACGAAACAGCACCGCTTTTAAAGTAACGGTGGCGGCGCTCATATCGTTTATTTTGTACATGCTTGGCAATTTTCTGCTTCCGATACTTCTGGCAGTGGGGCTGGCGTTTTTGCTGCACCCAATCAGCAAGCTGTTCGGCAAAATCACGCTGGGGCGCGGTACAATCCATCTGTCGCGCGTGGTAACAATTTTAATGGCGTTCATAGCCTTCGGGCTGATTGTATTTTTGGCGGTAACCTACATTATTTTGCCGCTGTTCGGGCAGATTAACAATCTCGTCGGCAAAATACCGGATTACACCACCAAAATGGACGCCGCCACCTTTGACTGGCTGGTGGAGGACCCTTCCAATTACCCGACGCTGCCGCATAACATCGAAAGCCTTTTTGACTACATCACCAGCTGGCTGATGGGCTTTGTGGCGGCGGTACTGCGCAACCTGTTAAAATCGACGCTGGATATTATTACTAACCTCGTCGGTTTAATTGTGGTGCCGTTCCTTGCGTTTTACTTTTTAAAAGACTGGCGCGACCTGCGCAGCATGATGATTAACTTTTTCAGCTACGAAGCACAGCCGCGTGCGGCGCATATTATCGATGAAATCGGTATTACGTTAAGCAGCTACATTCAGGGTCTGGCACGTTTAAGCCTTCTGGCAGGTTTTTGCATTGCTGCCGGTACGGCAATATTGGGTATCCATTACCCGCTGGTATTTGGTTTACTTGCCATCCTTGCGGAGATGGTCCCTGTCGTCGGGCCGCTTTTGGGCGCTGTGCCTGCGGTGTTCATTGCGTATTCGCAAAGCCCGCAGTCCGCATTTTACGTGGCGCTGTTTTATCTGGTATTCTACCAGTTTGACGCAAACTATTTAATGCCGCGCATCGTCGGCAAAAAAATTGATTTGCACCCGGTAATTTTAATTTTAAGTTTGATTATCGGCGCTAAGCTGTACGGCATTTTGGGTATGCTGTTTGCCGTGCCCGTGGCGGCGGTGTACCGCGTGCTTTACAAGGAACTTTGGCACAGCACGGACGAACTGGCGGAAGAAACAACGCCCGCGCAGTTTGACGAGCGCGGAGGCAAATAAATTTACGGCTTTAACGGCCGTATTTTTATTTTTTACTTTATTTTTACCCTGCGGCGTAAATGGTGTTGAATAAACAGCCGTTTTTGTGGTACAATTATTAAGTATGTAAATTTATGGATAGATAAAGCCGTAGAAGGCAGTGAGGAGGAATCAGCTTGCTTACTACTGCGCCAAGAGGCACAAAAGATATACTGCCGTCCGAGATTGAAAACTGGCGGTATGTGGAAGCCGCTATGCGCCGCATCTGCGCACAGTTTGGCTATAAAGAAATCCGCACGCCGGTGTTTGAGCATACCGAGCTGTTTAAGCGCGGCATTGGCGATACGACCGACGTTGTGGAAAAGGAAATGTATACCTTTACCGACCGCGGCGAAAGAAGCATTACCCTGCGCCCGGAAAATACCGCGTCTGCCGTACGCGCGTTCTGCGAGCATAAAATGTATGCCGAACCTGCGCCGACAAAGCTGTTTTATATCGGGCCGATGTTCAGGTACGACCGCCCGCAGGCAGGGCGTTACCGCCAGTTCCACCAGTTCGGCATCGAAGCATTGGGTGTTGACAGCCCGGCGATTGACGCCGAGGCAATTTTACTGGCAGTTACCATTTTAAAGGAACTTGGCTTAAAAGATTTGCATTTAAAAATCAACTCCGTGGGCTGCTCCAAATGCCGCCCGCAGCACCGCGCCAAATTGCAGGATTATTTCCGCCCGCATCTTGAGGGTATGTGCAATGACTGCAAATCGCGCTTTGAGCGCAACCCGCTAAGGCTTTTGGACTGCAAGGTGCCGCATGACCACGAGCTGGCTGCCGGTGCGCCGAGCCTTGAAGAATGTTTGTGCGACGAGTGCCGTGAGCATTTTGAAGGCGTTAAGCGTTTGCTGACGGCGGCAGGCGTTGATTTTGAAGTAGATAACACGCTGGTGCGCGGGCTTGATTATTACACCAAAACCGCGTTTGAAATCCAGTATGTGCCGCTGGGCGCGCAAAGCGCAGTTTGCGGCGGCGGGCGTTACGACGGCCTTGTTAAGGAAATCGGCGGGCAGGATGTTTCCGGCATCGGTTTTGCGATGGGCATGGAACGCATTTTGCTGGCGCTGGAAAGCCAGAACCTTTTGCCGGAGCATAAGGACGGCATCGACGCCTTTATAGTTTGCCCCAATCAGGCTAATTTTGAAGCAGCGTTTAAAACAGCCATCGCCTTAAGGCAGGCCGGTTTAAAAACCGAGTTTGACTTTTTGGCGCGCAGCATGAAAGCGCAGATGAAGCAGGCCGGACGCCTTAACGCACGTTTTGCCGTTATTTTTGGCGACGACGAGCTGGCACGCGGCGCTGTAACGCTTAAAAACATGGCTGAAAGCACGCAGACAGAAATTCCTGTTGATGATACAGTAACAATTTTACAAACAGAGGTGCAAAAGTATGAGTAATTTGAAACGCAATCATTATTGCGGCACGCTTGGCAAGGCCGACAACGAAAAAGAGGTTGTGCTTTGCGGCTGGGTTGCCAAAAGACGCGACCACGGCGGACTGATTTTTATTGACCTGCGCGACCGCAGCGGCATTGTGCAGGTTGTGGTTGACCCCGACCACGCCGGCAATGATTTTGCCACTGCCGAAGCTATCCGCAGCGAGTATGTAATTAAAGTGCACGGCGTTGTACGCCTGCGCAGCGATGAAACCATCAACCCCAACCTTGCTACCGGCGAAGTTGAAGTTGTTGCCAAAGAGCTTGAAGTGCTGAACAGCGCCAAAACCCCGCCGTTTTACATTCAGGACGGCATCGATGTTGACGAAAACCTGCGCCTGAAATACCGCTATCTGGATTTGCGCCGCCCGGAAATGCAGCGCAATTTAATGCTGCGCCACAAAGTTACCAAACTGATGCGCGACTACATGGACAACCATGATTTCTGCGAAATTGAAACTCCGATGCTTACCAAGAGCACCCCGGAAGGCGCGCGCGACTACCTTGTACCGAGCCGCGTAAACCCCG
This sequence comes from uncultured Phascolarctobacterium sp., assembly GCA_949295115.1. Lineage (GTDB taxonomy): Bacteria > Bacillota > Negativicutes > Acidaminococcales > Acidaminococcaceae > Fusicatenibacter_A. The sequence continues at coordinate 47,196 of CASFJU010000005.1, forward strand.
GCAAATTCTATGCTCTGCCGCAGTCCCCGCAGATTTTTAAACAGCTTTTGATGGTTGCCGGTATGGAACGTTATTTCCAGATTGTACGCTGCTTCCGCGATGAAGACCTGCGTGCCGACCGCCAGCCGGAATTTACCCAGCTTGATATTGAAATGAGCTTTGTTGACGCCGATGATATTATGGACATGACCGAAGGCTTAATCCGCTATGTGTTCAAAGGCGCGCGGGGCGTTGACCTGCCGGAAAAATTCCAGCGCATGACCTGGGACGAAGCTATGGATAAATACGGCAGCGACAAACCGGACCTGCGTTTTGGCATGGAACTTATCAACATGACCGACGCCGTTAAAGGCAGCGACTTTAAAGTATTTAACGATATTATCAATAAAGGCGGCATTGTTAAAGCCATCAACGTTAAGGGCGACGCAGGCATCCCGCGCCGTGAGCTTGACGGGCTGGTTGACTTTGTTGCCATTTACGGTGCCAAAGGCCTTGCCTGGATGCAGATTCAGCCGGACGGCAGCGTAAAATCCCCGATTGCCAAATTCTTCAGCGAAGAATATCTGGCCAACATCCTTAAAACAGCTGCTGCCGAACCGGGCGACCTGCTGCTGTTCGTAGCGGACAAACCGCTGGTTGTTGCCGCTGCTCTCGGCGCACTGCGTATCGAAATGGCAAAACGCCGCGGCCTCATCGACGAAAACAAACTGGCCTTCACCTGGGTTGTTGACTTCCCGATGTTTGAGTACAGCGAAGAAGAAAAACGCTATGTTGCCATGCACCATCCGTTTACCTCTCCGCGCGAAGAAGACATTCCGCTTCTGGAAACAGACCCCGGCAAAGTATACGCCAAAGCTTACGATATGGTACTTAACGGTACTGAAATCGGCGGCGGCTCCATCCGTATTCACAGACGCGACGTGCAGGATAAAGTATTCCATGCTATCGGCCTTAGCGAAGAACAGGCTGTTGAAAAATTCGGCTTCATGATGGGCGCATTTGAATTCGGCGCTCCTCCGCATGGCGGCCTTGCCTTCGGCCTTGACCGTCTGGTAATGATTATGGCTAAACGCGATTCCATCCGCGACGTAATCGCCTTCCCGAAAACCCAGAGCGCTAACGACCTGATGTGCCAGGCTCCTAACGACGTTGAAGAAAAACAACTGCGCGAACTGCACATCCGCACTGTGCTTGTAAAAAAATAATTTAACTGACCGGCTTAAACCTATCAGTTAACCTTTGCAATTTAAATACCGGCTGCTTAACGGCGGCCGGTATTTTGCGTAATGGGCGTTTTTAAGTTATAATGGTTGTAATAATTGTATTTAAAGGAGAACACCATGGTAAGCTGTGCATTGCTTTATAATTTTACCGGCAAAAAAGCCGAGATGACAAAAATGGTTTGCATGATGATGAATATTCGCTTTAAAAGCGTGAGGCAGGAGGATTACCACCAGCCTCTGGGCGCGCTTTTGGGCATTGAAGGCGTGGATTTAAAAGAAGCGAAAGCCGATAACGAGCCGATGGCGGAGGAAATGCTTTTGCTGCACGGCTTCGGCGCGGATAAGCTGCAAAAGTTTTTAACCGCCTTGCAGCGCGTGGGCGTAGGGCGCATTGATTTAAAAGCCATGCTGACGGAAAACAACCGCACCTGGAGCGGCCTTGATTTGTACGAGGAACTGTGCAAGGAACGCGACGCTTTTAAAAAGCTGGAAGAAGAAAAACGCAAACAAAAACAACAGCAGCAATAAAAAATACCCCAAAACCTTGTGGTTTTGGGGTACATTTATAAGCAAAACTTATAATTACACGCCGGTGCCGTCAAACTTGGGGATGAAGTCCTCGCAGGCGGAATCATCCTCCTGCACAAAACCGTCCTCAATACCGCTGTCAAACAGGTACTGCTCAACTTCGGCGTATTCTTCGTCGGTAACGCGGCGGTTAATCTCGGGGTAATCGGCAGCGCGGCCGCAGGGCACATACTGGTGCATAAGGCTGAACATAACCTCGCCGGGCTTAAAGGTTTTTGCAACCCAGTCGATAACGCCCTTGGTGTTTTCAACCATGCCTGGCATTAACAGGTGGCGGATGATAACGCCGCTTTGCATAATGCCGCCGTCATTCAGCTTGTACGGGCCAACCTGCTTGTACATTTCTTTAATAGCGTCGGTGGCAATGCGGAAATAGCTTGGCGCGTTGCTGTATTTAATGGCGGCAAGGTCGTCGCTGTATTTTAAATCGGGCAGCCATATTTGCACCTTGCCTTTTAATTTGCGCAGGGTGTCCAGCGTTTCAAAGCCGCTGGTGTTGTAAACCACGGGCACAGGCAGGGGCTCTTTCAGGCTCTCTAAAATTGCGTGCGTAAAGTGGGTGGGGGTAACAAGGTTAATGTTATTTGCCCCCTGGGCGATAAGCTCAAAATAAATTTCGCGCAGGCGTTCGATGGTAATTTCCTTACCCTTGTTCAAGCTGCTGATTTCGTAATTTTGGCAAAAAACACAGTGCAAATTGCAGCCGCTAAAGAACACGGTGCCGCTGCCTTTTTCGCCGCTGATGCAGGGTTCCTCCCAAAAGTGCAGGGCGGCGCGGGCAACAATGGGCTTTAAGCCGCAGTGGCACGAGCCGAACATGCCCTCCGCGTGCATATCGGCAGGGCGGTCAACGCCGCAGCGGTGCGGGCAAACATAACATTCCATATATAACACTTCCTTTGATTGATTGCTGCTTTTTATATTGTACCACAGATTGAACAGGTTTATAATTAAAATAAAGTGGGGTGAGGATATGTTTTTATGGAGTAAGTTATATTTGGAAACTGATAAATCGCCTGAAGAAGTAGTGGAATTGTTAAAAGAAAATACAAAAGAAATGCCGATTTTATTATGGGGAAAAGATTCTGATTTCTTATTTTATGGTAAAGTAGAACAAAATGGATTTTTGTTAAAACAAACTGATAGAAGAAGAGGAGCATCATATAAAGGTATTGTTGTTGATAAAAATAACAAATCTATAATAGTGTTTTGGCGAAAATGGAGAATGATATTCATTATATTTTATTGTTTTTTATTTTATACTTTGTTTAAAAATTGTTTTTTTAATTTCAAAAATGATTTTGATGTAACTTCAATGGGTTTTAATTTTATATTTTTAGTAGGATTAATAATATTAATAATTGTTGACCGTTGTGATGAAGAAGATTTAAAAATTAAATTACAAAATCTTTTATCAGCACATGAGTTAAAAATGTAATATGTTTGACAAACCACCATTACAACTATATAATTTAACTATAAAGGCCATATAACTGACGGAAGTGGGTTAACCACATGGAGTATGGCCGGATTAACGCCGACCGTCTGGGCAATTTGCGCCCGGAAAGTGCCGGCATTTTTAATTTACAGGGAGGAATTAACGTGAAGGAACTGCAATTAAAGTATGGCTGCAACCCTAACCAGAAACAGGCACGTATTTTTATGAAGGACGGCGAGCTTCCTATCGAAGTTTTAAACGGCCGCCCCGGATATATTAACTTTTTGGACGCTTTTAACAGCTGGCAGCTCGTTAAGGAACTGAAAGAGGCAACCGGCCTGCCGGCAGCCGCATCCTTCAAGCACGTAAGCCCCGCAGGCGCAGCTGTTGGCCTGCCGCTGAGCGACACGCTGAAAAAAATCTATTATGTTGATGACCTTGAATTAAGCCCGCTGGCTAACGCTTATGCACGCGCACGCGGCGCGGACAGAATGTCAAGCTACGGCGATTTTGTAGCGTTGAGCGATATCTGCGATGTGCAGACCGCTAAAATGCTGGCACGCGAGGTTTCCGACGGCGTTATCGCACCGGGCTACACCGATGAAGCGCTGGAGGTTTTAAAAACCAAACGTAAAGGCACTTACAACATCATTAAAATTGACCCGAATTATCAGCCTAAGCTGACCGAAACCAAAGAGGTTTTTGGCATTACTTTTGAGCAGGACCGTAACGAAGCAAAAATTACAGCAGATTTGCTTGAAAACCGCCCGACAAAAAATAAGGAAATCCCGGAAGGCGCTGTACGCGACCTTTTGATTGCGCTTATTACCTTAAAATACACGCAATCCAACTCCGTTTGCTATGTTAAGGACGGCCAGGCAATCGGCATCGGCGCAGGGCAGCAGTCCCGCGTGCATTGCACCCGCCTTGCCGGCAACAAAGCCGATATTTGGTGGCTGCGCCAGAACCCGAAAGTTTTGGCACTGCCGTTTAAAGACAGCATCCGCCGCCCGGACCGCGACAACACCATTGACGTTTATATCTCCGACGATTACGAGGATGTACTGGCAGACGGCGTTTGGGAAAACTTCTTTACCGAAAAGCCTGAGCCTTTGACCCGCGAGGAGAAAAAAGCATGGGTTGCACAGCTTAAAGGCGTATCGCTCGGCAGCGACGCGTTCTTCCCGTTCGGCGACAACATTGAGCGCGCACAGCGCAGCGGCGTTGAATATATCGCGCAGGCAGGCGGCAGCATCCGTGACGATAATGTTATCGAAACTTGCGACAAGTACGGCATCGCTATGGCGTTTACGGGCTTGAGATTGTTCCACCATTAATAAATTTTAGCAAAAATTTAGATAACTTTGTTAAAAGCAGTTGAGTTAAAGGCAAAATTGTGATACAATACTGAAAGTGTAATGTCAAAAAAAGCCACAGCTTTTAACATAAGGAGGACAAAATGGATTTTGCTTTAACAGAAGAACAACTTGAATTACAGGAGATGGTAAGGGATTTTGTTGCCAAAGAAATTACCCCTTACGCTGCTGAAATGGACAGAGAAAACCATGCCAGAGAAGGCTTGATGGAAAAAGCTGCCGACATGGGCCTTTTAAATGTCTGTGTTCCCGAAGAATACGGCGGAATGGGCCTTGACAGCGTAACCGTAGCCCTTATTTACGAAGAACTCGGCAAAGGCTGCGCAGGTGTTGCTACTTCTATCGCTGCAAACTCTCTTGCGTCCTATCCGATTTTGCTGGCCGGTACCGAAGAACAGAAACAGGCACACTGCGACCTTCTTAACGAAGGCAAGCTGGCTGCCTTTGCACTGACCGAACCGGGCGCAGGCTCCGATGCAGGCGCTGTTTCCACTTCCGCAGTAAAGGATAAGGAAGCAGGCACCTACACCCTTAACGGCGCTAAAGCATTCATCACCAACGGCGGCATTGCCGATACTTATCTGGTATTTGCCAATACCCGCAAAACCGGCGGTATCCGCGGCTTAACCGCGTTTATTGTACCGAAAGGCACCCCGGGCTTTACCGTTGGCAAAAAAGAAGACAAAATGGGCATCCGCCCGTCCAATACCTGCGAACTGATTCTGCAGGACGTTGTAATCCCTGAAGCTAACCGCGTAGGCCGCGAAGGCGAGGGCTTCCGCATTGCGATGAACACCCTTGACAACGCACGTCCGTTTGTCGGTGCTGTTTCCGTAGGTTTGGCACAGGCTGCACTTGATTGCGCAGTTAAATATTCCAAAGAACGCAAACAGTTCGGCCAGCCGATTGCATCTTTCCAGATGATTCAGAGCATGATTGCCGATATGGCAATGCGCGTTGAAGCTGCCCGCATGCTGGTTTACAAAGCCTGCTGGATGCGTGACCAGGGCATGGAATTCAGCAAGGAAGCCGCTATGGCAAAATGCTACGCAGCCGATACCGCTATGGAAGTAACCACCAACGCCGTACAGATTATGGGCGGTTACGGTTACAGCCGCGAATATCCGGTTGAAAAAATGATGCGCGACGCTAAAATTATGCAGATTTACGAAGGCACCAACCAGATTCAACGCCTCGTTATCGCTAACAAAATCATATTCTGATTTAAAACTTACAGCCCGCTGCCGCTATGACAGCGGGCTTTTGTATTTTACGCCGATTGAAAATAATTACAAGGTAGTTTATAATAAATATATGTATAAATAAACAGTAAAGGTGAAACTATGTGGCTTTTTGTGCTGCCGCTTCTGGTAGTGATTGCGGACCAGTTTTCCAAGTACATTGTGGTGGAAAACATGGCGCTGGGGCAGAGTATCCCCGTTATCGAAGGAATTTTTCATTTAACGTATATTTTAAATCCGGGCGCGGCGTTCGGCATGTTTGCGCACAACCGCCTGTTTTTTATCGGCATTGCCGTGGCGGTTATCGGGCTCATCATCTGGGCGCGCAAGGAGATTCTGGCATCGCCGTGGGAGGTTAAATGCGGCGCGGGCCTGTTTTTGGGCGGCGCGGTAGGCAATCTCATCGACCGTGCGCGGCAGGGCGTGGTAATTGATTTTTTTGATTTCCGCGTGTGGCCGATTTTTAACATAGCAGATATTGCAATTTGTATTGGAGTTGGACTGATAATATGGAATTTACTGAAGACGGAATTGAAGCGGGGTTAGAAGTTATAACCGCCGGGGCGGATGACGCGGGCGCGAGGATTGACGTGTGCCTGGCGGCGAAGCTTGGCGTATCGCGCAGCAATATGCAGAAGCTTTTGGAGGAAGGGCGCGTTAAACGCGGCGATAAGGTGCTGAAAGCAAATTACAAGGTGCGCGCAGGCGAGGTTTACACCGTCGATATCCCCGAGCCGGAAACGATTGAAGCCGTGCCGGAGGACATCCCGCTGGATATAATTTATGAGGACGACGATGTGGTTGTGCTGAACAAGGCGCGCGGCATGGTTGTGCACCCGGCGCCGGGCAACTATACCGGCACGCTGGTTAACGCGCTTTTGTACCACTGCAAAAACCTTTCGGGCATTAACAGCGCTATCCGCCCGGGCATTGTGCACCGGCTGGATAAGGACACCAGTGGCATTATGATTGTTGCCAAAAACGATGCGGCGCATATTGCGCTTTCGCAGCAGATACAAAGTAAAACGGCGGTGCGCACTTACCTTGCCGTGGTGCGCGGCAACATTAAAACCGACAGCGGCACGATTGAAACGCAGATTGCGCGCGATAAAAACGACCGCAAAAAAATGGCGGTGGTTAAGGAAGGCGGGCGTGAGGCGATTACCGATTACGAGGTGCTGGAGCGTTTCGGCAAATACACGCTGGTGCGCTGCAAGCTGCGCACGGGGCGCACGCACCAAATCCGCGTGCACATGGAATATTTAGGTTATCCGCTGGTAGGCGACCCGAAATATTCGCCGATGAAAACGCCGTTTGCCATTAAAGGGCAGGCGCTGCATTCGCACACTTTGGAGTTTACGCATCCGCGCACAGGCGAGCGCATGAAGTTTGAAGCGCCGCTGCCGGAGGACATGCATAAAATAATTACCCGTTTGCATAACGGTCAATTTTAAATTTGGGGTGAAAACAATGAGCAATATTGTTAAGAAAAACGTAATTATGGACAGCGACGCTATCCGCAGGGCGCTGGTCCGTATCGCACACGAGATTATCGAAAAAAACAAAGGCGTTGAAGACGTTGTTATCGTCGGCATCCGCACACGCGGCGTGCCTTTGGCGCAGCGCATTGCGGCGGAAGTGGGCAGCATTGAAAACTGCGAAATGACCGTGGGCATGCTGGATATTACGCTGTACCGCGACGACCTTTCCACGCTGGGCTACAACCCCGTGGTGCATGGCACCGATATCAATTTTGATTTGAGCGGCAAGCATGTTATTTTGGTGGACGACGTTTTATACACCGGCCGCACTATCCGTGCCGCGCTGGACGCCGTTATCGACATGGGTCGCCCCAAAACCATCCAGCTGGCAGTGCTTGTTGACCGTGGGCACAAGGAGCTGCCTATCCGTGCGGACTATGTTGGCAAAAACGTGCCGACTTCGCAGAAGGAAACCATTGAGGTTGTGCTGAATGAGATTGACGGCGAGGACGAGGTTTACATCGGCGAAGTTGTTGATTGACAATTAAGTTTTAGCGCAGGGAGGGATAAAAATGGAGAAAACACCGTTTGAATTGCGCACTGATGCACTGGCACAGAGAGTAGTTAAAAATTTGGAGCGCCGCGCGTTTGAGGCTTATTACTGCCCGACGAAGGAGGAAGCGCTGGCAAAGGCACTGAGCTTTATTGATAAGGAGCAGTGCGTATCGTGGGGTGGCGGCATGACGCTGGAGGAAATGGGCCTGCTGGACGTTTTAAGGACGCAGGGGTATAACGTAATCGACCGCGACACGGCAAAGAGCCCTGAAGAACGTATGGGGCTACTGCGCCAGGCGCTGACCTGCGACACCTTTTTTATGAGCACCAACGCCATGAGCGAGGACGGTGTGATGGTGAACATCGACGGTACCGGCAACCGTGTGGCGGCAATGGTGTTTGGCCCTAAGCACGTTGTTGTTATTGCCGGCATCAACAAAATTGTAAAAAGCTATGAGGATGCTGTGGCACGCGCACGCAATTACGCCGCGCCGATTAACGTGCAGCGTTTTGCCAACTTTAACCCGCCGTGCAAAACTGGTGGGCACTGCTATGACTGCGTTGCGCCCGACAGCATTTGCAACTTTATTTTAACCACCCGCAAAGGCAGCCTGATGAACGCCAAAGAAGCAAGAATTAAAGTAATCATCGTCGGCGAAAATCTGGGGTATTGAGAAAAAGCATACAATAAACAAAGCCCTGTGGTACAAAGTACCGCAGGGCTTTTGATGTATTTGAAGCAACATTTAATTTGTTTTGCAAAATAAAAAAACTCCGGCATCATGCCGAAGCATTTAAGAACCATTTGGTAGCGCTAACGGGAATCGAACCCGTGATTTCGCCTTGAGAGGGCGACGTCTTAGCCTCTTGACCATAGCGCCGTAAAAAAATGGCTCCGGGACTAGGACTCGAACCCAGACAAAATGATCCAGAGTCATTTGTGCTACCATTACACTATCCCGGAGTTACTTTGTGTTCTCTTGAACACAAGATATATTATAGCGGCATTTTATCTAAATTGCAAGCCCTTTTTGCCAAAATTTTTAAAAATTTTTTCACAACATTTTCATCCCTAAAATTGTACAATAAAAACAAGAGGTGATGATAATGCTGAAAAGGTTGATTATATTTGTTATGCTGTTGTGCTTTGCGGTGGCTGGCACTTCGCTTGCCGCCACAAGCCGCATGCTGGATAAGAACACTGAGCTGCATCCGCAGGGGTGGAGCGTCGGTGAAACGATAAAGTTTAAAAAGAACACTGCCGTGCGTTTAAACGATAACGGCGAGGTTATCAGCGGGACGCTGGCTGATGATACTTACCTGCGCCCGCACGGATGGCAGCGAATTATTAACGACCATTATTTTGTTTCTGCCTACACTGGTGGGGGCTGGTTTCCGCGCCACCACCGCTACTGGCCGGGCGGTGTGTACAACATTGCGCTTTCAAGCTACGGGCATTTGCGCTACAAGGATAACACCGCCGTTACGTTCAGCACGCAGGGCACTGTTTTAAGCGGCACGGTTGCTGGCAAGGCGACCATTGCGCTGGGCGACGGTCAGTACGGCTTTGTAACTTTTGACGACAGCAGCATTCTGGAGTTTTACGACAGCGGCGCCGTTAAAACAGGCACGCTGGCGGAGGATACGGCGCTGCGCCCAGCCTTTTGGCAGCAGAACATGGCGGATAACACCAAGGCCGGTTTTGTGGAGTTTAAAAAGGAAACCTGCGTGTATTTTGACGAAGCGGGCAACGTAACCGCAGGCACAATAAAAAAGGCCGCACCGTGGAAAACGGGCGGCGCAGTAACGACGCTTGAAGAAAAAACAGAATATAAATTTACGGAAAGCGGCGCGGAAAAAACGCCGTCTAATCCGCAAGAGTAAACTTCCATGCGCAGTGGCAGGTGTTGTCAGTAACATCGGGGTAGCAGCTTACGCATTCGCAGGTAAAGCGGCTGTCAATCGTTTTGGCAAACAGGCCGTATTCAATAATGCCCACGTTTTTGCACGGGTGCAGTTCCATGCCCTTGCTTGTGCGGGCGTGCTGCACGCGGCATTCCGTAGTGCGGTAGGTCAGCGTGTTGCCTTCCACAATAATCTCATCGCGATTAATGTTTGCGTACAAACGCAGCTTTAAAGCCTGCTTCAAACCCTCAATACCGGCGTTATCCGGCAAGTTTAAAAATGCTTTAATGCGCTTGGCTTCAATAACGGTAAACTTTTCCCAAATGGCGCAGTCGTGCTCCATGGCTTCGTCCATGCCGTATTTTTGTTCTACGGACTGAAACCACACGCCGTCCATCGCCAGCCAGTTTTTGCAGTAGTTTTCTATCAGTTCAATCAGCTGTTC
>CASFJU010000006.1 GCA_949295115.1 uncultured Phascolarctobacterium sp.
TAGAACTGATTACCCCGATCGCTATCGAACAGGGCCTGCGCTTTGCAATCCGCGAAGGCGGCCGTACCGTTGGCGCCGGTGTTGTAACCGAAATCGAAGGTAAATAATTTTATAAGGATCCCATCATAAAATAGATCCCGTTATGAGGGGCTGAAAACCGCCCCTCATATTGTTATGTTTGTTTGTATGGCCCTGCGATGATGTGAGAGGTTGCTTGCCTGTTCAGACAGGGAGATTTTCACGGAGTATGTCCGTTCTTAGAAACTGGGCGATTAGGAGGAAATGTTTTAATGTCGAAATCACAGAAAATCAGAATACGCCTCAAAGCGTATGACCACAAAGCACTTGACCAGAGTGCTGCCAAAATCGTGGAAACTGCGAAACGTACCGGTGCTCAGGTTTCCGGCCCGATTCCGCTTCCTACCGAAAAAAACATCTATACGATTCTGCGTTCCCCGCATGTTAACAAAGACAGCCGTGAGCAGTTTGAAATGCGTACTCACAAACGTCTTGTAGACATTCTGGAACCGACCGCGAAGACCGTTGATTCTTTGATGCGTCTTGATCTTCCCGCCGGCGTAGATATCGAGATTAAACTGTAAGGAGGAGGTGCGAGAATGGCTAAAGGAATCTTAGGTAAAAAAATCGGTATGACTCAGATTTTTGAAGCTGACGGCAGATTGATTCCGGTAACTGTAATTGAAGCCGGTCCCTGCGTTGTCATTCAAAACAAAACCGAAGAAAAAGACGGCTACAATGCTGTACAGCTTGGCTTCGGCGAAGTAAAAGAAAAACATACCACGAAACCGATGAAGGGCCATTTTGACAAAGCAGGTGTTGCTCCTGTTAAATTTGTCAAAGAATTGCGTTTGTCTGCTCCTTCTGAATTTACAGTAGGCGATAAAATTTGCTGCGACATCTTCGCTGCAGGCGAACTGGTTGATGCAACCGGTATTTCCCGCGGTAAAGGTTTTGCAGGTACCATTAAACGCCACAATTTCGCTCGTGGTCCTATGAAACACGGTTCCAAATCTCATCGTGAACCTGGCTCCATGGGTCCCATGTACTCCGGTCCTGGCGGCCGCGTTATCAAAGGTAAAAAACTGCCTGGACGTATGGGTAATGCTCAAGTAACCGTTCAACGCTTAACTGTAGCTAAAGTTGACGCTGAACGCAATCTTATTCTGGTTAAAGGTTCCATTCCGGGAGCTGCCGGTTCTTTCGTTGTAGTTAAAGAAACCGTAAAACCCAATAAGAAATAAGAACATAAGCGAAAGAAAGGAGGATGCTTCTAATGCCGAAGTTATCAGTATATAATATCTCCGGTCAACCTACCGGTGAAGAAATAGAATTAAATGAAGTTGTGTTTGGCGTAGAGTTCAACGAAGCTGTTGTACATCAGGCAATCGTTATGCAGCACGCTAACCAGCGCCAGGGCACTGCTGCTACCAAAACCCGCGGCCTTGTTCGCGGCGGCGGTCGCAAACCTTGGAAACAGAAAGGCACCGGCCGTGCACGCAGCGGTTCTACCCGTTCTCCTCTGTGGGTAGGCGGCGGCACCGTATTCGGACCGCAGCCCCGCAGCTACGACAAAAAAATGCCGCGTAAAGCACGCCGTCTGGCAATCCGCTGCGCACTGAGCGCAAAAGTTGCTGCCGGTGAAATGGTAGTGGTTGACGGCCTTGCATTCGATGCACCGAAAACCAAAAACGTTGTTAACATGCTCGCTGCATTTGACGCTGCAGACAAAAAAGCTCTTATCATCACCAACGGTGAAAACGAAAACGTTGAGCTTTCTTCCCGCAACATGCCGAAAGTAACCGCACTTTCCAATGCATGCCTGAACTGCTTCGACTTGCTCAACAACAACAAAGTATTCCTGGCTAAAGATGCTATTGCCAGAATTGAGGAGGTGCTCGCATAATGGCAACCAATCCTCGCGATTTATTAATCCGCCCTGTAATCACCGAAAAAACTTCCATGATGATGCAGGATAACAAATATACCTTTAAAGTGCCTCTTACTGCTAACAAAACTGAAATCAGACAAGCGGTAGAGAAAATTTTTAACGTAAAAGTTGAAAAGGTAAACACCGTGCGCGTACTTGGCAAAACCAAACGCATGGGCAAATACGTTGGCAAACGTTCCGACTATAAGAAAGCTATCGTGAAGCTGGCTGAAGGCAATACGATTCAAATTTTCGAAGGAATGTAATTTAACGTAATAAGGAGGTAAAATTAAATGGCTATTAAAAGCTTTAATCCGTATTCTCCTTCGAGACGCTTCATTACAGTGTCTACCTTCGAAGAGATTACGACACACCGGCAAAATGACCGTTCGCCATCAGGGCGGCGGCGTTAAAAGACTGTATCGTATCATCGACTTCAAACGCACCAAAGACGGTATCCCGGCTCGCGTTGCTACCATCGAATACGATCCTAACCGTAATGCACGCATAGCTCTCGTTAACTATGTAGACGGTGAAAAACGCTACATCATCGCTCCGCTTGATTTGAAAGTAGGCGACATGATTGAAAGCGGTCCGGAAGCTGATATCAAAATCGGCAACTGCCTGCCGCTGAAAAATATTCCGCTTGGCACCACCGTGCACAATGTTGAACTGAAAATCGGCAAAGGCGGCCAGATGGCACGCAGCGCCGGCGCTTCCGCTCAGCTGATGGCTAAAGAAGGCGATTACGCACTTCTCCGTCTGCCTTCCGGCGAAATCCGCAAAGTTCACATCAACTGCCGTGCTACTATCGGCCAGGTTGGCAACATTGATTTTGAAAACATTACCATCGGTAAAGCCGGCCGCAGCCGTTGGCTGGGCATCCGTCCTGCAAACCGCGGCGTAGTAATGAACCCGAACGACCATCCGCATGGTGGTGGCGAAGGCCATTCTCCTGTCGGCCGCAAACGCCCTGTTACTCCTTGGGGCAAATGTGCTTTCGGTACTCGTACCCGCAAGCAGAAAAAAGCTTCCAGCAAGCTGATTGTAAAACGCAGAACGAAATAATTAGCAGGTTAAAGAAAGGAGGCCCAAATAGTGTCCAGATCAATCAAAAAAGGACCTTATGTGCATGAAAGTCTTCTGAAGAAGATTGAAGCCATGAACGCTTCTAACGATAAAAAAGTTGTAAAGACCTGGTCTCGCAGCTCCACTATTCTTCCGGAATTTTTAGGACATACGATTGCCGTTCATGACGGCCGTAAACATGTGCCTGTATTCATTACCGAAGATATGGTTGGCCATAAATTGGGAGAATTCGCTCCCACCCGTACTTACAAAGGTCATGCCGATAAAAGTACGGCTTTAAAATAAGGGGAAAGGGGGCAGATAGCATGGAAGCAAAAGCAGTTGCAAAATATGTTCGTATCGCGCCGCGCAAATTGCGCATCGTGATTAACCTTATCCGCGGCAAATCCGTGGGTGAAGCATTCGCGATCCTCAAATACACCCCGAAAGTTGGGTCTGAGGTAATCGAAAAAGTACTGCGCAGCGCAGTAGCAAATGCAGAGCATAATTTCGACATGAACGTAGACGACCTGGTAGTATCCACCTGCTTCGTGGACCAGGGTCCTACCATGAAAAGAATTCATCCGCGTTCCCGCGGACAAGCGTTCAAAATTTTGAAACGCTCCAGCCACGTTACCGTAGCAGTTAAAGAAAAATAATATCCCGAAGAAGGAGGGAAACGATAGTGGGTCAAAAAGTTAATCCGCATGGTCTGCGTGTGGGCATCATTAAAGGTTGGGATTCCAAATGGTATGCCGACAGAGACTATGAAAAATTCCTGTTAGAAGATATCAAAATCCGTGAATTTATAAAAGACAAACTGTTCTTATCCGGTATTTCCAAAGTAGAAATCGAACGTGCTTCCAACAGAGCGCGCATTTCTATCCACACCGCTAAACCCGGTATGGTAATCGGCCGTCAGGGCAGCAACATCGAATTGCTTAAAAACGATTTGAAAAAAATGACTGACAGCGTAATCGACATCAATATCGTTGAGGTTAAAACCCCGGATATGGACGCAACCCTGGTTGCAGAAAACATCGCTTCTCAGCTCGAACGCCGTATCGCTTTCCGCCGCGCTATGAAACAGTGCGTAGGCCGTACCATGCGTATGGGCGCTAAAGGCATCAAAGTACAGGTTGGCGGCCGTCTTGGCGGTGCAGAAATTGCCCGCAGCGAAAGCTACCGCGAAGGAAGCATTCCTCTGCATACCCTGCGTGCCGACATTGATTATGGTACCGCAGAAGCACATACCACTTACGGCCGTATCGGCGTAAAAGTATGGATTTATAAAGGTGAAGTCCTTCCTGAAAGTAAAGAAGTAGCAAAAGCTGCTCCGACGAAGGAGGCATAAGTTAATGTTATTACCGAAAAGAGTTAAACATCGTAAACAGCACAGAGGCCGTATGACCGGCCGTGCAATGCGCGGCAATAAAATTGCCCATGGCGATTACGGCCTGGTAGCACTTGAGCCGGCCTGGATCACCAACCGTCAGATTGAAGCAGCACGTATTGCTATGACCCGTTACATTAAACGTGGCGGTCAGGTATGGATTCAGATTTTCCCTGACAAACCGATTACCGCTAAACCGGCTGAAACCCGTATGGGTAGTGGTAAAGGCTCCCCGGAATACTGGGTAGCAGTTGTTAAACCCGGCCGCGTAATGTTTGAAATGAACGGTGTATCCGAAGAAGTCGCTAAAGAAGCTATGCGTCTTGCTAGCCACAAACTGCCGATTAAGACAAAATTTGTGACCCGCGCACAGCAAGAAGCTGAAGCTGCCGCACAGGAAAAGGGTGGTGAAGCTTAATGAAAACCGCAGAAATCCGTGAAATGTCTGCTGCTGAATTAGACAACAAGCTGGCAGGTTTAAAAGAAGAACTCTTCAACCTGCGTTTTCAAATGGCAACCGGACAATGTGAAAACCCGATGAAAATTCACGAAATCAAAAAGTCCATTGCCCGTATCAAAACCATTCAGCGCCAGCGTGAATTAAACGCCTGAGTGTGTTTGAAGTATGAAGAAGGAGGAAACAGTTGTGACCGTTGAAAGAAATTCGCGTGTTACCCGTATTGGTAAAGTAGTAAGCGACAAAATGCAGAAAACCGTAGTTGTTGCTGTTGAGCGTTTTGTTCAGCATCCGCTTTACAAAAAAGGTGTTCAACATACTATCAAATTCAAAGCTCATGATGAAAATAACGAAGCGCATGTTGGCGATACTGTCCAAATTATGCAGACCCGCCCGTTGTCCAAAGATAAATGCTGGCGTGTTATTGAAATTTTAGAGCGTGCAAAATAATGAATTCTGCCGATTTTATTGATTGGCAAGGGAGGTAAAACCATGATCCAACAACAGACTATTCTTAATGTCGGCGACAACACCGGCGCTAAGAAAGTTATGTGCATCCGCGTATTGGGCGGTTCCTACCGTAAATATGCTAATATTGGCGACGTAATCGTGTGTGCTGTAAAAGATGCATCACCCGGTGGCGTTGTAAAAAAAGGTGACGTTGTAAAGGCAGTTGTTGTTCGTTCAGCTAAGGGTGTCCGCCGTCCGGATGGTTCTTACATCCGCTTCGACGAAAATGCGGCAGTTGTAATCAAAGACGACAAAACTCCGCGCGGAACCCGCATCTTCGGGCCTGTTGCCCGCGAACTCCGTGAAAAAGACTTTATGAAAATCATTTCTCTGGCACCTGAAGTGCTGTAAGAAATCTGATTGAGCACATAAGGAGGTGTACCTGAATGACAGCTGTAAAAATGCACGTCAAAAAAGGCGACAAAGTTCTGGTGCTGTCCGGTAAGGACAAAGGCAAAGAAGGTAAAATTATCCTGGCTATGCCTAAAAAATCCAAAGTTGTCGTTGAAGGCGTAAATAAAGTAAAACGTCACACTAAACCGACTCAGACCAACCCGCAGGGCGGCATTATTGTTAAAGAAGCTCCGCTGGCTTCCGCAAAAGTAATGCTCGTTTGCCCGCACTGCCAGAAACCGACCCGTATTAAAAAAGTTGAAGTTTCCGGCAGCTATGTAAGAGCCTGCAAAAAATGTGGCGAAGTAATAGATAAATAATCCGGGAAAGGAGGAAATGTTTGAATGGCAAACACCAGATTGCAAGAAAAATATTTGTCTGAAGCCGTTAAAGGCCTGATGGACAAATTTAACTATAAAAACGTTATGGAAATTCCTAAAATCGAGAAAGTTGTCATCAATATGGGCGTTGGCGAAGCAGTTGGCAACAGCAAGGCTCTGGAATCTGCAGTTGCAGACCTGACCGTAATCTCCGGCCAGAAACCGGTTATTACCAAAGCTAAAAAATCCATCGCAGCTTTTAAACTGCGTCAGGGCATGCCGATCGGTGCAAAAGTAACCCTTCGCGGCGACCGCATGTACTACTTCCTCGACAAACTGATGAACATCGCACTGCCTCGTGTACGTGACTTCCGCGGTGTTAGCCCGACTGCATTCGACGGCCGCGGCAACTATGCACTTGGCTTGAAAGAACAATTGATTTTCCCGGAAATTGACTACGACAAGATTGATAAAGTACGCGGAATGGATATCATCATTGTTACGACCGCTAAGACTGATGAGGAAGCAAGAGAATTGCTGAGAATCCTCGGAATGCCGTTCAGCGCATAAGTTAGGAGGGAATACTTTGGCTAAGAAAGCCTTGATTGAAAAGTGGAATAAAGAGCCGAAATTTAAAGTACGCCGTTACAACCGCTGCAAAATTTGCGGCAGACCCCATGGTTATATGCGTAAATTTGGCATCTGCCGTATCTGCTTCCGTGAATACAGCTATCAGGGCGCTATTCCGGGAGTTACCAAAGCAAGCTGGTAAGACAGCATTTTAGGAAGGAGGGTATTAAAGTATGGTAATGACTGACCCGATTGCCGATATGCTTACCCGTATTCGTAACGCAAATTCGGTTCATCACGATAAAGTTGAAATCCCGTGCTCTAAAATCAAAGTGGCTATCGCTGAGATTTTAAAGAACGAAGGTTTTATAAAAGATTTTGAAGTAGTTGCTGACAATAAACAGAACGTTATCCGCGTCAGCCTGAAATATGGTGCCAACAAAGAGAAAGTTATTTCCGGCATTAAACGTATTTCCAAACCTGGCCTGAGAGTTTACTCTCAGAAAGACCAGCTGCCCAGAGTTCTCGGAGGTCTTGGCATTGCAGTAATCTCTACTTCCCAAGGCCTTATGACTGATAAAGCAGCACGCAAAGCCGGCCTCGGCGGCGAAGTGCTTGCATACGTCTGGTAATACTGAAAGATAGGAGGTGCTCATAAGTGTCTAGAATTGGTAAGCATCCAATTGCTGTGCCCGCTAACGTAACCGTTACCATCGAAAACAACTTCGTTACCGTTAAAGGGCCTAAAGGCGAACTTTCCCGCCAAATTTCCAAAGATATGAAACTTACCATGGAGGACGGCGTCATCACCGTTGAACGTCCGAGCGACGACAAAGAACATCGCTCCATGCACGGTCTGTCCCGTACTCTTATCAACAATATGGTTGTTGGCGTAACCGAAGGTTTTTCCAAAACTCTGGAAATCACCGGCGTAGGTTACCGTGCAGCTAAACAGGGTAACAATATCAACTTCACCCTTGGTTTTTCCCATCCCGTAATTAAAGAGCCGCCTGCTGGTATTACCTTTGAGGTTCCGGCTCCGAACAAAATCGTTGTAAGCGGCGCTGACAAAGAAAAAGTTGGTGCAGTTGCAGCAGAAATCCGCACTTTGCGTCCGCCTGAACCGTATAAAGGCAAAGGCATCCATTATGAAGGCGAACGTATCCGCCGTAAGATTGGTAAAGCAGGCGCTAAAGGCAAGAAGTAATTTCTAAAGGAAGGGAGTGAAACTCTTGCTTAACAAAGTTGATAAAAACGCGAAACGCCAGAAACGCCATCTGCGCGCCCGTCAGTTCATCTACGGCACCGCTGAAAGACCGCGTCTGAACGTATACCGTTCTCTGGCTAACATTTACGCCCAGGTTATTAACGACGAAACTGGCGAAACCATTGTTTCTGCCAGCACTGTTGAAAAAGATAGAAAAGCCAACTACGGCGGCAACGTAGAAGCTGCCCGCGAAATTGGCAAAGCCATTGCCGAAAGGGCTTTGGAAAAAGGCATTAAAGAAGTAGTATTTGACCGCGGTGGTTATCTTTACACCGGCCGTGTAGCAGCTCTTGCAGATGCAGCCCGTGAAGCTGGACTGCAATTCTAAAAGAAGGAGGAATAATAGTGGCTAATTTCAGAAATGAAGAAAGCGACTTGAAAGAGAAAGTCGTGTTCATCAACCGTGTTGCAAAGGTTGTTAAAGGCGGACGCCGTTTCTCCTTCTCTGCACTTGTTGTGGTAGGTGACGAAAACGGCCATGTTGGCATGGGCCTTGGCAAAGCGGCAGAAGTTCCCGAAGCTATTCGCAAGGGTGTAGAAGACGCTAAAAAGAATTTGATTAATGTTGCTTTGGTTGGTACAACCATTCCGCATGAATGCATCGGTGAGTTCGGCGCAGGCCGCGTATTTTTAAAACCGGCTGCAGAAGGTACCGGCGTTATCGCAGGTGGCCCTGTACGTGCCGTACTTGAACTGGCAGGCGTGCGTGACATCCTTACCAAATGCCAGGGTTCCAACAACCCGAATAACGTAGTTCGTGCAACCATTGAAGGTCTTCGTTCCTTAAAGAGTGCTGAAACGGTTGCTGCTCTCCGCGGCAAAACCGTTCAAGAAATTTTTGGCTAAGGAGGAAGCTCGATGCAACAACTTAAAGTTACGCTGACCCGCAGCCTTATCGGTTATCCGCAAGACCAGCGCATGACCGTAAAAGCTCTGGGCTTAGGAAAAATTAATTCTACTGCAATAAAAGACGATACCCCGGCAATCCGCGGTATGCTTCACAAAGTAAGACACCTTGTGAAGGTTGAAATCGTTGAAGCTTAATGCGAGGAGGTGCAACAGATGAATCTGCATGAATTATCACCTGCACCGGGTTCCAAAACCAAGCATGTACGCGTTGGCCGTGGTTTGGGTTCCGGTCTTGGTAAAACATCCGGCAAAGGCCAGAAGGGTCAGAAATCCCGTTCCGGCGGTGTAAAACGCCCTGGCTTTGAAGGTGGTCAAAGACCTTTGTATCTGCGTTTCCCGAAACGTGGTTTCTATAATAGATTCGGCTCCGATTATGTTGAAATCAATGTTGGCAGCCTTAACTGCTTTGAAGACGGCACTGTAGTTGAACCTGTAATGCTGATTGAATGCGGCATGATTAAAAACGTCCGCGACGGCGTTCGCATTCTCGGCAACGGTGAGCTGACCAAAAAACTTACCGTTCAGGCTATGGGCTTCAGCAAAACCGCTGAAGAAAAAATTATTGCAGCCGGCGGCAAAGTAGAGGTGATTTAAAGTGTTGTCAGCCCTCGCAAATCTTTCTCAAGTATCAGAACTCAGGCGTAAAATTCTTTTTACTCTTGCCATGTTCGTAGTTTTCAGGGCTGGAACACATATCCCTGTTCCGGGCGTTAACGCAAGCATGATCGAGCAGCTGTTTAACAGCGGCAACCTTCTCGGTTTGCTCGACATGTTCTCTGGCGGTGCCTTGAGCAAGTTTTCTGTTTTTGCGATGAGTATCACCCCGTACATCAATGCTTCCATTATCCTGCAGCTCCTCAAAGTCGTTGTTCCTACGCTGGAACAGTGGGGCAAAGAGGGCGTTGAAGGACAGAAGAAATTAACCAAAGTTACCAGATACGGTACGGTTGTTCTTGGTTTCATCCAGGCATTGGGTATGGCGTACGGTTTAAGGATGGCAATTAACAACCCGGGCATCTTCTCGATTCTCTTAATTGCTATTACCTTAACTGCTGGTACTGTATTTTTGATGTGGATTGGTGAGCAGATTACGGCCAAAGGCGTCGGCAACGGCATCTCGCTGATAATCTTTGCAGGTATCGTATCAAGGATTCCTGACGGGCTCAACGTAATCTACCAGTATTTACAGGCCGGTACTATCAACGCTTTAAATGTACTTTTATTCGCTGTTATTGCAGTTGCCATGATCGTCTTTGTAATTGCAATTACCCAGGGAATCAGAAAAGTACCGGTACAGTACGCTAAACGCGTGGTTGGCCGTAAAATGTACGGCGGCCATTCCAGCTACATTCCGCTGAAAGTTAACCAGGCCGGCGTAATTCCTATCATCTTCGCATCTTCCATCTTAATGTTCCCGGTAACCATCGGGCAGTTTGTGGACGTTGCATGGATTAAAACCGTTGCAGGCTGGTTTGCGTGGGGTTCCCCGCTGCAGACTACTTTGTATGTATTGATGATTTTGTTCTTCACATATTTCTATACTGCTGTAAGCATTAACATTAATGATGTGGCGGACAATCTCAAAAAATATGGCGGCTTTATCCCGGGCCTGCGCCCCGGTAAACCTACCAGCGATTATCTGGACAGAATCATGACCAGAATCACGCTTGCCGGTGCAATTTTCCTTTCGCTGATTGCGCTGATGCCTAACGTCATCGGCTGGATGACCGGCATTGAAGGCGTATACTTCGGCGGTACCGCGCTGTTAATCGTTGTTGGTGTTGCGCTTGATACCATGAAGCAGATTGAATCGCTCGTGCTCATGCGCCACTATCAAGGTTTTATGAAGTAGGAGGAATCAGGAAATGCATATTATTTTAATGGGACCTCCGGGTGCCGGTAAAGGCACTCAAGCAGAAAGATTAATTGCTGAGTTCAAAATCCCCCACATTTCCACCGGGGATATGTTCCGCGCAGCTGTTAAACAGGGCACGGAGCTTGGCAAAGAAGCAAAAAAATATATGGATGCCGGTCAGCTTGTTCCTGATATCGTAACCATCGGTATTGTCCGCGAGGGCCTTTCCAAACCGGAATGTGCAAACGGTTTCATCCTCGACGGCTTCCCGAGAACGGAAGAACAGGCAGTTGCACTGGACGGCATCATGAAAGACCTGGGCATAAAGATGACAGGCGTTATCAATATCGTAGTTCCCGATGCTGAGCTTGTTGGCAGGGTTACCGGCAGACGCATCTGCAAATCCTGCGGCGCTACTTACCATGTAGCGTTCAACCCCAGCAAAGTGGAAGGTATGTGTGATAAATGCGGCGGGACGCTTTATCAACGTGACGACGACAAGGAAGAAACAATAAAGAACCGTCTGGTTGCATATCACGACCAGACCGAGCCTTTAATAGAGTACTACAAAAAGCAGGGCTTATACCACGAAATCAACGGCATGCAGCCGATTGACAAGGTATATGCCGATGTTAAAGCTAGTCTCTCTGGCAACTGAGCAAGGAGGTATTGAGCGTGTCCAAACAAGACGTAATTGAGGTTGAAGGCACAATCTTGGAATCTTTGCCAAATGCCATGTTCCAGGTAAAATTGGAAAACGGCCATGTTATTCTGGCACACATATCCGGTAAGATACGTATGAACTTCATCAAAATTTTGCCTGGCGACAGGGTTACAGTGGAGCTTACTCCGTATGATCTGAACCGTGGAAGAATTACTTACCGTTTTAAATAAGCAAGACAGGCAAGAGGAGGTTAAAAAATGAAAGTCAGACCGTCTGTAAAGCCAATATGTGAAAAATGCAAAGTCATCAAACGTAAAGGCCATGTTATGGTAATCTGTGAAAACCCGAAACATAAACAAAAACAAGGATAAGAAGGAGGTGCGCTTTAATGGCACGTATTGCAGGTGTCGATTTACCGAGAGATAAACGTATTGAATACGCTTTACCTTACATCTATGGCATCGGACTTACTCTCTCCAGAGAGATTCTCGCAAAAACCGGTATCAACCCTGATACCCGCGTTCGCGATCTCACCGAAGAAGAAGTTGCTAAAATCCGTGAAACTCTTGACGCTGATTATAAAGTAGAAGGTGACCTCCGCCGCGAGGAATCCCTCAACATTAAACGTTTAATTGAAATTGGCAGCTACCGTGGCCGCAGACATCGTATGGGTCTGCCGGTTCGTGGCCAGAACACCAAAAACAATGCACGTACCCGCAAAGGTCCTAAACGTACTATTGCCGGCAAGAAGAAATAATCAGTGAAGGAGGGATAAACGAGTGGCTGGTAAAAAAGTTGTTCGCAACAAGAAAAAAGTTAGCAAAAATATCATCAACGGTGTAGCTCATATCCGTTCGACTTTCAATAATACTATCGTTACTATCGCTGATACCGAAGGTAATGTTCTTTCCTGGGCATCCGCAGGCGGCCTCGGTTTCCGCGGCAGCCGCAAAAGCACTCCGTTCGCTGCACAGATGGCTGCTGAAGAAGCAACCAAAGCAGCTATGGAACATGGCCTGAAACAGGTTGAAGTATATGTAAAAGGCCCCGGCGCCGGCCGTGAAGCCGCAATCCGCGCACTTCAGGCTGCTGGTCTTGAGGTTAACTCCATCCGTGACGTAACCCCGATTCCGCACAATGGCTGCCGTCCGCCGAAACGCAGAAGAGTATAATTGGAGGTGTAGCATAGATGGCAATTGATAGAACGCCTGTCCTCAAAAGATGCAGATCTTTGGGCTTAACTCCGGCATTTCTGGGCATTAGCAAAGAGTCTCACCGTCAGGCTAAACGCACTAACAGAAAAAAGAGTGAATATGGCATTCAGTTAACTGAAAAACAAAAAGCAAAATTTATTTATGGCCTGCTGGAAAAACAGTTCCGCGGCTATTATGACAGAGCTAAAAAAATGGAAGGCATCACCGGTGAAAACCTGCTTATCCTTCTGGAAAGAAGAATTGACAACGTGGTATTCCGCCTTGGTTTGGCAAATACTCGCCGTCAGGCTCGCCAGATTGTAAGACATGGCCATATCGCCGTTAACGGCAAACGCCTTGATATTCCTTCCGCTCTGGTAAAAGCAGGCGATGTTGTTTCCGTAATGGAAGGCAGCCGTTCCAAAGAATATTTCAAAGGCATGGCTGAAACTCTTGCCGGCAAAACCGTTCCGGCATGGTTGATTCAGGACGCTGAGAACCTCGGCGGCAAAGTTGACCGTTACCCGACTCGTGAGGAAATTGATGTTCCTATCGAAGAACATCTCATCGTTGAGTTGTACTCCAAATAATAGTTTGAACATCTATATGCCACTTTATATTGGGCGTATTGTGGTAATACGCAAAAGAAGGAGGCTTTCCATATGATCGAATTAGAAAAACCAAAAATGGTCACAGCTGATATCAGCGATGACGGGCGTTATGGTAAATTTGTTTGGGAGCCGCTTGAAAGGGGCTACGGCATTACTCTCGGCAACAGCCTTCGCAGAGTATTGCTGTCCTCACTGCCGGGCGCAGCAGTAACCAGCGTAAAAATCGAAGGTGTACTGCATGAATTCTCTACAATTCCTGGCGTCAGGGAAGACGTCGCAGACATTATCCTCAACATCAAAGGCCTGTGCCTTAAAATGCACGGCGAAGAACCTAAAACTCTGCGCCTTGAATGCAGCGGCGAGCAGGAAGTAACCGCAGCAAACATTATTGCTGACGCCGATGTTGAAATTTTAAACCCTGAACTGCACATTGCCACGCTGGATACCGACGCGGTACTCAACATGGAAATTTATGTAGATAAGGGTTTGGGATATGTTCCGGCAGATAAGAATAAACGTGCGGATCAGCCGATAGGAGTTATTCCCGTTGATTCCATATATTCTCCTATTACCAGAGTGAAGTTCGGTGTTACCGATACTCGCGTAGGTAATGTTACCAACTATGACAAACTGACTCTGGAAGTTTGGACAGATGGCAGCGTAGAGCCTGATACTGCGGTAAGCATGGCATCCGGCATTATGATTGACTATCTGAAAATGTTCCAGCCGGCAGCAGATACTGCATCCGGCATCATTACAGTATCCGGCGGTACGGAAGAAGCTTCCGCAGATGAACAGGGCGCACAGACCGGTACAGGCAGCGTTTCCATCGATGACCTTGACCTGTCCGTTCGTTCCAACAACTGCCTGCGCCGTGCCGGCATCAACACTGTTGATGAACTTATCCAGAGAACAGAAGAAGATATGATGAAAGTGCGCAACCTCGGCCGCAAATCGCTTGAGGAAGTTAAAAAGAAACTCAGCGACCTTGGCCTTGCACTGCGCAAAAATGAAGAAGAATAAGAAGGGGGTCGGAAACAGATGGCATACAGAAAACTGGGCCGCAATTCCAGCAACCGTAAAGCTTTGTTCCGCAGCATTTTAAGTTCTTTCTTCAAACACGAGAGAATCGAAACCACCGTAACTAAAGCTAAAGAAGTAAGCAAACAAGCTGCTAAACTGATTACTTTGGCTAAACGCGGCGACCTTCATGCACGCCGCCTGGTAATGGCTGAGCTCGTGGACGAAGAAGCAACGAGAAAACTGTTTAACGAGATCGCTCCTAAATACGCAGACCGCCAGGGCGGCTTTACCCGTATTTACAGAGTTGGTCCCCGCCGCGGTGACGCTGCTGAAATGGCAATTATCGAGCTCATCTGATTGGTATAAACAGCTAACATAAACAAAAAGACAGCGGAAAAACCGCTGTTTTTTTGTTGCCAAAAATAATCGCCTGCGCGCAGCGATAAAAAACTTGCAGCAGGCAGGATAAATTGTGTAAAATAATAACAGCACAAATTATGACTGGAGGCATAGCGATGAGCGAAAACAGCAAAGTTAAATTTACTACCAATAAAGGCGTGTTTGTTGCCGAAATTTTTGAGGACAAAGCGCCGATGACCGCCAAAAACTTTTTGGATTTGGTTAACAAAGGCTTTTACGACGGCATTATCTTCCACCGTGTTATCGACGGCTTTATGATTCAGGGCGGCGACCCGACCGGCACCGGCATGGGCGGCCCCGGCTACAAAATTAAGGACGAATTCGGCGAAGGCTTAAAGCACGACGATGAAGGCATCCTTTCCATGGCCAACGCAGGACCCAACACCGGCGGCAGCCAGTTCTTCATCACGCTGGCGCCTACCCCGTGGCTTAACGGCCACCATGCAATCTTCGGCAAAATTGTTGAAGGCATGGACCGTGTACGTTTAATCGGCGTTGTGCCGACTGATTTTAGAGACCGCCCGATTGAACCCGTGGTTATGGAAAAAGTAGAAGTTGTAAAATAATGCCGGCGTATGTATATATGCTGCGCTGTGCGGACGGCACGCTTTACACCGGCTGGACGAGCGACCTTGCGCACCGCGTAAAGGCGCATAACAGCGGGCACGGCGCCAAGTACACCCGCAGCCGCACGCCGGTTGAGCTTGTTTACAGCGAGGAGCTGGCAGACAAACCGGAAGCCTTAAAACGCGAATATGCCATCAAGCAATTAACGCGCCAGCAGAAGGAACAGCTGATAGAACGTAACAAATTAAACACTTTTTGCTGAAAATATTGCTTATTTTGCATAAATGAGCTTGCTTTATTTATATCGATAGGGTATAATAGGCGGAGTGAGTGCAAGAAAGTGTTTTTTGCACTTAAGTAATATTTTTAGGAGGCCCAGAAAATGACTGGCAAAGTAAAATGGTTTAATGCAGAAAAAGGTTATGGTTTCATTGAACGCGAAGAAGGCGGCGACGTATTTGTACATTTTTCCGCTATTCAGTGCGATGGATTCAAAACCCTTGAAGAAGGTCAGGCTGTAGAATTCGACGTAGTTGCAGGCCCGCGCGGTGAGCAGGCTGCAAATGTAGTTCGTCTGTAATATATAGTTATTAATCCCAATTAATTATATAGAATCGGCTTGTGAACAAACCGGAACGCATTTTCTTCGGAAGATGCGTTCTTTTTATTTGCCTTTAATAGTGTTATAATAAAACTCAAAGGGGATGATAAAATGTTTGCGAAGGCTAAAGCGTATTACAAGGAACATTTTATTAAAAATTTAATTTCGTCTGTTGGTAGAATTAGCAGAAAAGAAATGCAAGAAAGAGAATTTCTTCTTACATTAACATTTGTAGGATTATATATTGTTATTGTAGCGCTATTATCTCTTACAACATTTCTTTTTGGAAAGGATACTAATAACGGTACCTATGCATTAGCATGGATTATGGCTGCGATAGCTATTGTTATACCAGTTTTAACAATGTGGTCAATATTAGTGCGCAGATTGCATGACTTGGGATATAGTGGTTGGTATATTCTTTTAGGATTTTTAGTTTTGTTGCTTGGAATTATAGGCAGTTTGGGTATTTTAATAATACCATTAGCATCTACTTTTATATTTTTCTACATAGAATTAATGCCAAGCATTGCAGAGAAAAATAAATATGGCGTTCCTCCTGTTATTAATGAAAATGATTGGTTAGATAATGAAGAAAACAGAACTTTTAGGCGTTTTAAACAATATTTATTTAGTGGTGAATGGAAAAATGATTATTTAACATTTAAAGGTAGATTAACCTGCCGTGAATTTTTCTTTTTAGCTTATGGATTTCTTGCATTTCAAAGTATATTAACTATAATTTCAACATTTATAATGTTTGTGTCAGCCCTGTTAAATGGTTTTGAGCGAATTGAATGGTTGGAGGTTTTATTAGGATTAGTTAACTTAATTTATATAATTTTTCTTTATCCTGTTAACGTACGCCGCAATCACGATTTCGGTAATTCATGGATATGGACATTATTGATACTTATACCTGGCGTTAATATATGGTATTTGTTGCGGCAGTTTTGTTTTACGGGTGACCTTGAAGAAAACAAATATGGCGAACCTCGTACCTGGGTAGACGAAAACGGCGTTTTGAGAAATAATGATTATTAATAAATTTAAGGGTTGTAATTTATGAAAGCATTAAAAATTTTAACATTATCTATTCTGTTAGTGGTTTGCCTTTGCGTGTCGGTTTTTGCGGCAGCGCCCACGGCGGATGAAAAACGGCAAATTATTAAGGACTACTATTTTACCGAGGCGGTTAACATCGCCGCGGGGCTTTGCATTGGCATTTACGACCCGCAGCAGGCACCGGAAATTGCCTACCTGCGCGATTACGGCTGGGAAATTGTGCCGGTTAAATTGCAGGACGGCAAGGTGGACAGCAGCTTTGTAGTTGCCAAAAGCCGCGATAAAGTGCACGACCTTGATTTTTACGTTGTCGGCTTCCGCGGCACAGCCAATAAAAAGGACTGGAAGATAAATCTTGAAACGGAACAGGTGCCTTACGGCGGCACCAACTTGCAGGAGTTTATTGACTTTGCCAACAACACCAAAGGCGACGAACATGTGCCGATGGTGCATAAGGGCTTTAACGAATACGTCAACACCGTTTTAAGCGCGACCATGCAGGACGGCAGCAGCACTAAAAAATTTATCGACGAAATTAAAACTAACCCCAAAGTAAGGGTGCTTTTAACGGGGCACAGCCTTGGCGGCGCAGTGGCAACGCTTGCGGCGGAACGGCTTGTCAGCATGGGCATTGAAAAATGGCGCGTGCCGGTAATTACCTTCGGCGCGCCAGCGATTGGCAATAAAGCCTTTGCCGAAGCCTACGGCGATAAGATTTTGCTGTGGCGCATAACCAACACTGCCGACCCCATCCCGGGCAGCCTGCAAACCTTCTTTGGCGGGTACAAGCAGTTTGGCAAACAGTATAAATACAGCGTATCGCCAAAACTGGCAACGCAGCAGCACGATATGGCTATGTATTTTGATGTATCTGTACACAACTATTACGAAGCATTGAGCAAAGCACGCGAGGCAGGGCTGGTTGCCACAACACCGATGCAGCAGCTTAACGGCAGGGAGCCTTTGGTTGCAGTGTGGATAGGGCACAGCCGCGCGCTGGAAAAACGCCCCTACCTGCCCGATATCCAGACCTTTTTGCTGACGGAATACCAGAACATGCTGCCGCGCTACATTATAATGGATGACAACATCAATTTAAGCCGCGAAAACTTTTACCCCATGAGCTACTTCGTCCGCGAGGCGCAGGGCGTGGGCGCGGATTACATAGTAATTGCCGAAATGGACGGGCACCAGCCGCAGAACAGCGACAACTGGTACATCAACATGAACCAGAGCGTATTTAACGCAAACGGCGGGCTGGTTAACGTCATCAGCGTTTCCAAGCTGGTTTCGCCAATGTCCGGCACCATGCACGCCGCTGTATACGCCGTTAAGGAAGGGCGCACGCAGCTTAAAAACTGCCTGCCGTTTATAAAAACAAGCTACAACATCACTCCGCAGTGGATTAGATTGGGAGATGACGCAAATTGAAGGAAGAAGCGTTAAAAGAACTGGGCGCGCAGCTTGCCAAATGCCGCCAGTGTAAACTATGCGAATTTGCCAAAGGGCCTGTTGGCTGGTTTGGCTGCGCCGAAACGCCGATAGTGTTTGTGGGCGAAGGCCCCGGCGGCGTCGAGGATGATTACGGCTGCCCGCTGATTGGCCCATCCGGCCAGCTTTTGGATAAAGCATTGTGGGCAACCAAAATGACGCGCGACAGGGTAATAACCACCAACATTGTTAAATGCCGCCCCAAAGGCAACCGCACGCCTAACCTTGCCGAAGCCGATTTTTGTGCTCAGCGCTGGCTGGAAAAGGAACTGGAAATTTTGCAGCCCAAAGTTGTAGTGGCGCTGGGCAGCGTAGCTTTGCACTATCTGGGCAACCCCGATATGCGCATTACGCGCGACCGCGGCAAATGGTTTAAAACAAAGCAGGGGTTTGACTGCATTGCCACCTACCACCCGGCGTATTTGCTGCGCCTGGCCGACCCGCACGTTTTAAACCACGCCAAATGGGAAGTGTTTTACGACTTGGAAGCCGCCCGCAAAAAAGCGGAAGAAGCCGTGCCGGATTATAAATTTATGAGCGAACAGAAAACGGATTTGTTCAAGCTGTTCAGCAAACGATAAAAATTTTGTAAAAAAGACGTAGTTAGGTATTGCTAACTACGTCTTTTTATGTTATACTGCAAATGTAAGTTAGATAACGCTAACCAAGTATTCTAAAGAACCTTCTTCTTTTGATTACTGCTTAAATAACTGCGCTTTGACCAATGCCCCTCCTGAGGAATATTTGGTTAGCTGTCTTACTTTTAGGAGATGTTATGGCACAGTCAATTTTAGGCTTTAATAATTTAGATGAATTTTTTGCATTTCATGCAGCTCCGGCGCTTGCCGGCATAAAACCTGCCAGCCTGTTCAGCTGCCCGGCTAATTTAATGCCGCAGGCAGATAAAGTGCTGGCAGCCTACAACCGCCAGTTTAAACCGCGCGGCACAAATTTTAAACTGCTTTGCCGCTGCCGCAGCCATATTCTGATTTTGGTGTATGATGAAAAACTGCTTGCGCAGGTACTGCAAAGGCAAATCAGCCAAAATTATTTAAAACGCTGCGGTTACAATAAAAATGTAAGCACCGGAGAATTTTTAAACGCGCTTGCCGCAAAAATCAGCGCGGGAGGAGAGTTCCCGCATGAAATCGGCATCGCGCTCGGTTATCCGCCGGAAGATATTGAAGGTTTTAAGCGTTACAAAGGTCGCAACTTTAAATGCTGCGGCTACTGGAAAGTTTACGGCAACGCAGAACGCGCCCAAAAACTGTTTGACGCTTACACGCTGTGCCGCGATAAATTGATGCGGGCATTGCAGACAGGCGCAACCTTAAAAGTTGCCGCCGCTGCCATATAAAGGAGGTACATATAATGGAAATTGCTGTAATTTACTGGTCAGGTACGGGCAACACGCAAATGATGGCCGAAGCCGTTGCCGAAGGCATTAAAGAAGCTGGCGCCGAAGCCGTTGTTAAAAGCGTAAGCGAAATTACGCCCGACGAAGCCGCCACTTATGATAAAATTGCATTTGGTTGCAGCGCCATGGGCGCGGAAGTTTTGGAAGAAACTGAATTTGAACCCTTTTTTACCATGCTTGAAGATAAATTAAAAGGCAAAAAAGTAGTGCTGTTCGGCTCTTACGGCTGGGGCGGCAGCTATATGCAGGACTGGGAAGCCAGAGTGCAGGCCGACGGCGCGGAACTTTTACACCCCGGCGTGCTTGCCATGGGCGAACCCGACGACACCGCCAAAGCGGAATGTAAGGAGATCGGCAGCCTGCTTGCCAAAGCTTAATTTGTTCCCTGCATAAACGGCCCTCCCCGTTTATGTTCAATCCATTTCTCCATAAAGCAGAATGAGCGCCTCTGAACATCAGGGGCGTTTTTCTGTTGCCCGGGAAATAATTTGCCCGTTTTTTGCCAAAACAGATTGTAAAAATTATTTTTTGATATATAATTAAAGTAGATACAAGAGGTGACACATGGAACTATTAGCAAAAATAAACGACCCCGTCCTGCTGGCACTGGCATCAACCTGCTTTACCTGGTTTATGACGGCGCTGGGCGCAGGTATGGTGTTCTTTTTTAAAGAAATCAACAAACGCGTGCTGAACATGATGCTGGGCTTTGCCGCAGGCGTTATGGTGGCGGCGTCCTTCTGGTCGCTGCTTGAGCCCGCCATCGAAATGGCCGAAAGCGCACCCATACCGGCGTGGCTGGTAGCGGCCATCGGCTTTATGGGCGGCGCGGGCTTTTTGTGCCTGGCAGACCACGTAATGCCGCATGCCCACTTTTTTGCCAAAGAAGGCCAGACCGAAGGCATCCCCACGCACTTAAAACGCAGCATCCTTTTAGTGTTCAGCATAACGCTGCACAACATCCCGGAAGGCCTTGCCGTCGGCGTAGCCTTTGGCGCGGCAGCAGCGGCAGGTGATAACACATCGCTTTTGGCAGCAATGGCGGTGGCGCTGGGCATTGGTTTGCAAAACTTTCCGGAAGGCGCGGCCGTTTCAATCCCGCTAAGGCGGGAAGGCGTAAGCCGCTTTAAAAGCTTTATGTACGGGCAGGCAAGCGGCGTGGTAGAACCAATGGCAGGCGTGCTGGGCGCTTATGCCGTAACGCACATGACGCCCATTTTGCCCTATGCCTTGGCCTTCGCCGCAGGCGCGATGATTTATGTAGTGGTTGAAGAACTGATACCAGAAGCGCAAAGCGGCGGCGAACACGAAAGCGCCGATTTATCCACCATAGGTTTTATCGTTGGCTTTACCGTAATGATGATACTGGACGTGGCACTTGGTTAATCAAAGCAGCGGCTTTGTAATAAATGGCAGTAATTAAGGAGATGAATGTTATGGAAAAAAGATTTTACGTTTGCAAACATTGCGGCAACATGGTTGGCATGATTAAAAACAGCGGCGTGCCCATTATTTGCTGCGGCGAACCGATGGCAGAGCTGACCGCCAACACCGTGGAAGCCTCGCAGGAAAAACATCTGCCGGTATACACCATGGAAGGCGGCGTGCTTAAAGTACAGGTTGGCAGCGCCGAACACCCCATGCTGGAAGCGCATTACATTGAATGGATTTATGTAGAAACCGAACATGGCGGCCAGCGCAAAGCGCTGAAACCGGGCGACAAACCGGCGGCGGAATTTGCCTTTGCCGGCGGCGACAAACCAGTTGCGGTTTACGCATACTGCAACCTGCACGGCTTGTGGAAAACCGATGTAAAATGATGTAGAACTAAAAACGAGGCTTGCCGAATGGCAGGCCTCGTTTTTTAGTTTGCCTTGGTTGTGTTGTGAGTTTGAAGCGTTCGATACGCCTTGCCGAATTGCAAATTTTTATTTGCAATTCGGCTTTTTATACCTGAATAACGGTTTGCAAAAAGCCGCGAAGCGCTCCGTGCGGAGTCGGAGCGTTTGCGGCGCCGGATAGTCTCCCACCCATAGGAAAGTTCGCCGGCGCAAGCGTGCGAACTTTTGCTTGCGGGGGGGGGAGACGGTTTGGTATAATATTATTGTATATAGCAATGGATAAGGAGTTGTTATGTGCTGTTAAACTTTACTAAAGCTTAACTTTGTAATAATTATACCAAACCGGAAGGGGACTTGAAGATGAAAGGGAAGAAAAATTTAGAAAAAGTAATTGTGTTGGGATTGATTTTAAGCACCGGAGTTTGCGGCAGCGCGTGGGCGAAGGAAGTTAATAATATTGGTAGAAATGGTTACATAGAATTGACTGTTGATGACAGCACTTGGATAGGTAAAATGAATGATAATGGTGAAGGTGCGCAAATAATTTCGAGCGAAAAATTTAGCTATATTAACGTATATACCAATGGTGTAGGAGAAAAATATGATAACTATAGTATATTAGGTGAGACTACAACTGCTTTGCTTATTGGAGGTGAAGACCAAAAAGTTGATGTTACCGTAAATGGTCCTGTAAGTATAATAAATGAAGCAGTAAACGAAGAAAATAATAATAATCAACAGACTATTGATAATAACAATGCATTGTATGTGAGGGGCGGTTCTATTTTTACGATAAATGGTAGTGACAATCAAGTATATATTAAAGCTATTGATGGTGCAGAGGAACGTTCTTCTGCTATATCTGTAAGAGAAAATTCAACAGTAAATATATCAGGCAATAACGTGCAAATAGTTGGTAATATTGATTTTATTAGTCAGGGCGGAAGTAAGAAGAATGCTTCTAATTTAACTTTAAAGACCAGTAATTCTTTTTGGTATGGTAATGAGGGGCAGGCAGCTAAGAAAGAACAATTGAATAGCTTGATAGATGAAGTGGCACAAGTAGCATCCGATGCAGCTTATGGATTTATTTCAGTAGATAAATGTAAAAATTTGATAGATAGCGAAGTAGATAATATACTTAATAGTTTTGGTGGAGGTGAATTAACTTTAGAATTAAATAATGGTGCAGAATGGGTATATGATAGTAATGGAAAGACAGAAGCAGCATTTACAGATGAACAATTAGTTAATTATTTATCTGATGAAAAAATACAGGAGTTACTTGATGAACATCCTCTTGGAGGATTATTAACACCTGCTAAAGTGAAAAATATGGTAAAAGATGAATTAAGAGACATTATTGACGTTACTATCCAATCCGAAGTGTCAAGAATTAGCGCGATAACCTTGAATGGCGGCGTTGTTAATTTACAGGATGATGACATTAAAGCAAAATATGCTGATTATATAGGCGATTTATCTGAATATAAAGAACATCAAAAAGTGACTATTGGTGAACTTAAAGGCAATGGCGGTATTTTCAAAGTAGACCTTGATTGGGAAACGAACAAAGGCGAAGATGGCTTGGGCAAAAAAAATGAAACAGAAAACAGCGATTATATCTATATCGAAAAAGTAGGCGAAGATGCTTCCGGTTCTCAGCAAATTGTTGATTTTGACGCAAGCAAAGCGCATTTGGAAAATATGAAAATCAATGAAGATAAGTTGTACTTTGCCAATGTCGCAGACGGCAATACTTCTTTTACCACCTTAAGCAGTGTTTACAGCAATGCCGGCAATGTATTTGATTATACTTACAGTACAGGCAGTAAAGGCACAGACTGGTATATTTCCGTCAGCGGTAAATCTGCCGAAAGCAACCCTAACTTTAGTGCGGCCAAGGGCGCAATGTATGCAGGTTATGCGCTGGGCACCGAGCTTGATACTTTAAACAAACGCATGGGCGAGGCACGTTACCTTGAAGAAAATGACGGCGTTTGGGTTCGTTACCGCCACAGCAAAACAGGCTGGGATGATACCTACGAAACCAACAGCGATATGTTCCAGCTTGGTTTTGATAACGAAGTAACAGAAAAAGACGGTAAGCATTACCGTGGCGTTGCACTCGACTACACTGACGCCGATACCAGCATTATGGGCATCAGCGGCGACGGTGAGCACGAGCGTTATGCCGTAAGCCTGTATGATACATGGCTGGGCGAGAAAGGGCATTACCGTGATTTGGTGCTGCGCGGCGGACGCATTAACAGCGATTATGATGTAAGCGGCGCTTTCAGCAGCGGTTATGAAGATATTGGCGGCGATTACCACCAGTGGTTTGGCAGCATCAGTGCCGAATGGGGACGCAAAAACGATATGGGCACAGGCTGGTATTTTGAGCCGCAGGTTCAGGCACAGCTGGCACGTATCGGCGGTGCAAGCTATGTATCCGACAGCGGCGTTGACGTTGACCAGGACGGCGCAACAAGCTTAATCGGCCGTGCGGGATTCCGCGTTGGGCGCGAATATGTAAAAGACAACGGCAAGCACGATAACTTTTACATTAAGGCCGACCTGCTGCACGAATTTGCAGGCGACAAGAGCTTTAGCCTGACCGGTAATGACGGACGTTACGACAAAGAGTATGACGGGCAGGAAACCTGGTGCGACGTTGGTATCGGTGCAGACATTAGCCTTGGCAAAAACAGTTATTTCTGGGCTGATGTAGAACGTACCTTTGGCGCAGATTTTGATAATACTTGGCAAATTAACGGCGGCTTCCGCTGGGAGTTTTAAGTGAGCTACCAAAGAGAAACGAACCTTAATTAAATAACAAAAGGGAGCTTCTGCTCCCTTTTGTTTTAAGAACGGTATAATATTAAATCATAATTTTTGAAAGGTGTTCTTAAATATGCAAATCGAAAAATTACCGGATAATATTTTAAAAGAAATTACCGCCGACGGCAGTGAAATAGAATTTTGCTTTTATACTCCGCGTAATAAAACCGGTGCGCGCAGCTGGGAAATAAAATTGCAAAACGGCGACGGTACACGTAAAGTTATTGCCGTGCGTGATTACGGAATTAACATTACCAAAGAAGTAGTAGAAGTACACCCGTTTAAAAATCGCGAAGGACGTAACGAAGAAATCTTGCGCCTGTATAAGGATGAAGGGCTTTCGCAGTTGTTTTTGGCAAATTTGTTCAACATCAGCCAACCTTCGGTATCGCTTATAGTAAATAGAAAATAAAAAAATAAAGCGCATTTCTGTACTTGCAGAAGTGCGTTTTTTGTATCTTTACAGGTTTATATTTCCCGTAAAAACAAGTAAACCGCCACAGCGTCTGCAAAGTTTGTAGCGGTTTACTTTTTGTAATTCTAATATAAAATTTGCGGCTAACCGTCTATCGGCAGCACATTTGTATTTCTATATTTATTATAGCAAATTAAGTTTAAATGTCAAATTTAAGCACCGCGGTAAAAAATGCGGTGCTTGTTTTTTATTAGCAGGTCCTGCCCGGGTAAGCCTTTAATGCTTCGCCTAAAATGTAGATTGCGCGTTTGAGGTCGTCACAGTTGAGAACATAGGCAAGGCGGGCTTCGTTAACGCCAAGGCCGGGGGTGCTGTAAAAGCCGTTGCCGGGGGCAAACATTACGGTTTCGCCGTCAACGTCAAAGTTTTCAAGCAACCAGATGGCAAATTTTTCGGCGTCGTCTACCGGGAACTTAACCATTACATAAAACGCGCCTTTCGGGTCGCTGGCTTCTACGCCCGGCAGGGATTTTAAACCTGCGGCGATGGTGTCGCGGCGTTTCTGGTATTCCTTGTTTACGGCTTCCAGATAGCTTACCGGCGTAGTGTACAGCGCGGCAGCGCCGACCTGTTCCAGAATCGGGCCGCACAGCCTGCCCTGGCAGCATTTGTTAATCTGCTGGCAGAAGTCCTTGTTTTTGCTGATGATGCAGCCGATACGCGCACCGCAGGCGCTGTAACGCTTGGAAACGGAGTCGATAATAATCAGGTTCTCGTCCAGTTCCGGCATGGTGCCGAAGCTCTTATATTCGCCGTCGTACACAAATTCGCGGTAAACTTCGTCGGCAATTACAGCCAAATCGTGCTTAACTGCCAGCTTGGCAATGGTTTCCATTTCTTCCGGGGTGTAAACAACGCCGGTCGGGTTGCCCGGATTGGTTAAAAGAATGGCTTTGGTTTTCGGCGTGATGTGCGCTTCGATTTCATCTGCCGCGGGCAGGTGATAGCCATTTTTAACGCTGGTGGTTACGGCGTTGATTTTTGCGCCGAACTCGGTAGCGAAGGTGGTGTAGTTGGCGTAGAACGGCTCAAACACCATGATTTCGTCGTCCGGGTCGCACAGCGCCATAACGGTAAAGGTCAGCGCCTCGCTGCCGCCGTTGGTAATGTAAATATCGCCTGCTTCGTAGTTCATGCCTTTTTCGGCGTAGTATTTTTGTATAGCTTCAATCAAAAACGGTTCGCCCTTGCTGTTGCCGTAGGCGATAACCTTGTCGTGGTAGTTTTTAATGGCGTCCATAAATTGGGACGGCGTTTCGATATCCGGCTGGCCGATGTTGAGGTGGTAAACCTTTTTGCCTGCTTTTTTTGCTGCGTCGGCATAGGGCGCCAGCTTGCGGATAGGGGAAAGTTTTAATTCCTGTACTCTTTCGGAAATTCTCATGGTCATAGCTCCTCACTTAAAAAATTTACAAAACAAAAAAATTGTATGCCGATATTATACCATAAAAAAGGCGGCAAGTTCAGCCCTGCCGCATAAAAATACATGTATACAATTATTTGTTCCAGGGGATGGCGCGGTTCTCAGCCCACTGCAAAAGCAGGTTAAACACCAGCCCCAGCAGCGACAGCACGATGACGCCTGCCATTAAGCGGTCGGTAATCATCAAATCGCCGTAGTGCAAAATCAGCGCGCCGATGCCTTCCTGCGCGGCAATCATTTCGGCGGCGACAAGGAGCAGAAGCGATGTGCCTGCCGCTAAACGCAGACCGGCAAAAATCATCGGCAGCGCGGCGGGCAGCACAACTTTTTTTAAGGTCATCCAGCGGGTGGCGTTAAAGCTGACGGCAACTTTTATCAGCAGCGGGTCAACATTTTTAACGCCGCTGTAAGTATTCATCGCCACGGGGAAGAAAACGCCCAGCGCGATGATGGTTACTTTGCTTAATTCGCCGATGCCGAGCCACAGGATAAACAGCGGCAAGAGCGCGATTTTAGGAATTGGGTACAGCGCGTTGACGATGGGTGAGCCGATGCGGTCAATCAGCGCCGATGTGCCGGTAAAAAGCCCTACGGCAAGCCCGATGACGCTGCCCAGCACAAAGCCCAGCGCAATACGGTACATGCTGGCGGCAAGGCTGGTGCTTATTTCGCCGCCGGTAAGCATCAGCCACAGGGCGCTTAAAATATCTGTCGGTGAGGGCAGGAACAGCGACGAAACCACGCCGCTGCGGCAGATAAGCTCCCAGATAACGAGCAGCACGATGACGGACGCCACGGAAACCCAGGCGGGGTAGGTTTTCTGCCAGCTGTGCATTTTATCGGTAATTTTAAATTCATTCATGTCCGTCCACCTCCATCAGCGCCGCGCGCGCGTCCTTGCTGATATGTTCCCAAATGATGCGGATGTATTCGGCAATCTGCTCGGCGTGTTTCGTCTGCTCGCGTTCGGCACGCGGTATGGCAATGGTTAAAATTTGGTTTATTTTGCCCGGGCGGCGCGAAAGCAGCACCACGCGGTCGGCCAGCATAACGGCTTCCTGAATGTTATGCGTAACGTACAGCGTGCTTAGCCGCGTTTTATCCCACAGCGTTACCAGTTCCTCCTGCATAATGGTGCGCGTCTGCGCGTCCAGCGCGGAAAACGGCTCGTCCATCAAAAGCAGGTCGGGGTTGATGACAAGGGCGCGGGCAATGCCCACACGCTGGCGCATGCCGCCGCTTAAATGGTGCGGCAGTGCCTTTTCAAAACCCGTCAGCCCCACAAGGCTGATGTAATGGGCAATGCGTTCTTCCTGCTCGGCCTTGGGCACACCCATTGCTTCCAGCCCAAAGGCGATGTTGTCATGCACGCTGCGCCACGGGAACAGCCCTGTTTCCTGAAACACAATGCCGGTGCGCGGCACATGCCCGTCGGGCAGATGTGTAAAGTAAGCGCTGCCGCCTGTCGGCGCAAGCAGCCCCGCCACAATGTTCAGCAGGGTGGATTTGCCGCAGCCGGAAGGGCCGACAAGCGCGACGAATTCTTCTTCGTTGACGGTGAGGTTTATATCCTGCAAAACAGGCAGCGTTTGCCCATTGCGGTTTACAAAACTTTTGCTCACGTTGTCGATGACAAGTTTCATACTTTCCTCCAAAATAAAAAGGGCGGATACGCTCCGCCCTTAACTTTTACTTTGCCAGTGCCTTTTCCAGCAGGGCAGTGTTGGCAACTTTGGCAGGGTCAAGCTCGCCCTGCATCATGCCGTGGCTGCTGTACCAGTCAATCTGTGTTTTAATGTCGTCGGCCATCAGCTTGCCGTTACGGTCAATGTACGGCAGGCCCAGTTTAATATCTTCAGCCGGTGCTTTAACGTATTTGGCAATAATGCCGACAACTTCGTCCAGCTTCTGCGGGTCTTTCTTTTCGATAGCGGCGTCATAATAATAGTTGCAGGCTTTGGTGTACGCTTTTAAAAAGCGGATGTTGGCGTTTTCATTTTTCATAAATTCAGGCGAGAAGAACAGCGCGGAAGTCTGATAAGGGATAACGTCGCCAACCTGCACGATGAGTTTTGCGGTACCGGCGCTGTACATTTTGGTGATGTTGGGCTCGTTTAAAATAGCGCCGTCAATCTGTTTGCCTTCCAGCGCTGCCATTACGGCGCTGACTTTGCCCAGCGGCACCAGTTCCACATCGTCAAGGCTCATGCCTTTGGTTTCCAGCATACGCCCCAGCATATAATGGAAGGTAGAACCCTTCTGCGTAATGCCGATGCGTTTGCCTTTAATGCTTTCAAGGCTGGTAAAGCCGTTTGCATAAGCATCTGCGGAAGCAACCAGCGCGGAGGAAGGAAAGCCCTTTTCTTCGCGTCCCTTATCGGCGACTATTGCCAGCTGCTGGCCGCCTGCCGCCATGTTGAACAGGCTGGCGGTAATGCCGGTCGCGCCGACGTCAACCTTGCTTGAAGCCGTGGCAACGGCAATCGGGTGGGCGGCGTCAAACCATTCGGGCTGAATTTCTATGTTCTGTTCTGCAAAATAGCCTTTATCCATGGCGATAAACAGCGGCGCGCTGCTGGTAAGGCGCAGCATGCCAAGCTTAACTGGCGTTTTGGCAGCGGGCGCTTCGTCCTTGCTGCCGCCGCAGCCTGCAATAAGTATTGCCAGGCAAAGGGCTGAAAGTAACAGCAGTAATTTTTTCATTTTAATCATCCTTTACAGCTTTAGTGGTGCTGATTGTTCAGCAGTAAACATCTTATCAGTTATTGTACAACAAAATGCCGCCGCTTGCACTATTTTTGCAAAAAAATTCACCGCGGGGCGCATTTGTGTATATAAATTTACAATATCGGCGCTTTTGTTATTTGCACAGTATTGGTATAATATAGGTTGTAACATTGTAAGGCGAAAATAATCGGAGGCTTAACATGAAGTGCAATAAATTTTTAAGTACGCTGGCGGCGCTTGCGCTGATGGCGGGCAGCGGCACTGCCCTTGCGGCAGAACCGGTGTGCCTGGCAAGCATTGCAGCGGACACCGACGGCGACGGCACGCAGGAAACCGCCGAGCTGTGGGGCACGCAGCTGACAAGCGGCAGCAGCTATTACGGCGATTTGCTTTTAATGGTTAAAAATAAAAACGGCAAGCTGATAACGGCCTTTACCCCATCATTGGAGGGCGGTTATGCCAACCTTTTGCAGAAAGGGCATTTTACCGGCAAGGGCGAGCAGCTTGTTGTGCGCAGTTTAAGCGGCGCGGCGCAGAACATGCAGGTGCGTATTATCGACGCGGCATTGCCTGACGCTGTGCAGGAAATTTACACCGGCAGCGACAACATGGGCGTTGATGTAACTGCGTTCTACCGGCCGGATTTTAAGGCGCAGCTTGATATCGATGGCGAAATTGAAATGGCGAAGCTGCCGCACGAGCAGGATTATTACATTGACTGCGGTTTGTACGACGCAAACGGCAATCTGTTAAAACCGTACCGCGCGCCGCAGGCGCAGATGAGCGGCGTAACCGTGGTGAAAGGCGCTGACGGCGCAAGGGACTGGCTGGCGACGCTGCAAAATGTCAGCGGCGTTAACGGCGAGGACGTGCTTGCCAAAATCGCGGGCTGCTGGGAATACGACCACGGCTGGCAGCTGCTGGACCGCGAATTTTACACGCAGATTGTGCAGAACGGCGAGTTCCGCCGCAACCTTGTCTTTGGCAACGGCATGTTGTACAGGCAGCAGGCGGTGCTGGACGGCAGCAGCGTTACTTATCCGTTGATGGCGGTGGAGGGCAAACCTGAACTGCAAAACACCATTAACAATGAATTGCAAAAAGTATGGCAGCCTTACGCGGATGCGCTGGGCACAACAAGCTGCGAGCTGGATTATACTTCTCCCTTTGCAGGACCGGAGATGATGTCGCTGGTGTTTTTCGGCGTTATGGGCGAAGGCGATGAGGAAATTTTTGAACGCCTGCCGCTGAATATCGCAATGGATACCGGCAAGGTGCTGGATATCGGCGACGTGCTGGATACGAAGAACCCCGACCTTTTGCCGGTGCTGGCGCTATTAGGCGCGGAAGATAAAGTTGATTTCAGTAAGGAAGTTCCGTCTTCGTGGTATTATAATGGTAAGAACCTTGTGTTTTGCCAGAAGATGAAGGACGGTACGGGCTGGAACGAAGCGGCGATACCGGCTGCCGAGCTTGAGAAATTTTTGCTTAACAAAGATTTGCTGAAAAAATAACAAAAAACAAACAAAAAACTGACTGGATAGTCTAAAGAAGAAAATCGGAGAAAAAACGCGAATCCGTGTGAAAGTTTGCTAAAATTTCACCAAATTGGGATTTGCGTTTCTCCTTTTGGTGGAATATAATTATATTACTTTGGTTTAAGTATGCCCTTTTTTGGCTTTTTAACTTGAAATTTAAGTTGGAGGAGGAATAGATTTATGTTGAACTTTTTGCGTAAAAGCAGGAGCGGCAAGGCTGCTGTAGCAGCGCTGGCTGCCGTTGCCGTGCTTTCGCTGGCAGGCTGCGGGCAGGAAAAAGCCGCAGCGCCGCAGGCTACGCTTGTAAGAT
The DNA here is from genome assembly GCA_949295115.1 of uncultured Phascolarctobacterium sp. GTDB lineage: Bacteria > Bacillota > Negativicutes > Acidaminococcales > Acidaminococcaceae > Fusicatenibacter_A. Next base: position 30,898 of record CASFJU010000006.1, read on the forward strand.
CGATGCAGGTAATAAAACGCGACACTCCGCTGGTTTACGATTACACCGGCTTTGTGCAGGCTCAGCAGGAAATGGAGCTGAAAGCACAGGTAAGCGGACAGATTACCGGCAAATATTTTAACGGCGGCGATACCGTACAGGCAGGGCAGGTTTTATACACCATCGACCCGCGTACCTACCGCGCCAACCTTTTGCAGGCTCAGGCTAATTTAGCCAACGCCCGTGCAGCTCTGGCAACCGCTTCCGTCGATGCGGAACGCTACACCAAACTGTATGAACAGAGCGCCGTTTCCAAACAGACCTTGGATAACGCTATCATGGCGCGCGACCAGGCACAGGCCAATGTAAACGCGCAGGAAGCTCTGGTGGAAAACGCGCAGATTGATATGAACGAAACCAGTGTCACCGCTCCGTTTACCGGACGCATCGACACTACGGCTCTGGAAGTCGGTAACTATGTTACCGACGGGCAGACCACGATGGCTACCATCAGCAATACCGACCCGGTATTTGTTGAGTTCAGCATCGCAGAGCCCGAATATTTAAAACTGGCCAATGCCGCTGTTGAACGCGGTGAAGCAGCACCGCTGGAGAACCTGAGCATTGTTTTGAGCGACGGCAGCACTTACGGCCTTTCCGGCCGCGTTGCCGAGGTTAACCGTGCGCTGACCAACAACACCGGCACCTTAACCATTAAGGCGCTGTTTGATAACCCGAACCGCGTGCTTCTGCCGGGCATGTTCGCACATGTGCAGGCAACCGCAGGCACCAAAGCAAATGCTTTGTTAATTCCACAGCGTGCCGTAACCGAAATGATGTATAAGAAATTTGTTTACGTTATCGGCGCCGACAACAAGGTTGAAATGCGCGAAGTTACCCTCGGACCCCGCGTTGGGCGTTTGTGGATGGTTGAAAGCGGCCTGAACGGCGATGAAAACCTGGTTGTTGAAGGTACTGCCAAGGTTTCCGCAGGCGCGGTTGTAAACCCCGAACCGATGACGGAAGCAGAGCTTGACACCACCGTTGACAGAACAGAAGGGCAGGATGCAGCTGCCGGTGCAGCAAAATAAGGAGGTAAGCTGAATGGCACGTTTTTTTATTGACCGTCCGGTCTTTGCCATGGTGCTGGCCATACTGATTACGCTGCTGGGCCTTATTGCCGGTTTCAGCCTGCCGATTGCCCAGTATCCTAACATTACCAAACCGCGTATTTCCGTATCTACCAACTATACCGGCGCCAGTGCCGAAACGGTTGAAGAATCTGTTGCGCAGGCAATAGAACAAAAAGTAAACGGCGTTGAGAACATGCTGGACATGAGCTCCACCAGTACCGCTACCGGTGAATACAGCTTGAACGTTCAGTTCAACCTCGAAAAAGACGCCGATATCGCTGCGGTAGAGGTACAGAACCGTGTATCCCAGGCTACCAGCTCCATGCCGCAGGAAGTAACTGCCTATGGTATTACCACCACCAAAGAATCGGCGGAAACGATTATGTATTTCGCTCTGTATTCCCCTAACAATACCTACGACAGTATGTTTTTAAGAACTTACGCCGACGTTAACTTTATCGACGCCATCAAGCGCGTAAAAGGCGTATCCACCGTAGACGAATACGGCCCGGAATATGCAATGCGCATCTGGCTGAACCCGGAAAAACTGGCTCAGCTTGGGCTGACGACGAGCGATATCGAAGCGGCGGTTGAATCCCAGAACATTCAGGCCCCGGTAGGTACCATCGGTGCCCGCCCGACCGTTGCCGAGCAGGAAAAACAGTATTCCGCCAACGCGCAGGGCCGTTTGAAAACGCCGGAAGAATTCGGCAACATCATCGTCCGTTCCATTAACGGCGAAAACCTGTACTTAAAAGACATTGCCCGCATTGAAGAAGCGCCGCGCAGCGACCTGGTACTCAGCCGCTTAAACGGCGGTGAATCCGTAGTATTCCCGGTATCGCTGACGAGTGATGCGAACGCCATCGAGACCGTAAGCCAGATCCGTGAAGTACTTGCTGACGCAGAAAAACGCTTCCCGGCGGATATGAAGCTGACGGTTATTCAGGACAACACCCAGTTCATTACCGAATCTCTGGAAAAAGTAGCGCATACCTTCTTTGAAGCCCTGGTGCTGGTTATCCTCGTAATCTTCATGTTCCTCGGCAGCTGGCGCGCAACGCTGATTCCGCTGCTGGCCGTACCGGTTTCCCTTGTCGGCACGTTTGCCTCCTTCGTACTTTTGGGCTTTACCATTAACACGCTGACCGCGTTTGCACTTATCCTTGCAATCGGCCTCGTAGTCGACGACGCTATCGTCGTTGTAGAAGCGGTAGAACATCATATTCAGGACACCGGGCTTTCTCCTAAGGAAGCAACCTACCGCGCCATGAGCGAAGTATCCGGTCCTGTTGTGGCTATCGCTTTCGTACTGTCAGCCGTATTTATCCCGACCGCGTTTACCGGCGGTACGGTCGGCGAGCTGTACAAGCAGTTTGCAATTACCATTTCCGTTTCCATGATGCTTTCGGCAATCGTTGCGCTGTCGCTGACTCCGGCGCTGTGCTCGCTGATTTTGAAACCGAAAAAGGACGAAGCGGAAGTTAAGGGCGTTATCGGCAAAGCCGTACATGCTTTTAACAAATGGTTTGAAAGAACCTTGGAAAAATATGTCGATAATGTCGGCAAATGCATCCGCCATGCCAAAGTTGTTATGGCCTGCCTTCTGGTTGGTCTGATTTTGACCGGTTTCCTGTTTAAAATTACTCCGTCCGGCTATGTGCCTAACGAAGATATGGGCATGAGCGCCGTATCCTTCAGCCTGCCGGAAGGCTCCTCCAGCAACCGCAACATTCAGCTGATGGGTGAATTGAGCGACGCCGTTCTGAAATTCCCGGGTGTTGACTATGTAATGGAAGTATCCGGCGTAGATATTTTAAGTAGTGCGCAGAAAGCATCCGCAGGCCTTGTAGTTGTAACGATGAAGCCTTATGCTGAACGTGATACCACAATTCAGGACATCATCCCGATGATTCAGGCTTTAGGGCCTAAATATCCTGACGCTACGGTAATGGCCTTCCAGCCGGCCGCACTGCCGGGCGCGTCCAGCACCGGTTCTTTAAGCATGTACATCATGAACCTTGCCGGTGAGGATGTAACCACCATGAATGAACGTGCGCAGGAATTTTTGGCTAAAGCACGCCAGCGTCCGGAAATCGGCATGATTTATACCACGTTGAACACTTCGACGCCTATGTATAAATTCAATGTTGACCGTGACAAGGCGCAGAGCCTGAACGTACCAGTATCCAGCGTATTCTCCGCACTCCAGACTTTCCTCGGCGGCTACGAAATCAACGACTTGAACAACTTCGGCCGTACATGGAAGGTTGTAATGCAGGCGGACGAAAAATACCGCGCCAGCGTTGACGACATGCGTTACTTCTTTGTACGCAGCAACAACGGCGATATGATTCCGCTGAATACCCTTGTAACCTATGAAAACGAAAACAGCTCCGTTGTTATGACGCGCTTTAACGGCGCGCGCGCCATCAAGATTGCAGGCGACCCGGCGGAAGGCTATTCCACCGGCCAGGCAATGGACGCTTTGGAAGAAGTTGCTGCAGAAACCCTGCCTGTAACCTACAGCTATGAATGGACCGACCAGAGCCGCGACCAGATTGAAGCAGGCAACCGCTCCGCACAGATTTTCGTAATCTCCCTGATTTTCGTATTCCTGTGCCTGGCAGCTCTGTACGAAAGCTGGACCATCCCTCTGGCGGTACTGCTTTCCGTACCGACGGCGGTATTGGGCTGCATCCTCGGCCAGTACCTGCGCGGACAGCAGAACGACGTTTACATGCAGATTGGTTTGATTATGCTTATCGGCCTTGCTGCGAAGAACGCGATTCTGATTGTTGAATATGCGAAGATGAACATGGAAAAAGGCATGGGCGTTATCGACGCTGCTATTGAAGCATCCCGCCTGCGTCTGCGTCCTATCCTGATGACCTCGTTCGCATTCATCCTCGGCTGCGTGCCGCTGGCCATTGCTACCGGCCCGGGCGCAGGTGCCCGTGTATCCATGGGTAACGCCGTAGTTGCAGGCATGACCTTCAACACGTTGTTCGGTATCTTCCTGATTCCGGTTTGCTTTGTAGTTGTTGAAAAAATCTTCAGCAAAAAGCATAAGGCAGAATAATGCTTAACTTAATGCCCCGCTTAACGGCGGGGCATTTTTTGTGCGGCGGCAGGATTTTTGCAATTTGCGTTGTATTATAGCTAAAGTACACAACTAAATTGAATTAGAGGGGTTTATCTTGAACAGATTAAAAGAACAGGGGCGCTTCCTGCGTAATGTGTGGCTGTTAACCAAAAGCTACTGGCAGTCGGAAGAACGCCTGAAAGCATATTTGCTGCTGGCCGTCATCATCGCGCTGACGCTGGCGGTGGTTTACGTTATTGTTTTAATTAACGACTGGTTTAATGTTTTTTACGAGGCACTGCAAAACTACAACACCGAAAAAATTTTTGACGAGCTGATACATTTTTCGTGGCTGGCGGCGCTGTACATTATTTTAATGGTGTATTCGTTTTATTTGCAGCAGGTGCTGATTATCAACTGGCGCCGCTGGCTGACGGACAGATACATCGACGAATGGCTGCGCAACAAAACCTATTACCGTTTGCAGGTGTTCGGTGCCGATACCGATAACCCTGACCAGCGTATCAGTGAGGACGTGCGCCTGTTTGTGGAGATGACGCTGACTTTCAGCATCGGCGTTTTAAAAGCGTTCTGCACTTTTGTGTCGTTCGTTTTTGTGCTGTACCAGATTTCCGGCCCGCTGGATTTTACGCTGTTTGGCCACAACTTCCATATCGAAGGGTACATGGTGTGGGTGGCATTGATTTATTCCGCGTTGGGCACGTGGGTAACGCATGTTGCCGGTAAAAAGTTAGTGGGCTTGAATTTTGTGCAGCAGCGTTACGAGGCGGACTTCCGTTTCAGCATGATGCGTATGCGCGAGAACGCCGAAAGCATTGCTTTTTACAGCGGCGAAGGGCGCGAGGGCAGCGTGTTTAAAAAGCGCTTTACCTTGCTTTTGGATAATTTCTGGAAAATCATCCAGAAACGCAAACAGCTTATCTGGATTAACTCCGGCTATTCGCAGATTGCGATAATCTTCCCGCTGGTTGTTGCCATGCCGCGCTATTTAAGCCACCAGATTACGCTGGGCGGCCTGATGCAGGTCAGCAACTCATTCCAGCAGGTGCAGACTTCCTTGTCGTACTTTGTCGATATGTATGCTTCCATCGCTGAATGGCAGTCGGTTGTCAACCGTCTTACCGGCTTTGGGCTGCACATGCACGAGGTTAAGCAGGAAAAATTGCAGCCGGATCTGGAGCGCAGCGCTACGGACGGCGCTATTGCCGCAGCGGGGCTGAATATTGCCCTGCCGGACGGGCGCACGCTGATTGACAACGCCGCCTTTAATTTGCAGCAGGGGCAGAACGTGTTAATCAAGGGCGCAAGCGGCAGCGGCAAAAGCACTTTGCTGCGCGTTTTGGCAGGCATCTGGCCTTACGTTAAGGGCAAACTTGCCATGCCGGAAGCAGAAAAGACGATGTTCATCCCGCAGAAGCCGTATCTGCCGTTAGGCACATTGCGCGAAGCGCTGTTATACCCGGGCAGTTTGGAATGCAGCGACGACGAGCTGAAAAACGTGCTGACGGAGTGCAGTATCGGCTACATGGCAGATAATTTATATGTTGAAGCTGACTGGTCGCATGTGCTGAGCGGCGGCGAGCAGCAGCGCGTGGCGTTTGCGCGTGCCCTGCTTTATAAGCCGGACTGGCTGTTTCTGGACGAGGCGACCTCCGCGCTGGATGAGGCGACGGAAAAAGCCATGTACACGCTGCTGGCGGAGAAAATGCCGCAGACGACAGTTATCAGCATCGGGCACAGAAGCACTTTGAACAGCTTCCACACGGCGGGGCTGTTTTTGGATAAAAATTTAAAAGCACTTTCGTTTAATTATTTGTAATTTACAGGGAGGTAAGCAAAATGATGCCAATGGAAATAGCGCCCAAAATTTACGACGTGGGCGTAACGGACTGGACTGTAAGGGATTTTCACGGTTATAAAACGGAGCGCGGCGCAAGTTATAACAGCTATCTGATTATGGACGAAAAAATCTGCCTTATCGACACCGTTAAGGCGTGTTACGCGGATGAGCTGCTGGAAAAAATCAGCCGCGTTGTAGACCCTGCCAAAATTGATTATGTGATTGTAAACCACGTTGAGCCGGACCATGCAGGCGCACTGCCGCAGGTGCTAAAGGCTGCGCCCAACGCTAAATTTGTCATCACCATGCAGGGTAAAAACGAAGCTTTGCGACATTACGGCGACGGTTTTGACTTTATGGTGGTTAAGGAAGGCGACAGCATTGAACTTGGCAGCCGCAGCCTGACCTTTGTGCCCGTGCCGATGCTGCACTGGCCTGACAACATGGTAACTTACTGTCCGCAGGACGGAATTCTGTTCAGCAATGACGCATTCGGCCAGCACTATGCCAGCAGCAAACGCTTTGACGACGAAGTGGACGAAACAGTGCTGTTTTACGAAGCGAAAAAATATTTTGCCAATATCCTGTGGCCTTATGCCCGTTTAATCGGCGGCGCGCTGAAAAAAGTCGGCGGACTGGATATTAAAATGATTGCGCCTGCGCACGGCGTTATCTGGCGCAGCAAAATTGCACAGATTGTTGAGCGTTACGCAGCGTGGGGCAGCGGCGTTAACGACGGCAGCCTTGTTATTGCCTACGAAACGATGTGGGGCGGCACGGAAACTATTGCCCGGGCAATGGTGGAAGGCGCTGCGGCGGCCGGTGTAAAAGTGCAGCTGCTGCGTATGGACAGGACGCCCTGCAGCACCGTGGCGGCAGAATTGTTTGAAGCAAGCGGCCTGCTTGTAGGTTCGCCGACGCTGAACAGCGGCATGATGCCCTGCATCGGCGCAATGCTGATTTATTTAAAAGGCTTGCAGCCGAAAGGCAAAAAAGCGGCAACTTTCGGCACCTGCGGTTGGGCAGGCGGCGCACAGAAGGACATGGAAGCGCTGCTGACGGCGGCAGGCTGCGATTTGCAGCCCGGCTTTAACTGCAAATGGCGCGCTTGCGGCGATGAATTGGAAGCGGCACGCCAATTTGCTTACGAATTTGCCAAAAACCTGTAATGAATAATTAAATTGCGGCGGTGGAATTTACAAAAATTTCATCGCTGCTTTTTTATTTAGCCTTGCCAAAAGTCGAAAAGTCAAATATAATAAATGTAAAATCAATACATCTATTTATGGGGTAATCCGATATGAGAAATCTTGCTGATGCAATAGAAAACTTTATTATGCGCCAGCTGCTGGAGGACAGCGAAGACACCGTGCTGGTGCAGCGCAACGAGCTGGCCGATAAATTATCGTGCGCGCCGTCGCAGATAAGCTATGTTTTAAGCACGCGCTTTACGCCGGAAAAAGGCTATCTGGTGGAATCGCGCAGGGGGAGCGGCGGTTTTGTGCGTATTGTGCGCGTAACGCCGCCCAAAAAGGAGCAGCACCGCGAAACGGCGCAGAGCCTTTTGGAACACTGGGCACAACGCGGGGTTGTTACCGGGCGTGAGTATGCGCTGCTAAAATACATGCTGGAAATTATGAACGCCGACGAAAAGAAAAAAATAACTGTATTACAGAATGCCATAAGTAAGATGTTGTCTGTGAGGTGAGGGAAATGTTATGCCAGAAATGCGGCAAAAAAGAAGCCGTCGTGCACGTAGTGTGCATGGTAAATAATAAACAGATAGATAAGTGGCTGTGCGCCGACTGTGCCGAAAAGCTGATGCCTTTTGCCGTTGGTGCGGGCAGGGGCCATGCCGTTGACGCACGCAATCTTTTGGAAACTTTGTTCTTTGGCGGCGACGCGCCGAAAACGCCGGAACTGCGCCGCTTTACGAAACGTATGTCCTCGATTCTGGAGAATGCCATGCGCAGCGCGCTGGACAGAGGGCACGACCATCTCGGCACGGAGCATTTACTGCTTGCGCTGCTGAACGAAAAGGACTGTTACGGTATCCGCGTGTTGGAAAAATTGGGCGTTAATACCATCGCCGTGGCGGAAGAACTGGAAAAAATGATGGACCCGGCGGGCAATTTGCAGATTATCATCGGCTATACGCCGCGTGCCAAACGCGCGCTGGAAATTGCCGCCGAAACCGCCGCTGCCTTAAAATCCCCACAGGTAGGCTCGGAGCATTTGCTGATGGGCATTCTGCGCGAGGACAAGGGCATGGGCGGCACCGTGCTGCGCAAATTTAACATCACTGCCGAGCAGGTTTGGCAGATTATCCGCTCCATCCGCGAGCATCAGCCTGCCGTGCCGGGCTTTGAAGAAGCGGAAATGCCGGAATACGACGATATGCCGGAGGAAATGTCGCTGGAGGTTTTGAACGAGTTTGGGCGCAACCTGAATGATCTGGCGGCAGCCGGTAAAATTGACCCCGTTATCGGCAGGGAAAACGAAATTGAAAGGGTTATCCAGATTTTGTGCCGCCGCACCAAAAACAACCCGGTGCTTATCGGCGAGGCGGGCGTCGGCAAAACCTCCGTCGCCGAAGGGCTGGCGCTGCGCATTGTGGAAGGCAAGGTGCCTGATTTGCTGCGCAACAAAACCGTGTTTTCGCTGGAAATCGGTTATCTGGTGGCGGGCGCAAAATACCGCGGCGATTTTGAGGAACGCCTGAAGGATATTCTGGAAACGATTAAGGAAAACAAAGATATAATCCTGTTTATCGACGAGCTGCACACCATTATCGGCGCGGGCGCGGGAGAAGGCGGCACGGACGCTGCCAACATCATCAAACCGGCGCTGGCAAGGGGCGAGCTGCAGGTTGTCGGCGCAACGACGCTGAGCGAATACCGCAAGCACATTGAAAAAGACGCGGCGCTGGAGCGCAGGTTCCAGCCGGTTATGGTTTCCGCGCCGGACGCAGAGGCAACGCTGACGATTTTGAAGGGGCTGCGCACAAAGTATGAGGAGTTCCACAAGCTGCATGTGTCGGACGCGGCGCTGGAAGCTGCGGTAAAACTTTCCAATCGCTACATTACCGACCGTAACCTGCCGGACAAGGCTATCGACCTGATGGACGAAGCCTGCGCCAAGGTTAAGCTGCAAAATTATAAACTTTCCATCCCCGTGGTGGAAAAGGAAAAAGAGCTGGCACAGGTACGCCGCGACAAGGCGGAAGCCATTGCCGCCCAGCAGTACGAGCGTGCGGCCCAGCTGCGCGACCACGAGGCCATTCTGGAAATGGCGCTGGAATTTGAAAAGGGCAGCTATGACAACGCAATCAGCAAACGCGCTGAGGTTACGGAGGAGGATATTGCTTCCGTCATTTCGCAGTGGCTGAATATTCCGCTGCAGAAGCTTACGCGGACGGAAAGCGAACGCCTGCTGCACATGGAAAGCGATTTGCACAAGCGTGTTATTGGGCAGAACGAGGCTGTGGAAGCCGTCAGCAAAGCAATCCGCCGTGCGCGTGCAGGCTTTAAGGATAAAAACAGGCCGGTGGGTTCGTTCCTGTTCCTCGGCCCTACCGGCGTCGGCAAAACGGAACTTGCCAAAGCGCTGGCAGAAAATATGTTCGGCGACGAGCGTGCGTTAATCCGCTTTGATATGTCCGAATACATGGAAAAACATACGGCTTCGCGCTTAGTAGGCGCGCCTCCGGGCTATGTCGGCTACGAAGAAGGCGGGCAGCTTACCGATGCCGTGCGCAGAAGGCCGTATTCCATCATCCTGCTGGACGAAATTGAAAAGGCGCACCCGGACGTATTTAACCTGCTTTTGCAGATTATGGAGGACGGACGCCTGACGGACGGGCAGGGGCGCACGACCGATTTTAAAAACTGCGTGATTATTATGACCAGCAACGCCGGCGCAAGAATGCTGGCGGATACCAAACCGCTGGGTTTCAGCCTTGGCGGCGAGGAAGAAGAAGATTCCCGCAAGGATAAGGTGCTGGCAGAGATTAAAAACGTGTTCCGCCCGGAATTTTTGAACAGGGTGGACGAGATTACCGTCTTTGACAGATTGAAATACGACGATTTGGTGCAGATTATTAAAAATATGCTGCGCGAGCTGCGCGCCAAACTGGCGGAAAACGGCCTGACGCTGGAAATTACGCAGGAAGCGCGCGACCTGCTGGTAAAAGAGGGCAGCGATACCCGTTACGGTGCAAGGCCTTTGCGCCGCGCCGTGCGTAAAATGCTGGAAGACCCTGTCAGCGATTTGTATCTGGCGGGCAGGTTTAAGGCGGGCGACACCATCTGCGCCAGCATGGGCGAAAACGGCAAAATTAAGTTTATGCCCAAAAAGGTTGAAGTTGTAATAACGCATGAAGAAATACAGCCGGCGGAGGTAAACGATGGCCAGAACAAAAACTAAATTTGTGTGCCAGAACTGCGGTTACAGCTCCGCAAAATGGCTGGGTCGCTGCCCGGAATGCGGCAGCTGGGACAGCATGGCAGAGGAGATTGAAACGCCTGCCAAACCGCAGCAAAGCTTTTTAATGCCGCAGGAAGCGCCGAAGCCGAAAACTTTGGATAAGGTGATGCTGACGGAGGTAGAACGCCTGCAAACCGGCATCAACGAATTTGACCGCGTGCTTGGCGGCGGGCTTGTGCCGGGCAGTTTGGTGCTGCTTGGCGGCGACCCCGGCATCGGCAAATCGACAATGCTTTTGGACGCAGGCATGCGTTTTGCCGCCAACAACATCAAAGTTTTATATGTGTCGGGCGAGGAAAGCGAAGCGCAGACCGCCATGCGTGCGCGCCGCCTGGGTAAACCGGGCGCGGCGCTGCTGGTGATGACGGCGACCGACCTTGACGCTGTGCTTTTGCAGGCGAAGGAAGTGCAGCCGCAGATACTTGTAATAGATTCCATCCAGACGATGTACAACGCTGAACTGCAAACGGCGGCGGGCAGCGTGGGGCAGGTGCGCGAATGTACCGCCAAGCTGCTGCGTTTTGCCAAGGCAACGGGCATTGCCGTTATCATCATCGGGCACGTTACCAAGGACGGCAACATCGCAGGTCCCCGTTTATTGGAACACATGGTGGACGTGGTTTTGCAGTTTGAAGGCGACCGTTCTTATTCCTTCCGCGTTTTGCGCGCCCTGAAAAACCGTTTCGGTTCAACCAGTGAAAGCGGTATTTTTTCCATGGAAGCGGGCGGGCTGATTGAAGTTGCCAACCCCGCAGGACTGTTTTTGGAAAACCGTGCCGAAAATGCGCCGGGCAGCGTTGTGTGTGCCTGCCTTGAAGGCAACCGCCCGATTATGGTTGAGGTGCAGGCGCTTGTTGCCAAAACGCCTTACGGCATGCCGCGCCGCACGGCGGTAGGTTTTGACTACAACCGCGTCAATATGCTGCTGGCGATTTTAGAGCGCCGTTTAGGCATGGACTTTGGCAATTTTGACGCTTACTTAAATGTCGTCGGCGGCATGAAGATTACAGAACCGGCGGCGGATCTGGCGGCAGCGGCGGCGCTGGTTTCCAGCTACCGCAACAAAGCAGTGCCGCATGGCGTGCTGGCGGTGGGCGAAGTTGGGCTGACGGGTGAAATCCGCCGCGTCAGCAATACGGAACGCCGCATCCGCGACGCCGCGAACCTTGGCTTTACCAAATTTGTAGTGCCAAAGGGTAAACTGAATATGGAACAAAAGACTTCGGGCATTATTCAGGCAGCGACGCTGGAAGAAGCTTTGAGTGCAATTTTTAACTAAAACGGGCGCAAAGCCCGTTTTTTACTGTATTTATCCGCCGAAAGGCGTTGACACATATTAGTTACTGTGATAAAATAAATAAATTTTGACATTTTTACGGCTTGGTGCTACAATAAAAGAGTATTAGAGTAAAAACTGATATTTTGTTAAAGGAGGAGCGCCGATGTTTGCCGTAGGAGATAAAATTGTTTACCCGATGCATGGCGCCGGTGTTGTGCAGGCCATTGAACAGCATGAGCTTGCCGGTGAAAATGTCGATTATCTGGTCATGATGATATTGCTCAGCGATATGCGCGTTATGGTGCCGCTGAAAAATGTGGAGCGTGTTGGTTTGCGCCACATCATTGATAAAGAACAAATCCCCGGCATTGAAGAAGTGCTGCGGCATCCGGTAGAAGTAAACCTGCGCGGCGTAACGTGGAACAGGCGCTTTAATATGTACCTTGACAAAATGAAAAGCGGCAATGTGCTGGAGGTTGCCGAAGTGATACATGTTTTGCAGTCGCAGGAAAACGAGAAAAAGCTTTCCACCGGCGAACGGAGGCTTCTGGCAACGGCGCGGCAGATACTCGTCAGCGAGATGATGCTGGTCTGCGACGAAAGCCAGGAAGACGCCGAAAAATGGCTTGATAAATTTTTTGAATAAAAACACCGGTAAAAAAATCGGTGTTTTTTTATTTTTTATACTGTTTTTGCAGGTGGATTTGTAGTACAATATACATAATCCATAACTATGCCCAAAAGGAGGTGAGAAAATGTTAAACAGAGTATTACGCATTACCATTGTCGTTGTCTTTGCTGTAACCGGACTTATACTTACAGAATATTTACTGCCTTATATTTCGGATTATTTTGATTATAACTTTTATGGCAACGGCTTTTTCGGCATTGCTTTAACAACTATCGTTTCCGGCAGTGTCGGAATTTTTGTTTTTGGCACTATGGGTATGGCGCTGGCACCGGTCATTATCCGCACTATGACCACATGGACGGAGAAAATGGCTATTTTGCTTTCGCGCGTGCCGACCAGTGATATCATGGTCATGACCTTCGGCATCGCCGTTGGTTTGGTGCTGGCTAATCTGTTGGGCGGGCCTTTTTCGCATCTGCCGATTATCGGCCCTTATATCCCGCTGATTTTCAGCATCGTGCTTTCCATGGTCGGCGCCAAGGTTGCGCTGCGCAAGCATCAGGATATCGTCGGCTTTTTTGACCGCAGCCTGCCTTCGCTGAAAGGCGCGGTGAAACCTGCCGCCGTTAAGGACGCAGCGGAAAGCGACCGCCTTTACAGCGATAACAAGCTGCTGGATACCAGCGTTATTATCGACGGCCGTATCGGCGATATTTTAAAAACCGGTTTTTTGGAAGGGCGCATTGTTGTGCCTAAATTCGTTATCCGCGAATTGCAGACGCTGGCCGATTCTTCCGATAGCTTAAAGCGCGGCAAGGGCCGCCGCGGGCTGGATTTGCTGCACGAAATGCAGCAGGAAAACGAGGACCGCGTGCTAGTTGATTCGACGGATTTTCCGGAACTGGACGGCGTCGATGCCAAGCTTGTAAAACTGGCGCAGGAAAAACAGTGGATTATCGTTACCAACGATTTTAATTTAAACAAAGTGGCAGAAATTCAGGGTATTGACGTTTTAAACATCAACGACCTTGCCAATGCCGTCAAACAGGTTGTCGTCCCCGGCGAAAACATCAGTATTTACCTTCTGCGTGAAGGCAAGGAGCAGGGACAGGCGATTGCCTACTTTGAGGACGGCACGATGATTGTCGTAGATAACGGCAGGCGCTACATCGGCACAACCGTCAATGCGGAGGTAACTTCCGTATTGCAGACCTCCGCAGGGCGCATGATTTTTGCCAAAGTTGCTAACAGGTGATGACAATGGATAAATTAACGGTAATTGTGGCTGCGGCCGGTGCTGGCAAACGCCTGGGGCTGGGCAAAAACAAAGCCTTTGCCGAAGTTGGCGGGCTGCCGCTTTTAGTGCAGTGCCTGCGCATGGTAAACGATACCGGCATGGCGCATAAAACCATTATCGCCGTTGGGGCGGACGAAGTTGCTATGACCGAGGCGCTGCTTAAAGATTACCACGAATATTTTGCCGGGCTGCAAACTGCGGTTGTGGCAGGCGGCGCGGAACGCACGGACAGTGTTAAGAATGCTTTGGCGCTGGCTGACAGCGAAGGCTGGATTGCCGTGCATGACGGCGCGCGCCCCTTTGCCGACACGGAAGTGTTTGAACGTACCTTGCAGGCGGCGCAGCAGACCGGCGCGGCGATAGCGGCGGTGCCGCTAAAAAACACCATTAAGGTGGTTGATACTGACGGTTTTGTGGTAAACACGCCGCAGCGCAGCAGCTTAATGGCGGTGCAGACGCCGCAGATTTTTAAGGCGCAGCTTTTGCAGCGCGCTTACTGCGATGACAACCTTAAAGGCGCGGCAGTAACAGACGATGCTTCGCTGGTGGAGCGTTTGGGTGTTAAAGTTGCCGTTGCCCTTGGCAGCTATGAAAATATTAAAATTACCACGCCGGAGGATTTGCTGCTGGCGGAGAAGATTTGTGCAGACAGGGGGATGACGATGATGCAGAGCTTAAAAATGCCGCAGTTCAGGGTGGGCAGCGGCTACGATGTACACCGCCTTACCCAAAACCGCAAGCTGATTTTGTGCGGTGTTGAAGTTCCTTACGAGCTGGGGCTTGACGGGCACAGCGACGCCGACGTTGCCGTACACGCTTTAATGGACGCGCTGTTTGGCGCGGCTGCTTTAGGCGATATCGGCAAACATTTCCCCGATACCGACGACCGCTTTAAGGGAGCGGACAGCATGAAGCTGCTTGAGCATGTGCTGGTGCTTTTAAAAGAACGATGTTGGCGCGTCAACAACGCCGATGTAACCATCATCGCGCAAAAACCCAAACTGGCAGGCTATATCCCCGCCATGCGGGATAACCTGGCAAAAATCATGGGGCTTGAAGCCGACGCCGTTAACGTAAAGGCGACGACGACGGAGAAACTGGGCTTTACCGGACGCAGCGAGGGCATTGCCGCCGAAGCGGTGGTAAGCCTGATTAAAGAATGACGCTTTAAAGGCTTTGTGCTATAATATATAAGATTTAATTTTTGGAGGAATGAGTTTGATGGCTAATGAAGTTAGAGTAAGATTTGCGCCCAGTCCTACCGGGCCTTTCCATATCGGCGGCGCGCGCAGCGCACTGTTTAACTGGCTGTTTGCCCGCAAAATGGGCGGCAAAATGATTCTGCGCATTGAGGATACCGACCTTGAGCGTTCCAGCCGCGAAAGCGAAGAAAACATTAAGGCAGCTTTGAAATGGCTGGGCATGAACTGGGACGAAGGCATTGATGTAGGCGGCGAAAACGGCCCCTACCGCCAGACCGAACGCCTTGAAATTTACAAAAAATATACCGAAAAACTGCTGGCAGAAGGCAAAGCCTATTACTGCTACTGCACCGACGAGGAACTGGAGGCTGAACGTCAGGCGCTGGTTGCCGAAGGCAAAATGCCGCGTTATATGGGCAAATGCCGCCACCTGACACCGGAGCAGGTTGAACAGTACAAAGCGGAAGGCAGAAAACCGACCGTGCGCTTTAAAGTGCCGGCCGATAAACAGATTTTAGTGCGCGACATGGTACGCGGCGACGTTGTGTTTGATTCCAACGGCATCGGCGATTTCGTCATCGTTAAATCCGACGGCATCCCGACCTACAACTACGCCGTTGTTATCGACGACGCTTTAATGCACATCACCCATGTTATCCGCGCCGAGGAACACCTTTCCAACACTCCGCGCCAGTGCCTGATTTATGACGCGCTGGGCTTTGAAAAACCGACCTTCGGGCACATTTCCCTGATTCTTGGCAAGGACCACACCAAAATGAGCAAACGCCACGGCGCGACCAGCGTTGACCAGTACCGTCAGCTGGGCTACCTGCCGGAAGCGATTGACAACTTCCTTGCGCTGCTGGGCTGGGCGCCGAACAGCGAGCAGGAAATTTTCAGCATGGACGAACTTGTTAAGGAGTTCAGCATGGACCATGTTGCCAAGAACCCTGCCGTATTCGACATCGACAAGCTGAACTGGATTAATCAGCATTATATGCGCAAATTAAGCCGCGATGAATTTTACGAAGCTGCCAAACCGCACATGGTTAAAAAAGGCTTCATCACCGGCGAAGAATTCGGCGACAAGCTGGAATGGCTGAAAGACGTTGTTGCCACCGCGCAGCAGCATGTATCCTACGCTGCCCAGGTGCCGGACGACGTTGCCATGTACTTTACCGATAATTTTGATTTTGAAAACGACGACGCTAAAAACGTGCTGCTGGAAGAAACCGTGCCGCAGGTAATCCGCCTGCTGTTTGACAAGCTGCCGAAGCTGGAAGTGCTGGACGGCCCTTCCGTTAAGGCAACGTTTAAAGCAATCCAGAAGGAAACCAAGCTGGGCGGCAAAAACGTGTTCATGCCTATCCGCGTGGCGCTGACGGGCAACCAGCACGGGCCGGAGCTTGCCGAAATGGTGCCGCTGCTGGGCCTTGCACGTACCGTAAGCCGCATTAAAAACAGCCTTGACAAGGTTGGCGTTCAGTTATATTAAGGAGCAATTACCATGGCTATTAAGGTTTATAATACGCTCACCAAAAAGAAAGAAGAATTTGTACCGCTGCACCCCGGCAAAGCCTATATGTATGTCTGCGGCATTACGCCGTACAACAACCCGCATATCGGCAACGCTCGTCCCTTTGTAACATGGGACGTAATCCGCCGCTTTTTGGAGCATGAAGGCTACGACGTGCTGCATGTGCAGAATTTTACCGACGTTGACGACAAAATCATCAACGCCGCCAATAAGGAAGGCGTGGCGTGGAGCGATATCTGCGGACGCTATATTGACGTTTACTTTAAAGAAATGGATATGCTGAATATCCGCCGCGCGCATGTTTACCCGCGCGTTTCCGAACATATGCCGGAAATCATTAACGTGGTGCAGACCCTTATCGACAAGGGCTATGCTTACGAAATGGACGGCGACGTTTATTACAGCGTGGAAAAATTTGACCGTTACGGCGAGCTGTCCGGCCGCAAGCTGGAAGACATGATGGCCGGCGCGCGCGTCGACGTTAACGACAAAAAGCACAACCCGTTTGACTTTGCGCTGTGGAAGGCAGCCAAACCGGGCGAACCGTACTGGGAAAGCCCGTGGGGCAAAGGCCGCCCGGGATGGCATATTGAATGCTCTGCCATGAGCATGAAATATCTTGGCGAAAGCTTTGATTTCCACGGCGGCGGCAGTGATTTGATTTTCCCGCACCACGAAAATGAAATTGCCCAGTCCGAAGGCTGCACCGGCGTGCATCCGTTTGTACGTTACTGGCTGCACAACGGCTTTATTACCGTTAACGAAGAAAAAATGTCCAAGTCTTTGGGCAACTTCTTTACCGTCAGCGATATTCTGGCGCATTTTGACGCGGAAACCCTGCGTTTCTTCATCGTTTCCACTCATTACCGCAGCCCGCTGGATTTCAGCGATGAGCGTCTGAGCGAAGCACAGCGCAGCCTTGCCCGCCTGAAAAACGCACAGGACAATTTAAAAGAGCTGGCGCAGATGATCAGCGGCGGCGCTACGGAAACCAGCAAGCCGCTGTATGAAAAAATCAGCGCCATGCGCGAAGGCTTTATGGAAGCCATGCGCGACGACTTTAACACTGCCCTTGCCATCAGCTTTATGTTTGAACTGGGCAAGGAAATCAATATTTACCATCAGCATGTTTCCGCAGGCGGCGAAAAGCCGGACGGCAAACTGGTAAGCATTATGCAGGATGTGTTTGCAGAGTTCTGCGGCATCATCGGCGTTCTGGAAAACAATGCCCAGCCCGCCGCTCAGGCAGGTGCAGGTCTTGAGGATCAGCTGATTGAAACGATTGTAAACCTGCGCCAGGAAGCACGCGCTGCCAAAAATTACGCACAGGCTGACGCTTTGCGCAACAAGCTGGCAGAACTCGGCGTTGTGCTGGAAGATACCCCGCAGGGTGTACGGTGGAAGAAACAGTGAAGTTTGAACAGTATAAATTAGTTAAACAACATGCTCTGGCAGCCCTGGAGGCTGCCGGAACTGCTTTACCGGACGCAGATAAGCTGAACCCGATTTTACTGGCATACATCGGCGACGTTGTGTTTTCGCTGTACGTGCGCCTGCGCTTTTTAGCGGCGTCCAGCCATATCCGCGTGATACACGATTTCAGTTCCAAAGCCGTATCGGCAGTGTGCCAGGCTAAAGCGCTGGAAGCATTGAAAGATACGCTGACGGAGGAAGAAATGACAGTCGTTAAACGCGGGCGCAATACCAAATCAACGGTGCCCAAAAGCGCCAGCGTGCATGAGTACCGCATGAGCACGGCGTTTGAAGCGTTGGTTGGCTGGATGTTCCTGCGCGAGGACGAGGAGCGTCTGGAAGAAATTTTGGATAAAGCTTTTGCTATAATACTTGAAGGTTTGAAAAAATGAGGTGAAAAAATGCAGGTAAAATTACTGAGGCATACGCCGGAACCAGAAAAGACCGTTGCCATGAGCGCGCGCCTTTGCTATTCGCCAATCGGCGCGGCGCAGCTTGAAGAAAAAATCTCTGACGAACAGGCAGCGGCGCTGGTGCGCAAGCTTGTTTCCATGGGGCATTTTTCCACTTTGGAACATGTAACCTTTACCTTTGCGATTGAAGGCGTTTCGCGCGTGCTGACGCATCAGCTGGTGCGCCACCGCATTGCGTCGTATTCGCAGCAGTCGCAGCGTTATGTTAAAGAGCATAATTTTGAAACCATCATGCCGCCGAGCATCGCCGCAAGGCCGGAAGCCAAAGCGGAGTTTGAGGCGCTGATGCAGAAATTGCAGGATACCTACAACAAATTTACGGAAATGGGCATCCCGGCGGAGGACGCGCGTTATGTGCTGCCCAACGCTGCGGAAACCAAAATCGTCTGCACTTTTAACGCACGCTCGCTGCTGAATTTTTTCAGCCTGCGCTGCTGCATGCGTGCACAGTGGGAAATCCGCGCGCTGGCAGAGGCAATGCTGGCAGAATGCAAACGCGTTGCACCGGTAATTTTTGAAAACGCCGGCCCGACCTGCGTAAGCGAGGGCATTTGCCGCGAAGGCGCAATGAGCTGCGGCCGCCTTGCTGCTATTTTAAAGGCGAAGGAAGCTGCCAAAAAGCAGTAACGGTGAGCGCGATGAAGGAAGAATTTATTGCCGGAAGGAACCCGGTGACGGAAGCCCTGCGCAGCGGACGCGCGCTGAACAAAATTATGGTGCAGGACGGCGCGAAGGGCGTAACGGAAATTATTGCCGCCGCCAAAGCAAGAAATGTGGCGGTGGAATTTGTTAAAAGCGATAAGCTGGACAAGCTGGCACAGGGTGTGCGCCATCAGGGCGTGGTGGCTTATGCCGCGCCGGTGGCGTTTAAAACGCTGGAGGACGCTTTAAAGAAAGCCGCTGCCAAAAATGAAGCACCGTTTTTGCTGCTGCTGGACGAATTGCAGGACCCGCAGAACCTTGGCGCTATAATCCGCACGGCGGACGCCGCTGGCGTGCATGGCATTTTATTGCCCAAACGCCGCAGCTGTCCGCTGAATGCTGTTGTTGCCAAAATATCGGCCGGTGCGGTGGAATATGTGCCGGTTATCCAAATCGGCAATATTGTGCAGCAGCTGGAAGATTTGAAAAAACAGGGCTTTTGGGTTGCCGGTGCCGATATGGACGGCGAGCCTTACACCAAAGCCAATTTAACCGGTCCGCTGGTGCTTGTCATCGGCGCGGAAGGCAAAGGGCTGGGCAGGCTTGTTAAGGAGCACTGCGATATTATCGTCAGTCTGCCGATGCAGGGCGGCGTAAATTCGCTGAACGCTGCGGCAGCCGGTGCCGTTTTGATGTACGAGGTTGTGCGCCAGCGCGGGTTAGAGGCACAGAAAAATGCGTGAATGGCTGATTGTTGACGGATACAATGTAATAAACAGCTGGACGGATTTTGCCAAGCTGCGCAAGGATAACCTTGAGCACGCCCGCGATTTGCTGCGCGAAAAAATTTTGGAGTACGCTGTTTTCAAAGGTTACAGCGGGCTTTTGGTTTTTGATGCGCAGGAGGTGCAGGGCAGCGCCGAAGAAGAAAATTACGGCGCGGTAACCGTTATTTACACCGACGAAGGCGAAACGGCGGATTCGTGGATTGAACGCAAAACCTACGAGCTGAATAAAAACGGCGACAAAGTTTTTGTCGTTACCAGCGATTATGCCGAGCAGATAAACATTCTGGGCAGCGGCGCTTACCGTATATCCGCCCGTGAATTTAAAGAAGAATACAAGCGCGCCAAAAAGCAGATTGAAGAAAAAGTGCATGCCACCGCAAGCGGTACAGGCCGCAACGAGCTGGGCGGGCGGCTGCACGAGCATGTACGCGCGCATTTTGAAAAGCTGCGCCGCCGGTAATTTGACGCAGCGGCAAATATTTATTATAATTACAATACACTACATTTTTATAAAGTTTTAAAAAGAAATAAACGGAGGGCGTTCAGATGAGCGCAGAAACACCGACAAATCCATACAGCGCTTTTGAGAACATGACCGACGAGGAAGTTGTTGCAAAAGCCAAGGAAGATAATGTGCTGGCTCAGGAATACCTGCTGCACAAATACCGTAAATTTGTGCGCGCCAAAGCCAGAAGTTACTTTTTAATCGGCGCGGAACGCGAGGACATCATCCAGGAGGGCATGATCGGCCTTTATAAAGCTATCCGCGATTTTAAGGGGGACAAACTGTCCAGCTTCCGCGCTTTTGCGGAGCTGTGCGTTACAAGGCAGATTATTACTGCCATTAAAACGGCGACGCGCCAGAAGCATATACCGCTTAACTCCTACGTGTCGCTCAACAAGCCGATATACGAGGAAGATTCCGACCGTACCTTAATGGATGTCGTCAGCGGCGTTAAGGTTGCCAATCCGGAGGATATGATTATCAGCCGCGAGGAATTCGTCGATATCGAAAACAAAATGAATAACATCTTAAGCGACCTTGAATGGCGCGTGCTGATAAGCTATCTGGACGGCAAATCCTATCAGGAAATTGCCAAAGAACTTGACCGCCATATCAAGTCGATTGACAACGCTTTGCAGAGGGTAAAACGCAAGCTGGAAAAATATATCGCCACCGAAGGCAGCGCTACGGATTTAAACAGCGTTTACAGCGGGCTTCTGGCGATGGACCCCAGCGAACGCTTTGCCAGCCGCGATTTGCGCGACAACAGCGCCAGACGCTGATTTAAAGCGTTAACATTGAAACAGAAAATAGCATCGTTTAGAAATTTCTGAATGATGTTATTTTTTTTAGAGGATTTTGGGCTTTAACAGCGAATATGTTTTTTACAAAGTAAAAAGTCCGTAAAGTTTAAGGGAGGTAACTGAAAATGAATCAGGTAGAGGAATTTGAAAAAGTAGTAGAGGAAGCTAAATCCAAACCGGTGAAGGTTGTTGTCGTTACCGGCAAACCGGGCAGCGGCAAAAGTAAAGTTTTAAGGGAAGCAGCCGAAGACAAAAAGTGGGATTATATCGACTGCCGTCTTTTGATTACCGAACAGTTTTTGGAAATTCCTCCCGCGGAACGCAGGGATAAGGCAGCAGCAATGATGAGCGAAATTCTGGATACTTATGATGCGGAAGTTATCATGCTGGACCGCCTGCAAACTTTGTTTGTGCCCGTGTTCCATATAGATATTGCCGACCTCTTGGCAAAACTCAGCGAAAAATATGTTATCGTAACGGCATGGCCGGGATATATGGAAGACGGCAAACTCTGCTATGACAAGTTTGACGGCACCGAGTCCATCCGTATCAGCGCCGAGGGCTTTACCCTCTGGAATGTAGATTAATAACGGTTTTATACCCGGTGAGGGGGTTATCATGGCACAGGCAAAAGGACGATTGGCAGTGCTTACGGGCGGCGGTGACTGCCCGGGATTGAACGCGGTTATCAGAGCGGTTGTAAAGACAGCACTTAAGAACGGTTACGAGATTTATGGTATAGAGAACGGATTCAATGGTTTGATTACCGGAACGATGAAACTGATGGATTACCAGTCTGTATCAGGGATCCTTCCGCGAGGAGGGACGATCTTAGGAACGACTAACCGTGATAACCCCTTTCACTTTGCCGTGGAAGAAAACGGCAAGTATGTCTTTTATGATAAGCGTGAAGAAGTAGTTAAAAATCTGCGCGACAGGCAGATTGAAGCGCTTGTGGTTATTGGCGGGGATGGCAGCCTCAACATCGCGGCAAAACTTGCTGCGGAATGCAATGTTAATGTGGTGGGAGTGCCCAAGACGATTGACAACGATTTGCAGTGTACGGAACGCACATTCGGTTTTGATACTGCAATGGCGATGGCAACAGAAGCATTGGACAGGCTGCATACCACGGCGGAATCACATCACCGCGTAATGGCGCTTGAAGTTATGGGTCGTTACGCCGGCTGGATTGCCTTACATTCAGGAATTGCGGGCGGAGCCGATGTGATTTTGCTTCCGGAAATCCCGTACGATATAAATTCCGTGCTGCGTAAGATTGAAGAACGCAGAAACAGCGGTAAAAAGTTCAGTATTATTGTTGTGGCTGAAGGTGCGAAACCGATCGGAGGTGAGCTGTCCGTAGCCAGAGTAGTTGAAGGAAGCTTCGAGCCGCTCCGTCTTGGCGGCGCAGGCGAAAAGCTCGTACGTGAAATTGAAGAACGGACAGGAATTGAATCGCGGTGTACAGTATTAGGTTATTTACAGCGCGGCGGATCGCCTACAGCGTTTGACAGGGTGCTTTCCACCCGCTACGGTGTAGCAGCAGCCGAAGCTTGCATACGCAAGGAATACAACGTAATGGTGTCACTGCAAGGCGACAAAATTGTAACGGAACCTATTGCTAAGGTTGCCTCTAAACCACGGTTAGTCCCGTTAGACAGTGAGATTATACGCACAGGCAGACAAATGGGTTTATGTTTTGGTGACTGAAGCTTCGTAAACGGATTATTCAGCGGCAACGATATACAAGGGCAGCGGTTTGGACGCCGCTGCCTTTACTTTTGCCTTTTTTAAGGTTCGTTTAATGTTGGTATTTTATATTTTTGTTGGCGAAATGTAAAAAGCATAGTATAATAAAACAGAATATGCAACTAAAGCCTTAAAGGCAGAAAGCAGAGGACTATGGATAATAATTTAATAGCCGTAATTATCGGCATAGTTGAAGGCGTGACTGAGTTTTTGCCGGTATCTTCCACCGGCCACATGATTATCGTCGGCAATATGCTTGGCTTTGACGGACCCGTTGCCGATTTGTTTGACGTATTTATTCAGTTGGGTGCAATTTTATCGGTTGTGTTCATTTACAAAGAGCGCTTTGCCCGCTTTTTCACCAAAGAGGGCTGGCAGCCCGATAAAGGTTTGAGCGTATGGCATGTTGCCGCCGGAATTGTGCCTGTAATGGGCGTTGCTTACTTAGGGTACAGTTATATCAAAACTTACCTTTTCTCGCCGTTTACGGTGGCTGTCGGGCTTGTGCTGGGCGCTTTCTGGATGATGTACGCCGAGTACAAAACCAAAGACAAGCAGGCGGAGCTTGAAAACGACATCGACAAGCTGACCTTAAAACAGGCGGCAATCGTCGGCGCGTTCCAGCTGCTTTCGCTGTGGCCCGGTTTTTCCCGCAGCGGCAGCACCATTGCCGGTGCGCTTCTTGTCGGCTTAAGCCGTGAAGCGGCGGCAGCGTTTGCGTTTTTAATTGCCGTACCGCTGATGTTTGCGGCCTGCCTGTACGATTTGATGAAACACATCAACTACTTGCAAGCCGAAGATTTTCAGATGCTGGCCATCGGTTTTGTAACCGCGTTTATCGTTTCGTACTTCTCGGTACTGTGGTTTTTGAAATTTTTGAACAAATATAGCTTGACAAGCTTCGCATATTATCGTATTATATTAGCCGTAGCTGCTCTTTGGTATTTCTACTTTTAAGAGGTTCTGAAAAAATCTTAAAAATAAGTAAAAATACTGTTGACAAATGGTTAAACATACTGTAGAATATCATTTGTCACTAGCGAGTGCTGGCATAGCTCAACAGGTAGAGCAGCTGACTTGTAATCAGCAGGTTGTGGGTTCAAGTCCTATTGCCAGCTCCAAAATACGGAGAGGTTCCCGAGTGGCTAAAGGGAGCAGACTGTAAATCTGCCGCGTTTCGCTTCGTTGGTTCGAATCCAACCCTCTCCACCAACCATTCATCGCGGGGTGGAGCAGTTGGTAGCTCGTCGGGCTCATAACCCGAAGGTCGTTGGTTCAAGTCCAGCCCCCGCAACCAATTCAGTTAGGACGCTGATGTAGCTCAGTCGGCAGAGCGTATCCTTGGTAAGGATAAGGTCACCAGTTCAATCCTGGTCATCAGCTCCAAATAAATATGGCGGCGTAGCTCAGTTGGCTAGAGCATGCGGTTCATACCCGCAGTGTCCGCGGTTCAAATCCGTGCGCCGCCACCAAAAATTTGCCTCAATATTTAATATTGAGGTTTTTTTATTATATTCTTATGTTACATAGTTTACAGCAAGCCTACAATGTGGTAAAATTGCCGTAAAGGCCAAAATAAAAAACAAAATCACTATGATTTGGAGGAAAAATGAATGGCAAAGCAAAAATATGAAAGAACAAAACCCCATGCTAACATTGGCACCATCGGTCACGTAGACCATGGCAAAACCACTCTTACCGCTGCAATCAC
>CASFJU010000007.1 GCA_949295115.1 uncultured Phascolarctobacterium sp.
AAATCTATCCGGACGGGGTGACTCCGGGAGGCATGGGCCACCTAGCGCTTCAGCGCGTGTGGCACAGCCCGCACAGCGCAGGCGAGTCGCCGTTTAGTGGCAAGCCGCAGGCGAAGGCAATAAACGTGCCAGCGAGCTTTCGCACAATATGCGACCGGACAGGGAGCATATGACGCGTGCATAGATAGCTGCCGGTTAAACAAAATACCCATACCGAATGGTATGGGTATTTTGTTTTATGTTTCCATAGATAGCTGTATTCATTATTTTTCCAACTGTAAACATTGTTGCACATATAGCCTTTAAAATACAGCCTAATCATAAATTTTTTACAATTTACGGCAAAATGCTTGACTTAACACTTTTATCCCTTTATTATAGAATCTAATAACCCTTGTATACAAAAATAGGCAAAGGGTAGTTATAATTTTATTTTATTGTAAAGAAATAAGGGGAAGGTGAAAGGGATGAAAATGACTAATTTTCGCTGGAAGGTTGCTTGGCTGATTTTTGCCATCAGCTTTGTATCTTATATGGACAGGGTAAACCTGTCGGTAGCAACGCCTGTTATTATGCAGGAGTTTGGCTTTACCAAAATTGACATGGGTCTTATTCAATCGTTCTTTTTTGCCGGTTATGCACTGTTCCAGGTGCCGGGCGGCATGATGGCGGAACGTTTTGGGCATCGCCTGACCGGTTCTGTCGCTGTTATCTGGTGGTCTATCTTTACGGCCTTGACTGCAGTTGCCAGCGGTAAGTTTTCTTTTGCAACAGTACGCTTACTGTTCGGTATCGGCGAGGCGCCGATTTACCCGGCAGCGGCTATTGCAGGCCACAGATGGTTTAACAAAGGCGAAAAGGGCAAAGTCAGTTCCTTTATTTTAAACGGCTGTTTCTTTGGACCGGTTGTTGGTCCGGCTGTTACCGTTGCTTTAATGGCAGCAATGGGCTGGAAGGCAGTTTTCTGGCTGTTCGGTATTATCGGCGTACTGCTTGGCCTGTTGTGGCTTAAATATGTGCCCGACAGCCCGGAGCAAAGCCCGTATGTTAACGAGGCAGAGCTTGCGCACATCAACGACGGCCGCGAAGAAGCCAAAAACGAAAAACAAATTGCGCCCTGGGGCAAGCTGCTTAAATCTTCGCAGTTCTGGTCGCTGGGCCTGCAATTTATGATTACCGACTATATTATGTACGTATTTTTGGCATGGCTGCCGATGTATTTAATGGAAGTACACGGCTTCTCGCTTTCCAAAATGGGCTTGTGGGCAGCAGCACCCTGGCTTTCGCTGATGGCTGTGGTTTCCTGCTGCGGCTATCTTTCCGATAAAGCTATTGCCGCAGGTTTTTCTCAGAACCTTGTTAAAACTTCTACCGGCGCTGTCGGCATTTTGCTGTGCGCATGCACCTTGTTTATCGCAACAAGGACTGCCGACCCGATGATGAATGTTTTCTGGCTCAGCGTTGCGCTTGGTTCGCTCGGTTTGACGATGAGCGCTTCGTGGTCCAGCGTAATCAGCATGGGCGGTCAGTTTGCGGGTTCCGTATCCGGCTGGATGAACTTCTGGGGTAACATAGGCGGTGTTTTGGCGCCGAGCGTTACCGCGTGGGTTGCAACTACTTACGGCTGGCAGGCTGCGCTGGTTGTCACTGCGGTTTCCGGCATCGCCGGTGCGGTGCTGTGGCTGTTTGTAAAACCGGATAAAGCAATCGTATAAATTTAAACAAAAACAGAGGATAACAGTGTAAACTGCTATCCTCTATTTTTATGCATTGATTTCGTTTTTCAGGTATTCCAGAAACTTTTGCGAAGCCTTGGAGAAAATCTGGTATTTTTTCCAGACGATATTTAAATTTATGCGCAGTTCCGGTTTCAGCGGGCGGAAGCATAAATCGCTGTCGCTGCCGGTGTTGGCAAGTTTGTCCAGCGTCAGCGTATAGCCAAAGCCTTCGCGCGTCATAATGGCTGCGTTATAAACAAGGTTATAGGTGGCAACCACATTTAAATCTTGTATCTGTTTTTTGCCCCAACGGCTTATATCTTCCTGTACCAGCGCCTGCCGCGACATAATCAGCGGCAGCCCTTGCAAATCCTGCGGCGTAATAAAATCCTTTGCTGCAAGTTGGTCGCTTTTGCGCATAATCAGCCCCCATGTATCGTAAGCGGGCAGTTTTAAATAATCGTATTTGTCAATGTTAGTTGATGTGATAAAAATGCCAAAATCCAGCAGCCCTTTTTCCATGCGTTCCGACACGTCTTCGGCGTTGCCGCTGTATAAATGAAAATGGATGTCCGGGTAATCACGCCGCAGTTTAACGGCGGTTTTGGCAATAATGCGCATGGCGTCGCTTTCGCCGCAGCCAATGTACACATCGCCGCTGACGGCGTCGTCACCTGCTAAAAATTCAGCTTCGGTTTTATCTGCCAGTGCTACAATTTCTTCCGCGCGTTTACGCAGTCGCATGCCGTCTTCGGTAAGCATTATTTTACGGTTGCGCTTGCCGCGGATTAAGAGCTGTTTGCCAAGTTCTTCTTCCAAATCCATCAGCTGGCGCGATAAAGTTGGCTGCGTGATATGTAGAAATTCCGCCGCATCGGATATGCTTTCTTCGCGCGCGACGGCGAGAAAATAGCGCAGTACCCTCAATTCCATAAAAGCACCTCCCGTTATCAAAATTATAAGCTGTAATTATATGCCCGTCAAGCATGAAGCTTAATTCAATATAGGTATTTGATGATAAAAGCGCGAAAGATTATACTATTTATCAGAAGGGGGCGGTATCTTGCAAAAGGACGAAGCATCTGCGCTGGCGCTGATTTTAAAAGACTGCGGCTGTGCGCGCCAACTGATTGATGAATGTATCAGGATAAAGGCAAACAGCGGCGAAAAAGAGCTTTTGCCGGTTTTACAGCAGCAGCGTTACCGCCTTTTGGATAAAATCCATGAGGAACAGCAAAAGCTGGACGTTTTGGATTATGTAATTTTCAGGCTTAAACAGGGAGGGCTTAAAAATGTCTAAAAATATTCTTGTAATTTCCAGCAGCTTAAGGGGCGGCAGCAACTCCGATGTTTTAGCGGACGAATTTATCCGCGGTGCGCGCGAGGCAGGCAATAAAGTGAAGAAAATCAGCCTGCGCGGCAAAAAAATTA
Source organism: uncultured Phascolarctobacterium sp. (assembly GCA_949295115.1). Classification (GTDB taxonomy): domain Bacteria; phylum Bacillota; class Negativicutes; order Acidaminococcales; family Acidaminococcaceae; genus Fusicatenibacter_A. Next base: position 3,150 of record CASFJU010000007.1, read on the forward strand.
ATTTTTGCATTGGCTGTCTGGCATGCCAGCAAAGCGGCAACTGCGTGCTGAAAGATGACATGGCGGAAATTTTGCCTGTTATGCAGCAGGCAGATGTAATTTGCTTTGCGTCGCCGGTGTATTTTTACGATATGTGCGGGCAATTGAAAACTTTTTTAGACCGTACCAACCCGCTGTTTCCGTCGGAATATAAGTTCAGGGACATTTACTTTTTACTGACCGCTGCGGATACGGAACAAACAGCGGCAGAAGGTCCGCTGAAAGGTTTGCAGGGGTGGATAGACTGCTTTGAACAGGCGGAGTTAAAAGGCGTTGTGTGCGGCTTGGGCGCAGAAAAACCGGACGACGTTAAAGCTATGCCTGCTATGGCGGAAGCTTATGAATTGGGCAGAAAAGCATGAGAAAAAAATTAAACTTTGCAATCTTGTTTTATGTTTTATTGACAGCATTGGGCGTTTCCGGCTGTGCGCATGGTGCTGGGAAGTTTGAAAATTCGCCGGTAAATAAAATAGAGGGTGAACATAAAATGCAGACGCTGAAAATAAATATTAACGGGCAGCGGTTTACAGCAATGTTATATGATAATGCGGCAACACAGAAACTGGTGCAGAATCTCCCGGTGACTTTAAATATGAAGGATTTACACGGCAACGAAAAATATTATTATCTGGATACTTCGCTGCCGGCAAAAGCACAGCACATAGGTAAAATTAACGCCGGTGACATCATGCTGTTCGGCAGTGACTGTCTGGTTGTGTTTTACGAAAGCTTCAATACTTCGTACAGCTATACGCCCATAGGTAAAATAGAAAACGCTGCCGGTCTGAAAAAAGCTGTTGGGCGAGGCAGCGTTAAAGTAGAGTTTAGTTTGTAATGGGGGCAGAAAAATGCAGGTTTTTCAAAACGAAACTTTTGACGCGGAACGCGCGTTGTACGGCGTGCATAGTGCGCAGGTAATAAATTGTGAATTTGCAGGAGCGGTTGATGGTGAATCGGCGTTGAAGGAATGTAGTAATATACAAATAGATAACTGCCGTTTCCTGCTGCGCTATCCGCTGTGGCATCTGCATGGCGGCAGCATGAAGGGCAGTGTAATGACTGATAGCTGCCGTGCCGCGATGTGGTACGATAAAGATTTTACTATTGAAAACAGTAAAATCGGCGGCATTAAAGCCGTGCGCGAATGTGATAACACGTTGTTGAAAAATTGTGATATCAGTTCCGAAGAATTTGGCTGGTTCTGCCGTAAAATGCAGATTGAAAACAGCAAACTGATTTCGGTTTATCCGTTTTTGCAGAGCCGTGATTTGGAAATTGACGGTCTTAACATGCAGGCAAAATACAGTTTTCAGTATGTTGAAAATGTAACGATAAAAAACTCGGTGCTGGATACGAAGGATGCCTTCTGGCACAGCAAAAACGTAAAGGTTATCGACAGCGTGGTAAAGGGCGAATATCTGGCGTGGTATTCTGAGAATCTGCATTTAATACGCTGTAAAATTATCGGCACGCAGCCGCTGTGTTATGCTAAAGGGCTGGTGTTGGAAGACTGTACTACCGAATACTGCGACCTCGCTTTTGAGTACAGTGATGTTAAGGCCGATATCAAAGGCAGTATCGTCAGTGTAAAAAATCCGCGCAGCGGTTATATCCGCGCGGGCGCGATTGGCGAAATTATTTTGGATGAGCATCAGGCGGCAGACGGCACCTGTAAAATTACAACTGTAAAATAAAAGCAGAAAAGCAGAGCTTAAAGTAAGCATTATCGCTTGCTTCGGCTCTGCTTTTTATTTATTGCGGCAAAATTTCCTGTTCCAGTTCTTTTAAGGTTTTACTATCAAGGTTATCAAAAAAGTACTGGCGTTGGGGGTGCAGCCCCAGCGATTTGCTGACGGCGACGTTATACTGTGCGCCTTTGGCAAAATCTGTGCTGATTAAACTGGTAGCCGATTTAACATCATCAAACAGCTGCTGACCTTTAGCGGTGTTGATAAGCACCAGCGTTACGCCCTTATCGTCGTCAAATTCGGGGAACTGTTTATCAACGCCCCAATAATCGGCAATGGTGATATCCGCCAGGCTGTGTTTATTGTTAAAGGCGCAGTCCGCACAGCTGGGGCGGATGCTGACATTGTTCAAAAACAGTCGCATATAGGTTTCCTGCCTTTTGGGCGCGCCAAAGCGCTGATGTTCCGTTAAAAACAGCGTTTCGCCCTGCTTCCAGCCGTTGGCTTTGTCGCGGAATTTTACCTGCTGTACCGCTTCACCGGCAGCGGCGGCAATTTCCTGCAAATGCTTGTTATAAACTTTGGCGCTGGGGACGCCGTGGCAGACGACATCGACGGTGAAAAGATTGGCGTAATCCTTCATTAAAAAGCCTTTCAGCCCGGCAATCTGGCAGGGAGTGCCGCTGAACAGCACGGGTTTGCCGGAGTTTAAAAGTGTGCGTACCTGTTTAAAAATGCCGTCCATTTTGCTTTGCACATATTTGCTGCCGCGCAGTTTTGGCAATGCGTCCGTGCTTTTAATGGCGGTATGATGTACCTGCAAATTTTCGTCCAGTTCCGCGCCGAACACTGTGCCGCCGTTATTTAATACCCATTCTGCAAACAGCGTAAACATCCCGCCGCTGCTGCTGGTAAAGCGCACGCTGTCATCGCTGTTTTTTGCGCCGTACACGTTCAGCACTTCGTGCTGTGCCGGTTTATGCAAAAGCGGGCAAACTTTTTCGCACAGCCCGCAGTTAATGCAATTTGCTTCGTCAATCTGCGGGTAGCAAAAGCCTTCGCTGTCCGGCTTCATGGCAATGCAGCCCTTGGGGCAGATGCTGGCGCAGGCAGTGCAGCCGCAGCAGTCCTGTTTTGAAATCAGTTTCAGCATGGTTGACACCTTCTTTTAATTAAAATTTTCCAAAAAGAAATTAACAAAGGTTTTGGCGACGGTGGAAAGCGGCCTGCCCTTAACGACGGACAGTGTTTTTTCCACAAAAAGGCGTTCGTCCTCAATCTGCTTGGGCACAAGGCATTCGTCAAAAATTTCGTAGCGTTCGGCAGGCACAATGGCGACGCCGATATTTTGTGTGGCCCACGCGATGGTGGAGAGCTTGGTGGTGTTAATGCTTAAAACCTGCGGCAAAAGGCGCGAATCGTTGCAGGTGTTTAAAAACAGCGTGCTGCACCCGCGCGACAGGCAAAGCGGTACGTCCTCCAAATCATCCAGCAGGATGTGCGGCTTGGTGCCTTGCAGATAAGGGCTGTCCTTATGAAACAGGGCAATTAAACGGTCGCGCTTGCGGTAGATGGTTTCAAAACGGTTCACCTGCAAAAGCGGTGCGTTGGCGATGCCGATTTCCGTTTTGCCGTCCAGCAGCTGTTGGGTCTGTTCGTCGATAGGCACTTCGTACAGCTCGTAGTTTATCTGCGGGTACTGGCGCGAAAATTTACTGAGGTAATTTTTAATGAAGGAAATGGACATCGACGGCGACAGGCTTAAACGCAGCGTACCGCTGAAGCCACCTGCGCAGTCGGCAATTTCTTTAATGATGTTATCTTCGGTAGAGCAGATGTATTTTGCTTTGTTGTACAAAATACAGCCTGCTTCGGTAAGTTCCACCGTGTGCCCGCCGCGTTTTAAATTTAACAGCGGCGTACCGAATTTTTTCTGCAAGGTTTTCAGCTGGTTGCTGAGTGCCGGTTGGGCAACGGCTACGCGTTTTGCTGCGGCGGAGATGCTTCCGGCTTCGACGATGGCGATAAAGTTGCGGTAATATTCTATGTTCATGGCTGCTCCTTAAAAAATTTTTTAGCTTAAGCTGATTATACTACAAAAACGTAAATATATAAAGATATAGCAAAAACAGCTAAGTTGTATCAAATTTAGTTATATGTTTATCGCCGCTGCGTAAAAATTAGCGCCTGCACTTGCCGAAAACATAAAATTTTTGCGCAATGCCGCTAAAACATATAATGAATTTTTATTTTTATTGCAAGAAAACGATATTTTACATTATATGCTTTTGCGTTTACACTATAAGTAAGATATAAGTGAACGCGAAAGAAGGGAGAAAAATGTTAAGTGACGACAGGCTTCGCAGCCCCGCACTGTTTGAAAAAATTGCAACGCCGGAGCAGGCAGCCGCGCTGATTGAAGATGGCATGAATGTCGGTGTCGGCGGTTTTACGCCGTCCGGCTATCCTAAAAAGACGACGATGGCGCTTGCCAAAGCTATCAAAAACGGTAAAAAATGCCGCATCAATATCTGGAGCGGCGCTTCCGTCGGGCCGGAAATTGAAGAAGAATTGGCAGCGGTGGACGGCGTTAAAAGCCGTATGCCGTATTATGCCGCGTCCAATAAATCCATGCGGGCAGGCATTAATGGAGGCAAAATTGATTACATTGATTTGCATTTAAGCCATTTTGCCCAGCAGGTGGATTACGGCTTTTTCGGCGATGTCGATATTGCCATTGTAGAAGCGGCGGCCATTAACGCCGACGGCAGCATTGTGCTTGGACCCGGCGTCGGCAACATACCGATGTTTGTAAAGCACGCCAAAAAAGTGATTGTGGAAGTCAACACCACCATTCCGCTTTCTATGGAGGGCATGCACGATATTTATATCTGCGAAAAGCCGCCCTGCCGCAGGGAGATACCTATTTACCACGTCGGCGACCGCATCGGTTCGCCGTATATGGCGTGCGGGCTGGATAAAATTGCCTGCATTGTGGAATCGGACATTGTTGACCATGTGCGCAACCTTAACGCACCTGATGAAAACAGCATTAAGATTGCAGAGTATCTGGTTGAATTTTTGGAAAACGAACAAAAACACGGTCGCCTGCCGCAAGAGATGCTGCCCATTCAGTCCGGCGTCGGCAGTATTTCTAACGCGGTTTTGATGGGGCTTTCCAAATCGAAATACGAAAATTTAAAAATGTATTCCGAAATTTTGCAGGACGCGGTGTTCAGCCTGATAAAAATGGGCAAGGTATCGCAGGCATCAGGCTGTGCCTTTACGCCGTCGCCCAATGTGTGGAAGATGTACAACGAAGACCCGGATTTATACCGTAAAAGCATTGTGCTGCGTCCGCTGGATATCAGCAACAACCCGGAAGTTATCCGCCGTTTGGGCGTAATTTCCATCAACACGCCGCTGGAGTTTGACATTTACGGGCAGGCCAACAGCACGCACGTTATGGGCGCGCAGATGATGAACGGCATCGGCGGCAGCGGCGACTATATGCGCAACGGCTACATTACTATTTTCTGCACGCCGTCTACGGCGAAGGGCGGCAGCATATCCAGCGTAGTGCCGATGGTAACGCACGCCGACCACACCGAACACGATACGATGATATTCATTACCGAGCAGGGCGTCGCCGATATCCGCGGGTTATCGCCGGTGAAGCGCGCCAAGCTGATTATAGAAAAATGCGCTCACCCCGATTACAAGGCGCAGCTTTTGGAATATTTGCAGCAGGCACAGCGAAAAAACGCACATATGCCTGTGGATCTGGCGCATGCGTTTGATATGCAGGCACATTACGAAAAATACGGCACAATGAAGGCTTAAGGAGGATTACCATGGATAAAGAAAAATTACAGCAGGGTTTGGCAGAATACGACGCAAAGGTCGCCAAAGCAACGGCGAAATTTCCGGAACGCAAGGAGTTTGCGGCGCAGCGTTTATATACGCCGCTGGATGTAGAAGGCTTTGACTACGGCGAAAAGCTCGGTTTCCCGGGGCAGTATCCTTTTACGCGCGGCGTGCAGCCGACGATGTACCGCGGACGCCTGTGGACGATGCGCGCTTATGCCGGTTTCGCCACGGCGGAAGAAACCAACGCCCGCTATAAATATCTGCTGGAAGCAGGGCAGACCGGCCTTTCCGTTGCTATGGACCTGCCGACGCAGATTGGCCTTGACAGCGACCACGAATTAAGCCACGGCGAAGTCGGCAAGGTTGGCGTTGCCATTGACTCGCTGGCCGATATGGAAGCATTGTTTGACGGCATCCCGCTGGATAAAGTCAGCACCTCCATGACAATTAACGGACCGGCGGCGGTGCTTCTGGCCATGTACGTTGCCGTTGCCGAAAAGCAGGGCGTTGCGCCGGAAGCATTGAAAGGCACAATCCAGAACGATATTTTAAAAGAATATATCGCGCGCGGTACTTATATTTTCCCGCCGCGCCCGTCCATGCGCTTAATTACCGATACTTTTGAATATTGCTCCAAAAATATCCCCAAATGGAACACCATCAGCGTTGGCGCGTACCATATCCGCGAAGCAGGCGCGTCCGAAGTGCAGGAAATTGCCTTTGCCTTTGCCAATGCCATGGCGTATATCGACGCAGCGATTAAAGCAGGGCAGAAGGTTGATGACTTTGCCCCCGGCATCAGCTGGATTTTTACGGCGGGGCTTGATTTCTTCAGCGAAGTTGCCAAGTTCCGTGCGGCACGCCGCCTGTGGGCGCGCATTATGAAGGAACGCTACGGCGCGACCGTGCCCAAAGCGCAGATGCTGCGCGTGCATGTGCATACGGCAGGCAGCGTTTTAACCGCACAGCAGCCGCTTAATAACGTGGTGCGCATTACCTGGCAGGCTATGAGCGCCGTTCTCGGCGGCATTCAGTCCATGGCGTGCTGTGCTTACGACGAAGCCATTGCCCTGCCGACGGAAGAAAGCGCAACGCTGGCTCTGCGCACGCAGCAGCTTTTGGCTTACGAAAGCGGCGTAACCGATACCATCGACCCGCTGGCAGGTTCTTATTACATCGAAAGCCTGACTGATAAAATTGAGCAAGAGGCTTATGAATATATTGCCAAAATTGATAAAATGGGCGGCGCCGTTGCGGCAATCGAACAGGGCTACATGCAGCAGGAAATGGCGGCGCACGCTTACGAATACCAGCATGATGTAGAGCTTGGCAAACGCACCGTTATCGGCGTCAACAAATTTGCCGATAACAAAAAAATGGCAGAGCAGGATGTGCTGACTGCCGATTTAAGCGTGGGCGAGCGCCAGGTGGCACGCCTGAACAAAATGAAAGCAGGGCGCGACAACGCAGCCGTGCAGGCATCGCTTGCCAAACTGCGCGAAGCGGCCAAAGGCACGGAAAACCTGATGCCGTACCTCATCGATGCTGTTAAAACTTATGCAACGCTGGGTGAAATCTGCGGCGTGTTGCGCGAAGAATTTGGTGAATACAAACAAAGCGGCAGCATGTTTTGATGATAGAAAGCAGGTGAACAGCTTATGAATGAAACTGCTCAACTGGCGAAATTTACGGCGGAAATGACTTACGATAAGCTGCCCGCGCAGGCGGTGGCGGTTGCCAAACAATGCATTCTGGATTGGCTCGGCGTTGCAATCCGCGGTGCGCACGAAGAACCGGCAAAAATTTTACGCAGCGTGGCGCTGAAAATGTGCGGCACGGGCGACGCAACTGTGTTTGACGGCGGCAGCAGGCGCGTCGACGCCTACAATGCGGCCATGGTTAACGGCGCGGCGTCGCATACGCTTGATTTTGACGATTTGCACAACGCTTCTATTATCCACCTGGCAACGGTGGTTGTACCGGCGGCAATGGCTGTGGCGGAAGCGGAGCATAAAAGCGGCAGGGCTTTGCTGGCGGCGGTGTGTGCCGGGTACGAAGCAGGAGCGCGTGCCGGCGAAGCGATTATACCGGAATCCTACTTTTACTGGCATACCACCGGCACGGCAGGTATCTTCGGCAGTGCGGCGGCAGCGGCGTCACTGCTGGGGCTGACGGCAGAACAGACCAACATGTGCTTTGGCAGCGCCGGTACGCAGGCAGCCGGTCTGTGGGAATTTTTAAAAGAAGGCGCGATGAGCAAAGCCCTGCATTCCGCCAAAGCGGCAAGTGCAGGCGTATTTTCGGCGTACCTTGCGCAAAACGGTTTTACGGCGGCAAGCGCAATTTTGGAAGGCGAAAAAGGTTTTTGCCCTGCGCTGTCGGAAGCACCGCGGCTGGAAAAAATTACCGAAAACCTTACCTATGACGATTTAAAAATTCAGCACAACTCCTTTAAGCCTTACGCCTGTTGCAAGCACGCCCACGCCGCAATTTACGGCGCGCAGGTTTTGCGCGGCAAGCACGGCATTACGCCGGATATTATTGAGAGTGTGGAACTTAAAGTCAACAACATTACCGATTTTCTTATCAACAACCCTGCGCCGCAGAATGTGTACGGCTGTAAGTTCAGCATACAATACTGCGTGGCGGCGGCGCTGCTGTACGGGCGTGCCGGCATCGACGAATTCAGCACGCAGATACGCGAAAGCGAAGCCATGCAGCGGCTGATGGCAAAAATTACCGTCACTAAAGATGCGGAACAGGAAGCCATCAATAAGGCCGCGCCCGATAAACTGGCGTCCAGAATCATCATTACCTTAAAAGACGGTACGCAGCACGCTATGCAGGTTGATTACCCCAAAGGCGACCCGGATAACCCGATGAGCTGGGAAGAAAGTGCGGAAAAATTTATGACGCTTGCCGAACCAATCTGCGGCAGGCAAAAAGCGGAAGCGTTATGCGCTCTGGTTAAAAATCTGGACGAAGCGGACGACGTAGCGGCAGAAATTAAGAAAATTTTTTAATTGCTGAAACAAAAATAACAGCTTGCTGTAAAAATACGGCAGGCTGTTATTTTCATTTGTAAAATTTCTATTATATTTAATATAATAAATTTTATCTTAAATATTAAAAAAGAGGCAACTTTTATTTAAATTACGTTATTTTGCATAAAATATAAAATTTTTGTGGCTAAAATCTCAAAAATCGTGTATAATAATTTAGTAGTTAAAGTAAAAGCAATCTTTTAGCGGTTTTACCCGAAAGATAAATGAAGAAGTAATCGCAAATTAAGTCCAAACAAGGGGGAATTCTTATGTCTGTACAGCGAGTTATAGACAACAAAAAAATCGGTGCCAACATCAGGTTGGCGCGTGTCAAAAAAATGATGAGCCAATCCGAGCTTGCCAAGCTTCTGGGCGTAACGCAAACGCACATGAGCAATCTGGAGCGCGGACGCTGCGGCATTACCGTAACCATGCTTAACCAGCTTACCAATCTTTTTGATGTGGAAACTGATTCGCTTTTATACGGTACTCCTGCCATCCGCCCCAAGGCGGAAGCAGCAGAGCTTGACGGCGGCATAGAAAATTATACCCTTGGGGACTTAATTAAAGCGGCAAAACTTTTGAACGGACAGTAAAAAATACCGGCAGTGCCAAACGCGGCAATGCCGGTTCTTTTTATTTGTTTTTGGGGTTTAAAAATTTGTTCCAGCTGTAGCCGAACACTGCACCGGCAATAACCGCCGTGCCCCACGCCAATCTGATGGCATAAGCTTCAAGGCCGAACATCCCCAGAAGGGTGTAGCACAAAAGCCCAACTACCAGCATTACAATGGGCAGGGTAATTAAAAACATTGTTCCGGCAAAGCCGCTTGTCATGCGTTTTAAAAAATCTTCAAACATAATTCTCCCACCTGAAAATATTGCTGTTACTATTATACTTTAGCGGCGCGCAAAAGCAAAGCTTTTTGTGGCGGTGGTGTGATATAATAAAACTATACTTATATAAGGAAGGTGCAATACCATGCAGATAAAACTCATCGCCAGTGATATGGACGATACGCTTTTAAATAATAACCGCCAGATTTCTCCGCGCAACGAGGCCGCCATTAAAAAAGCCATTGAGGCGGGCATTGTTTTTACGCTTGCTTCCGGGCGCATGTACTGCTCCATGCAGCCTTACGCGCAAAAGCTGGGGCTTGATGTGCCGCTGGTATCCTACAACGGGGCGCTGGTAAAAGGCGCGCTCAGCGGCAAGGTTTACGTTAATCATCCGCTGAAGCTGGAAACGGCGCTGGCGCTTCTGGACTACGTTAAACAGCAGGGGCATTACGTGCAGGTTTACATGGGCGACAAACTTTATGTTAAAGAAGAAAACGAATATTCGCGCCGCTATGCGGAAATTTCAGGCATTCAACCGATTGCGCTGGGCGAGGATATTTACCATATTACCGAAGCGCCCAACAAGCTGCTTTTGATGACGACGAGCGACAAATTTGAAGCGACATGGCAGGACGTTGCCGAAAAATTTAAAGGTAAGGTTGATGTAACAAGTTCCAAAGATAACTACTTGGAACTGATGGAACCGGGCGTAAACAAATGGCAGGCAGTTAAACAGCTTGCTGAAAGCTTCGGCATCAAGCCGGAAGAAATTATGTGCATCGGTGACAGCAATAATGATTTAAGCATGATTAAAAACGCAGGCCTTGGTGTGGCAGTCGCCAACGCCAAACCGCAGGTGCAGCGCGAAGCTAAAATGATAACCGCCGGCAACGATAACGACGGCGTCGGCCTTGCGATTGAAAACATCCTGACAGCACAGGTGCAGGTGCCGGAGTGAGAGATAAAATAGTAAATTTGAAAATTTTGTAAAAATTTTACATTTAAAACTTGAATTTTCAGAATTTATGAGTTAGAATATATGTAAGTTGAGTGAGACTGAGGAGTCACTTGACTATTGTTATTGTTTATAAAGTGCCTAAAGGTAAAAAATGTCGAAGTAATTGGTTGGCAGAGTAGAGGAAACCAGGAGACTCGCACGAAGCAGCTGACGAAAAGACAGGCTTTATCCGCAGGCGTTTTATAAAAATAAACGTTCCTGAGGAGGAATACATTATGAAAAAATCTTTAGTACTTGCAATGGCTATGGCTCTCGGCGTAACTGCTTCCGCTTATGCAGCTAACCCGTTCAGCGATGTACCGGCCGGCCACTGGGCTTATGACGCAGTTAACAAACTGGCTGCAGAAGGCGTTGTAACCGGTTATCCCGACGGCACCTTTGGTGGCGACAAACTGATGACCCGTTATGAAATGGCACAGATCGTAGCAAAAGCTATGGCAAACGGCGCTAACGTAGACAAACTGGCTGCTGAATTCGCAGACGAACTGGACAGCCTTGGTGTTCGCGTAGCTAACCTTGAGAAAAAATCCGACAACGTAAAAATCACCGGTCAGATCCGTGCTTCCTATCGTGATGTTGATGGCGATGCTAAATCCCATGAAGGCCGTCTGCGTACCCGTCTGTTCGTAAACGGTGCAATTAACGAAGACTGGACCTATACCGGACGTTTTGAAAACAGCCAGTATTATGATGGAAAAGATGCAAATGGTAATTCCTATGGCAACAAAGGTGAAGATGATGTAAAACTGAACTGGGCTTATGTAACCGGTAAAGTTGGCGGCGTTAAAGTTATGGCTGGCCGTCAGGACTTCAAACTTCATACTGGTAGTGTAATCGATGCTACTGTTGATGGTGGTATCCTTTCCTATGGTAAAGATGTTAAATTGACTGGTTATGTAGGTAAAGCTGTTGATAGTGGTACTTGGGATAACTTGGATGATGTGAAAGGCGATTTAGAAGATGGCGATCGTCTCTATGCAGTTGACCTGAGCGCTAAACTTGGTGCATTTGATTCCTATGTAACCTACTACAAAGCTGATACTTTTAATGATAACGAGATTTGGAACGTAGGTGTAGCTGTTCCGGTTGTTAAAGACCTGAAACTTACTGCTGAATATCTCCATGGCGATGATCAGCGTGATGGCGACAGCAATGGTTGGGCAGCAGGCTTGGCATACAAAGGTGCTAAAGCTTCCACTCCTGGCAGCTGGGGCATTTATGCTAACTACTATGATCAGCCGGCTTCTACCTTCCTTGAACACACCATTGACGGTTATGCTCCGTTTGATTTCGTAACTGAAGATGATGGTTTCAAAGGTTATGAAGTAGGTGCTAACGTTGCTCTTGCTAAAAACATTGTAGCAGCTGTTAAATACTACGACCTCGAAGCTCGCGAAGGCGAATATGATGAACAGACTCTGTGGTCCGAAGTTGTATTCACTTTCTAATCTTAACCTTACAACAGCTTAATATTAGAATAATTAAAGCCGTTGGCATTTTGCCAACGGCTTTTCTGCATTTTTTAATAACATTTTGTCAAAACAACCGTAAAATGTTAAAATAAATAAGTAAAAATAGATTGAAGTCATTTTGCGCGAAGATTAAGTGAACATATTATTGTGATATATATTTTATTGCTTTAAATAGTTTATATTATGTTGTTCGCACATTTATAAAAACAAATTTGATTTTAAAGAGGGTTTATTTTTGTACTGTCGCCGTACGCAGTACGGCGTGGATTGAAATAATATCACAAGAGTTAAAACGCTTATGAACGATGTCGCCGTACGCAGTACGGCGTGGATTGAAATGGCCGTGAACGCACGGATTGGTTTTTTGGCATTGTCGCCGTACGTAGTACGGTGTGGGTTGAAATATGGATAACCTTTATTTTGATACTTTTTAATTTTACGAAAGGTTTAATTATGGATTTAACGACGATAATACTTATTTTAATAATAGTTTTGCAGCTGGTTGTTTTGGCGGTGCTGTACCGCAATCGCAGCAATGCCGTAGATGAAAGTGATTTACTGGAGATTGTCCGTCAGTTTGAAGCGACGGAACGGCGTATGTACGAAGGTTTGCGCGATTTGCGCAATGAACAGGCAACGCTGGCGCGGGCGGCGCGATTGGAAAACCAGTCGGCGGCGGACAGGTTAAGCGAACAGCTTGATAAACGCTTTGATAAAATCGGTGCATCGACCGAGAAAAATTTGGAGCAAATCCGCGCTATTGTCGATGAAAAATTGAATGCGACTTTAGAACGCCGTTTGGGAGAAAGCTTCAGCCTTGTCAGCCGCAGGCTTGAAGAAGTGCATAGAGGGCTTGGCGAAATGCAGAGCCTTGCGGGCGGCATTGGAGATTTAAAACGCATTTTAAGTAATGTTAAAAACCGCGGCATTTGGGGCGAAATGCAGCTTAAAGTGCTGTTGCAGGATATGCTTGCGCCTGAGCAGTATGCGGAAAATGTCGCTGTTAAACCCGGTTCTGCTGAACGCGTGGAGTTTGCGCTGAAGCTGCCGGGCAAAAGCGAGCAGACGGTGTGGCTGCCTGTGGACGCTAAGTTTCCGCAGGAGGATTACCAGCGCCTATTGGAAGCACGCGAAAATGCCGATGCCGCTGCTGCCGACGCAGCCTTAAAACAGCTTGAAAAACGCTTTAAAAGCGAAGCCGCCGATATTAACAGCAAATATGTCTGCCCGCCGTACAGCACCGATTTTGCCGTGATGTACCTGCCGACGGAAGGGCTTTTTGCCGAAGCAGTGAATATTACCGGACTTTTAGAAGAATTGCAGCGCAAGTACCGTGTATGTGTGGCCGGACCGACGACGCTGGCAGCACTTTTAAACAGCCTGCAGGTTGGCTTCCGTACTTTGGCGATAGAAAAACGTACCGGCGAAGTGTGGCGTATTATTGCCGGTGTCAAGCAGGACTTTACCGTTTTTGCGGCGCTGCTTGATAAAACGCGCAAAAAATTGCAGGAGGCCAGCGGGCATATCGAAGCGGCAGAACGCCGCAGCCGCGTAATTAACAAAAAATTGTATCAGGCGGAAAGCTTTGAAAATGATTTTGACGAGCCGCATGAAAATAGCGAAACGGAAAAACTTTAAACACAACAAAAAAGGCAGCTTGCTGATGTGCAGGCTGCCTTTTAAACTTGGCACGTAATTATTTGTTTTCGGTTTTAAGCGGCGTTTCAAAATAAACGCTGGTGCTGGGGAAGGCACAGCTTGCGCCGTCAGCTTCCAGAATCTTCATAATATCAAGGTTAATCTGCTCGCGCGCCGCCAGATAGCCGTCGGTGTCGCTGGCTTTGGTGTAGCAGATAACAACAATGTTCAGGCTGCTGTCCGCATAATCGCGGAAGTAAACCATCACGTTGTCGTTGTACACAAGGTCGCTGCTTTGCAGGTAGCTGCGGATATCAGCCACAAGCTTTTGCATCTGGTCGTGCGTGGTGTCGTAAGTAACGCCCAGCAAAAATTCCAGGCGGCGTTTTTCGCGCTTGGTATAGTTAATAATCGGCGTGTTGGAAAGCAGTGAGTTCGGCACATACACCAGCTCCTGCGGGAAGGTACGGATACAGGTGCTGCGGAAGGAAATTTTTTCTACCGTGCCTTCTACGCCGTTGGCGGATATCCAGTCGCCGACTTTAAACGGTTTGTCCAGAATGATGACGAAGCTGCCAAATACGTTGGCCAAAGCGTCCTTGGCGGCAAAGGCCAGCGCCAAAGAACCGATACTCAAGCTGGCGAGCAGGCCGCTCATATCGTAGTTCCATTCCTTGGCAACCATCAGCGTGGCGATAACGGCCAGCAAAATACGCATCATGGTGGAAAGAATATTGGCCAGCGATTCTTCGATGTGGATATCGGCACGCGTTAAAAGGCGCAGAGCAAAACCATGCGTAATATCACTGATGTTAAAAATGCCCCAGAAAATGCAGATGATAAAGCTGCTGCGCAAAAGCCTGTCAATCGAAGGATGGTCGGTGACGAAGGTGATGGGCGAGCAGTTCAGCGCCGCATAAACGCCGAGAATGAATAGGTAAATGTGAATCGGCTTGGCGAAAGCGTCTAAAATATCGCCGCCGTATTCAAACGACATTTTGTTGTTTAAAAGCATTAAAAAACGCAGTATCACCGTGCGGTAAATATAGCGTACCAGCATAAAGCCGCAGAAAACCATAACCGGTTTTGCCCACGGCGTTAACATTTCAATAATCTGTTCCATACAAGCTCCTTAAAAGATTTATTATAAACATTTTAACATTTTGACGGCTTAAAAACAATAATTCACAAAACTTACAAGATAATACGCTGCGGTTTGTGTTATAATATTGTCAGCGATTAACATAAGGAGGCAGGTTATGGAATATTTCTTGGAAGCATTGGCAGCAGCCCTGATTGTAATTGTCGGACCGCTGTTGACTTTGGTGGGATTGCCTGGCAACACGCTGATGCTTTTGGCGGGGGTAGGATTTGCCTGTTTTGACGAAGCAAAATATTTTGACGGGCGCATTTTATCCGCGCTGGTGCTGATTTATGTTTTTGGTGAATTATGGGAGTTTGTAGTATCGTTTTTCGGCATCCGCAGGCATAAACTGCCGTGGAGCGTGGTTGGCCTGATTGGCATCGGCACCTTCATCGGCGCGGTGCTCGGCACGGGCGTGTTCCCTGTGTTCGGCAGCGTGCTGGGCGGCGCAATGGGCTCGTTTGTCATGGCGTTTGTGTATGAATATTCGCAAACTATGGACTGCGACGACGCTTTTGAACTGGCGTGGAAGGCTGCCAAGCTGCAATTTATTGCTATTGTGGGCAAGGTTGTTGCCGCAGCGGCGATGGCGATTCTGCTTGTTAAGCAAATCTTTTTGAATACATAAGGAGGAAAGCATGGATAAGTTGAAATTTAAATTCGTGCACAACAATTTTAATGTGCTCGAACTGGGAAGAAGCATGTATTTTTACGAAGAAGCGCTGGGCTTGAAGGAAGTAAGGCGCATCACTGCTGAAGACGGCAGCTTTATTTTAGTATATCTCGGTGACGGTGAAACCAATTTTGAACTGGAGCTGACCTGGCTGCGCGACCGCAAGGAGCCTTACAACCTGGGCGACAACGAATTCCATCTGGCATTTATGGCCAAAGATTATGAAGCAGCGCACGCCAAACACAAAGAAATGGGCTGCGTAGTTTACGAAAACGAAAAAATGGGCATTTATTTCATCGCCGACCCTGATGGGTATTGGATTGAGATTTTGCCGCCGCTGCCTTTAAGAAAATAAGGATGTGAAAATATGGCAGATTTAAAACAGATGACGGTAGTTACCAGCGGCAAGCTGCGCCAAACGGCGTATGACCTGCTGGACGCCGAAACCAATCTGCTGGCATGGAAGGAAGGCGGGCGCACACCGGCGGACATTTTTGACGGCTGGCTGGCTCAGGCGGACGCTTTGTATTCCATTGGCAACATAAAAATTAATGACGAGCTTCTGGCAAAAGCGCCTAAATTAAAAGTCATTGCGCAGGCTTCCGTCGGTTATGACAATATCGACATTGCTGCCTGCCATGCACGCGGTATTAAGGTTGGCAATACACCGCGCGTACTTTCTCCCGCCGTGGCGGATTTAGCCTACGGGCTGATTATTGACAGCGCCCGCAAAATTGCGCGCGGCTGGCAGCATGTGGAAAGCGGCAAATGGGGCGAGCGCAAGGGCTTGGGCTTTGGCGTGGATTTGGCCGGTAAGACGCTGGGCATCGTTGGTATGGGCGATATCGGCAGCAGGGTTGTTAAACGTGCTTTAGCAAGCGATATGCGAGTTATTTACCACAACCGCCACCGCCGCACGGATGACGCTGCGTTGGGCGCGAGCTATGTAAGTTTTGATGAGCTGTTAAAGACGGCTGATTTTATACTTGTAACCGTGCCGCTGACAGCGGAAACAAAGGGAATGTTCGGCAAAGCACAGTTTGACGCTATGAAGCAGGGCGTCCGTTTTATTAACATTGCCCGCGGCAAAATTGTGGATACGGACGCGCTGTATGACGCGCTGGCAAGCAAAAAAGTTGCTTACGCCGCGCTGGATGTTACCGACCCGGAACCACTGCCCGGCGACCACAAGCTGCTGACGCTTGACAATATTACCGTAACGCCGCACATTGCCACATCAACCGTGGAAACACGCGACGCCATGGCGAAACTGGCGGCAGAAAACATTATCGCAGGCTTAAAAGGCGAACCTTTGCCTGCGGAAGTAAAAGGATAATATAAAAATAGCAATAAAAAACGGAGCACAATTATGTGCTCCGTTTTTGCTTATATAATTTATTTCTCCGGTAAAGCCGTAAGGTAATCCAGCGAAGTGCCGTCGTCGAAGGCGACGTTGGTTAAATAGGCGTTCCATTTAATTTTGCTGAGGTCACTGTTGATGACCTGTGCGTCTTCGTTGACGTAGGGGTTCAGTTCAAAATCGAATTTGTAAAGTTTGCTGGTACCGTTTTGCAGTACGGAATTGCTGGCAAAGCTGCCGCTGTAAAAAATCCGGCCGTCGTCGCCATACAGTTCAAGCATACCGGCAATATAGTTGATGTTTTTGCCTGAGGTATTGGTTAAGGTTAGTTCGCTTTCCAGCATGCGGATGATGGCGGAGTAGTGTACGGATGTGATTTGCAGAAGTTTTTTATCAAGCTGCACGTTTTGGGCAATTTTTTCGGCAATGGGTTTGTTAAGTTCTGCCAGTTTGTCTTTAACGGCGGCTTCACGCTGTTTCATAAAGTCCTGTAAATTGGTTATTTGCAGTAAACGCCACAAGCCGTCATCCAGCTGCTGCATTTTAATTTTTAAAATAAAATCGCGGTTTAAGCTTTCATCGTGCAGTTTAATGCCGACAATTGCTGTTTCGCCGTCAACGTCGCTGCTTTCCACGCCATCAAATTTTAAAGCGCCAAAACCGGTGCGGTCTTTCAGGTTGTCTACAATTTCTGCACCGCTTTCGCTGCCGGGCGCAACCTGCTGCTGCGCTTCGGTTTCGTTTTCCGGCTTGTCGCCGTGCATAATGTAGCTGCGGGTTTCGTTTTCCAGCAAAGGTACTGCAAGACCTTTAATGCCCTTTACAATGGCGACAATAATCGGGTTGGCATCCTTATCCGCGCCGAAGGTTACGGCAACCACATCGTCGTATGCATGACCGTACAGCGTATCCATATCAACATGTTTTTCAAAGGTGTTTAAATCGTGCTGGCGGACGGCGTCAGCAATCAGTAAAACGGAATGCTGCGGAGATTTAAGCCAGTAAAAAAAGTACCAGCCGCCTGTCAAAACCGCAAGCGTTGCCAGTACGGCTACGATTTTTTTAAATTTATCGTTCAAAGAAGACCCTCCCAAATAAAAACTTTTTCACTGTCAATATTATACTACTAACGCGGGCTAATGCAATATTTTTGTGCATTTTATCTGCGCTAAAGCGCGAAAAATTGTTGTAAAAGCGTACTGTTTTAAAAAGAGGCATAAAAAAACCGCAGATTGATTTCTGCGGCTGATTTTTTAATTGGTCGGGGCGGCGAGATTCGAACTCACGGCCTCTTGTACCCGAAACAAGCGCGCTACCAAACTGCGCCACGCCCCGACTGGGTGTTACTTACTGCAACAAAATGTATTATAGAGAATTTTTAACGATTTGTCAACAACTTTTTAAAAATTTTTTAACCTTCAACCACAACGCGGATGAATTTAACGTTAAATGCTTCGGCAATGTGCTGCAGGCATTCGCGTTCAATGTTGGTGCGGTGCAGTTCGCTTTCGGCAACGATTAAAATTCTGTCGCCGCTGAGGTTAATATTGTGAACTTTGCTGATGAGGCGTTTAAAATCGTCCTGGCCGAGTTTTTCTTTTAATTTTGCCAGGCCTTCCATCAGATAAGGTTTTTCTTTAGACATACGTAATTCCAAAGGCGAAAAGGGAACGGTAACGACTTTGGCATCCCTTGCCAGGACAAAGTCTTCTTCGTGTTCGCCCGGTACTACCAGATCATCTCTCATTGTTCTTCCTCCTTTAGCTTTTACAAACTTAATTATAGTTTATTGCCGTAACATCGTCAAGTGTTTCATTCTTGACAAAATACACAAATATAAGATACAATATATTATCAAAAAATTAAACAGGAGTTGAAAAAATGAGCTTTTATAGTGAATTTAAGGATTTCGCCGTTCGCGGCAACGTACTGGACATGGCAATAGGTGTTGTAATAGGCGGTGCCTTCGGGCAGATTACCACTTCGTTGGTAAACAACGTAATTATGCCGCCGCTGGGCATGATGATTGGCAAAATTGACTTTTCCAATCTGTTCATCGCGCTGGACGGCAAAGATTACGCTTCCCTGAAAGCAGCAGCTGATGCAGGCGCACCGGTACTGTCCTACGGTTTGTTCATCAATACCGTTATTAACTTTTTAATCATTGCATTTTCCGTATTTATTGTAATTAAACAAATCAACCGTTTCCGCCCGAAACCGGCTCCGGAACCGGAACCGAGACTGTGCCCGTTCTGCCGTCAGCCGATTGCCGATGACGCAACCCGCTGCCCGCACTGCACTTCCGAACTGTAAAATTTGCCAATAGTCGCATTAAGTTGTATAATACATATTATGGCTTAATGCGATTTTTTATTTGGACTGGAGGAAGATTGATGTCAGTTTTTGACGTTCTGCAAGAACGCGGCTTTTTAAAACAAATGTCGCACGAAGAAGAAATCCGTGAACTTCTCGAAAAGGAGAAAATCACTTTTTATATCGGTTTTGACCCGACGGCAGACAGCCTGCATGTCGGCCATTTTATCGCCCTGATGGCAATGAGCCACATGCAAAAAGCGGGGCATCGCCCGATTGTGCTTTTGGGCGGCGGTACCGGCATGGTTGGCGACCCGAGCGGCAAGGACGAAATGCGCAAAATGCTGACGCCGGAATTTATTGCGCACAACATTGCCTGCTTTAAAAAGCAGATGAGCCGTTTTATTGATTTTACGGACGACAAGGCAATTATGGTCAACAACGCCGACTGGCTGCTTGATTTAAACTACATTAAACTGCTGCGCGAAGTAGGCGTGCATTTTTCCGTTAACCGCATGCTGACGGCAGAATGCTTTAAAAAACGTCTGGAACGCGGCTTATCTTTCTTTGAATTTAACTATATGATTATGCAGGCGTACGATTTTTGGACGTTGAATAAAAAATACGGCTGCGTAATGGAAATGGGCGGCGACGACCAGTGGTCCAACATGCTGGCAGGCGTGGAACTTATCCGCCGCAAGGAGCAGAAACCTGCTTTTTGCATGACCTGCAAACTTTTAACTACCAGCGACGGCCGCAAGATGGGCAAAACGGAAAAAGGCGCGCTGTGGCTTGACCCGGAAAAAACCAGCCCGTATGATTTTTATCAGTACTGGCGCAATGTTGACGACAGCGACGTGGAAAACTGCTTAGCGCTCTTAACCTTCCTGCCGATGGACGAAGTACGCCGTCTGGGCAGCCTGAAGGATTCTGCCATTAACGAAGCTAAAAAGGTACTGGCTTACGAAGTTACCAAACTTGTACACGGCGAAGCGGAAGCCGAAAAAGCCAAACAGGCTGCCGAAGCGCTTTTTGGCGGCGGCGGTGCCATGACCGACGTGCCGACCATTAACCTGACTGCTGAACAGGCAAGCGCCAAACTGATTGATGTTCTGACTGCTGCCAAAGTGTTCAGCAGCAAACGCGAAGCAAGGCAGATGGTGCAGCAGGGCGGCCTTTACATCGGCGATAATGCTGTCAGCGACGCTGAAATGCAGCTGGCACCGGAAATGTTCGACGCTGAAAAGAGCCTGCTTATCCGCAAGGGCAAAAAGAAATACTACCGTTTACTGATTGACTGATAGGGAATAAAACAAAGTTAAGGCTGTCTTAACAAGCAGCCTTAATTTTTAAAAACTTTGGAGACCTTATGAAACAAAAACTTACATTTATGGAAATTTTGCCGATAGGTTTAATGCTGTTTGCTTCGTTCTTCGGCGCGGGTAACTTAATCTTTCCGCCTGCGCTGGGGCAGTCGGCCGGCGTTAATTTTATACCGGCCGCAGCCGGATTTTGTACTACCGGCGTAGGCATACCGCTTTTGGGCATTATCGCTATCGGCCTTTTGCGCGCTTCCAACCCGGAGGCTTTGGCGCTGCCGGTGCACCCTAAATTTGCCAAGCTTTTGATTGTGGTAACGGTATTGACCATCGGGCCGTTTTTCGCTATCCCGCGTACGGCGGCGGTGTCGTTTGACGTTGGCATTCTGCCGTTTATTTCGGCGCAGAACTACGATTTGGGCCTGGTGCTTTATTCACTGTTCTTTTTTGTGGTAACGTATTTTCTTTCCGTTAACCCTTCCAAAATTGTTGACTGGGTAGGCAAGGTTTTAACGCCGTTGCTGTTAATCAGTATTGCCATTTTAGTGGTGCAGGTGTTTATGAGCCCGATGGGCGCGCCGCAGCAGGCGGGCGGTTATTACGCCACCATGCCGTACCTGAAGGGCTTTCAGGAAGGTTATTACACGATGGACCTTCTGGCAACAATGCTTTTCGGCACGGTTGTTATTGATTCCATCAAAGTGCGCGGCATCAGCGAAGGCAGCGTGCTGACGAAAACCTGCATTATGGCTGGCATTATTGCGGCGGTGCTGTTGGCGGCGATTTATTTTTCGCTGACCTATACCGGCGCGACGAGCGTTGAAATTTTGGGCGTATCCGATAACGGCGCGATTGCGCTTTCGGCTATTGCCAATTACTATATGGGCACTGCGGGCAACGTGGTGCTGTGCCTGATGATTTTCTTCGCCTGCCTGACGACGAGTATCGGCCTGACGGTATCCGCCGGTGCTTATCTGGAAGGCGTTGTTAAAGGTAAAATGCAGTATCAGCGCATTGCCGCTGCAATTTGCATTTTCAGCTTTGCCGTTTCCAACGTGGGTTTAACCAAAATTATTTCCATGTCGGTGCCGGTGCTGTGCCTGTTATATCCAATCGTTATTGTGCTGGTGCTGATGGCATTTATGCCGGTTAAACGTGCCTGCGTATACCGCAGCACTCTGGCGTTTACCATTGTGTTTGCCATTATCGACGGGCTGAACGCTGCCGGTGTGCCGCTGAAAGCTTTGGAAGCAACCTTGAAGGGCGTAATTCCTTTTTACGACGTCGGCTTCGGCTGGCTGGCTCCTTCCGTTGTCGGGCTTGCTATCGGCCTTGTGTACAGCATGGTTGTTAAAGAAAAAGAAGCATAAAATTTTCCGCAGTTGTTTTAACGCAGCTGCGGATTTTTTATTTGCGGGGCAAATTTTGGGCAGATGTGGTAAAATAAAAACAGATAGTAAAAGCGGGGTGGGCGTATGTATATTTCAAAACTGTATCTCGAAAACTTCCGTTGTTATGATAAATTTGAAATTGATTTTGATAAGGATCTGACGGTTATCGTCGCCGAAAACGGGCAGGGCAAAACTGCCATCCTCGACGCGGTGGCGATTGCTTTGGGACCGTACCTTTCCTGCTTTGCAGACGGCAAGGCGCGCAACATTCACGAAACGGACGTGCGCCAGACGGTGGAAACCGCAGGTAAAACGCAGCTGGAAATTTTGCGCATGAAAAGCCAGTACCCGGTAATTATCGGTGCGGAGGGCGATGTCGACGGCGCTAAAATAAAATGGCAGCGCGAGCTGAACAACGCCAAAGGACGCACGACGATGCAGCACGCCAAAACGCTGTCCGGCTACGGACGCCGCATGGTGGAAGCCCTGCGCGCCAAAGATGACAATAACGTGGTGCTGCCGGTAATTGCTTATTACGGCACGGGGCGTATGTGGAACGACAGCAAGCTGCGCAACACGCTGAAAAACATCGACCTTGAACGCAGCAGCGGCTATACGGATTGCCTTGAATCGACATCGTCCTATGTTAATTTCGGGCACTGGGTAAAATACGCCGTAATGAGCGCGATGGAAATTGAGCGTATTATCGCCGAAAGGCATTTGAATGAAAAGAACCCTTACCGCGAAGTTTTTAAAGCAGTGGAGCAGGCGATTGTAACCTGTATCGGCAGCATGGGCTGGACTGACATTGATTACAGCTTTATGCGCCAGAACCTTGTGTTAAAGCATAAAACGCGCGGCATTTTGCCAATAGAAGCGCTCAGCGACGGCGCACGCAGCGTTATCAGCATGGTTGCGGATTTAAGCTACCGCATGGTGCGCCTGAACCCGGACCTTGGCATTAATGCCGTTTTGCAGACGCCGGGTATTGTGCTCATTGACGAGGTTGATATGCATTTGCATCCTTCCTGGCAGCAGACAGTGCTGTACGATTTGCGCAAGGCTTTCCCGCTGGTGCAGTTTATTGTTACCACGCACAGCCCGCAGGTGCTTACCACCGTGCCGCCGGAATCTATCCGCGCGCTGCGTTGGGACAACGATTTAATAGACATTTACCAGCCGGACTTTTCGCTCGGCGCGGAAAGCTACCAGCTTTTGAAGGATATTCAGAACGTAGATACAAGGCCGCAGAGCGTGCCGGTTGTAAAAGAATTGAAGCGTTATCTGGACTTGGTAAGCGAGGACAAGTGGGATTGCCCCGAGGCGCTGGAGCTGCGCAAAAAGCTGGACAAATGGGCGGCAGGGCGCGAGCCTGCGCTGCTGCGTGCGGATATGGATATCAGAATGCGTTCCTTCAGGAGGAAGCAGCATGAAAAGAATCTTTAAAAATCCGGAAGCGCCGGAAGCGCTGCGCGAGTTTGCGGAGCAGTACCCGGACGAAACGTGGGAGCATTTCCGCCGTGCCAACCGCCGCGGCTACCGCGAGGTTAAAAGGCGGCTTTTAGAGGACCAGCACGGCTTATGCGCTTACTGCGAAATAAATATTAAATTTGCCGATGAGGAAGGCGAAGTTGACGACTTCCGCGTGGAGCATTTTTATCCCAAGAGCGAAACGGATTTTGCCGTGCACAATTACCATCTGGATTGGCAGAACCTTTTGGGCGTGTGTCACGGCGGCAGCCAGCCGAATGTGGAGGATGCTGACGTGCGTTTTTCGCGCCGCAAGATTGACCGCAGCTGCGATGTGCCCAAGGGCGGCAAGCCGATAAACGAGCGCATTTTAAACCCGCTGGAGATACCGGCCGACGTGCGAATTTACCGTTATGCTGCGCACACCGGGCGCATGATTGTCGATGAAGATACATGCCCTCCGGAATTGCAGCGCAAGGCGCGCAACACGATACGTGAGCTGAACCTTAACGCTCCGCGCTTAATGCGCATGCGGCGCGAGGTTATCACCGTATTGCAGGACGAAATTGAAAATGCGCTGGCCGCCGGTGTGGAAATGGAAGATTTTTTAAACATCCTTGCAGAAAATTTTTTGCTGCCGGACGACAACGGCAATTGTCAGGCATTCTTTTCGTTAATCCGCTGGTTTTTAGGAGCGGCGGCGGAAAATGTTTTAAGTGAACATGGCTATGCAATTTAATAAAATCCTGCTTAACAGGCAGGATTTTTGTTTTTAAAATAGAAAATATATAAGTCATGAAATTTATGCTGACGGGGAGAGATACGATGGAACTGAGTAAAAAAGCCTTTAAAGCCTATGATATACGCGGCATTGTGCCGCAGGAGGTTAACGCGGAGCTTGCTTACCGTGTTGGCCGTGTTTTTGCCGCCATGTTTGCGGCGGAAAGCGTCGTTGTTGGGCATGATATCCGCCTGACAGGGCCTGAACTTGCGGCGGCAGCTATTGAAGGGCTGCGCGACGGCGGCTGCACTGTGTATGACATCGGCGAATGCGGCACGGAAATGGTTTATTTTGCTACTGCGCATTTAAAAACTGACGGCGGCATTATGGTAACCGCCAGCCACAACCCGAAGGATTACAACGGCATGAAGCTGGTGCGCAGCGGCGCAAGGCCGATTTCTGCCGATACAGGTCTGATGGAAATTTGCGAAATGGCTACGGAAGACGGTGAATTTCCGCACGTTGTGGTTGCAGGCAAGCAGCGCGGCGAACTGATTAAAAAAGACATTATGCCCGAATATATTGAGCATCTGTTGAGCTATATCGACGTTAAAAATCTTAAGCCGCTGAAAATTGTGGCAAACCCCGGCAATGGCGGCGCAGGCCCGGTGCTGGCAGAACTTGCCAAACACCTGCCGTTTGAATTTGTAAAGATGAATGAAACTCCGGACGGCAGCTTCCCCAACGGCGTGCCGAACCCGCTTTTGGAGCATAACCGCGCCGTAACGGCGGATAAGGTGCTGGCTGAAAAGGCAGACTTTGGCATTGCCTGGGACGGCGACTTTGACCGCTGTTTCTTCTTTGACGAGAAGGGCGAATTTATCGAAGGTTATTACATTGTCGGGCTGTTGGCAGCGGCATTTTTAAAGAAGCTGCCGGGCAGCAAAATTATGTATGACCCGCGCCTGACGTGGAGTACGGAAGAAATCATCGCCGAAAAGGGTGGCGTGCCCGTGCGCTGCAAGAGCGGCCACGCTTTTATGAAGGAATGCATGCGCCAGAACGACGTTGTTTACGGCGGCGAGATGAGCGCGCACCATTACTTCCGCGAATTTTCGTACTGCGACAGCGGCATGCTGCCGTGGCTGTTGGTAACGGAGCTGATGTGCTGCGAAGGCAAAAAACTTTCGGAGCTCGTCGGTGAGCGTATGGAAAAATTCCCGTGCAGCGGCGAAATCAACCGCAAGGTTGAAGACAGTAAAGCCGTTTTGGCGGCGATTGAAGCAAAATATGCAGAGGGCGGCAAGGTTGACAAGCTGGACGGCCTGAGCATTGAATATGATAACTGGCGCTTTAACGTAAGGGTTTCCAACACGGAGCCTGTTATGCGCCTGAACGTGGAAACGCGCGGCGACAAAACGCTGCTGCAAGAAAAAACGCAGGAACTTTTGGCCGTTATAGGCGGAGAAGAAGCATAAGGAGAGATTGAAATGACAACGATTAAACCAGTCCGCAAGGCGGTAATACCGGCAGCCGGTTTGGGCACACGCTTTTTGCCTGCTACCAAGGCAACGCCGAAGGAAATGCTGCCTATTGTGGACAAGCCGACCATTCAGTATATTATCGAAGAAGCGCTGGCTTCCGGTATTGAAGATATTATCATCATCAGCGGCAAGGGCAAACGTTCCATTGAGGACCATTTTGACCGCAATATGGAACTGGAAATGAGCCTTGAAGCAAGCGGCAAGTTTGAGCAGCTGGAAATGGTACGCCGCATTTCGGAAATCAATCTGCACTATATCCGCCAGAAGGAACCGCGCGGACTTGGCCATGCAATTTTGTGCGCCCGCCGCTTTATCGGCGATGAGCCGTTTGCGGTTTTGCTGGGCGACGATGTTGTAGACAGCGAAAAACCGGCATTGAAACAGCTGATTGATGTATACGACCGCTGCGGTTTCAGCGTTTTGGGCGTGCAGGAGGTTGCGCCGGAGAAAGTTTCCAGTTATGGCATTATCGACAGCGTGCCAACGGAAGAAGACCGTACCTACACCGTGCGCGACATGGTTGAAAAACCGGCGCAGGAAGAAGCACCTTCGCGCCTTGCGGTTTTGGGACGCTACATTATTACACCGGAAATTTTTGATATTCTGGAAAATACGCCTCCGGGACGCGGCAACGAAATTCAGCTGACGGACGCTTTGCGAGTGCTGGCCAAACAGCAGCCGATGTATGCTTACAATTTTGAAGGCCGCCGCTATGACGTGGGCGACAAGCAGGGCTTTATTGAAGCAACGGTTGAGTTTGCGCTGAAACGCCCGGAAATGCGCGGCAAGCTGCTGGAATATTTAGCGCATATTGTTGAAGCAAACAAGGAGTAACGGCATGAATGTTTTAGTAACCGGCGGTGCGGGCTATATCGGCTCGCACGTTGTTAATGTTTTAAAAAAAGAAGCCGGCTTTACGCCGATAGTGTACGATAATTTTTCCACCGGTCACCCGGAAGCTGTGGCTGACGATGTGCAGCTGGTGGAGGGCGATATCCGAGACATTGAATTTACCAAGCATGTAATGGCGCAGTTTGAAATTGACGCCGTTATCCATTTTGCGGCAAGCAGCCTGGTTGGCGAAAGCATGAGCGACCCGGCGAAATACTATGTAAACAACGTGGAAGGCTCGCTGCATTTATTGCAGGCAATGAAGCAATCCGGCGTGGATTACATTGTGTTCAGCAGTACGGCGGCAGTATATGGCGAACCTGCCAAAACGCCGATTTGCGAAGATTTTGCCACGCAGCCGACCAATGTTTATGGCCGCACAAAGCTTGTAATTGAAGGCATGTTGAAGGATTACGCCATGGCTTACGGTATGCGTTATGTGGCACTGCGCTATTTTAATGCGGCGGGCGCATCGCTGACGGAGGACATCGGCGAGGACCATCATCCGGAAACGCATCTGATTCCGCTGATTTTAAAAACGGCGCAGGGCGTACGCGATAAGGTTTCTATCTTCGGCACGGATTACCCGACGCCGGACGGCACCTGCCTGCGCGATTATATCCACGTTGAAGATTTGGCAACGGCACATGTGCTGGCACTGAAACATCTGGTAAACGGCGGCGACAGCAGGATTTATAATCTCGGCAGCGAACATGGTTTCAGTGTGCGCGAGATTATTGAAACAGCCAAACGCGTCACCGGCGTAGATTTTGCGGTGGCGGAAGAAGCACGCCGCAGCGGCGACCCGGCAGTGCTGGTGGCAAGCAGCGAAAAAATCCGCAGCGAGCTTGGCTGGCAGCCGCAGCACAGCACCGTTGAAGAAATTATCAAGACGGCGTGGAAATGGCATCAGGGACATCCGAACGGCTATAACGGCTGAAAATAAAATAAAAATTTTCAATAACACAGGCATCTTGCGGTGCTTGTGTTATTTTTTGCTTTGCAGGGCGTGCTTTTTTTGATATAATAGCAATTCGAGAACATCAGGAAATAGAGGATGAAGCATGCAGCTTGTTGTAGATAATCTGACGAAAAGCTTTGGCGTTAACACCGTTTTTACGGGCGTCAGCTTTATGGTAGATAAAGGTGAAAAAATCGGGCTGGTCGGCGTTAACGGCAGCGGCAAATCAACGCTGCTGCGCTGCCTTTTGCAAAACGGCTATGCCGACGGCGGCAGCGTGCGCTTTGAGGCCGGTACGCGCGTCGGTTATGTTGAGCAGGGCTTTGGCAATATTGGCGGCGGAACGCTGTGGCAGTTTATGATGAATTCCTGCCCGGAAGTGCTGGAACTGCGCGCGCGTTTGCAGAAGCTGGAAGAACAAAGCGCGGGCCTTAGCGGCGATGAGCTTGATAAAGTTCTGGAAGAATACGCTTCCGTAACGCGCCGTTATGAATATATCGACGGCTACAATTATGAAACGCGCATTAAAATTGTGCTGAACGGGCTCGGTTTTACCGAAGAAGTGTGGCAGAAACCGGCGCAGAATTTTTCCGGCGGGCAGAAAACGCGCATTTTGCTGGCAGCGGCGCTTGTCAAAAATCCGGACTTTTTAATTCTGGACGAACCGACCAACCATCTGGATATCCGCATGACGGAATGGCTGGAAAAATATTTGCAGGATTTTAAGGGCGGGCTGTTAATCGTCAGCCACGACCGCAAATTTTTAGATAATGTCGCCACCCGCATTCTGGAAATGGAAGGCGGGCATTTGCAGTCCTTTAAGGGCAATTACACAAAATATCTGGCGCAGAAGGAAATACAGACGGCGACACTGGAAGCTGCCTACGAAGCACAGCAGAACTATATCGCGCGCACGGAAGCCTATATCCGCCGTTTTAAGGCTGGTATAAAAAGCAAAATGGCGCGCGGGCGCCAGTCGCAGCTTGACAGGCTGGAACGCATTGAAGCGCCGGTGCATAACGAGGAGTTTGAGCTTAAATTGCCGCCTGCGCCGGAATCCGCCGAACGTGTGCTGATTTTGGAGGACTTAACCGTCGGTTATAAGGATAACGTGCTGGTTAAGGACATCAATTTAGTGCTGCGCCGCGGCGAAAAAGCTGCTTTGCTTGGACCGAACGGCAGCGGCAAATCAACACTGCTGAAAACAGTGCTGGGCGAAATTGCGCCGCTAAAAGGCAAGGCGCAGACCGGCAACCGCGTTAAGGTAGGCTATTTTTCGCAAAGCTATGAGCGTTTGGACGAAAGCCAGACAATTTTGGATAACTTTTTAACGGAATACGGCATGGATGACGGCCATGCGCGTTCGCTGCTGGGCGGTATGCTGTTCCACGGCGACGATGTTTTTAAGGAAATCGGCACGCTCAGCGGCGGGCAGAAAGCACGCCTTGTTTTGCTGAAGCTTGTGCTGGACGGCGCTAACTTTTTGATTCTGGACGAACCGACCAACCATCTGGATATTTTGGCGCGCGAAACCTTGGAAGCGGCGCTGGAAGCCTTTGACGGTACGCTTTTGGTTGTCAGCCACGATCGTTATTTTATCGGCGAAATCGCCGACCGTGTGTGGGAAATAGAAGACCACATCTTGCAGGATTACAAGGGCGATTACGAATACTATCTTGCCGAAAAGGAAAAAAGAAAGCAGGCTGCGCCGGTTAAGGCAGAGCTTGTTAAAAAAGCTGTTAAGGAAGAAGCCGCGCCGGAGGTTAAAACATCGCCGCAAGGCAAAAAAGCAAAAGCACAAAAGCGTTACAGCCCGGAAGATTTGGCAAAGCAGCTGCAAAAGGTGGAGCTTAACATACGCGAGCAGGAAGCTATGCTGGGCGTGCTGGAAAAGCAAATGGCAGACCCGGCGAACCATGTTGATTTGGAACACAGCAAGCGGCTGGCGGACGAGCACGAAGCCATGCAGGCGGAGATTGACCGCCTGATGGAGCGCTGGGAAGAACTGATGCAGGCACAGGAGGAACTTGATGCAAACTGACGAATTTTACATGAACCTTGCGATAGAAGAAGCCAAAAAAGCTGCCGCGCGCGGCGAAATACCCATTGGCGCTGTGCTGGTGGCCGACGGAAAGGTAATATCGGCGGCGCACAACATGCGCGAAACGTGGCACGATGCAACGGCCCATGCCGAGATGATTACGATTATGGAAGCCTGTGCCTTGCTGGAACGCTGGCGTTTGAACGATGCAACGCTGTACGTGACGGTGGAACCGTGCCCGATGTGCGCCGGTGCGATTGTGAACAGCAGGCTGAAGCGTTTGGTGTACGGCTGCCCGGATGTGAAGGCAGGGGCGGCGGAATCCATTTTTAACGTGGTAAGCAACCCTAACCTTAACCACAGCGTGGAAGTTAAAAGCGGCGTGTGCGAAGAAGCGTGCGCGGCCGTTATAAAAGACTTTTTTAAACAGCGCCGCGCGGAAAACAAGCAGCAAAAACAGGCTTAATTAAAATCCGCTCTTGGCAAAAGCAAAATTAAATAGTATAATAATAAAGACGCTTGCAAACAAGCTGCAGCGTCTTAACAAAATATGGAGAGGTGTCCGAGTGGTCGAAGGTGATTGACTCGAAATCAATTGTACGGCAACGTACCGTGGGTTCGAATCCCACCCTCTCCGCCAGAAATTCAGCACTGTCAAAACGGCAGTGCTTTTTGTTTGCATAAGTTTGCATAAAAAAGCTCCTGCATTAAGCAGGAGCGTGAGTGTTTGATTTCGAGTCATTTGTACGTTTTATTTTTCGACAACAAACGGCACAACATCTTTTACTGCTTCAGCGAGGGTGATTTCTTTATCGCCGTTGTCGATGTCGATGAGTTTATATTTGTCGTTGCCCATGTGCAGCTCTTTCATATAGGTCAGCTGGCGCAGGCCGTGGCGGGTTTCCATGCGTTCAACCAGCGCGTGGCGGTCTTCCTCCTTCATGGCGTAAACAAGGTCGACGCAGGCCTGGTCAACAGCTAAAATATCCAGCGAGGCGAGGATACCTACGTTAGGCGTTACCACAGGCGCAGCCGCCGTGCCTTCGCAGTCGCAAGATACGGACATGTTGCGCATTACGTTAACAAAGGCAATGTTTTTGCCAAAGTGGTCAACAACGGCCTTGGCGGATTCTGTCATTCTTTCCATAAATTCCTCGTCGGAGATATCCCACATATCGTCGGAGCCGGGCGTGGTATGGATGGCTTTTTTGCCGATGCGCCCGTCCGCGCAGCCGATGCCGATGTTTTTATCGCTGCCGCCGAAGCCGCCTTTAACATGCCCTTTAAAATGCGTCAGCACAAACAGTGAATCATAATTCAGCAGATTTTTGCCCATGTGCATTTCGGTAAACCATTTGGCATTTTTTACCGGTAGGGCAACCGTACCGTCTTCATCCATAATGTCCACGGGGCAAAAGTCCCAGCCGTTTATCTTCAGCGTTTCGCGGTGCTGCTCGGTAGTGTAGCGCCCGCCTTCGTAGTAGGAATTTGTTTCAACAACCGTAGCGCCGGGTAGAGCTTTTTCAATTAAATTTTTAACCCACGGGCGCGGTATAATGTTCGGGCCGTGCGGTTCGCCGGTGTGCAGCTTAATGCCGACTTTTCCGGTGAGGTTTGCGTTAATGCGTTTAAAAATTTTCAGCAGCCCTTCGGCGGATAAATCGCGCGTAAAGTATACGACGGATTCCGCGCCGCTGCGCTGGGCATAGGGAATGTAATGGTCGCCGCCGGTGCCGGGGACAGGTTTTTGTGTGGTCATATTAAAGCCTCCTTTAAAATTTGCGTAACAAAGTTTATATAAACTACAAAATTTTAAAACGCGTGCCGCCAGCGTTTGACAGCTTGCGGCAGGTTGGTTAAAATAGTAAATGGCGGCTGTAAGGCCGGTGCATATTTACTTCTAATATTATTATAGCAACAATGGCGGCTAAATAAAACTGCCGCCGTGTTAAACTTTTTAAGGGATGATTGGTTTGAATATCAAAGCAAAGGCTTTTAAGGCGGCCTTTCCATATACGGTGCCGATTGGCGCGAGTTTTATTTTTCTCGGCGCGTCCTACGGCTTTTTAATGGTCAGCAAGGGCTTTTCGCCGCTGTACCCGTTTTTGATGAGCTTACTCATTTTTGCTGGTTCGGTGGAATTTGTATCGGTTAATCTGCTGCTGGGCGCTTTTGAACCGCTGGCAGCATTTTTGGCGGCGTTTATGCTGAACGCGCGCCACTTGTTTTACGCTATATCTATGTTAAAACCGTACAGCAACACCGGTTGGAAAAAGTTTTACCTTATCTTTGGCATGTGCGATGAGAGCTTTGCCATCAACAGCATGACCAAAGTGCCGGAGGGCGTTGACCACGGCTGGTTTATGTTTTTTGTAACGCTGCTGAACCATTTTTACTGGGTGGCGGGCGCAACGCTGGGTGCGCTTATCGGCAGCGCGCTGGATTTACCCACAGAAGGCATTGAGTTTGTACTGCCTGCGCTGTTTGTGGTAATTTTTGCGGAGCAGTGGCTTAACGCCGATGCCCACGGCGCGGCGCTGACAGGGCTTGCAGCGTCGGCATTGTGCCTGTTCGTGTTCGGCACGGAAAATTTTATGATACCTTCAATGCTTTTGATACTGGCAATTTTTGCCCTGCTTAAAAGGAGGGTGCACGCATGACAATGACAGTGTGGCAAAGCGTCATTATGATTGCCGCCATTATTTTGGCAACGGTGCTGACGCGCAGCCTGCCTTTTATAATTTTCAGCGGCGGGCGCAAAATACCGCCGTTTGTAAACTATCTTGGCAAGGTTCTGCCCTTTGCCGTTACGGGCATGCTGGTGGTTTACAGCTTAAAGGACGCGCCTTTTAACGCATGGCACGGCGCGCCGGAATTTATCTGCACGGCACTTACGCTGGCACTGCATTTCTGGCGGCGTAGCATGCTGCTGAGCATTGCGGGCGGCACGCTGGCGTATATGTTTCTGGTGCAGAAGGTATTTTAAATCTGCTTGTGCAATTTAATTGTAAAATAACGGCGGCAAAATTGCCAATGCTTAAAATGACAATTTTATATGCGTTTAAGGCATAAATCCTGCGGGGCAACCTTGCGGGATTTTTTATTACCAAAAGGCATGGCCGGGCAGTAAAAATAAGCATTGGACTGGCGGACGGCGGCTTAATATAATTAAAACAGAAACTAAATAAGCAGGAGGGGAGCTTATGAACCGCAGGGAATTTTTAAAAGTAAGCTGTTCGGGCTTAATGACGCTGTTTTTAAGCGGCTGTGGCCTGAATATGATTGGCGGCGATACATCCGGCACGGGCTTTGCCGCTGCCAATAACGCAGCAGAAAAAGAGAGTGGTAAAATGAAAATTGCAGTTATAACAGGCAGTCCGCATAAAGCGGGCACATCGGCCTTACTTGCCGATAAATTTATTGAAGGTGCGGAAGCAAAAGGTCACGATGTGTTCCGCTTTAACGCGGCGTTTAAGAATATTCACGCCTGCACCGGCTGTAACGCCTGCGAGATGGACGGGCCGTGTATTTTTAAGGATGATATTGAACGCGAGCTGATGCCGCAGCTTTTGGCGGCAGATTTAATTGTGCTTGTAACGCCGCTGTATTATTATGACATGTCGGCACAGCTGAAAACGGTTATCGACCGCATGCACGGCAGGTTGCGACGCTTTGACGGCAAAAAGAGCATTTTAATGGCGACGGCGTGGAACAGCTCCGGCTGGACTTTTGACGCATTGGTTGACCATTACAAATCGCTGGTTGAATTTATGCACTGGCAGGATAGGGGCATGGTGCTTGGTTACGGCTGCGGCACGCGCCGGATGATTGAAACGACGGACTTTCCGGAACAGGCGAAGCGCCTTGGCATGAGCATTTAACGGCAGAAGAAGCGAGGGATGAGAATGAAAATTGTAGTTTTAACCGGCAGTCCGCATAAAGAGGGGACGACGGATTTACTGGCTGATAAATTTATCGAAGGCGCAGAGAGCAAAGGGCACGAAATTTACCGTTTTGACGCGGCGTTCCGCAATATTCATCCGTGCCTTGGCTGCGACACCTGCGGTATGAGCGGGCCTTGCGTGCATAAGGACGATATTGAAAATGAAGCCATCCAAAAATTAAGGGAAGCCGATGTAATTGCGCTGGTAACGCCTGTGTATTATTTCGCGTTCAGCGCGCAGATTAAAACAGTTATCGACCGTTTTTATTCGCGTACTTACGATATCAATAACAAGCAGTCGGTGCTGCTGGCTGCTGCGGCCAGCAATACGCCGCTGACGATGCGCAGCATTACAAAGCACTATCAAACTCTGGCGGGCTATATGCATTGGCAGGACCGCGGTATGGTTTTGGCGGCGAGCTGCCCGACACGCGACGCTGTTGCAAAAACAAATTATCCGGACGAAGCCTTTAAGCTTGGGCAGAGCCTGTAAATTAAAACGGCATAAAAAAATCCTGCACATTTCTGTGCAGGATTTTTGTTTATCGGGATTTATAAATCGTTGAGGTGTTTTTCGGTTGTTTCAAAATCTTTGATGATAGCGTCGGACGGTTTTTTATCCAGCAGGCTGACAACAAAGATGGCAAGGCAGGAAACAATGAAGCCCGGGATGATTTCGTACAGACCGGTGTAGGCGAAACATTCCTTCCACAAAAGTACGGTGCTGCCGCCGAAAAATACGCCTGCAACTGCACCTTTTAAGGTGGTGCGTTTCCAGAACAGGCTGAACAGCATCAGCGGTCCGAAGGAAGCGCCGAAACCTGCCCACGCATAAGCAACCAAATCAAGAATGTAGTTGTTGGGGTTGTAGGCCAGCGCCAGCGAGCAGGCAGATACTAAAATAACGGCGATTCTGCTGACGAAAACCAGTTCCTTCTGACTGGCGTTTTTGCGCAGCAGCGCCTGATAAAAGTCGGTGGAAATGGCGGATGCCGTAACAAGAAGCTGACCGGAGGAGGTACTCATAATCGCGCCCAAAATAGCGGAGATGATGATGGCAGCCATAAAGGAGTTAAAGAACTGTTCGTTCATAACCATGAAAACGGTTTCGGCATTAACGCCGGTTAAAATGTCGCCCAGCACAACGCGTCCGACAAGACCGGAAGCAACGGCGAAGAACAGGGAGAAGATTACCCAAACCATGGCAATGCGCGTTGCCTGCGGAATTTCTTTGGCAGAGGTAATGCTCATAAAACGCACAAGGATGTGCGGCTGGCCAAAGTAGCCAAGGCCCCAGCCGATAAGGGAAACAATCGCGGTAAAGCTTAGTGTTAAGCCGGTAGCGTCGGTAAGCATGTTAAAATAGTTAGGGTTCAAAGCATGCAGCGAAGCAATTGTTTCCGTAGGGCCGCCTGCAATCATTACGCCGGTAACAGGTACGACGATGATGGCAAAAAACATCAGCGTGCCTTGGAAAAAGTCCGTGCGGCACACGGCCAGATAGCCGCCGGTAAAGGTGTAGAAAATTACGATGCCTGCCGTAATTAACAGCGAGGATACGTAAGAAATATCAAAAACGGTGGTGAACAATCTACCGCCGGCAACAAAACCGGACGCGGTGTAAATTAAAAAGAAAATGAAAATAAATACGGCCGATACGATACGCAAAATTTTGCTTCTATCGTTGTAGCGGTTTTCAAAAAAGTCCGGCAGCGTGATGGAGTCGTTGGCGATTTTGGTGTAAATGCGCAGGCGCTGCGCAACAAAACGCCAGTTCAGCCAGGTGCCCAGCGCAAGGCCGATAGCAATCCAAAAGGCGCTGACGCCTGCCACATAAGCGTAACCAGGCAAGCCCATCAGCATCCAGCCGCTCATGTCGGAAGCTTCGGCGCTCATTGCCGAAACCCACGGGCCGATTTTACGGCCGCCGAGCATGTAGCTCTGCATATCGCCGGTGTCCTTCATATGGTAAAGCCCTATCGCGAACAGTACAATAAAGTACAGCGCGTAGGCTAATATACTGCCTAAATCCTGTTCCATAAAAACTCCTCCCATGTTTGGTTTTTGTAAATAATATATTAATTATACACTTCTTTATTGCATTAAACAAGCAAATTCGTTGCCGTAAAAATTATATGCGGTTGACTGTACCGTGAGGGTGAGATATAATATTTAAGAAGTTTTGGCAGTTTTTGGACCGTGATAAAATTGTTGAGGAGCTTGCTTCGTTTTTATAGTTAAAGGAAACCTGAAAGTGAAGCAGGCTCCGGCCATTTTTGGAGAGCTTTTTATGGAAATGAAGAATGTAAAAATCCACGTTAAAAGTTTTGAAAAAAGCGGCGGTGAACAATCCGCCATCGAAACGGTATCGTTTGGCAGAATGGCTGAAAAAAACGGCAAGTTTTACGTTTTTTACGATGAAACGGACGCCGTTGGTATGAAGGGCACCAAAACTACCATTAAATGGGATTACGACAACGTAGTTATTATACGCAGCGGCACGGTGGAATCGCGCCAGGAATTTGCACAGGGGCTTGAATGTATCAGCGTTTATAAAACGCCTTACATGACCTTTGGATTAAAGACAAATACCGAATATGTGTATGTTTACTGCCGCGACGGCATCTGGAACATTGAACTGGAATACATGCTGGAGCTGGCGGGACAGGAACGTAACGAAATGAAAATAAAGATTGTTATCGAGGAGGATGCGCATGGATATTAAAGAAATTTTGGCAGGCGCCATTAAAAAGGCTGCCCTTACCGCTATCGAAAAGGGAACTGTTAAGGAGGGCGAATTGCCTGAGGTGCTTTTGGAAGTACCACCGCAAAAGGAATTCGGTGATTTTGCCAGCAACTTTGCCATGCAGTCTGCCAGAAGCTTAAAATGCAATCCGAGAATCGTGGCGCAGGCTGTAATTGACAACCTTGACTGCGCTTATGTGGACAGGGCTGAAATTGCAGGCCCGGGCTTTATCAATTTTTATTTAAAAGATAACTGGTTGAGCGATATGTTTGCCAACATTGTCAAAGCCGGTGAAAATTACGGCAACCTGACCGCGCCGACCAAAGAAAAAATCCAGTTGGAATATGTAAGCGCCAACCCGACCGGCCCGCTGCATGTAGGGCATGGGCGCGGTGCAGCGGTTGGCAGTTCGCTGGCTAACCTGATGAAAGCGGCAGGCTACGATGTAACCCGCGAATACTACATCAACGACGCCGGCAACCAGATTAACAACCTTGCCGCCTCCGTTAATGCGCGTTACCTTGAGGCATACGGCATTGACGTGGAGTTTCCGGAAAACGGCTACCACGGACATGATATAATTGAAACGGCAGAACGCATTAAACGCATTTACGGCGATAAATTCCTGCACATGGATGAGGATAAACGCATTGAAGAATTCCGCACCATTGCGCTGAAAGAAAAACTGGCGGCGCTGAAAGAGGATTTGGAAGCATTTAACGTAACTTATGACGTTTGGTTCAGCGAGCAGACTTTGCACGATGGCAACAAAATTAAGGAAGCCTGCGATTTGCTGACCGAACGTGGTTATATGTATGAAAAAGACGGCGCTTTGTGGCTGAAAGCTACCGAGCACGGCGATGATAAAGACCGCGTGGTTATCCGCGATAACGGCGTGCCGACCTATTTTGCTGCTGATATTGCCTACCACCGCAATAAATTTGAACGCGGCTTTGACCGTGTAATCAACCTGTGGGGCGCCGACCACCACGGCTACATTGCCCGCATGAAAGCGGCTGTGGGCGCGCTGGGTTACAACCCCGACCAGCTGGAAATTTTGATTTTGCAGATGGTAAGCTTGTACCGCAACGGCGAGCTGGTTAAAATGTCCAAGCGTACCGGCCAGAGCGTAACACTGAATGAGCTGATTGAAGAAGTAGGCACCGACGCTGCAAGGTTCTTCTTTGTAATGCGCAGCATCGACAGCCAGCTTGACTTTGACCTGACGCTGGCAACCGAAAAATCCAACGAGAACCCGGTTTACTATATCCAGTATGCACATGCGCGTATTTGCAGCATCTTCCGCCAGCTGAAGGAAGCAGGCATTGAAGAAGCGGCTGACGCTGATTATACTTTGCTGACCGACCAGACTGAAACCGAGCTTATCAAAAAGCTGGGAGAATATCCGGAGCTGATTGCTTCGGCGGCGAAGGAACGCGCCGTACACCGCGTTGCACATTATGTGCATGAGCTGGCAGGCCTGTTCCATTCCTTCTATAACCAGTGCCGCATTTTGGGTGTTGACCCGGAACTGCAGCAGGCACGCATTAAACTTGTTAAAGCAACGCAGCATGTGCTGCGCCACGCCCTGAATATTTTAGGCGTATCCGCACCGGAAAGAATGTAATGCAGTTTAAATAAAATTATTGAATTGGAGGCAAATTATGACTAAGTATATTTTTGTAACCGGCGGTGTTGTTTCCTCTCTCGGCAAAGGCATTACGGCAGCATCCTTGGGCAGATTGCTGAAAAGCCGCGGTTATAAAGTCACCATCCAAAAGTTTGACCCTTACATTAACGTTGACCCCGGCACGATGAGCCCGTACCAGCACGGTGAAGTTTTTGTCACCGATGACGGTGCAGAAACCGACCTTGACCTTGGCCATTATGAACGCTTTATCGATATCAACCTGTCGAAAAGCTCCAACGTAACTGCCGGTAAAATTTATCTTTCCGTTATCAACAAGGAACGCCGCGGCGATTACCTCGGCCGTACCGTGCAGGTAATTCCGCACATCACCAACGAAATTAAAGAGCGCGTTTACCGCGTAGGCCGCAACGATAACGCTGATTTTGTAATTACGGAAATCGGCGGTACCGTAGGCGATATTGAAAGCCTGCCTTTCCTCGAAGCAATCCGTCAGGTAAAAAAGGAAGTCGGCAAAAACGACGTACTGTACATCCATGTAACGCTTGTTCCGTACATTGCCGCCGCCGGCGAACTGAAAACCAAACCGACCCAGCACAGCGTTAAAGAGCTGCGCAGCATCGGCATTGCGCCGGATATTTTGGTATGCCGCAGCGAAAAGCCAATCAGCAAGGATATGTGCGAAAAAATGGCTATGTTTTGCGACGTTGACCCGGAAGCAGTTATCCAGAACCTGACAGCCGAAAGCATTTATGAAGTGCCGATGCTGATGGAAGAACAGGGTCTTGACACCGTTGTCCTGAAAAAACTGGACATGGAAGACAAACCGAAGGATATGGAGCACTGGCATGAAATGGTTGCCCGCATCCTGAAAAAATATGACCGCAAGGTAAAAATTGCCGTTGTCGGCAAATATGTTGAGCTGCACGATGCTTACATCAGCATTGCCGAAGCTTTGAAGCATGCTGCCGTTGCTAACGAAGCAGAGCTTGAAATTAAATGGGTAAATTCCGAAAAAATGGAAGAAGACAACAATGTTGAGGAAATGCTGAAAGACGTTGACGGTATCCTCGTACCGGGCGGCTTCGGCAACCGCGGCATTGAAGGCAAAATCATGGCCGTTAAGTATGCAAGGGAGAACAAAATTCCGTTCTTCGGCATCTGCCTTGGCATGCAGTGCGCCGTTATTGAATATGCGCGCCATATGTGCGGCATGGAAGGCGCCAACAGCGCTGAGTTTGCACCGGAAACCCAGTATCCGGTTATTGACCTGATGCCGGACCAGGTAGACGTTGAAGACATGGGCGGTACCATGCGCCTTGGCCTGTATCCGTGCAAGGTTTACCCCGGCACGCTTACCGAAAAAGCTTACGGTGCAGAGCTGATTTACGAACGTCACCGTCACCGTTATGAATTTAATAACGCTTTCAGAGAACAGATTGTGGAAAAAGGCCTGCGTATCGGCGGCACTTTGCCGAACGGACGCCTTGTTGAGATTGTGGAACTGCCGGAGGATGTTCATCCGTGGTTCCTGGGCGCTCAGTTCCATCCGGAATTTAAATCCCGCCCGACCAATCCGCACCCGCTGTTTAAAGATTTTATTGCCGCTGCTTTGAGGGAACAGAAATAAAGCCGGTAAAATAACCAAAAAGCAGACTGCAAAAGGTCTGCTTTTTGCGTATAAGGAGATGAAAAGATGCTGAAGAAAATTTTTATCAGCGCAGTTTTGCTGATTGCTGTTTTATCTTTTGTTGTTTCGCTGCTGGGCGGCAACAACGGCGGCAAACCGCAGGTGGCTGTGGGCGACAGGGTTGCCGTTATCAACATCAACGGCGCGATTGTTGACGGCGCGGGCGTTGAACAGACTTTGCTGGGCGGCACGCAGGCTGCAACAAGCGGACAGCTGATGAGGGAGATACGCGATGCGGCGGCAGACAGCAGCGTTAAAGCACTGGTGCTGCACATTAATTCGCCGGGCGGCAGCGTAACGGCGGCAGAAGAAGTCGGCCGCGAGCTGGAACGCTTTAAGGAAACTACCCAGAAGCCGATTGTAACTTCTATGGGCGACCAGGCAGCGTCGGCGGCATACTGGCTTGCTTCTTACAGCGACGTTATCTACGCCAATTCTTCCACGCTGACTGGCAGCATCGGCGTGTATATGCCTTATATGAACGTGGAGGATTTGTATAAAAAAATCGGTGTTTATACCGGCAAAATCAAAAGCGGCCCGCACAAGGATATTTTATCGCCCGACAGGGAAATGACGGCAGAAGAACGCGAAATTTTGCAGGGCATTGTAAACCAGCTTTACGATGAATTTGTTGCCGTTGTTGCCAACGGGCGCAAAATGGATCCGGCAGTTGTGCGTGAACTTGCCGACGGGCGTGTTTACACCGGCAAGCAGGCGCAGGAGCTGGGGCTGGTTGATGAAATCGGCAACTATTATGACGCACTGGAAGCTGCCGGTAAACTGATTGGCGTAAACGGCATACCGGAAATTAAAGAACAGCCTGTTGCCAGACCGTGGCAGCTGTTATTTGAAGCGCGTTTGCAGGAATTTATTTTAGGACAGCTTGAAAATGCATTAAGCGGCGCTGCGGCGGAAGCACAGCAGCCCGTGCCCCAGGCTGAGAGGTGATGCCTTATGAGGCGCAAAACTTTTGATGTGCTGTTTTCGACCCGCGACGGTATGGAAATGCTGGTTAAACAGCCGTGCCTGTGGCGCAGCCTGTGGTATTTTACCATGAGCGTCGGCCTGTTCTGCGGCGTTATTACAAACCAGCTGTTTCTGGAGCAGCCGCTGACGGTGCGTTTTGGCATCATTGCGGTTATCCTCGTTATCAGCGGCGTGTGCCTTTCCATGTACGGCTTTTTGCTGCACGGCATTTTGTGTACCATGGGTGCGCTGGCAGGCGACGCGGTCGGGTTAATCTGCCTTTTGGGCTATACAACTCTGCCGTTTTTAATGCTGACGCCGGTGGCGCTTTTGGCAACAAAAATGTCATGGAGCGGCATCTTCCTTTTGGGGGCGGCAATACTTGCGGGGTTGTTGTGGATGTTGTACCTTTTGGTGCGGTCGCTGCAATCGGTCTATTTAATTGATTTTAAGCGCGCACTGGCGACGGTTTTGTTCAGTTTTCTTCTGATTTACACCGCTTTGGTGCTGCCGTTCCAGTTTTTATTCAAGCTTTT
The DNA here is from genome assembly GCA_949295115.1 of uncultured Phascolarctobacterium sp. Taxonomy (GTDB): domain Bacteria; phylum Bacillota; class Negativicutes; order Acidaminococcales; family Acidaminococcaceae; genus Fusicatenibacter_A. Next base: position 44,116 of record CASFJU010000007.1, read on the forward strand.
AATGCTTAAATTTTCCTGATGTGCTCAAAATAGTTTTTCTTGCAGAAAACACATTAACGTGGCATAATTGTTATAGATTATAAAATTTTTAAAGGAGTTGGGGTAGGAATGAACAGAGAATTATCCATGGAGTTCGTCCGTGTAACGGAAGCTGCCGCTATTGCCTGCGGCCGCAGCGTTGGCCGCGGTGATAAAAACGGGGCTGACCAGCTTGCCGTTGACGCGATGAGAAAAATGTTTGATACGGTAAATATCAGCGGTACGGTTGTAATCGGTGAAGGCGAAATGGACGAAGCGCCGATGCTGTACATCGGCGAGCATGTCGGTGCGGGCGGCCCGGAAGTTGATATTGCGGTTGACCCTGTTGAAGGCACGAACCTTGTTGCCAAAGGCCAGCCGGGCGCTATCGCCGTAATTGCTATTGCTCCCAAAGGATGCCTGCTTCACGCTCCCGATATGTATATGGATAAAATTGCCGTTGGCCCGCGTGCCAAAGGCTGCATCGACATCAACGCACCGGTAAGCGAAAACCTGGAGCGCGTTGCCAAAGCCCTTGACAGAAAAGTAAGCGACCTGACCGTTGTACTTTTGGACCGCGAACGCCATTATGATTTGATGGACCAGATCCGCCGCGCAGGCGCACGCATCCATCTCATCACCGACGGCGACGTTAACCCGATTGTCAACGCAGGTATCGAAGGTACCGGCGTGCATATGTACATCGGCAAAGGCGGCGCACCGGAAGGCGTACTGGCAGCCGCAGCAATTAAATGCCTTGGCGGCGATATGCAGGCACGCCTGTGCCCGGAAGACGAAGCGCAGGTTAAACGCTGCATCGACATGGGCATTACCGATGTAAACAAAGTGCTGACCATTGACGACATGGTTAAAGGCGACGACTGCATGTTTACTTCCACGGCTATTACCGAATGCCAGCTGCTGCACGGCCTGCGTTATTTTGGCGGCGGCGTGCGTACGCATACCGTTTCCATGCGCTACAAAACCGGCACGGTACGTTTTGTAGACGCCGTACACAGCTTTGACCGCAAAGATTTTGCAGTTAAACTTTAATTTCAGTTAACAGGCAGGGTTTTGGCGTAATGCTGAAACCCTGTTTCGTTTTAATGATTTACGGGATTGGTTATGAAAAATTTATTGCTTGATAATGCAGCCGCCATCAGTGAGGTGCGGCGCACGGCAGAAGCATTAAAAACGGGCGGCGTCAGCCTTAACGGCGTCAGCGGCCCGGTTAAAACGGTTATCATTGCAGCTCTGGACAGGATTTTTTCTGAACAGGGCTCTTTGGCGTTTCTTGTAAGCGGGCGCGATGAAATACGCGAATACCGCCGCAGCCTGAACTGGTTTTACCCCAATTTACCGATGTACGAACTGTACCCGGCAGATTTGCCGCGCGTGCAGGCGGATGCCAAAAGCCGCGAGGTACAGGCTGAACGTGTAGGCGCGCTGCGATTTTTACGCGGCGAGGAACGCGGCATTGTTTTCGTAACGGCGGAAGCGCTTTTGCAGAAACTGCCGGACAAAAAAGCCGTTACCGACAGTGTGGAGATTAACTGCGGCGAAGTCGTTGACCAGCAGGCGCTGATTGCACGTTTTGCCAAGTTTGGTTATGAACGTACGCAGCAGGTTGACGCTATCGGCCAGTTTTGCGTGCGCGGCGATATTCTTGATATTTTCCCCATTAACAGCAAACTGCCGCTGCGCATAGAATGGTTTGACGATACGATTGACGCTATTCGCAGTTTCAGCCTGGATAATCAGCGCAGCGTGGAAAATCTGGAGCAGGTAAAAATTGTGCCGCTGGAAGAACCGGCACAGGACGGTTTTAACGCTTCTGTTTTTGATTACGCCGGTGCGAATACGCTGCTGTTTGTGGATGAGCCTTCGCATTTGTGGGATTTGGCGGAAAAGATTTATAACGAAAACAAGGCTTACACCGATGATTTATGGACGGTGGACGAGCTGACGCAGGCCTGCGAAGGCGTTAAGGCAGTGGCGCTGGCGGCATTGCAGCATAATTATCTGGGTAGCTATGAGCAGATTAACATGCCGGTGCGTTCCGTTGCGCCCTATAACCGCAACACGGAACTGTTGGCAACGGATTTGCGCGGCTGGCTGGCCGACGGCATAACGCCGGTAATTATGATGAGCAGCGCCATTAAAGCGCGCGGCATTGCCGATACGCTGACCGGCAAGGGCATTGCGGCGGAATTTGTCAATACAGAGCCGATGCTGCGCCCGGGCAGCGTCAGCGTTATCAGCGGTGAACTGACGGCAGGCTTCCGTTTTTGGAACGAAAACTGGCTGCTGTTAACCGAAAGCGATATCTTCGGCATGCAGAAAAAGCGCCGCCTGCACAGCAAAAACAAAGGGGCGCAGCTGCAATATTTTTCGGAAATCAAAGCCGGGGATTACGTTGTCCATTCTGTGCACGGCATTGGCCGTTACATCGGCGTGGAAAACGTGGAGGTTGACGGCAGGCACCGCGATTACCTGCTTTTGCAGTACGCGGGCGACGATAAACTTTATGTGCCGGTCGAACAGGTCGGCATGCTGCATAAATACATCGGTAACGAAGGGCAGGCGCCGCGTTTAAGCAAAATGGGCGGCAGCGACTGGAGCCGCACGCAAAAACGCGCGCAGGCCGCGATTACGATTCTGGCTGAAGAACTTTTGCGCCTTTACGCGCAGCGTAAAATCGTGCCGGGGCACGCCTTTGCGCCTGATACCGAATGGCAGAAGGAGTTTGAGGAGAAATTCCCTTATGAGGAAACGCCGGACCAGTTAAAGGCGATTGCCGAGATTAAAGCCGATATGGAAAAGCCGGTGCCGATGGACAGGCTGCTTTGCGGCGACGTTGGTTACGGCAAAACGGAGGTTGCTATCCGTGCGGCGTTTAAAGCCGTGATGGACAGCAAGCAGGTGGCGCTTTTAGTGCCGACGACGGTGCTGGCGCAGCAGCATTTTATGACTTTCCGTGACAGGATGGAACCTTTTGGCATCAGGGTGGAATGTATCAGCCGCTTTACTTCCGGCAAAGAGCAGAAACGTATTTTATCCGCGCTGGAAGAAGGCAATGTCGATGTTTTAATCGGTACGCACCGTTTATTGCAGTCCGACGTGGTGTTCCGCGATTTGGGCCTGCTCATTATCGACGAGGAGCAACGGTTCGGCGTAGCGCAGAAGGAAAAAATCAAAAAGTGGAAAACCGGCATCGACGTGCTGTGCCTTTCCGCAACGCCGATACCGCGCACACTGCATCTGGCATTGGTCAACGGGCGTGATATGAGCGTGATTGAATCGCCGCCGGAGGACAGGCTGCCGGTAGAAACCTATGTTGCCGAATACGACAGCGGTATGATTAAGGAAGCGCTGGAGCGCGAACTGCGCCGCGGCGGCAGAATTTACTATGTGCATAACCGCATTACCGGGCTGGAACGCATTGCGGAAGAAATCCGCAAGCTGGTGCCGGGTATCAGCATCCGCGTGGCGCATGGCCGCATGAGCGAAGAAATGCTGGAAGATGCGATGATTGATTTTTACGAAGGCAACTGCGATTTGCTGCTTTCGACGACGATTATAGAAAACGGGCTTGACGTGCCGCTGGCGAATACTATTATTATCGACGGCGCGGAAAACTTCGGGCTGTCGCAGCTGTACCAGATGCGCGGCAGGGTAGGTCGCTCGGCGCGATTGGCTTACGCGTACTTTGTGTACCGCCGCAACAAACAGCTCAGCGAAATTGCCGAAAAACGTTTGCAGGCCATCCGTGATTTTACGGAGTTGGGCGCAGGCTTTAAAATCGCCATGCGCGATTTGGAAATCCGCGGCGCGGGCAATTTACTGGGCGCACAGCAGCATGGGCATATTGCGGGCATTGGCTTTGCCGCTTACTGCGAGATGCTGGAAAGCACGATTAAACGCCTGAAGGACGGCGCGGAAAAAGGCGCGCCCGAACCTGACCCGATTGTGGAAATTAACGTGGACGGCTACATACCGGACACTTACATCAGCGATCCGCGTTACAAGCTGGAACTGTACCGCCGTTTTGCGGAGCTTGATTATAACGATAAGGACGATTTGCTGGACGAAATTACCGACCGCTTCGGCGAACCGCCGGAAGAAATCGTCAACCTGTGGCGCGTGGCGGCGGTGCGTGGTTTGTGCCGCAAAATGCGTATTCTTGGCATCAGTACGCGCGGCAATGAAATGCGCCTGAGTTTTGCGGAAAACGCCGTGCTGGATACGGACGTGCTGCTTAAAATGTTAAACGGCAGCCGCAACGCCCTGCAATTAAAAACAGGCGCGCAGCCGCAGCTGTTGGTAAGGCTTAACGTGTTGAAAACAGAGCCTTTGCCGTGGCTGGAAAAGAACCTGCCGCTGTTGGCGGGCAAAAAATAATTTGGAAAGGAGGCATCAGTAAATGGCGGATAAATTTTTGCGCGGCGCGATGATTTTAACCATGGCGGGCTTGATGGTTAAAATTCTGGGCTCCGTCAACCGCATATTGTTATCACGCTTTTTGGGCGGCGAGGGCATTGGCCTGTACCAGATGGCGTACCCCGTCTTTTTGCTGATGCTCTCCGTTTCGTCGGCAGGCATACCTATTGCCATTTCCATCATCGTGTCCGAAAAGGTGGCCAAAGGGCAGTTTAAAGCGGCGGAAAAAGTGTTTAAAATTTCGCTGGGGCTGATGGTGGTGACAGGCATTTGCTTTGCCACACTGCTGTATTTTGGTGCGGGCTGGCTGGTAGAAAGCGGCTTTGTGCGTGACCCGCGTGCTTATTACGGGCTGGTTGCCTTAACGCCTGCGGTGTTTTTCTCAACCATTCTTGCCAGCTTCCGCGGATATTTTCAGGGCTACCAGATGATGGAGCCGCCTGCCGTATCGCAGATTTTAGAGCAGTTTACGCGCGTGGTGACGATGATTGCGCTGGCGTATTTCCTTTTGCCTTACGGTTTGGAATACGCGGCGGCAGGTGCAGCATTCGGCGCTGTGCCGGGTGCTGTTACCGGTTTGATTGTGCTCAGCTTTTTCTACCGGCGCCTGCGTAAAAACTTCCATGCACAGCCGCAGCTTGTGCAGCAGGAGGTTGAATCGGTCGGCACCGTTGCCAAAAGGCTGGCGCTGCTCGCGCTGCCGGTATCGTGCGCAAACATTATGGTGCCTGTAACAAGCAGTATCGACATGCTGCTGGTGCCAAACTGCCTGTATGCCAGCGGTTACGCCATCGAAGAAGCGACGACGCTGTTCGGTTACCTGACTGGTATGGGCATGCCGCTGGTGATGATGGCGACCATTGTAACGCTGTCGCTGGCTGCTGGTATCGTGCCTGCCATATCGGAAGCGCATACGCTTGGCGACACGCAAACCATTACCAAAAAATCGCGCACGGCGATGAATATTTGCTGCCTGATAACTTTACCGGCCGCAGCCGGATTATGGGTGCTGGCAACGCCGATAGCGCAGATGATTTATAACGCGCCGCAGGCGGGCGACGCTATCCGCCATTTGGCGCCTTCTGCGTGCCTGCTGGGTATTCATCAGGTAACGACCGGTATGTTACAGGGCATTGGCAAAACAGCCATACCGATGTGGAACATGCTGCTGAGCGCGGTAGTAAAAATCGGCGCGGTAATGTTGCTGACAGTTACGCCGCTGAACATCGTCGGTGCAGCGTGGGCATCCAACATCAATTTTGGTTTGGCGGCAACGCTTAATATATTCTTTTTGTTGCGCAACGGCATTACTTTTGATGTAAAAGTGCTGGGTAAATTGCTGGCGGCTTCGCTGTTAATGGCAGGCTGTGCAAGCCTTGTTTACGGTTTTGCCAACGCCGCATTCGGCAACACGGTAGCAACCATTGCCACAATTTTAGCGGCGATAGTTGTGTATGCTGTGCTGCTGTTTGCGCTTAAAGCAGTCAGCAAAGATGATTTGGAAAAAATACCGTTCATCGGTTCTAAAATAAAGCGGAGGTGACGAGATGCAGAAAATTACAGTGGTTGGCCTTGGCCCCGGCAGCGCCGGCCAGCTTTCGGTGGAAACCATGGAACTTTTAAAAAACGGCGAGTGCATAATTCTGCGCACGGCGGTGCATCCCAGCGTGGCAAGGCTGACGGAGGAAAAAATCAACTTTATTGCCTGCGATAATTTTTACGAAGCAGGCGCGTCGTTTGAAGACGTGTACGACAGCATAGTGAAATTTGTTCTGGAAAAAGTCCAAACGCAGGACGTTGTTTACGCCGTCCCGGGCAGCCCGCTTGTGGCGGAGCGTACCGTGGTGCTTCTGCGTGAGCGCGCCGCAGGCAATAATGTGGCGTTAAAAATTCTGCCTTCCATGAGCTTTTTGGATTTGGCGTATGTGGAACTGGGCATTGACCCGATTGCCGGTTTGAGGATTATTGACAGCAGCGATTTTGAAGCGCTGGCCGATGCCGGTAAATACCCGCTGATGATTACGCAGGTGTACAGCAAATTTGTCGCATCCGACGTTAAGCTGGCGCTGATGGATGTGCTGGACGACGAAATGCCGGTGTGGTTTTTGCGCAACCTCGGCCTGCCTGATGAAGAATGCCGTACTGTGCCGCTGTATGAACTGGACAGGCAGGAAAATATTGACCACCTGACCAGCGTGTTTCTACCGGTGCAGGAACAGGTATCAACGATAGACGTGCAGCCTTTGACCGACGTTATGGCAACGCTGCGTTCTCCCGGCGGCTGCCCGTGGGATATGGAGCAGACGCACGCCAGCATCCGCAAAAGCCTGATTGAAGAAGTTTACGAGCTTTTGGAAGCCATTGACAACATGGATTACGAAAATATGAAGGAAGAATTGGGCGATGTGCTTTTGCAGGTTGTTTTCCATGCGCGTCTGGCGGAAGAAGCGGGCGCCTTTACCATGCAGGACGTTGTCGATGAAATCGTTGAAAAACTCATCCGCCGCCATCCGCATGTGTACGGCACGATTGAAGTCGGCAGCAGCGATGAGGTTTTGCAGAACTGGGACGCTATCAAGCAGACGGAAAAAACAGAGCGCAAACATGTGCTGGACGGTGTTACCAAAGGGCAGCCCGCGCTGATGAGGGCGTACAAATTAAATTCCAAAGCCGCCAAGGCAGGCTTCGACTGGCCTGATAACGAAGGCGTGTGGAACAAAGTCACCGAAGAACTGGCCGAACTGAAAGAAGCCGTGGCAAACGGCACGCCGGAGGAACAGGAACACGAGCTTGGCGATTTGCTGTTTTCAATAGCGGCGTATGCCAAACACATCGGGCTGGAGCCCGAAACGGCGCTGAATATGGCTAACAACCGTTTTGTAAAACGCTTTGGCCATGTGGAAGAATGTGTGGAAAAATCCGGCAGGGACTGGCATGATTTTACGCTGGAAGAACTGGATAGTTTTTGGAACGAAGCCAAAAAAGCCGAAAAAACTTGTGAAAAAAATTAAAATTATGATATTAATAGCAGGATTATCAGGCTTTACGGCGAAATAGGACTTACATAAATAGCTACACCCGGATTTAAACCCGGCGTAGACTAAATATAACACCTTAAGGGGGATTTCTTGTGAACAAAACTGAACTCGTTGCTGCAGTAGCAGAAAAAACCGGCTTAACCAAAAAAGATGCTGAAAAAGCATTGGCTGCAGTAGTTGAAACCGTGAAAGAAGTAGTTGCTAAAAAAGAAAAAGTACAGCTCATCGGCTTTGGTACTTTTGAAGCTCGTAAACGCAACGCACGTACCGGCAAAAACCCGCAGACCGGCAAAGCTATCAAAATTGCTGCTGCAACCGTACCGGCTTTCAAAGCTGGTAAAGCTTTTAAAGAAATGGTTAACAAAAAATAATAATTTAAAAGCGATAAAATGCCGGGCTGCTCAAGCCCGGTATTTTACTATGGTGTAGTTCAGGAGGTATCCTATGCCGCAGCGTACCGTCAGGAAAAAAAGAAGCAGGCGTGATTTTATGTGGTTCTGCCTTTTTGTCATTGTGGTTTGCGGCATTATCATTGCCCGCCAGGAATACAAGATTTATCAGGTCAACAAGGAACTTGAGGCAACCAACCAGCGCGTGGAAGAATTAAAAAAGGACAAGGCTGAGCTGGAAGCCGAGAAAAAACGCCTTGATGATTTGAAGTACATTGAAAAACTGGCGCGCGAGGACCATAACATGGTCGGCAAGGACGAAGTGCCGCTGTTTATTGTCGATGACAAGGAAAACGGCGCGGAACAGAAAAACAAAGACGCTGAAAATAAAAACAGATGAATTATCGGCTGATTATTCGTCTGTTTTTATTTTTTAGTTGACACTTTTTAAACGATAAAGGTATAATGGTTTTATATTAAGCTAATTTAAGGGGGATCTACTGCTCTATGTCACTTGAAGTAGGTGCAATAGTTGAAGGCGAGGTAACAGGCATTACCAATTTCGGCGCCTTCGTACAGCTGCCTGAAGGTAAGGTAGGACTTATTCACATATCTGAAGTTTCCAATGTATATGTGAAGGACGTACATGATTTCTTGAAGGAAAAGGATAAGGTGAAGGTTAAAGTCTTATCTATTGATGAGCGCGGAAAAATCGGCCTGTCAATCAAACAGCTGACGCCGCCTCCGGCTCCGCAGCCCAAACCGCAGCGTCCGGCAGGTAATCCTGAACGCCGCAGCTTTAAACCGGCTCCGGCACTTTCTTTTGAAGATAAATTGTCCAAATTTTTAAAAGACAGCGACGACAGGCTGCTTGACCTGAAGCGTAATACCGAATCCAAACGCGGCGGCCGCGGCGCCAGCCGTGAAAGATAACAACATTACGGCACTCCGTGTGAGTGCCTTTTTGTTTTGAGGAGCAGAAATGGGCAAAGCCGTGAACAAACTGCTTAAAGAAATAAAAAAATATCTTCCGCCCGGGGCGCGCGGCGCGGATTCCGTGGCTTTGACGGACGCAGTGTGGCAGCTGTGTGGGGAGTGCGGCTATAAAATTGCCGTTATACACGTGGAACACGGTTTGCGCGGTGAAGAAGCACTGCGCGACGCTGCGTTTACGGAAAAGTTCTGTGCGGAACGTGGGCTTAATTTTGCTTGCCGCCATGTAAAAGCAGGCGATTATGCCAAAGCGGAAGGCTTATCGGTAGAAGACGCGGCTCGCAAGCTGCGTTACCGTGAGCTGTGGCAGTATGTTGATGAGCTTGGCGCGGACTTTCTTTTAACGGCGCACCACGCCGGTGACCAGGCGGAAACGGTGCTGATGCAGCTTTTGCGCGGCAGCGGAACGGCAGGGCTTGGCGGCATGCAGGTGCAGTCGGGCAGGCTTATGCGCCCGCTGTTATTTGTGCAGCGCAGTGAAATTGAAGCCTATTGCCATGAACGGAATTTAAGTTTCTGCCATGATTCAACCAATGACGATGTGCGTTACACCCGCAACCGTATCCGTAAGAAGCTGCTGCCGTATTTACAGCAGCAGTTTAACCAGCAGATGGTAACGGCGCTGGGGCAGACGGCGCAGCTTGCCGCTATAGATAACGATTTTGCCTGTTATCATGCGCAAAAGTTTTACGGGGAATACGTTACAGCAAACGGCAAATTGCTGGAGTGCGGCGCGGAAAAGCTGCTGGCAGAATTTGAAGCAGTCAGCACGCGCGTTATCCGCCTGATGTGGGAACAAAAGGCAGCACCCGGCAGCGAGCTTGGCTTTGAGCATATCAAAGCAGTGCTGCGGCTTTTGCAAAACGGCAGCAGCGGCAAAGCAGTAATGCTGCCCGGCAAAACAGCTGCGGCTTACAGTTACGGCAAATTGTATATCGGCGCGCGCGCAGATATGGAAAAATTGCTGAATTGCGAAGGCAACAGCGGTGTTTGCGATATTACGGTTATGACGGAAAATATTGCTGACGGCGTAACGGTAAATCTGCCGGAAGGCGGGAAGTTGTTTTTGAGCATTGCAGATACGCAGCAGCCGTTAAGCAAAACGCAGGCCGTTGTGCCGTTGGAGCTGGCAGGTGAAGCAGTTTGCATCCGCACAAGGCGCGACGGCGACAGGTTTTATCCGTATGGAAGTATGGGCAGCAAAAAATTAAAAGATTATTTTATTGATAATAAAGTGCCGCGGGCAGAACGCGACGGCAAACTGCTGGTAACGGCAGGAAGCAATGTTTTGTGGATAACCGGCGAAAGGCAGGCCGGGTGGAAGCATGAACCGGCAGGCAAATGGCTGGTTATGCGGCTGATAAACGGAAAGGATGGGCAAAATGACTGAGGATATTGCAAAAGTTTTACTGACGGAAGAAGAAATTCAGGCACGCGTTAAGGAACTGGGCGCGCAAATCCGCGAGGATTACAAGGATAAGGACAAAATTGTGATGATTGGCCTTTTGAAGGGCGCAATTTACTTTTTTACCGACCTTTCGCTGGCGATTGGCCTGCCGATGCGCATTGATTTTATGGTTGCTTCTTCCTACGGCAACAGCACGGAAACCAGCGGCAGCGTCGATGTGCGCCTGAGCTGCTCGGAAAATATCGAAGGCTGCCATGTGCTTTTAGTTGACGATATCATCGACAGCGGCGTGACCATGGAAGCGATTACCAGGCTTTTGCAGACCCGCAAACCTGCCTCCATTAAAAAAGTGGCTCTGTGCGATAAGCCGAGCCGCCGCGTGAACAAACTGAATGCCGATTACGTCGGCTTTGAAATTCCGGATGAATTTGTTGTCGGCTACGGCCTTGACTATGCCGGTGATTACCGCAATCTGCCGTTTATCGGCGTGCTGAAACCGGAAGTTTATGAAAAATAATAAAAGTTGTAGAAACAAGGAATTTATATTATAATACAAAGATAGCATTAAACTTTTTGTTGTTAGGGAGGGAAATCCTTGAATAAATTTTTGAAGAACGTTTTTGTGTACCTGATGATAATCATCTGCGCTATCTGGATGATTGATTCGTATTCTGCAAGCACCGTGCCCAAAACGGATATTACCTACACCGCGTTTATGAAGCATGTGCAGCAGGACGAAGTTAAGCAGGTAACGATTGTAGAGAATGTTATCAGCGGCAAACTGAAGGACGGCAGCGATTTTACTACCGTTGTGCCTAACGACGACAGCCTGATACCGACTTTAAGGGCGCGCGATATTGAAATTAAAGCCGAACTGCCGCCGGAACCACCGTGGTGGATGACGGTGGTGAGCGAGCTGTTGCCGATACTTGTTATTGTTGCTGTGTGGTTTTTTATGATGCAGCAGATGCAGGGCGGCGGTGGCGGCCGCGGCGTGATGAATTTCGGCAAGAGCCGTGCGCGCCGTTACGACGAGGACAACATTAAAGTAACCTTTAAGGATGTTGCCGGTGCCGACGAAGCCAAGCAGGAACTGAAAGAAGTTGTAGAATTTTTGAAGCACCCCAAAAAGTATAACGATTTGGGTGCTAAAATACCTAAAGGCGTACTCTTGTACGGGCCTCCGGGCACGGGCAAAACGCTGCTTGCTAAAGCCGTTGCCGGCGAAGCGGGCGTACCGTTTTTCAGCATTTCCGGCTCGGATTTTGTGGAAATGTTTGTCGGCGTTGGCGCATCGCGCGTGCGCGATTTGTTTGAACAGGCCAAAAAGAGCGCGCCGTGCATTGTGTTTATCGACGAAATCGACGCTGTGGGACGTCAGCGCGGCGCAGGGCTTGGCGGCGGGCATGACGAACGCGAGCAGACCCTGAACCAGCTGCTGGTTGAGATGGACGGTTTTGGTGCCAATGAAGGTATTATTATGATTGCCGCAACCAACCGACCGGATATTCTTGACCCGGCACTTTTGCGCCCGGGACGTTTTGACCGCCAGATTGTGGTTGACCGCCCGGATATTAAAGGCCGCCAGCAGATTTTGAAAGTACATGTTAAAGGCAAACCTGTTGCCAGTGATGTTGAACTGGACGTTATTGCAAGGCGCACGCCGGGCTTTACCGGTGCCGATTTGAGCAACCTCGTTAACGAGGCGGCTTTGATGGCGGCGCGCAAAAATAAAAAGCAGATTAACATGCCGGACATGGAAGAAGCGGCAGAACGTGTTATTATGGGACCGGAACGCCGCAGCAGGGTTATCAGCGACAAGGAAAAACGCCTGACCGCTTATCACGAAGGCGGGCATACGCTGGTTGGCATGCTGCTGGATAACGCCGACCCCGTGCATAAGGTTACTATTATTCCGCGCGGCAGGGCAGGCGGCTATACTTTAAGCCTGCCGAAGGAAGACCGTTACTACGCAACCAGAAGCGAAATGCTGGACGAGCTGAAAGTATTGCTTGGCGGGCGCGTGGCGGAAGCACTGGTGCTGAAGGAAATCAGTAGCGGCGCCAGCAACGATTTGCAGAGAGCTACATCTCTGGCACGCCAGATGATTTGTGAATACGGCATGAGCCAGGAGCTCGGCCCCGTAACCTTCGGGCATCGTCAGGATCAGGTATTCCTTGGCCGCGACATTGCCCGCGATAAAAATTACAGTGAAGAAATTGCAGCTAAAATCGACAAGGAAATCCGCAAATTCCTTGACGAGGCTTACCAGAAAACGGAAGAACTGCTGCAAAATAATATGGACAAGCTGCATTTAATCGCGCAGGCGCTGATTGAAAAAGAAACGCTGGAAGGCAGCGAGATTGAGCAGCTGATGAAATACGGGCGCATTCTGGATAAGAACGAGCAGCCGCCTGACGATAACAGCGGCACACCCGCAGAAATCCCGCCGGATGTAATTACCGTACCGGCAGAAGAACCGCAGCCGCAGCAGGCGCCTCAGTATCAGGAAGTGCCGGGCGTTGTGGGTACGGAAGAAAAACACGCGCTTAACTAAAATTAAAACACCGGTTTTAACGCCGGTGTTTTTTATTGCTTGACTTTAGGTTAACGTAATGATAACCTAAGGGATAACGAGGAGTGTGATTGTAATGCGCGGACGCATTTTGGAAATTTTACGGGCAGGCGGGCAGGAGCCGACGTCGGGCGAGGAGCTTTCGCGTCAGCTTTCCGTGTCGCGCACCGCTGTATGGAAACATATTCAGGCTTTAAAGGCCGAAGGTTATGATATTGAATCCGTGCCTAAAAAGGGCTATGTTTTAAAGGCTGCGCCGGACAGATTGAAACCGGCGGAAATTATTACACATTTAAAAACCAACTGGCTGGGCCACAGCATTCATTATGTGGAGAGCGTCGATTCAACCAATAATTTGGCCAAGCGTCTGGCGGAAGCAGGTTGCGAAAACGGTCTTGTTGTTGTCAGCGAGGAGCAGGTTGGCGGCAAGGGACGCCTGTCGCGCGGCTGGTTTTCTCCGTTTGCGTGTGGCAACTGGTTTTCGGTTGTGCTTAAGCCGCCGTTTCTGCCGCAGGAGGCTTCCAAATGCACGCTGCTGGCAGCAGTGGCAGTTGTTAAAGCCGTTAACAAATACAAGGGCGTTAACGCAGCTATCAAATGGCCGAACGATATTTTGCTGAACGGCAAAAAACTGGTTGGCATTTTAACGGAAATGAGTGCCGAGTTCGGCAAAATCAATTACATCGTTATCGGCATCGGCATGAATGTGGACGTGCCGCGCAGCATTGTGCCGGACGATATTCAGGACTGCTCCATCTCCGTCGCCGATGCGGCGGAAGAACCGGTATCGCGCGTGCAGATTCTGGCAGATGTACTGTACAATTTAGAAGAACTGTACGAAGCCGTACTGCGTGAAGGTTTTGCGCCGGTGCTGGCAGAGTGGCGCAAGTATTCCTGCACTCTGGGGCAGCAGGTTAAGGTCATCGCGCCGGACGAAACCTATTGCGGCCTTGCCGTGGACATCGACGAGGACGGCCTTTTGATTGTGAAAAAAGAGGACGGCACGACGGACAAGGTTATCGCCGGTGACGTTTCTATCCGCCCTGCGGCGGGAACGGGCAAATACGCTTAAATTTTGCTGTACAGACCTGTTTTTTTCTGATATAATAGGCGAGGTTCTTTAGAAAGTAATTTTACTCCGCAGGAGGATAAGCTATGTTATTAGTTATTGATGTGGGCAACACTAATATTGTAGCCGGCGTTTTTGACGGCAAAAAGATTGCGTCGCACTGGCGCTTTTCTACCGACCGTTCCAAAACGGCTGACGAATACGGCATTTTGCTGAGAAGCATGTTTAACTATACCAAGATGCCGATGGATGAAGTGAAGGATATCATCATCTCGAGCGTTGTGCCGCCGCTGATTGTGCCTTTGTGCCACATGTGCGAGCGCTATTTTGAACTTGTGCCGATGGTGGTAGGCCCCGGCATTAAAACCGGAATTTCGCTGCGTTACGATAACCCGCGCGAAGTTGGGGCGGACCGTATTGTTAATGCTGTTGCCGCTTTTGAAAAATATGCAGCCAAAGGCAAACCGATGATTATCGTCGATTTCGGCACGGCAACCACTTTCTGTGCGCTTTTGCCTACCGGCGAATATCTGGGCGGCGCTATTGCTCCGGGCATTGGCATTTCCGCGGAGGCTTTGTTCCAGCGTACTGCTAAATTGCCGCGCGTTGAGCTGATTAAACCGGCGACGGTTATCTGCAAAAACACGGTTAACGCCATTCAGGCAGGTATTCTGGTTGGTTACGTCGGCCAGATGAACGAAATCGTCTGCAAGATGAAGGAAGAACTTGGCGGCGAGGCAATCGTTATTGCAACCGGCGGTTTTGCAACTACAATGGCGGCAGAATCCGACGTCATCGACTACGTTGAACCGTTCCTTACTCTGGAAGGCCTGCGTATTCTGCACGAGAAAAACGAAAAATAAAATTAACGCAAAAGGCCTGCTTAACGGCAGGCCTTGTTTTATGAGGTGAAAAATGCAAATTGGCAATATCAGGCTGGGCGCGCCGGTGGCGTTAGCGCCGATGGCCGGGATTACCGATATGCCGTTTCGGGTAATTTGTAAGGAGCTTGGCTGCGGGCTGGTAGTTTCGGAAATGGTCAGCGCCAAGGGCCTGCTGTATAAAAACGTAAAAACCTTTGATATGCTGCGTATTGCGCCGGAGGAACGGCCTGCCGCGATTCAGCTGTTCGGCAGCGTTCCGCAGGAACTGGCGCGGGCAGCGAAAATTGTGGAAACGGACGGTGCGGACATTGTTGATTTTAACATGGGCTGCCCGGTGCCGAAAATCGTTAACAACGGCGAAGGCTCTGCGCTGATGAAAAATCCGCAGCTGGCGTATGAAATTTTAGCGCGCATGGCGGACGCCGTGAAAATACCGGTAACGGTTAAAATACGTGCAGGGTGGGACGCAGACCACATTAACGCGCCGGAAATAGCGCAGCTTGCGGAAAAAGCAGGCGTTGCCGCTATCGCCGTGCACGGCAGGACGCGCGAGCAGTTTTACAACGGCAAGGCGGACTGGGGCGTTATCAAAGCTGTAAAAGACGCAGTAAAAATACCGGTTTTCGGCAACGGCGATATTTTATCGGCGGAGGACGGACTGCGCATGTTTAAGGAAACAGGCTGCGACGGGCTGATGATTGGGCGCGGCGCGGACGGCAATCCTTGGATTTTTAAGGAAATTATCAGTGCCCTGAACGGCGACGCGCAAAGGTTTGAACCAAGCCTTGACGAGCGCATGGATATGATTGTGCGCCACTTAAAAATGTTAATCGCCTTTAAAGGCGAAGTAATTGCCGTTAAGGAAATGCGCCGCCACGCAGGGGCATATTTAAAAGGCATGCCGATGGCGGCAGAATACCGCAGGCGCATTAACGCTTTAAACGCTTTTGACGAGTTCAAGATGCTGGCAGAAGAATACCGCGCAGAAGCTGGCAGATTCCTTGCGGCGAAAAAACAATTTTTGGAAGCAAACGCTGAAATTTGCAAGTAAGTTGACAAAAAGGCTTGAAAAAATTATAATTTATTCTATAAAACTATAAGTTTGTTCCGTCAACGCAGTGTCAGGCATCTGCTTGGCACTGTTTAGTATTGCTTGTTGGCGGGGCTTATTAAAAGGAGCATTGTTTTTATGGCAAGTAAAGAAACAATTTTAACGGCCGAAGGCTTGAAAAAACTGGAGGATGAACTTGAAAATCTCCGTTCCGTAAGACGCCACGAAGTTGCTGAGCGTATCAAAGTAGCTATCGGCTATGGCGATATAAGCGAGAACTCCGAATACGACGACGCTAAAAACGAGCAGGCTTTCATCGAAGGCCGTATTTTAGAGCTGGAACAGATGATCAGCACTGCTACCGTTATCGACAGTGCCGGCAATAAAAAAGGAGTTGTACAGCTTGGTTCTACCGTTGTTGTAAAAGATATGGAATTCGGCGACGAAGAAACCTATACTATCGTTGGCACTACCGAAGCCGACCCGTCCAAAAACCGTATTTCCAATGAATCGCCAGTAGGCGCGGCAATTTTGGGACAGAAAGTAAATTCCGTTGTGCAGGTTCATACCCCTGCCGGCGAGCTTTCTTATAAAATTTTAAAAGTTAAATGATTTGTGGGGGAGCGATACAAAAGCATGTCAGAAGAAGTAAAGAATACCGCTGCGCCCGAAGAAGAAGCGCTTAGCGAAAAAGAAGTTAACGAACAGATGCAGGTGCGCATTAATAAAATGCACCAGATTGAAGAACATGGCTGGAAGCCTTTCGGCCATAAGTTTGAAGTCAGCAATTATTCCGGTGATATCAACCTGAATTTTGAAGAACTTTCCGCAAACGAAACCGTTGTACGCGTAGCAGGCCGTATTATGGCTATCCGCGGCCACGGCAAAACCTGCTTTATGGATATGCAGGATAAAGACGGACGCATTCAGATTTATGTGCGCAAAGATGCAATCGGCGAAGAAAACTACGCTTTGATTAAACTGCTTGATATCGGCGATATTGTCGGCGTTAGCGGTACCGTTTTCCGCACGCATATGGGCGAACTGTCCGTTAAGGCTGCCGCTATTGAAATTCTGTCCAAATCCCTGCGCCCGCTGCCGGAAAAATGGCACGGCTTAAAGGATGTCGACATCCGTTACCGCCAGAGATATGTTGACCTTATCGTTAACCCCGAAGTACGCCGTACTTTTGTGCTGCGCAGCAAAATTATCAAAACCATGAGGGATATTCTTGATGATAACGGCTATCTGGAAGTTGAAACGCCGATTATGAACACCATCCCCGGCGGTGCTGCCGCACGTCCGTTTATCACTTACCACAATGCGCTTGATATGCAGCTTTATTTGCGTATTGCAACCGAACTGCATTTAAAACGCCTTGTTGTAGGCGGTTTTGACCGTGTTTATGAACTGGGCCGCGTTTTCCGCAACGAAGGCATCGACATTAAACACAACCCGGAATTTACCAGTGTCGAAATTTACCAGGCTTATGGTGATTACAACGACATGATGGATTTAACCGAAAAAATTGTATCCGAAATTGCACAAAAAGTTTTGGGCACAATGAAAATTACCTACGAAGGACAGGAAATTGACCTGACTCCGCCCTGGCCGCGCATGAGCATGATTGAAGCTGTTGAAAAATACACCGGCCAGAACTTTGAAGGCGTTACCGACGTGGAAACCGCACGCAAAATGGCGGATGCCATCAATGTTCCGTATGAGCCTTCTTTCGGCGTAGGCAAAATTATCAACGCCTGCTTTGAAGAATACGTTGAAGCAAAACTCATTCAGCCGACATTCATTACCGGCCATCCGAAAGAAATTTCCCCGCTGGCTAAGAGCAATCCGGATAACCCGGAAATTACCGACCGTTTTGAAGGCTTTATTTACGGCCGTGAAATCTGCAACGGCTTTACCGAGCTTAACGACCCGATTGACCAGCGCGAACGCTTCCTGAAACAGGTAGAAGAACGCAATGCGGGCGATGAAGAAGCAAACATGATGGACGAGAACTTCCTTGATGCATTGGAACACGGCCTGCCGCCGACGGGTGGTTTGGGCATCGGCGTAGACCGTCTGGTTATGCTCCTTACCGACAGCAGCAGCATTCGTGATGTATTGCTGTTCCCGACGATGAAGAACATCGGCGGCGAAAAAACGGCAAATAAAGCTGAAACTGCAAACGTTGAACTGCCTAAACTTGACCTGTCCAAAGTGAAGGTTGACCCGTTGTTTGAGGATTTTGTTGATTTCGATACTTTCTGCAAGTCCGACTTCCGTGTGGTGAAGGTTGTAGCCTGCGAAGCTGTTGAGAAAAGCAAAAAGCTGCTTAAATTTACTCTGAACGACGGCAGCGGCAAACCTCGTACTATTTTAAGCGGCATCCGTGAATTTTATGACCCGGAAGAACTGGTTGGCAAAACCTGCGTAGCTATTACCAACCTTCCTCCGAGAAAGATGATGGGCATTGATTCCGAAGGCATGCTGATTAGTGCAGTATACGAATATGACGGCAAAGAAGGCCTGAACCTGCTGATGCTGGATAACAACATTCCGGCAGGTGCCAAACTGCGCTGATATTGAACTGAATACGATATAAAAGAGAGTGCTGCGGCACTCTCTTTTTGCATGTTTAATGCTTTATGATGCTGCATAAGGAGTAAAATTAAAATATTTTCAGTTTTTTACAAAAAAGTGGTTGACATAACCGCTGGTAGATGCTATTATAATAAAGCTGTTTGGCTAAAGCGGCTTGGACAGGGAAGTTAAGCAAAAAAACTTTTGCAAAAAAGTGAAAAAACAGCTTGACACCGT
>CASFJU010000008.1 GCA_949295115.1 uncultured Phascolarctobacterium sp.
TACCACCACATTACCGTTATGGGCAAGGAAAACGCGCCGTGCGACCACATGTATGACGTTACCGGCGGTTTGTGCGAGAACAACGACAAATTTGCCATTGACCGCATGCTGCCGGAAATCAACATCGGTGATTTGGTGTTTATCCATGACGCAGGCGCGCATGGGTTTGCCATGGGCTACAACTACAACGGCAAGCTGCGCAGCGCGGAGCTTCTGCTGAAAGAGGATGGCAGTGTGGAGATGATCCGCCGCGCGGAAACACCGGCAGATTATTTTGCCACCTTTGATTTTACAGGTTTGTTTAACAGGGATTGATTATATATAAAAACTCCGGTTTTGTGCCGGAGTTTTTTGTTTGCCGAAAACGGTTAGGTATGGTATATTTATCTTTGTTAAAATAAGTGAGCATCAGTGCTATGCGGCATTGCAAAAATGCTGCGGCTCCTCCGATTCCGTCCGGGCTTCGCGGCCGGACTCCCGTAGTTTAGTGCCTTAATTTTAGCCGCCGCAGTTTTTGTCTGCTGCCTTATACCACTGACGCTCACTTTATCGAATACACTTGATTAAAACATACATCTTAAAGGAGAAAAACGATATGGCGATTTTGGAATATGCTTCGCTGATGGCGGATGAAATCAGGCGTGTGCCTTTGGCAGAACTGCAAACGCGCCTTGCAAATTTCCGCGCGGCGATGGATGAGCAGCATCCCGGCTGGCAGATGGCTGTGGTGAACGACAAGGTTAATATGTACTATTTTACTGGCACGATGCAGGAGGGCGCGCTCGTCATCCGCCCGCAGGACGAAATTTTGTGGGTGCGCCGCAGCTTCGACCGTGCGCGCAACGAGTCGCTGCTGCCGGATATTCGCGAGATGAAAAGCTTCCGCACTTTGGCGGAGTTTTACGGCACGGTGCCGGACGAAATTTACCTGGAATGCAAAAAAGCAACGGTGGAATGGCTGAATATGCTGCGCAAATACCTGCCGTTCAAGGCTTACGCCGATATCGACGGGCTGTTGTGCAATTTGCGCCTGACCAAAAGCGTTTACGAGCTGGAGCTGATGAAACGCAGCGGCGCTATCCACCAGACGGTGCTGGAACAGCTTGCACCCAAAATGATTAATGAGGGCGTAACGGAAGCAGAGCTGGCGGTGGAGCTGTATTCTGCCATGCTGCGCCGCGGTTCGCATGGCATTGCGCGCATGAATCTGCCTCTGGGCGAGGACGTTATCGGCGTGGCGTCGTTTGGTAAAAGCGGGCTGGTGCGCACGGCGTTTGACGGACCCGGCGGTACTGGCGGCACCTGTATTGCAGTGCAGAGCATCGGTTCGCCGTTCCGCAAATTAAAGCAGGGCAGGCTGGTTTACCTTGATATCCCCTGCGGGGTGGAGGGCTACCACACCGATAAGACGATAGTTTATTATTTTGGCGATATTAACAAGGACCCCAACCGCGATTTGATTTTGGCGGCGCATGAGCATTGCCTGATGCTGGAGCGTTTTGCGGCTTCCATGCTGAAGCCCGGCGTGGTGGTTGAGGACATTTATAATGAAACGATGAAGCATTTTGACGCGCGTTTTGCGGACGGCTTTATGAACGGCGGCAAGTTTTTGGGGCACAGCATCGGGCTGACAATGGACGAAAGCCCTGCCATTGCCGGCCGCTTCAAGCAGGTGCTGACGGAGAACATGACTTTTGCGCTGGAGCCGAAAATTGCCTTGCCCGGCATCGGCATGGTAGGGAGCGAAAATACCTATCTTGTAACGCCAAACGGCGGCAAGGCGCTGACTGGTTCACCGCACAAGCTGAACTGCATTTTTTAAAATTTAAAACAGGCATAAAAATAACGGCAGCGGCCTAAAAAGGCAACTGCCGTTTTGTTATTTACCAATCAGTTTTTCCAGTTCTGCAAATCTTTTAGCAATTCTTTTACGTTTTTGACTTGTAATTTGCTAATTGATAGTAACAATACATTGATATAGAGCCATAAAATAATATTGGAAACACTAAAGAGATATACTGCCCCAATGCTTGACCAGCGTAAAGATAAATATAAAAATTGATAAATGGAACAACTGAATTGATTAAATTATCTTTTTCAATAATTAAGAACCAAGAATTAGTTTTTGGAATATAGTTTAATGTGTAAATGTAATCATTTTTTATAAAAACTAACTTATCTTGGGTTTGCTGTGTATAGTTGTTTTTGATAAGGTTAGTTAGAAGTTTATTGGTATCTATGTTTGATGTTAATTGAAATGCGGTTTTACTACTTCCGTAATCAAAAGTACTTACAAAGATTTTGGCAGGAATATCGAATTGATTGGTTTCAGATATGAAATTGTCGGCAGCAGTTATCATAAGATTTTTTTGATTGCTAATTTCTATATTAGATGTGCGCAAAAAAATAATGTCAATTATTTTAAAAAGTAAAAATAGTGATAATATAAAAACAAGCCATTCTTTTTTACTGTGTTTTTGCATATTTTTGCAACTACCTTCCAATCAGTTTTTCCAAATCCCGAATTTCCGTTGCGTAGCCTAAAATGTACAAGGTATCGCCGCTGCGCAGGCGGGTGTTGCCTTCGGGTATCAGTTCTTCGTCGCCGCGTTTTACGTCGACCAAAAGCGTGTGGCGCGGCCAGCTTATTTCGCGCACCAGGCGCCCGTCGGCGGTGCTGCCGGTGGCAACGGTCAGTTCAATAATGCTGCGTTCCTGTTCGGCGCTGCGGTCAGGCGTTTTGGTGCTGTTCAAAAGCCGCAAAAGCAGTTCGCCGTACAATGGTTTGGCGCGCCAGATTTCCGTCGTTGCAAACGCCGTCAGCGAGGCAAGCGCCAAAGGCAACAGGTGCAGAAACGAACCCGTCATTTCCATTACCAGCACGGTGGCGGTAATGGGCGTGCGCACGGACGCTGTAAAAAATGCCGCCATGCAGATGACGATAATGTTGGCTTTGTAAGCCGCCCCCAAAAAGTCAAGCTGCGTAAACACGGTCGCCGCCACGCTGCCAACCAGCCCGCCGGTAACAAGCGTCGGTATAAACGCGCCGCCCGGTAAACCGCTGCCGAACGCCAGCAGTGTCAGCACAACCTTGGCGGCTAAAAACAGCAGCAAAACCGTCAGCGGGTAGCTGTTGAAGGCAATGTCCGTCAGTAAATCATCGCCGCCGCCCAGCGCCTGAGGCAGATAAAAGCCCGCCGCGCCGGTGATAACGAGCAGCAAAAAATTGCTTACATAAGTATTTTTTAGGATTCCGGTTTGGTAAAGCCTGTTGCTGTTAAGCAGCCCGGCGTTAAAAAATAAGCCGAGCACGCCGCAGATGAAGCCTGCCGCAAGGATAACCCAAAAATCACCTACCTGCATTATGGGCAGCCCGCTGAAATCAAAAACGGTGTCGCGCCCCAGCATGATGCGGCTGACGAGCGTTGCCGCCAGCGACGCCGATAACGCCGGGAACAGGAGTAAGCCGCTGAAGTTGTGGTTCAGTTCTTCCAGCACAAAAATTACGCCGGTAAGCGGTGCGTTAAAAACTGCCGCCAGGCCTGCCGCCGCGCCGCCGCTTAACAAATAGCGTTCTTCTACGCGCGGGCGGGCTAAAAGGCGGCTGACGCCCTGACCGGCAACAGCGCCCATCTGGATGGACGGGCCTGCCCTTCCCAGCGATAAGCCGCTGCCGATAGCGATTGCGCACGCCGCAAATTTAACGAGCAAAATGCGCAGCCAGCGCAGCTTGAACACGCCTGCTATCGCCCCTTTAACCTGTGGTATGCCGCTGCCTGCCGCCTGTGGTTCGGCGTTTTTAAGGCGCGTTAAAACAAAAGCAATTACCAGCAGCGCGCCCAGCCACAGCAAAACGGCGGACGCCGTAAAACCGTCCGCAAACAAATCTGCCAGCAGTTTTTCGCGCAGCACGGCACCTTCTATCAAGGCAAGGCGGAAGCCGCTGATAATCACGCCCGCTGCCACGCCGGTGGCAATGCCTTCAAGGCATAAACGCAGGCGGAAGTACCGCGCGTTGTTCAGCAATTTGTAAGTGCTTAAAACTCTCAGCCTTGCGTCCATGATTCCTCCGTGTAATCGCCGCGCGCGGCGACGATTTTATAACCGATGCCGGCAACTTCCTTTTTTAAAAGTTCCAGCGCTTCGGCTGCTTCCGCGCCGCTGTGCAGCTTGTTGTCGTACAGTAAATATTTGCCGCGCACGTTTTGCGGCGACAGGTTGGGCATGATGACGTTTGCCCCCGCCTTAATGCCAAGCACGCGACCGCCGGGGCACAGCGTGCCAAGCGCCGTCGTTGCGGGCAGCAGCACATGCGGGAACAGCAGGCGTAAAATTGCCAGCAGCACCAAAGTCAGCTCCACGCTGCCTGCCGGTTCGTCTTTAAACGGCGTGTCGTGGTGCGGGATGAACGGCCCGATGCCAATCATCTGCGGGCGCAGTTTTTGCAAAAACATCAGGTCGTCCGCCAGGTTTTCTGCCGTCTGGTACGGCGAACCGACCATAAAGCCCGCCCCTGCCTGATAGCCAAGCTCCTTTAAAGTGTAAAGGCAGCTTTGACGGTTGGCGGCACTGAGCTCTGCCGGGTGCAGCATGGCGTAATGGTTAAAATCAGCGGTTTCGTGCCGCAGAAGGTAGCGGTCGGCACCGGCTTCCTTCCATAATTTATAGGTTTCGCGGCTGCGCTCGCCGATGGAAAGCGTAACGGCGCAGTCCGGGTGCTGCTGTTTTATCGCGCGCACAATGGCGGCGATGTCGTCGCCGCTGTAAGTGTAATCTTCGCCGCCCTGCAAAACAAAGGTACGGAAGCCCAGCGCATAGCCTGCACGGCAGCACTCTAAAATTTCATCCCGCGTTAAGCGGTAGCGCGCCGCGTTTTTGTTGCTGCGCCTGATGCCGCAGTAGTAGCAGTCGTTTTTGCAGTAATTGGTAAACTCAATCAGCCCGCGCACAAAAATATTGCGCCCAAAGCTTTGCTGTGCCGCCCGTTGTGCCAGCGCAAAAAGTTTGTCTTTATATTCTGCGCCCTCGCGGATAAGCTGCAACGCTTCGCTTTTCGTGAGCGCATGGTTTTGGTTTAATTTTTCTATCAGTAAAGCGGTGTCCATAAAAATCTCCTTTAAACATCTTTATTATATCATTCTGCCTGCCGCTGTTCTATAAATATAGCAGGATTTTTATTCTTTGTGGCGAAGTTTAACATATTAAATTCATTTTGATTTTCCGCTGAACATAATGGAGGGAACATAATAAAATGTTTGATAAAGTTTTGTTAGCGACCGATTTAACCGAAGAAGCCGACGGGCTGGTGCATTGTTTTTACAGCCTGTGCCCCGATGTTGATACCGAAATTACGGTGGCGCATGTGTTTAAGGATAAAAGTGACGCCGACCCGGACAGCAGCGCCTATAAAAAGGTGCAGAGCCGCGTGAAAGCCGTGGTGGCTGAGCTGCGCCGTGCCGGTTACGAGGAGGCGCACGAGCTGTACCGCAGCGGCGAGGTTTTTGAGGAGCTGACGGATATTGCCGAGGAGGAAGACGCCGGTTTGATTATGGTGGCTTCGCACGGCAAGGGCTTTTTTAAAAGCGCGCTTTTGGGCAGCACTACTTTTGACCTGGCGCGTGCGACGGACAGGCCGCTGTTTGTATCAAAGCCTGTGGAAAACGACGAAGAAGAAATGCTGCAAAGAAATTTGCTGCACCGCATTTTAGTACCGACCGATTTTTCGTTAAAGTCGCTGTCGGCGCTGGACGTTATCCGCATGCTGCGCGAGCATATTAATGAAGTTGTGTTTGTGCATGTTGTGGAACGCAGCCGCAGCCAGACGGATTTGGACGATAAAATGCGCACTGCGGGGCTGCGCTTGCAGGAATTGGTGGACGAAATGAAAATTTTCGGCATCAAGGCCACTTACCATGTGCGCAAGGGCGCGGCTTCCAAAGAGATTCTGCGCCTGGCGGAAAAAGAGGACGTTTCGCTGATTGTAATGGCCAAAACCGGTGCAGGCCTTGTTAAAGGTTTGGTGATGGGCAGCACGGCGCAGAACGTAACTTTAAACGCCGAACGCTCGCTGCTTTTGCTGCCGCCGGAGAACGCAGCGGAAGAATAAAGAAAAAATATTGCAAAACGCTTGACAATTAACCAAAATAAAGCTATACTGTTACTTGCGGCTGATGCCATGGCCGCAAGTATTTTTTTGCGGCGACAATTTAATAAACACCTTACATTTTCAACACGGAGAGATGACCGAGTGGTTGAAGGTGCACGCCTGGAAAGCGTGTGTGCGGGAAACCGTACCGAGGGTTCGAATCCCTCTCTCTCCGCCACTTAAAAACTTGCCGCGTAAGCGGTTTTTTTTATTACTTCTTTGCAGGGCTGCAGATGGCGGGTCCTGCGCAATGAAAGCCTGTGAACCGTGTCAGGACCGGGAGGGAGCAGCACTAAGCAGTTACTTTTATGTGCCGCAGGGGTGCCTGCATTTGCGGTCCTGCAAGGAAGTAATGCGAGCAGCCTTACGGGGCTGCTTTTTTATTTTACTTATCGGCAGAAATTTTATATAATTAACAGGTAAAGATTTTTTGGAGGTGAGGCAGTTGGCATACGTTGCGTTATACAGAAAATGGCGGCCGCAGGGCTTTGACGCGCTGGTTGGGCAGGAGGCGGTGCGCACGGCGCTGACCAATGCGCTGGAAACCGGGCGCATTGCCCATGCGTATCTGTTTGCCGGGCCGCGCGGCACGGGCAAAACCAGTACGGCCAAAATTCTGGCTAAGGCCGTTAACTGCGAGCACGGGCCGACGCCGAACCCCTGCAACGAGTGCCAGAACTGCGTGCGCATTAACGACGGCACTTCGATGGACGTGTTTGAAATCGACGCTGCTTCCAACCGCGGCATTGATGAAATCCGCGATTTGCGCGAAAAAGTTGCCTTTGCGCCTGTCAGCGGACGCTACAAAGTGTACATCATCGACGAAGTACATATGCTGACGACCGAAGCCTTTAACGCGCTGTTGAAAACTTTGGAGGAACCGCCCCCGCATGTAATTTTTATTCTGGCGACGACCGAGCCGCACAAAATACCGGCGACCATCCATTCGCGCTGCCAGCGGTTTGACTTCCGCCGCGTGACGGACGCCGATATAGTAAAACGCCTGCGCGAAGTTGCAGACGGCAGCGGCATTGCCGCGGACGACGACGCTTTGCAGCTGATTGCCGTACAGGCGGACGGCGGCATGCGCGACGCATTAAGTTTGCTTGACCAGTGCGGCGTAATGGCGGAGCGCGTAACGGCGGAAACCGTGCGCAGCGTGCTGGGAATTGTAGGGCGCGAAGCCCTGCGCGAACTTGTTAAAGCCATCGGCGAAGGGCAGGTGCCAAGGGCGCTGGAGCTTCTGGAAACGCTTTTGGCAGGCGGCAAGGACGTAAAGCAGATCATTAGCGAGCTTGCCGAATATCTGCGCGCCGTACTTTTATATAAGGCTTCGCCCGATTACCGCGAAATTTACCTGACTGATACCAAAGAAGCGATTGCCGCGCTGGAAGGCTTGTACAGCACCGACCGCTTAATGGCGGCGGAGGAACGCCTGCACCAGTGTACGGTAGAACTGCGTCAGAGCGTGCGCGGGCGCATAGCGGCGGAGATGTGCCTGTTTGATTTGTGCCGCATCGAAGGCAGCACGCTGGCGGCGTTGACAGCGCGTGTACAGAAGCTAGAAGCCATGCTGGCAGGGCAAAGTGTTATGCCCGTTCAGCAAGTTGCGCCGCCGGTTCAGCCCGTGCTGGTACGGCAGGCAGCGCCTGTGCATCAGCCGGAAGCTGCCGCACCGCAGCCCAAGTTTGATTACGTTGTGGCGGAAGAACACGGCATTCAATTATCCGCGCCGGCGGAAGAACCGGTGCAGCAAAAAACACCGCCTGCCCCGGTAAGCACGCCGCAAAAAGCGGCTGCACCCAAAAAGCCGGAGCCTGTGCAGGCAGAAACCATTGCACCTACACCCGCACCGCAGGGCGATGCTGCAGCGGCGGAAGAAATGTGGCAGCAGGTGCTGGAAATTTTAAAATCCGAAAAGAAACGTTCGATGGTGGCATGCGCCGCCGGAGGGCATGCAATTGATTATGTCAACGGCATTTTGACGGTTGCATTTAAAAACAAGTTTAACTGCAAGCGCATGAATGACGCTGATTATAAAAAAGCTTTTGAAGCGGTTTTGCTGCGCCTTGCGCGCTGCGAGGTAAGGCTGAACTGCGTGGAAGAAGCTGGTTTGAAACCGATGCCTGCCGCACCGGCGCCCGCCCCGAAACTGGAGGAAGATTTGGAGCCGGTTGTTAAAAAAGCCATGGAGGCTTTTGGCGGCACCTTACAAAAACTGTAAACAATTTTAAGGAGGAGTTTATTTATGTTTAACCCCGGAATGGCAAATATGCAGGGCATGATGAAAAAAGTACAGAAAATGCAGCAGGAAATGCTGAAATTGCAGGAAGACCTTAAAAACCGCACGGTTGAAGCAACCGCTGGCGGCGGTGCCGTTACCGTTGTCGTAACCGGCCGCAAAACCGTTGAAAAAATTACCATCGCGCCGAGCGCTGTTGACCCGGACGATGTGGAAATGCTGGAAGATTTGGTTACCACTGCCGTTAACGAAGGCATGCGCAAGGTGGAGGAAATGACCGAAAGAGAAATGGGCAAGCTGACTGGCGGCATGAAACTGCCGGGCATGTTCTGATATGGCGCGCCTGATACGCCCGCTGGCAAACCTGCACGAACAGCTGCGGCGTTTGCCGGGTGTTGGTTCCAAAACGGCTTTGCGCCTGGCTTATCACATCATCAATATGCCGGCGGAGGACGTGCAGCGCCTTGCCGCCGCGCTGGTTGATGCCAAACGCCAGGTGTGCCTGTGCCATACCTGCTACAATTTAACAGATAAGCCGGAGTGCGAAATTTGCAGCGACCCGGGGCGCGATAAAACCATCATCTGCGTGGTTGAGCAGCCGCAGGACGTGATGGCGATGGAACGCAGCCGCGGCTACCGCGGATTGTACCATGTGCTGCACGGCGCGTTATCGCCGCTGGACGGCATTGGCCCGGACAACCTGCGCGTAAAGGAGCTTTTGCGCCGCTTGCAGCAGGGTGACGTGAAGGAAGTTATTTTGGCAACCAATTCCAATGTGGAGGGCGAGGCGACTGCGGCTTATTTAGCGCAGTTGCTGAAACCCATGGGCGTTGTAACCAGCCGCATTGCGCACGGTCTGCCCGTCGGCGGCGATTTGGAATATGCCGACGAGCTTACTTTGGCGCGCGCGCTGGAAAACAGGCTGCGCCTGTAAGAAAGGCTGGTTGAAGAATGGAAGAAGCTGAAAACGCCGTCAGGGAAATCGGCACGGCAGCGATGGACGCTGTGCAGGGTTTGGATTCCGCTACGCTGGAGGGCACAATGCCTTTTATTGTGGGCGTGCTGATTTTGCTGATTGTCGTTAAATTTTTTGCGCTGCCGTTCAAACTGGTGTGGAACGGCATTATCGGCGCTGTGGCGCTGTGGCTGGTAAACCTTGTGGGCGCTTTGTTCGGCTTTGGGCTTAAAATAACAGTTGTTAAAGCCTTAATTGCCGGTGTGTTCGGTGTGCCGGGCTTACTTGCCGTATTGTGCTGGGAAATTTTTATAAAATAAAACCGTAATTTTAAAGGACGTGCTTTGGCACGTCTTTTTTTATTTTTTTGCTTGACTTGGAGCAGGCTCTAAAAAATATAATTTAAATAGAAAAGCCAAAGGCTTTTGGCAGGTGCAGCTTACGCTGAAATTTTAAAAAGCACCGTTGTGTTTAAGCGCAGTAAAGCGCGGGTTAAGGCGCGGTTAAATTTTGCAAAGCGCTTGACTTGCAGCACCCGGCAAGTGGTAGTATATACATAAAGCTACTGCGTAAATTTAAGGAGGAATAATTATGTTTGGATTGGGTTTACCTGAACTTTTACTTATTCTGGTTATCGGTTTAATCTTTTTCGGCCCCGGCAAACTGCCGGAAATCGGCTCTGCCTTGGGCAAGAGCATGAAGGAATTTAAACAGGCCGTGAACAGCACGGAAGCAGAAATTAAAAACGCCGGTGAAATTACAGAACCTGCCAAAGAGGAAACTGCACAGGCGGAAGCCAAAAAGTAAGGGTGCTTATGGATAACGGCATCCCTTTGAACAATGACGGCAGCATGACCTTAACGGAACATCTGGGCGAGCTGCGTACAAGGATTCTGCACGGGCTGGCGGCGCTGGCGGTAGGCACCTGCATCAGCGGTGCGTTTATTGATGAAATAATCGCGGTGCTGACCGCGCCTGCCACCAATTTGTATTACATGCGCCCGGCGGAAGCGTTTTTTATTTACATTAAAGTTGCGCTGGCCTGCGGCGTGCTGATTGCCGCGCCCGTGCTGTTTTATGAACTGTGGGCGTTTCTGGTGCCTGCCCTGACGGGGAAGGAACGCACGGCGCTGCTTTTGTTTGTGCCTGTTTCCGTATTGCTGTTCTGGGCGGGTATTGCTTTTGCCTATTTTTTCGTGTTCCCGCAGGGGCTTAACTTTTTTACAAGTTTTGCGGGCGGCAACATCGCGCCGATGCTGTCGATAGAAAGTTACCTCGACTTCTTTTTAATGCTTGTCGTCCCTTTCGGCTTTATTTTTAACCTGCCCATGGTGCTTATCGTGCTGGCGCAGATGGGTGTGGTATCGTCGCTGCTATTGAAGCGCGGGCGCAAATACATGGTGCTGGCGTCTTTTATTCTGGCGGCCATCATCACGCCGACGCCGGACGTCATCACGCAGACGCTGCTTGCCGTACCTATGATTTTGCTGTATGAAGGCAGCCGCGTGTTCATTCATTACATACTGCGCAAATAAAACATAAAAATAACCCTGTACATTTAGGTGTACAGGGTTTTGTACGTTTACAGGTTAGTAGCCAAGGCGTTTCAGCCAGCGTTCGGTGCTGGCGGCGTCGTTCGCGTAAGCGCGAATGCCTTCAACAACATTTGCGCCTTTAAACCATGTTTTCATATCGGGCGTGCTGTCGCTGATGGGGCTGCCGCCGCTGGTGCAAAAGGTGATAACGGTTTTGCCGGTAAAATCATAGCTGTCGGCAAAGCTGGCAACTGCCATCGGCGCGGTGTACCACCAGATGGGGTAGCCTACAAAAACAACGTCGTACTGCGCCATATCGCTGACAGTATTTTTCAGCGCCGGGCGCGCATTGGCGGATTTTTCCTGTTTGGCAAGCTCGGTGGTTTCGCGGTATGCAGCGGGGTAGGGCGTTGCCGTTTCGATTTTGAACAAATCGCCGCTGGTTTTGCTTTGGATTACCTGCGCAACCTTTTCCGTGTTGCCGGTGTGGCTGAAGTAAGCCACCAGAACTTTTTTGCCTTCCGTCTGGGGCTGTGCCTGCTTTGCCTGTGCGTTTTGCTGCGTGTCGGCGCTTTGGCCCGCAGCGCCGCCGCAGGCAGTAAGGCTTAAAGCCATAAATGCAGTAAATAAAATGCTTAAAAATTTCTTCATTGCTGTTTGCTCCTTTTTATTTATTGGCAGATGGTTCTGCCTGTAAAACTGTTTTGTGGCGGCGTTTAAAAATTACGCGCCCGCCCAGGTACGCTGCCAGTGCCAGCCCGCCGAGGCAGGTGCCGCCGCAGCTGCCGCATACGCCGGTGCAGCCTCCGGCAGTGCCGCTTAAAACAGTGCCTGCCGGTATGCCTGCGCCTATGGCAAAGTTCAGCGCTTTATCTTTGTTTTGCAAAAATTTTGCTTTCATGCTGCTCACCTGCCTGTATGGATAGCGCCGCGCGGGCAGTTGTGGCTGCACACGCCGCACTTAATGCAAAGGGCGGTGTTGCTCTCTACGCTGCCGTTTTTAATGCTCATCGCGCGCATGGGGCAGCTTTTTACGCATAAGCCGCATTTAACGCAGGCGCTTTCATCAACCTTAATCCTTGCGGCAATGCCCAGCCTTGCGCCGATGTAAAACCAAAAGCTCTGCATTGCGCCCTGCGGGCATAAAAAGCGGCAGTAACCGCGCCCGCCTTTGGTGAACAGACCGAACAGCACCATGTACAGCGCGCCGCTGATTAAAAGCGGCAGGGTAAAATCAAGCGCTGCGCCAAAAATGACGCTGACGAGGGAATCGAAAAAGTAAAAATTACAGTAAGCGCAGGGGTAAAAGCCGTACCACAGCGGCAGCAGCATGTACGCCAGCAGCATGCCGTAACGGATATGCGCAACAGGCACGTATTTTTCCCATTCTATTTTGTATTTATCGGGTACGATGTGGCTCAAAGCTTCCGTAAAGAAACCGGCAACGCACAGCCTGCCGCAGAAGAATGGGCCGAAAACTAGGCACAGCAGCCAGAACACTAAGGTGCTCCACACCATGACGCTGTTTAAATCGAAAAAGCCGCCGGTAAAAATTTCCGCCGTGGGGATGCGCGGGCAAAAGGCGTGCGGCAAAAAGCCGGGCTGCACATCAAGCACGCCTTCCATAAAGCGGCGGTACAGTTCAAACGGCGCGTATAAAAGCACAAAGCCAAAAAGATATCCCGCCGTGCGTTTTAAGGTAAAGGGCAAAGTATTTTTCATCGGGACACCGCCTTTCTTTCAGTGTAGCATTTAAACTTAACTCTAAGTCAACTAAAAAACTGCTTTTTGTTTGTTTTATTATAAATCGCCTGAGCGGCAATGCGCCAATGCTTATATTTTTGCTTCGGCAATGCTTAAAAAGCATTTTGCGCGCTGCGAAAAACCATGTATTTCAGGCATAGCAAACAATAAAATTTAAGTATTGGACTCAGCTTTAAGCCGCGTTTTATAATTAAGCCAACAAAACAGCTTTTAAAATCCATTGATGTGCATTGTAAGGAGGGGCCTGAAATGACCATTAAAGAATTTTCGGCGCGGACGGGCGTAACGGCAGATACTTTAAGATATTACGAGCGCGTGGGCATTATCCCGGCGGTGCCGCGCAAAGCGGGCGGCGTGCGTGTGTATGACGAGAATTTTGTTGAGTGGATTAATTTTGTGCAGACGCTGAAGGCCAGCGGCATGTCGCTGGAGGCGATTGCCGATTATATCCGCCTGGCGAAACTGGGCGAGGCGACCTGCCAGCAGCGCAAAAACTTACTGGCTCAGGCACGCGAACTGCTGCGGCAAAAAATAGAAGCATTGCAGAACATGGCGCAGCAGGCGGATTACCAGCTGATGAGCTACGACACGGTTTTGCGCCCGCGCACCGACAGCCTTGTGAGCAGTTTTGCGATGGCGTGAACTAAAAAGAAAAATCCGTACAGGCTTGCGGCTTTGTACGGATTTGTTTTGTATAAAATTTTAATAAAAACTGTTGACATGGACTGAACTTTAAGGGATAGAATTGAAGCATAAGATGTTTATAAATTAGGAGGAAGTGTGATGGATAAAATGACAAGACGCGAATTTTTAAAAATGGCAGGTTCGGCAGCCGTGGGTGCTGCGGCTTACGGCGCAGGTTTGCAGAATGTTTTTGCCGCCGGTGAGGGCAGCGTTAAAGTAACGGGCAACGGCGGCGCGGGCAGCCGTGCCAAAGTATATTTCAGCAAAAACATCAACGCCGAAACGTTGATTAAACTGTACGACATGGTTAACGAAGGCATTTACGGCAAGGTTGCCATTAAGCTGCATACCGGCGAGCCGCACGGCCCGAACATTCTGCCGCGCGAAATGGTAAAGGCTTTTCAGGCGCATGTGCCCAACAGCAATATTGTTGAAACCAACGCTTTGTATGCGGGCGGCCGCGATACCACCGAAAAGCACCGTGCTACGATTGCGCTGAACGGCTGGGACTTCTGCCCCGTTGACATTATGGACGAGGAAGGCACGGTTATGCTGCCGGTACGCGGCGGCAAGCACATGCAGGAAGTTTCCATGGGCGGGCACATCGTTAATTACGACAGCATGATTGTACTGACGCATTTTAAAGGGCACGCTATGGGCGGCTTCGGCGGCAGCATGAAGAACATTGCTATCGGCTGCGCTGACGGTAAAATCGGTAAGGCAATGGTGCACGGCGTTTACGGACAGCCGCTGCCGGAGGACTGGGGCAAATGGCCTGCAAAGGAAGAACTGATGGAGCGCATGGCGGAATCCGCGAAAGCGACGGTTGATTATTTTGGCAAGCATATAGTGTTCCTTAATGTAATGCGCCGCATGTCCGTGGACTGCGACTGCGCAGGTGTTGCTGCGGCAGAGCCGACCATTCCGGATATCGGCATTCTGGCTTCGACCGATATTCTGGCGATTGACCAGGCGTGCATTGACCTTGTTTACGCGCAGCCGGAAAAATACCGCCACGATTTGGTGGAACGCATTGAAAGCCGCCACGGGCTGCACCAGCTGACGGCGATGCGCGAGATGAAAATGGGCAACCCGCAGTACGAACTTATCAGCATCGACTGATGAGTTTGACAAAGTTTTTCAGTTTGGTATAACATAAAAATATAAAGCAGGCAATTACTTAGTCCCATAAAAGGGATAAGCAGGAGCCTGCTTTTTTTAATCTTTGCAATGGCAGCCGCTGCCGGCAGACATGCTGCACGAAGGGCACTGACCCTGGCTGCGCATCAGTTTGCTGCCCCAGTTGTACATCGCTTCCAGTATCGGGAACAGGCTTTCGCCCAGCGGCGTGAGGGAATATTCTACCTTGGGCGGCACCACGGGGTACACCTTGCGGTTAATCAGCCCGTCCTGTTCCAGCTCGCGCAGCTGCTGCGTAAGCATTTTGGGCGTGGCTTCCGGCACTAATTGCCGCAGCTGGCTGAAGCGCAGCACGCGCCCCGATAAATGCCACAGCAAAAGCGCTTTGTATTTGCCGCCGATGAGGTGCAGCGTGGCGGCAACCGGGCAGTTTACATTGGTTGTTTGTTCCATAATTTTCTCCTTGGTATCTTTTTGGGTACTATATCACAAAATAGTGCATTCTTGATTAAAGGATAGCGGCTTAATATAATAGTAACAGGAACTAACGCCTGCGTCAATGCGGGCAAGCGATAAACAAGGAGTAAAATTATGAAAAAGGAACAGTTTAACGTAACCGGCATGACCTGCGCCGCCTGCTCCGCCCGCGTGGAAAAAGCGGTGGGCAAGCTGGCGGGCGTGGATAAGGTTGCCGTGAACCTTTTGAAAAACAGCATGGTGGTCGATTACGACGATGCCGCGCTGAACACGCAGGGCATTATCGACGCCGTTGTAAACGCGGGCTATGGCGCCTCGCTGAAAAACGCAGAGGTTAAAAAATCCGGCAAGGCCGCCGATACGACGGGTGCGGATATTGCCAAACAGGAATACGAAAGCATAAAGCGCCGCTTAAAGCTGTCGCTGATTTTTGCCGTGCCGCTGTCCTATATTTCTATGGGGCACATGATGGGCTGGCCGCTGCCCGGGTTTTTCCTCGGCGTGGAAAACGCGATGATTTTTTCGCTGACGCTGCTGCTTTTGGTAATTCCGGTGGTGTTCATCAATTTTAAATTTTTCCGCGTCGGGTTTAAAACGCTGTTCGGGCTTGCGCCGAATATGGATTCACTGATTGCCATCGGTGCGTCGGCGTCGCTTGTTTACGGCGTGTACGCGCTGTACAAAATCGCTTACGGCTTCGGCCACGGCGATTTGGCGATGGTTCACCGTTTTTCGATGGATTTGTATTTTGAATCGGCAGGCATGATTTTAACGCTGATTACCTTCGGCAAATTCCTTGAAGCGCGCGCCAAGGGCAGGACTAGCGACGCTATCAACAAGCTGATGAATTTAGCGCCGAAAACTGCCGTTGTGGAACGTGACGGTGCAGAAACCGAAGTGCCGGTGGAAGAAGTTGAAAAGGGCGATATCCTCGTCGTACGCAGCGGCATGAGCGTGCCGGTGGACGGCGTGGTGACGGAAGGGCAAGCCGCCGTGGATGAATCTGCCATTACGGGCGAGAGCATACCGGTGGAAAAAGAAGCGGGCGCAAAGCTCATCGGCGCGACGGTGCTGAAAAGCGGCTTTTTAAAAATGCGTGCCGAAAAGGTCGGCGAAGAAACCACGCTGGCGCAGATTGTGCGTTTGGTGGACGACGCTACCGGCAGCAAGCCGCCCATCGCCAAAATGGCGGATAAAGTCAGCGGCGTATTTGTACCGGCGGTTATCGGCATTGCCGCTGTTACCGGCGCAGTGTGGCTGTTGCTGGGCGAAAGTTTTGAATTTGCTCTCTCCAACGCCATAGCGGTACTGGTTATCAGCTGCCCGTGCGCGCTGGGGCTGGCAACGCCTACTGCGATAATGGTCGGCACGGGGCGCGGCGCTTCCGGCGGCGTGCTGATTAAATCGGCCGAGGCGCTGGAAACCGTGCATGAAGTAAATACTGTGGTGCTGGATAAAACCGGCACCATTACGCAGGGCACGCCGGGCGTGACGGACGTGCTGTACGGCAGAAACGTGGGCGAAGAAAGGCTGCTGCAGCTGGCCGCTTCGCTGGAAAAATATTCCGAGCATCCGCTGGCGGAGGCGATTGTAAGCCACGCCGCCGCTAAAAACATCCGGCTTGTGCCGGTAACAGGCTTTGCACAGGAAGCGGGCCGCGGCATTAAAGGCTTAATTGAAGGCAAACTGTGCCTCGGCGGCAACCGCAAAATGCTGGCGGATGCCGGTTTGTACAATGAGGACGCCAAAGCCGTTGAGCAAAAACTGGCTGGCGAAGGAAAAACGCCGCTGTTCTTTGTGTATGACGGCAATTTAATTGGCATTATCGCGCTGGCGGACACGGTTAAGCCTACCAGCCGCGCGGCAATAGCCGAGCTGAAACGCATGGGGCTGGAGGTTGTAATGCTTACCGGCGACAACGCGCAGACCGCGCAGGCGATACAGAAAGAAGTCGGCGTGGACCGCGTGGTAGCAGAGGTTTTGCCGCAGGATAAGGAAAATGAAATCCGCCGCTTGCAGGAGCAGGGCAAAAAAGTTGCCATGGTCGGCGACGGCATTAACGATGCGCCTGCTCTGGCGCGTGCCGATGTGGGCATTGCTATCGGTGCGGGTACGGATATCGCCATTGAATCGGCAGACTTGGTACTGATGAAAAGCGACCTGCTGGACGTTGCCGGTGCCGTGCAGCTTGGGCATGCCGTTATCCGCAACATTAAGCAAAATTTGTTCTGGGCGCTGTTTTACAACGCCATCTGCATCCCCGTGGCGGCAGGTTTGTTTTACCCTGCCTTCGGCTTAAAGCTCAGCCCCATGCTGGGCGCGCTGGCGATGAGCTTCAGTTCTGTTTTTGTAGTTACCAACGCCCTGCGTTTAAGGTTTTTTAAACCCGTGTACACCGCTGCCGCAGATGTAAGCGCGGCGGCAGGCGCTGCGCGCGAATGCAGGACGATGGCGATAGATATTAAACAAAGCACAAAAGAAAGGGTTGATACCATGAAAAAAGTATTGGATGTAGAAGGCATGATGTGCCAGCACTGCGTGGCGCACGTTAACAAAGCATTGAGCGGCATTGAAGGCGTGGAAGCCGTTGAAGTATCGCTGGAGGGCAAAACCGCAACCGTAACCATGGGCAAGGAAGTTGCCGACGACGTACTTGCCAAAGCCGTTGTTGACGCTGGCTACGAAGTAAAAGGCGTTAAAACTTTATAAAAAAATAAAATTGTAAAAGCAGGAGTGATAATCATTCCTGCTTTTATTTATGCAAAAATAAAATTTATCGTAAAATATTGTTATTAAGCATATTAAATATGATATAATAAACGAAACAAGAGTCCGGTAAAGGTGTGTAAATTTTATGTCAAATGAGTTATTTAATAAATTTTTAAATTTAATGACGGATGATGAATTGAAAGGAATGATTTCTAATCAAAAGATTATAATATCAGGATTTAGAAATGATGCTAAAAATATACCAAATGTTTTATTAAAAAACATTATTAAAGATTATTTAAAAAAGCATAAAAGTTCAAAAACATTAGAGAGTAAGGAAGATTATCTAGAACTAAAAGATAAAAATATAAATGAATTCAATTTACTTGTTCTAAATGATTTATATAGGGATATAAATATAGAAATAATTAATGAGTTTTTAACTAATAAAGAAAAATCTAATAAAGCAATTAATAATTTATCTTCAATGAGTTTTCGTAAAGAAAATAATGAATTAAAAGTTCAAAAAGAAAAACTAGATAAGCGGATTCTAGAATTGACACGTGAAATAGAAAAAAATAAAAAAATATATGACAAAGAAAATGATATATTGAAACATGAAAATCAAAAATTAGTAAAAGAAATAGAAAATCTAAAAGAAATTATAAGTAAATACAAAGAAAATATAGAAAAGAATAATGTAGCGTTAAATGAAATATTGGGTATTAATAAATTCCAGAAAGAAAAATTGGAATATTATGATAGTATATTTAAAACATATAATATTATTTTGTTTAAATTAGAAATAAAAGATAAACTAAACTTTCCATATAATTTTGAAATTATAAATAATTATGCAGAGTTAGAAATTGCTTTGAATAATAATAACTTTACAGATTTTTGGTATTTAAAAAACTCTCTAGATCCATTTCTTTGGAATAAAATATTAATGTTATTAAAAAAATCAAGTGATGTAATTAATATTAGAGCAATAGATGAAAATGTATTAGAATTATTAAAGATAGGAGTAAAATTATGAGTAAAGAGATTAGAGTTTTAGGAAAATTAGTAACAAAAGAAAATTTATTGAAATATACTGGTGATGAATTTAAAAAACCTGTTTTTCAAAATAGTGATTACGAAAATGTAGTAGTAGTAGAACCAATCTCCGATTTATCAGAATATTTTGCGGGGAAACAATTTGGGTATTGTAGTGCATGGCGTTTAAATAAAAAATATAATTTGATGAGTATAGAAGATATTGAAAATGATTTAAAAGATAAATATATTAGCTTTCATCCAAGAAGATATAGTAGTGATACTTATGGAAGAGATAATAAATTTCAAGCGTATGATTCTAAAATTATTGAAGATGTAGTTGCAAGCGATATAAAAAAATATATACCTTTACCATATTTTGATTTGGACGAAATGAGGATGAATGTAGATGAATTTGAAGAAACTATAAAATCCGGTAAGCCGTTGAATATAGTGCCAGAAATGCCTTATGAAGATCCTAGCATGTTCATAGTAAAAAAACAAAAAAATAATTTACAAGAAAGTGATATTTTTGTTTTTTTAAATATTGAAAGTATGAAGTATGACATGTATACTACAATTATAAAATTCTGTAATAATAAAATAGTTAAAAAGATTTTGCCTACTGAAGTTTATGAAAATATTATATTAGATCCGTGGAGAGGAAGTAATGTTATTTTTATAGAAGCAGATGTAGAAAGAGATCTTAATAATAATTTTAAGTTAGATTGTGAAATTGTTGGTGAATTAAATAGTAATAACACTGAAGGAGAGATTACTGTTTGTGAAAAAGAAAATAATTTAATTAAATTGTTAGATAATAATTCGCGTAAATTAGGATTATTATATGATAAAAAGGATTTAATAAATTTTCATATTGCAGTTAAATCGTCAGGATTGGTTATTCTTTCTGGTATGAGTGGTACGGGTAAATCTAAATTAATAAATCTGTATGCTAAAACATTAGGGTTAGATGATAGATTTAAAATGATACCCGTTAGTCCGGCATGGACTGACGATGCTGATTTATTGGGTTACTTAGATTATAGAAATATGATATATCGTCCTGCTGATACTGATTTGGTTAATTTTTTAATAGATGCAGAAAAACATTCCGATGAATTATATATGGTATGTTTTGATGAAATGAATTTAGCTAGGGTAGAACATTATTTTTCACAATTTATTTCAGTGTTGGAAAATAATGATTCTGAAAGGTATATACAACTTTACAATTCTAATTTAAAAGAACGTGTTTATAATAGCAATATTTATCCACCAAAAATTTTGATAAGAAAGAATGTTATTTTTGTTGGAACTGTCAATATTGATGAATCAACCTTTCATTTTTCAGATAAAGTATTAGATAGAGCGAGTGTTATTAAGCTTAATATGCGTCCTTTTAATGATTTGGCGGAGATAAAGAGAAATATTATTTCAGAAGAAATAGAATATATTAACTTTAATAAAGAAGAATTTTTTGAAACAAGTGCGATTGGTTTTACGATGACTGAAGAAGAATTAAATTTATTAGATGAGTTAAGTCAAATTTTAAAGTCTCATAATCCGCGAATGGGTATTGGTTATAGAATTGTAACACAAATTAATCAATATCTTTCTTCTATACCTGAAAATATTGATTATAGCCGTCGAGAAGCTATAGATAATTTAATAGTACAAAGAATATTAACAAAAATTAGAGGCGCAGATGATCAAATTATAAAGTTAATAGGCAAATTAGATGATGATAATAATTTGCAAGATAGCATTTTAAATAATTTATTTAATTTTTATGTAAATGTGTCAGACTTTAAGCAATCTAAAAATGTATTAATACAGAAAGCGAAAGAGTTGAATTTGTATGGATATACCATTTAAACTTATTTTAAAAACAGGTTTTAATTTTAATAATGAATATAAAAATATAGATTTTTTTACATCTCTTGAAGAGATAAATAATAAAAATTTTGAGACAAAATTGGAAATTGTTGAAAATAATGATGTTTCATTAAAGATAATTTCTGATTATGATGTAAAGGTGGAAATGGACGGATTTGATGGAGTGTTTGTTGATGAAATTAAACACAAAGATGGATATTATCTAACAATCAAAAATAAAGAAATAAAAGTATTTACTTTTGATAATTTTCCTTTACCGCCAGGTGAGTATATTTTAAGTGTAGAAGTATTGAGGAAAAAATACTATACTGTTTTTAAAGTAAAGCCTTCACAAGTAGAAGAACAAGATTGGCAGTATATGGTAGATCTTGTTTTAGATAGATTAAAAATACTAGCTTTAGACATTATTAGAAAGAAAATATTTGTAACAAAGGGAAATGCTATTGAAACTATAAATTCCGAGTTATGGTTGAAAATGCAAATAATTAATTCTTCTTTTAACAAAGTTATGGGGACATTGGATGATCTGGTTACAAAACCCCATAATAAGATTTCGAAAAAATATATTAGTTGTGATTATAATGAAATCATTCAAGA
Source organism: uncultured Phascolarctobacterium sp. (assembly GCA_949295115.1). GTDB lineage: Bacteria > Bacillota > Negativicutes > Acidaminococcales > Acidaminococcaceae > Fusicatenibacter_A. The sequence goes on from CASFJU010000008.1 coordinate 21,186, forward strand.
AGATAGAAAATCAAATAAATTAAATGCTAAAAGCAAAAATCAAATTAATTACCAAGTGGGATTAAAAAAATATATTGATTATGATTTATCTGAAAATAGATATATAAAAAAGATAATTTTAGAACTTGATAATTTGATATTAGCATTTTTGAATGAAGTTTCAGAACAACATAAGTTTTTACAAGGAAGTATTAATAAAAATATTTATCAAACCAATAGAGATATTTCTGCAAATCAGCGCAACAAAGAAGCAATAGACTTGTTAGAGGATTTTAAAAGCAAAGGTAGAAAAATAAATTATATAATTAATATTTTAAAATCGACTGAATGGTTTAAAAATATAAAAACTAATTCATATGATAGAATTTCTGTTCAAAGTTTACTAGATCCGCGATATAATATATTAAGCAAACTAAGTAAAGATTTAAAAAATAATAACATTAAGTATAATACAGATAATTTATTTGCTTTTTTATATAAAAGAACTGATAAATTATATGAAGTATATGGATTTTTAAAGATATTTGATGTGTTAATTAATTTAGGATTTGAAGTTGAAAGTAGTTTAAAGACAGATAAAATTAATAATGAAATAAAAATTTTTGGACTAGAAGAAGGAGATATTTTCATATTAAAAAAAGATGATTTAAAAATTAAGTTGGTTTATGATGCAATTTTGTCTAATAAATCCGAAGAGACTGATAAGGAAAATCCATTGTATACAAAAGGTCGGCATAATAGACCAGATGGTAGAATGGATTGTTTTATTAACATAGAAAATGATTATTATTATGCAGGTAGTTTAATAATTGATTTTAAATATCGAAAGAAAAATAGTTTTTGGAGTTCAGGAAATAATAATAGTCAGGAGCAGTTAAGGCAATATAGAAATGATATAACATCAAAATTTTATCTAAACTGGTCAATCGAAGATTCTGTTGATAAAAGAGTTGCACAAGAAGTGTGGGTATTATATCCAGATAGATATGATCCAAATAAATTAGATGTCGAAATAGATGATAAAATAAAATTTTTATCGTTTGTTCCTCAACATGAAGCATTTATTGATGAGCGGATAGAAGAGTTTGTAAACTATGTAAAAAAAGATGCATGGAAGAAATTTAAATGGAATAAATTAAATGTTGACGCTGGCTACGAAGTAAAAGGCGTTAAAACTTTATAAAAATTACAGCACAATAAAACTATAAAAGCAGGAGTGGTTATTCATTCCTGCTTTTTGCTAATTTATTAAAATTTTGATAAAATAAACTAAATGTTGCCAGTTTTTTACATAAATGGTAGAATAAAGGTACAAATAAGCATTTAACCCACCGTAATGTTTTAATTCATTATAACAGTGGGCTTTTATTTTCTCTGTAAGGAGGTTTAAACTATGTTGAAAGCAACGGATATTGCCAATTTCTTCATAAGTTTATCAAATTCCGCAGAAGAAGGCCATATTACCAATATGAAGGTGAATAAATTAGTTTATTTTGCTCAGGCATGGAGTATGGTGACTTTAAAACAAAAGCTTTTTGATGAAAAAATAGAAGCGTGGCCGCATGGCCCCGTTATTCCATCTGTATATAATGCGTTCAATCAATATAAAAGCCATAATATAAATGAACCCTGCGGAATTTTTGATGAAAATGTTTTTACTTCAGAACAGCTTGATTTGCTGACTGATGTGGCATTAGCTTACGGCGCGTATAGTGCAGCTTATTTAAGAGGATTAACACATAAACCGGGCACGCCGTGGAATATGGTATATGAAGAGCATAAAAGAAATGTAATTCCCGATAAAATGATTTATAATTACTTTAAAAAACAGCCGCCTATGTTTAAAAACAGCATTGAAAAAGAAAATTTTGTAGGCTATCGTGATAATGAAGGGTATTTAGTTTTACCAAAGGAACTGAATGAATGATAGATTACAATGATTTAAATAAATGGGATGTGTGTCTGGCGGCAGTAAAATTTGAGGATGAACCGGATGTAGTAAAAATACGTCCTGTAATTATTTACGATAAACATGAGGCGTTTTTACTTTCATTTAAGGTAACAGGACAGCCGCCGAGAGAATGCTGTAAAGGTGAATATATTCTTCAAGAATGGGAAGCAGCCGGTTTGGATACGGTGTCAGTAGTAAGGACATCAAAACGATTAAAGTTGGAGCCGAAAGATTTTACTAAAAAACTGGGTCGTTTGCGTACGAAAGATATTATGGCATTAAAAGTAATTATGATGGGTTGGTAAAGCACTTAACTAAATTGTTGAGTGCTTTTTATTTATAAAAAATAACCCTTCCCGCAGGAAGGGTACAGTGCCGGGTGCAACAGCCCGGCATTTTTATTTTTATCAGCAGTTTCTGTTTTTCATGCAGAACTCGCCGTTCTGGTAGGCGGTAATTTTGCGGTTCAGGCGTTCCAGCGTGCTTTGCATGTGTTCAAGGCGCGCCTGCAAACGGTCGCGCTCGGCAATCAAAAGCTCCTCGCGTTCCTTCAAAGTGCTGTCGCCCTCCAGAAACAGGTGCATGTATTTGGTCAGCACCTCAATGGAAAGCCCCGCCTCGCGCATACATTTAATAAACTCAATGCGCTCGCAGTCCACTTCGCTGTAATCGCGGTTGCCGCTTTTGTTGCGCGCCACCGCCGGCAAAAGCCCAATGCGTTCATAATAGCGCAGCGTATCGGCCGTAAGGCCGTATTGTTTGCTTACTTCTGCAATGTTCATTTATGTCACTCCCGTTTAAAAATGCCGCTTCAGGCGGATAAAATTTTATAAGCGCTGCATACGGCGACGTGCCCGCTGATGTTGACCAGCGTGTAGATAAGGGCGAGCGCCGCTGCGATTTGCAAAAAGATTTTCATAGTCAGGACCTCTCTTTGGTGATGGTGACGCTGTCAAACTCCTTGCCGTCGGGCAGATATGCTTTAAAGGTTAAAGCGCCATCCGTTTTTTCCAGCGTCAGGTAGTTGGCGTCCTCCGGCTGGGGCGCAAGGGCTGCGTCGGCGGGGTTACGCTGCCACAGGTTGGCGTAACGTACGCTGCCTGCCACGCCGGTTAAAATGTAGGTGGTGCCGCTGCTGTCCGCCGCAAAGTTTTTCATCGGCACGCGGCGGCGGTAGGTGTGCAGGTGCGCCGTCAGTACGGCGTCTACGTTAAACTCGTCAAACACCGGCATCAGCTGCTGCGCCCACGGCGTAAACTGAACGGTTGCCGGGTCAAAGCTGTTGGGCCGGTCGGTAAAGGCGTAGCGCAAAACGTCCTTGTGCATCAGTACAACTTTCCATTTGGCACCGGTAGCCGCAAGGTCATTGCGCAGCCACTCAAGCTGCTGTGCCATTAAGTTTGGGTTAAACTCTGCCATTTCGTCGGTCTGCGAATTTAAAACCGTAAAATGCACGCCGTTGTAATCAAAGCTGTAATACTGGTTGCGGTTGTCGCTGCCGTTGGCGGGCAGGTTAAACAGCGTAAGGTACGGCGTGGGCCAGCCAACCTGCCAATCCAGCGTGTAGGTTTCGTGGTTGCCCATCACCGGCACAAAGGGTATGTTTTCAATCATCGGCTCAACGCTGCTGAACCAGGCGTTCCACTGGCTTAAATCGTAGCCGTTGTCCACCAAATCACCCATGTTGATGAAAAACGCAGCGTCCTTGTTATTGGCATAAGCGTTGTCGGCCAGCTTATGCCAGCCGCTGTAATCGCTGGATTGCGAATCCGGAAAAATCAGCGCCTTAAAATCGCCGCCGCTTGCCGTCTGCAAAGTTTGCCAGCCCGTGCGGCAGCTTTCGTAACCGGCGCGGTATTGATAGCTTGTGCCGGGTTCAAGCCCGGTCAGCTTGGCGGTATAAACGTAAATCCTGCGCCCGTCCACCGTAAAATCTGCCGCTTCTGCCGCTGCGGTTTTAATTTCGCCGCCGTCCGTGCGGTATTCTGCCAGCGGTTTTTTCAGTGCTTCATCCGCCTGCCACATAATGGTGCGGCCGGTGCTGCTGTCGGCGGTAATCATCTGGCGTAGGTGCGTAACTCCATCTGCCGCGGCAAAATTTTTATCCGCCGTGGCGGCGTTAAACGCGCAGCCCGCCGCTAAAAACACGGCCATAACTATTAAATATTTAAGGTAATTTTTCATAAGCATTGCTCCTTTGGTTACTAATAATATAACAGTTGTACCAAGCTCCAAGTCAAGCAGTTTTTTCAAAAATTTTCCTTGACTTGAAGCACACTCCAAAGTATATATTATATACATAACAATGTGTAAGGAGATTTGCAATGAACCTTTTTATGATTGTCATGTATTCGTACCTCATCGCCATGGGCATTGCCGTGTGGTTTTATTACCGCACGCTCATCCCCGGCTTTACCTCGTGGCTGTGGCCGCTGGCTGTTGTGGGCGCAACGGCAAGCTACCTTGTCAGCCACAGCGGCTATATCGTCCATCCGGAACCTGTCGCGCGCGCACTGGCGTGGATTGGCAACGTGTGGATTTTGTTCGGCTTTTACAGCCTGATTTTAATGCTCATCAACGGCGTTTTAATTATTCCCGCCAAAATCCTGCACTGGCAGGTGCGTTTCAGCACGCCGTTTGCCATGGCGGGACTGGCGCTGATTACCGGCGTTTTGGCGTTTGGCATTTACAAGGCGCAGAACCCGATTGTGCGCACCGAAGTTGTGGCAGCCGATAAAATTGCCGCCGATACCAGAATTGTGCTGGCGACGGATTTGCACCTGGGGCACATCAACGCAAAGGGCTCGGCGGAAGACCTCTGCAATCGCGTTAACGCGCTGAACCCCGATTTAATTGTCCTCGGCGGCGATATCGTCGATGAAAGAATCAGCTATGTGCTGGATAACGGTTCGCTTGCCGCGCTGGGCGGATTAAAAGCGCCGCTGGGCGTGTACGCAGTGTACGGCAACCATGATTATATGGATACTACACCCAAAGAGCTGCGCAAACTGCTGGCAGAAAGCGGCATAACCGTTTTGGAAAACGAAAGCGCCGTGCTGCTCAACGGCATTAAGCTGACCGGCCTGCGCGATTACAGCCGCGACCGCGGCACGGAAGCGCTGGAGGCATTGGCGGCTGGCAACACAGATTATTACAGCATTTTAATAGACCATCAGCCGCGGCGTTTAAGGGAAGCGGCGGCGCTGGGGTATGACATGTCGCTGTCCGGCCATACGCACGCCGGGCAGGTGTGGCCGTTCCGCTACATCACAAGCAATATGTACATCACCGATTACGGCACGGCGCAGGTGGATGATTTAACCGCTATTGTCAGCAACGGCAACGGCTTCTGGGGCCCGCCGGTACGCACCGGCCCGTATCCGGAAATCGTCCTCATCAATTTAAAGAAAACAAACTGAACAGCGCAGCATCGCCCCAACGGCGGTGCTGTTTTACGTTTGCGGTAAATTTAACGCAGCAAAATTTTGCACGATGCCGCAGTTTTGGTATAATTTAAAACAGATTACAAACCACATTTAAAGCTGGAGGTATTTTATGAAGATTGAAATCCCCGAGCCGGAAAAAACAAAATGCAATTACGTTATTCATACAGCGTCCGTAGCTGCGGGCGGCATTGGCATTGCGCCGATACCCGGTGCGGATATTCTGCCGATATGCGCGGTGCAGGTTACGATGATTCTTGGTTTGGCGCGCATTTTTAACGTGTCCATTACCAAAGAAGTGGCGGAAGCGCAGGCCAAAGCCTATATGGTCGGCAACTTCGGCAAAATGCTGGCTGGCGAACTGAGCAAGCTGGTGCCGATATTCGGCAGCGCCACCAACGCCACCGTTGCCGTCGGGCTGACGGAATATCTGGGCTGGGAAGTGGCAGAAGATTTTTATAAAAAATCGCTGGAAGAAAACAGGATTTTAAAAGAAGCGCAGAACAAAGTAAGCAAATTGTAAACAACTTAACAGTGTATGCCGCAAATTGCGTTTTGCACACAAAAATCTTTACGAAAATAACAATTTGCTTGCCGAAAAAACGCTAAAGTGATAAAATTTATAATTATAAAAGTACACAAACTACTGAAGCTGTACTGATTTTAAAAATAATTTGGAGGGAAAGAACATGAAATTTGCCAAACGTATGGAAAGGATGCAGGCATCCGAAATCCGTGAACTCTTAAAATTAACCGCGCAGCCGGACATCATCTCCTTTGCAGGCGGCCTGCCCGCACCGGAGCTGTTTCCTGTTGAAGAAATTGCCAAAGTTTCCCATGACCTTGTTGAAAAAGAAGGCCGTGCGCTTTTGCAGTATGCTACCACCGAAGGCCGTCCGACCCTGCGTGCTAAAATTGCCAAACGCATGAAAGATAAATACCATACCGAAGTTAACCCGGACGATATCCTCATCACCACCGGCAGCCAGCAGTGCCTTGATTTTGCAGGCAAGCTGTTCCTTGACCCGGGCGATGTTGTTCTCTGCGAAAGCCCGTCCTATCTCGGCGCGCTGAACGCTTTCAACGCTTACGAGCCTAACTTTGTTGAAGTTCCGACCGACGACGGCGGCCTTATCCCGGAAGAACTTGATAAAATCCTTGAAACCACCCCGAACTGCAAATTCATTTATGTAATTCCTGACTTCCAGAACCCGACCGGCCGTACCTGGAGCATGGAACGCCGCAAAGCGTTTATGGAAGTTGTAAACAAACATAACCTGCCGGTACTGGAAGACAATCCGTACGGCGAACTGCGTTATGAAGGCGAAATTCTTCCTTCCCTCAAATCCCTCGATACCAAAGGCCTTGTTATGTTCCTTGGCACTTTCTCCAAAATCTTCTGCCCGGGCCTGCGCTTAGGCTGGGTTGCAGCGGAACATTCCGTTGTGGAAGAATTTGTTAAAATCAAACAAAGCGCCGACCTGCACACCTCTAACTTTGACCAGGGCGTTGCCGACGCTTACATGGATGCTTACGACCTCGACGCGCACGTTGAAGAAATCAAGGCGCTGTACAGAAAACGCCGCGATTTGATTGTAAAAACCATGGAAGAAGAATTCCCCGCAGGCGTTGAATTCACCCGTCCGCAGGGCGGCCTGTTCCTGTGGGTAACCCTTCCGGAAGGCGTAAGCGCCAAAACCGTATTCCACAAATGCATCGAGATGAAAGTTGCTGCCGTTATCGGCGACGCTTTCTACCCGAATGACAAAACCGACCGCAGCCTGCGCGTAAACTACTCCAACATGACCGAAGACAGAATTGTTGAAGGCGTTAAACGCATGGCCAAAGCCATTAAAGAATGCATGAAATAATCAGGCGTTAATAAAAAATCCCTCTGCTTGTGCGGAGGGATTTTGTTTTATATACTAAAATTTACTTGACCTTGAGCCGGCTGTAAGAGTTATAATAACAAGGTACCGGGAGGATAAAAATGAAAGCTAAAAAACAGCTTTTAGGTTTTGCGGCGGCGTCGCTTTCGCTGACGGCAGCGTTTGTGGCGGGCGGCGCGCCGATACCTTATTATAATTTATACGCACAGCAGCTGGGCGCGGGCAACGGCGTTATGTCCATGGTAACAGTTGTGTACTTTTGCGGCACGGTGCTGGCGCTTTTGTTTTTGCCGCGCTTAACCAATTACTGGGGGCGCAAACGCGCGATTTATTTAACGCTGGCCTTTGGCGTGGCGGGCTGCCTGCTGTTTGCCGATGTGAGCAGCGAGTGGCGCATGCTTTTGGCAAAATTTGTGCAGGGTTTGTGCTGCGGGCTGGCTTCCAGCACGGTGGCTGCGTTTATCATTGATAACGAGCCGCGCCGCTACAAAGGTCTGGCGGCGGTCATCATCGGCGCGGCGCCCAACGTGGGCCTGCCAATAGGCGCTATGGGCGCGGGAGTTTTAAACACGGCGTTTGATTCGCTGACGCTGGTGTTCATTTTAGTAGCGCTATTGCTTTTGGGCTGCGGCGCGCTGATTTTTGCCAGCGAAGAAACGATTACGCATCCGCTGAAGGGCGCGTGGAAAAGCCTTGTGCCGCAAATTAAAATGACGCCGCATGTACGCAGGCTTTTACCCGCAGCGGCGTGCGCTTTTGCGGGCACGTGGGCAGTCGGCGGCTTTTACCAGTCGTACAGCGCCGCTATCGGCGTGCAGGAGCTTGGCGTGGACAGTACTTTTATCGCATCGCTCATTTACGTTTCGTTCATTGTGCCGGTAATTTTCGGCGCAATCATCACGCGCGGGCGCGATAAATTTGCCATGCAGCGCTGGTCCATGATAGTGTTTTTCGTGGGCGTGTGCGGCTCGCTGTTTGCCATGCACATCAAATCGTTGTGGCTGTTTATGTTTTTTAACGCTGTATCCGGCGCGGCCGACGGCGCAGCCTTTACCAGCAGCATGGCGGGCATTTTGGAAGGCACAGGGCTTAACGAAAGGGCGGGCGTGCTTTCGCTGATTTACATTGTTGCTTACGGCGGGGCGGCGCTGCCTAACTTAATTGTCAGCCGCATTGCCGATTACTTTACGCTGTTTGAGCTGACGGCGGGCTATGCCGTGTTTACCGCGGCGATGGTGGCAATTATGCTTTTAACCGCGCGGCGCAGCTATTACTATATGGATTGAGGAGTGAGCGAAATGGCAGAAAAAATTTTAATTGCATATTATTCCAAAACCGGCAACACCAAACGCGCGGCGGAAGAAATTGCCAAAATGACGGGCGGTACGCTGCACCGTATTGTGCCGCAGAAAACCTACCCCGACAGCTATTTTGCCACTATTGCCGTCGCCAAGTGGGAGAGCCTGAAAGGCGAAAAGCCCGCGCTGGCGGATAAGGTGGAAGGTATCGGCGGGTATGATAAAATCCTTGTGGGCTTTCCAATCTGGTGGTTCGGCTGCCCGCAGCTGATAAAAACCTTTATGGAAAGCTATGATTTTGACGGCAAAAAGGTGTACCCGTTCTGCACGCACGGCGGCAGCGGCCCTAAAAACAGCACGCGCGACATTAAGGCAATCTGCCCCGGGGCAGATGTAAAGGACTGCTTTGACGCAACCAAAAACTTAAACGAAGCCGCCGTTAAGGAATGGCTTGGCTAACATACGCCTTGAGCATTAAAAACTATAAAAAGAACCCTCCGTTAGCAGTTAACGGAGGGTATTTTTATGTGTTTATTGATTTTTAATCTGCTCAAACGTATTGCTTAAATTGGCACAGCATTTTAACAAGGGGTATTATCCTCGCCGTTTAACGCTTTATAATAATTTCCCCATTGCGCCATATGTTCCACAACGTCCTTTAAGGTAAGCCCAACTTCAGTCAGCGAATATTCCACGCGCGGCGGCACTTCGGCATAAACCTTGCGGTTGATGATGCCGTCGGCTTCAAGTTCGCGCAAATTAGCTGTTATTACTTTCTGTGACAGCGGGATGAGCCTGCGCAGTTCGCCAAAGCGTTTAGTTCCTTCCAAAAGATATTTAACAATTAAAATTTTGCACCGCGTTCCCACAATTTGCAGCATTACCGCTACAGGGCATGGCAGCAGTTCTTTTTCGGTTATTTTGTTTTCCATAATACTCCTCCGCATAGTTACTTTTAGTATACTATAGTTATAGTTTGCACCTTTAATTACAATAAAGTGCCTTCTTTACAATATTCATCTATAATGATACCATTACCTCATCAAAATGCAAGGAGGTTTTTAAATGTTAATCCAACAAATCCGCAATGCTACCATAAAAATTACTATCGGTGGAGTAAAATTTTTAGTTGACCCCATGTTTGCTCCAAAGGAAGCCTATGAGCCTTTTCCCGAAAGCCTGCTGCCCGGTAAGCCGTGGCCGTTTTGCCCGCTGCCGCAGACGGAAGCGGAAATTACAGCCGATATCGACGCCGTTATTATGACGCATTATCATATTGACCACTTTGATGAATACGCCGTTAAAGCGCTTGATAAAAGCATAAAAATTTTCTGCCAGGACGAATACGACCGCAAAGTGCTGGAAGGTTTCGGCTTTACCGATACCGAAATCATCAGCGCCGAAGGTACGGAGTTTAACGGCGTTATCATGTACAAAACCGAATGCCTGCACGGCGTAAGGGAAAAGGTGCAGCCATACTGCGATGCTATGGGCATCCGCGCCGACGCGATGGGCATTGTGTTTAAAGCGACCGGCGAAAAAACACTGTACCTGGCGGGCGACACCATTTGGTATGACGGCGTAAAAAGCGCGCTGGATAAATACAGCCCGGACGCTGTTATAGTTAATGCTGCCTGCGCGCAGCTTAAACATAGCGGGCCGATTATTATGGGTACGGACGACGTTTTGGCTCTGCATGAATACGCACCCAATGTAAAAATTATCGCCAGCCATATGGATACCGTAGGCCACGCTACTGTTGACCGCGAAACCCTGCGCCGCTTTGTTTACGATAACAACTTTGCCGACAGCATTGAAATACCCGCTGACGGCGAAACTGTAAACCTGCCCGGTTATGCCGAAACTGCCGAAAACAAAAAGACCGCCCGCCGTTTTTACGCACTGCTGAACCAGAAGCGTTATGACGAAGCGGCTGAGCTTATCCACCCGGATTTTGTTTACTGGCCGCAGGTTGATACCTGCCTGCACGGCGGACAGGCCTTTATGGATATAGAACGCGCCAACATGGACCCCTGCGGTGACTACAAAATGCGTACCAAATTTATTATTGCCGAAGATGACCGTGTTGCCGTTTACCTGACCTTTGACGGCGTCCTTTTGGGCGATAACTGGCACGGCGTACCCGTAAACAACAAACACATGGTGCTTGATTTTATGTGCATGCTGCGTTTTAAAGACGGCAAAATTATTGAAAAGCGCGCCAAGTACGACCGTTATTTTATCTTCAAAAGCCTTGGCGTAAAAACGCTGGAACTTAAATAATCCATGCACCCGATAGTTAAAGAAGGTTATCCCTTTATCTTTTACGCCGCCGGTACGGCACTGGCTGCTTTTTATCTGGGCGGGCTGCCCGCAGCGATACCTTTTGCGGTGCTGGCGCTGTATTTCAGTTACTTTTTCCGCAATCCCAAACGTAATGCGCCCAAAGACGGCAATATTTTATATGCTCCCGCTGACGGTACGGTAATGGGCGTGGAAGATATTTTCGACAATGAATATCTGGACGCGCCCGCCAAAAAGGTAACAATTTTTCTATCCGTTTTAAACGTACACGTTAACCGCAGCCCTATGGACGGCGAAATAAATTACCGCCGCTATACCTGCGGGCATTACGCGCCGGCATATAAAGACAGCGCCCCTTTTGAAAACGAACGCCATGCCATCGGCATTGAAAATGACGGCATGCGCATACTCGTTATACAGATTGCCGGTATTTTAGCACGCCGCATCGTATCGTGGGTTGATATCGGTCAAAAACTTACGCAGGGGCAATGCTACGGCATGATAAAATTCGGCTCCTGTACGGAATTGATAGTACCGCAAAACGTAACTATAAACGTCCGCAAAGGCGATAAGGTTACAGGCGGCGTTACCGTTATCGGCAAAATTGAAAAATAAACCGTTTGTAAAAACTAAACCCTGCCTTGATACTGTTAAAAACATGAAGGCAAAAGCCGTTAAGGAGTGGCTGAAATAAAAATACCGGGGGCTAACCACGATTTTTATGCCTTACGGCGATATTCTGCTATAATAATAAAAAAAGCATTACGGAGGGGTAATATGTTTGAACTGGTACAGGTTGCGGAAAATACCTATTATATTGAAAGCCCTGCCAAAATTGGGCTGGTAAAATTAAAAGATAAGGACGTTTTCCTGATTGACAGCGGTAACGACAAGGACGCCGGGCGCAAGGTGCGCCAGATTTTAGATGCTAACGGCTGGCATTTAACTGCTATTTACAACACGCACGCCAATGCAGACCACATCGGCGGCAATAAATACCTGCAAGGGCAGACGGGCTGTAAAATTTACGCGCCGGGCATTGATTGCGCCGTTACGCGTTACCCGGTGCTGGAACCGGCGTTTTTGTACGGCGGCTACCCCTGCAAGGATTTGCGGCACAAATTTTTAATGGCGCAGGAAAGCCCCGCAGAGGATTTAACGCCGGAAGTTATGCCGGAAGGGTTTGAAATTATCAAATTGCCGGGGCACTTTTTTGACATGGTGGGATACCGCACGCCGGATGACGTGGTGTTCCTTGCGGATTGCCTTTCCAGCCGCGAGATTCTGGATAAGTACGGCATTGTGTTTATTTACGACGTTGCCGCTTACTTAAAAACGCTGGAAATGGTAAAAACGCTGAAAGCCAAAATGTTTGTACCCGCGCATACCGCCGCAGCGGAAGATATTGCGCCGCTTGCGCAGTACAACATTGATAAGGTGCATGAAGCCGCCGCCAAAATCTTGGAGTTGTGCGCCGAACCCATTTGTTTTGAGCAGCTTTTGCAAAAACTGTTTGCCGCTTACGGGCTTGTGATGAACTTTGAACAGTACGTTCTTGTCGGCAGTACGGTGCGCTCGTACCTTGCATGGCTGAAAGACACCGGCAAAGCAAATGTGATTTTTGACAACAACTTAATGCTGTGGCAGCGTGCATAAGCGTGCTTGCCAAAAGGGCATAAAACAAAAACCACCCAATAATGGGTGGCTTTTATTTTATAGGTGTAACTTGTGGCAAAATAGTTCAATTAATGATGATTTAAAATAATTATTTTAGACCTTTTTGTTCCATCATGTAAGCTTTTCCGTTTTCAAACATAATTCTGGCATAACCGTCTTCGGTTTCCCATATATAGTGATCCAACTTTCTGGAGCCAATCAATCTAATATTTGTTTCCTCAGAATTTGTCAGCCGACCAGGCATTTTAAATGTAAGTACTACATCAGGATAACTATCTCCCTTTTGGATTTTTTGGTAGTTGCGTAATGTTAATTCATAACTGCTTTTGCCCTTAGTTAACAAGGAATACTGATTTAAGTATTCGACTTGTTCAGAAACCAAATTATTAATTGTACTTTGCATTTTATTGAAATAGGGGAGAGCCACTTCTTTTTCTGCATTGATTGGCAAAGAAGTTAATTCCAATCCAGTATCGAAAAGCATAATCACATCATTTAACATTAATCCAATTTGTTCTCGCATAAGTTTAGTATCTTCAACATCTTTTTCGCTTTTAAATTTATTTTGCATATCTACAAATTGGGGTTTATATTTTTCTTCAATTAATTTTTTTACAGCATCATCAAACCGTTTATCACCATATTTACTGCGGATCTCGTTTATTTCCTTAGTAAAATTTTGAAACAAAGTAAAACCAGGTTTAGCATATTCTTGATTTAATCTTTCAGCTTCTTTTTTAGGGTCCGCACCGCATCCGAGTATACTGATGCAGCAGATTAATGTTAATAAAACAATCAATACTTTTTTCATTGATAACAACTCCTTATTTTATCGGCTTCCTTATTGTTTTTTGCTTTATGCATTATTGATTATTAAGAGAAATTGATTGCTGCATTAAATTTGATGTATTGTTTTGAAGTATTTACAGAAAAATAATACGTCTACACACCATTTTCTTACATCATCTTGACTAAGAGTGATATTTCCACCTTCATGAATAATATCATTACGTTTATTGCGCATTGCATCTAAACTATCAATTAAAAATTTAGGGCAAGGTAATAAATTGTTTTGGGAGGTAACTTTAGCTAAATCTTTTTTTAATTTTATATAGTATGAATGTTGTTTGTATTTTTTACTATAATTGTATAGGAATTTACCTAAAATAAATTCAGCGGCTATTTGAAGTTTTATTATTGTATCAACATATTCATTATTGAAATAACATTGATATGCTTCTGATATTTGTTTTAATGAAGGATCATTTAGTATTTTTTCTGGAACATATACATATGAAATATTTACATCTGTGGTTGTTGCAGGTTTAGTCTTATCAATTATGTATGGATATAATTGTTTGTGAGTGTTGTATATTGTATTAAGCGGACTGTTTCCAAGTAGTTCCATAGGAAAAAGATTGCCATTTCCTTCCGGAGTGTAATTTATATATAATAATTTACCGTTGTTTATTTCTTTGCTAAGGTCAAGTTTATAAATCTGTTCTGGTTCAAGTTTAATTTTTATAAATTTATTTGGGCAACAAAGCAGAATATGCTGAAAATTAAAGTTAGTTAATGTAGTATTAAATGCAAAATCTAATGCAAGTTCATGTAAATTTTGACTGTTTTTAATACCTTGAAAATACTCATAAAATGCTTTGTCGCTGAATACATTAGACAGTGTTGCTGTTAAAAAGTAATTAAAAAAATCAAACATATGTACCTCATAGTTTAAATTATGATGTCAATTAAATTTTCATTCATTTTCTCCGTATAACTATTTTTATTATATATACATTTAGAGTTAAAAACAAGGTAATGTTTATAGTTGTTGAAATAAGGATATGCTTTTTTAACAGCTTTAGTAATTTGTCATGAGTAAAGTAGCAGATAATAAAAAAGCATACCGAAAAACGGTATGCTTTTTATTTTTTATTCTTCAAATACAACTTGTCCGTCTTTAAAGGCTTTAATGCGCGCCAGCGATTCCAGATGGTAGCCTGCGTCCACAATGCGCTGGTGCCCTGGCTGGAAGGATTTTTCAATCACAATGCCGATGCCTGCAACCTTGCAGCCTGCCTGATGGGCAATATCCGCAAGGCCGAGCGCCGCTTCGCCGTTAGCTAAAAAGTCGTCCACAATCAAAACGCTTTCGCCTTCGTGTAAAAACTTTTTCAGCACGCTTACGTCGCTGGTAACTTTTTTGGTAAAGCTGTAAACCTTGGTGGTGTAGGCCGCGCTGCTCATCAGCTCGCTTTTCTGCTTGCGGGCAAATACAACCGGCACATGCAGGCACAGCGCCGTTGTCAGCGCACATGCGATGCCGCTGGATTCAATGGTAAAAACCTTGTCGATTTTTTCGTCTTTAAAACGCTCGGCAAATTCCTTGCCGACAGCCATCATCAGTTCCGGGTCAATCTGATGGTTTAAAAAAGAATCTACCTTTAAAATGGAATCATTCAGCACGATTCCTTCGCTTTTGATTTTGTCTTTCAACAGTTTCATGCTGCCACCCCTGCTTTTCCGTATATCTGTTAAATAATAGAATATGCCATTTTACGCAAATAGTCCAGTATTTTGTTAAATAAAATACAAAAATTGCATATTTAACATTCAACAATACAAAAAATCTTGACAGACACTAAAAATATTGAGATAATGTAAAGGCAACATAAACATCATAAGCATTGTGTTATTGATAAAGGCTAAGAACGGGAACAGGCCACGGCAACCGGCACAGAGAGGCGGCGGAAGGTGCAAGCCGCAGCGGTTAAATGGCAGATGCTCGCCCGGGAGCCGCGCTTTTGAACTTTAGTAGGAAGTGCCGCCGACGCAGCGTTACGCAAAATGAAGACCCAATCAGGGTGGTACCGCGGTGCATAATCGCCCCTGTCTGCAAAACGCAGGCAGGTTTTTTTATTTGTCTTTATGGATTAAACAACAGGAGGAAGTTACTATGGGTATGACGATGACGGAAAAGATACTGGCAAGGCACGCCGGGCGCGACAGCGTTTCCGCGGGCGATTTGCTGGTATCGCAGGTGGATTTGGTGCTGGCAAACGATATTACCGGCCCTCCGGCGATTAACGAGTTTGAAAAAATCGGCAGGCCGGTGTTTGACAAAAATAAAATCGCTTTGGTGCCGGACCATTTTTCGCCCTGCAAGGATATTAAGGCGGCAACGATGTGCAAAACCATGCGTGATTTTGCGCGCGCGCACGAAATTAAAAATTATTTTGAAGTGGGCCGCATGGGCATTGAGCATACCCTGCTGCCGGACAGCGGGCTTGTTGCGCCGGGCGAGATTGTTATCGGCGCGGATTCGCACACCTGCACTTACGGTGCGGTGAACGCGCTCTCAACCGGTATGGGTTCCACCGATATCGGCTGCGCGATGGCAAGCGGCACCAGCTGGTTTAAAGTGCCTGCCGCCATTAAGGTTGAACTTACCGGCAAGCTGCCGCGCTTTGTAAAAGGCAAGGACGTTATTTTAACCTTAATCGGCATGATTGGTGTGGACGGCGCACGTTACCAGTCGCTGGAGTTTTGCGGCGACGGCGTGGCGGAGCTGGAAATGGCCGACCGCTTTACCATTTGCAACATGGCGATTGAAGCGGGCGCTAAAAACGGTATCTTCTCCGTGGACGATAAAACGATTGCTTACCTTAAAGGGCGCGTGGACCGCGAGTGGCAGGGCGTTGAGCCTGACGCCGACGCTGTTTACGAGCGCGTGGTAACGATTGAGCTTGATAAATTAGTGCCGGTTGTTGCTTACCCGCACCTGCCGGAAAACACGCATCCGGCAACCGAAGGGCGCGATATTAAAATCGACCAGGTTGTTGTGGGCAGCTGCACCAACGGACGCCTTGAGGATTTGGCGCAGGCGGCGGAGGTTCTGAAAGGGCGCAAGGTGCATCCTTCCGTGCGCTGCATCATCATCCCTGCCACGCAGGAGATTTACAAAGAAGCGATGAAGCTGGGCTACATCGATACCTTTATCGACGCGGGCGCGGCTGTAAGCACCCCGACCTGCGGGCCGTGCCTTGGCGGCTACATGGGCATTTTGGCTGCGGGCGAAAGGGCAGTGAGCACCACTAACCGCAACTTCCGCGGGCGCATGGGCCATGTGGACAGCGAGGTTTACCTGGCAAGCCCGTACACGGCGGCGGCAAGTGCCGTAACCGGTTATATTACCAGCCCCGAGGAGGTAATGAAATGAGTAAAGTTTGGCGTTATGGCGACCATGTAGATACGGATGTAATCATCCCCGCAAGATATTTGAACATCAGCGATTTTAACGAGCTGGCCGAACACGCGATGGAGGACAGCAAGGAGAATTTGGTGGTAAACTTTGCCGCCAATGTAAAGCCGGGCGACATTGTGGTGGCAGGCAAAAACTTTGGCTGCGGCTCCAGCCGCGAACACGCGCCTGTTGTGTTGAAAGTGAAAGGCGTTAAGTGCATTATCGCCGACAGCTTTGCCCGCATTTTTTACCGCAACGCGATTAACATCGGACTGCCGGTGCTGGAAATCGGCAAGGACGTGGAGCAGATTGAAGCGGGCGACGAGCTTGATGTGGATATGGCGAAGGGCGAAATTAAAATAGTCAACAAAAACATTACCATTAAAACCAAGCCCCTGCCGGAATTTATCCAGAAAATTGCCGACTGCGGCGGTTTAATTAACTACATTAAAGGAGAGCAATAAGATGAAGATAACTTTACTGCCGGGCGACGGCATCGGCGTGGAAATTGTCGATGCTGCCGTAGAAGTGCTGGACGCAGCGGCAAAAAAATATAACTTTACCGTTGAATACGACAAAAAACTGATTGGCGGCGCCGCTATCGACGCTTTCGGTACTCCGCTGCCGGAGGAAACCTTAGCATCTGCCAAAGCGAGTGACGCAGTGCTGTTGGGCGCTGTCGGCGGACCGAAATGGGATAATGTTGACCCGTCCATCCGCCCGGAAAAGGGCCTTTTAAATATCCGCAAAGGGCTGGGGCTTTACTGCAACCTGCGCCCGATGTCGGTATCGCGCTTTACGGCGCATTTAAGCCCGCTTAAAACGGAACGCGCCGAAGGCGCCGACCTTTTGATTGTACGCGAGCTGACAGGCGGCATTTACTTTGGCACGCACAACGAGGCACACATTAACGCAGACGGCGTGGAAGAAGCCAGCGACATTGAAATGTACACCCGCCCGGAAGTAGAACGCATTGCCCGCTTTGCCTTTGAAGCGGCACGCAAACGCCGCGGCAAGGTGACGAGCGTTGATAAAGCCAATGTTTTGGGCAGCAGCCGCATGTGGCGCAAAATTGTTACCGAAATGCGCGATAAGGATTACCCCGATGTTGAGCTGAACCATTTTTATGTAGACAACTGCGCTATGCAGCTGGTGCTGAACCCGAAACAGTTTGACGTTATTTTAACCAACAACATCTTCGGCGATATTTTAAGCGACGAAGCCAGCACCATTGCAGGAAGCATAGGTTTACTGCCGAGTGCAAGCCTTGGCGACGGCGCAGGCATGTACGAGCCTATCCACGGCAGTGCGCCGGATATTGCGGGGCAGGGCATTGCCAACCCGCTGGCTACCATTTTAAGCGTGGCCATGATGCTGAGATATTCGCTGAACCAGGACGCAGCGGCGGACGCAGTTGAACGCGCCGTTGACGAAGTGCTGGAAGCAGGCTACCGCACGCCGGATTTATATGCCGAAGGGCTGAAAAAAGTAAGCACCGCCGAAATGGGCAAACTTGTTGCCGCAGCGGTAAAATAAAAAACGCAGCCGTAAAATAAGGGAAACACAAATAAACAAGATATAAATAAGGGAAAGAAAACAGGCGCAGACCATTAGGTTTGCGCCTGTTGATTTTGTATGTTCAAAATATATAGCCAAAGATTATACTGTTACGGCGTTGCAAAAATGCTGCGGCTCCTCCGATTCCGCCCGTGCTGCGCGTCCGGGCTTTCGAAATTTATCGCTTTTGTATTTAGCCGCCGCAGTTTTTGTCTGCCGCCTTACAGCATAACACTTTGGCTATATTGAGAGGAGCATTTATATGTTTTTAGTTTAACCTTACATATCCCACGCGTTCCGCTAATTCCTGCCCCTGCGGGGATTGCATCCAGTTGAGGAAGTGTGTAAGCTGTGGTTTGGTGTTGCTTTTAAGCGTGATGGCGTAAAGTTTGGTGGTGAAGGGGTATTGGCCGCTGCGGATATTTTCGTCAGTGGGGTAAACGCCGTCGATAGCAAGGATTTTAACCGGTGCATCCTTGCGACCTAACATGCCGGTTAAAAAGAATTTGAAGGAGAAACCAAGCGCACCGGCATCGCCGTTGTATTCGGCAACACTTTCACCTATACCGCCCATACTTGGTATGTATTCCGTTTTCAGCGGCTCCATAATCGGCGTATCGTCCATAATGTGCTGCAAAAGCGTCTGGCTGCCGCTGCCTTCCGGGCGTTGGAAGGCTAAAACGCGCCTGTCCTCGCCGCCCAGCGGCTGCCAGTTTTTAACTTTACCGCTGTAAATATCGCGTACCTGCTGCCTGGTAAGGCTTTCGACGGGGTTATCACTGCTTACAAAAAACACAAAGGCTTCGCCGGCTATCGGCGTTAAAACAAGTTCTTCACCCAAAGCGGCGGCTTCCTCCTGTTGTTTTTGCGAGGGCATGGCGCCGAAAAATACATCGCAGCGTTTGTTGATTAAATCCTTAAAAGCGTAGACGGTGTTGTTAAAGGCAACGTATTTTTTAAATTCAGTATTAATTTTATCTTTTTCATCCCCTGTTAAAGCAATTTTGTTATACTGATATTTTTGAATGCCGTCGTAGCAGGCGTTGGCGAAGGCGGAATAAACCGGATAGGCGGCTTCAGCACCGTCCAGTGTCAGCCATTCATCCTGCGTAAGCAGCAAAGTGCTGGGCTCGTTTAGCTTTGGCAGAATGTTGTTGGGATTAGTGATTTTATATTTGGAAAGGTCAACACTGCTTAAGCCGTTTTCGTAAGCAAATTTATGTGAGCGGACGGTAATACCGTTTTCAATAGTGTAATTTGTTATGCTGCCGCAGATTGCCAAAATTGCCACTACACAGGCGGCAGGCTTAAACAGCGGCAATTTAACGCCGCATATTTTGTAAATGTAGCTGGCAAAAAACGCCAATGGAATGAGATTGGTGATAAGAAAAAATAAAATTATATATTCAGGATTATAGAGCAGCACTAAAAGTAATATTAGAAAACTACCGTGTATTAAAAGCAATAAATAAAAATACAAGCTGCTTAATAGATCTATCATAGAGCCGTTGCATGAATAAAAGAAGAATGCAAATGCTAATCCGCCAACAGAGCATGGTAATAAAGATGCGCAACTTAATTTTGCTAAACTGTCATTGTGGACATTTAGAGTTTTGAACCAATAAAATTTAAAAGGTTGTTTTAATAATATTAAGCCGATAATAACAAACATGCTAAATAAAAATATATAGGCGTAGGAAGTACCGTTGATTATCAGTATAGAACATAAAAAGGCGGAAATAATAGCTATTATAATAGCTCCTAAAAAGAATAATTGATTATACAGCCAGTATTTTAACGCTAATTTTAAAAAGCTTTTCATCATCCACACCGCCTTTAATGCAAAGTATGCTTACCTTTATTATAGCATTTTATCCGCGTAAGCGTATTGCTAAAGCATGGGTAATGTGTTATACTTGCAGTGGACTGTTTAACGCCGGTTAAGCAGGTGCCTTTATTTATGTATCGCAGGCCTTTGAAGATACATAAATAAGGGCATTTTTTATTTTAAGGGGGTATTTGTTGTGGCATGGTTTGATTTGTTGATAGCAGGTTTGTTTGAAGTGGTGTGGTCTACCTGTTTAAAATATTCGCACGGGTTTACCAATTTAAAATTTACGCTTTTGACTTTTGCCGGTATGGCGGCAAGCTTCTGGTTTTTGGCACACGCCATTAAAGCGCTGCCGATGGGCACGGCTTATGCCATCTGGACGGGCATCGGCGCATTGGGCGCTGTTATAGTAGGCATTGTGCTGTTTGACGAAGCGCTTACATTGCCGCGCCTGTTTTTTACGGCGCTGCTTTTAACGGGCATTATCGGGCTTAAAATGAGTTCGGGGCAGTAGGCAAAAGTTTATTAAAGGGCGGGCGGCGTTGTGCCGTCCTTTGTTATTTGTATCATTTGATACGCCGGTGGCGGAGGGTTAAAAACAAATGATGTTTTTGTTTGCTTTTTTCAGAATTATGTGTTAAATTAAAGTAAAATATTAGTTAAATAAAAGTAAAGATTTTGTTACTTTTTGTTTAACGGCGCTGATATTTTTAATCTGCCCGGCAAGGCAGCAAAATTAAGGAGGTTTTAAAATGCTTAAGAAAACAACTGTATGGCTGCTTTCTGTGATGATGCTCATGATGATGCTTGTTGCAGGCTGCGGCGGCGGTGAAGAAAAACAGGCCGCAGGCAACGACAGCCAGAAACTCATCGTGTACACCTCGATGAAAGAATCCCTTATTAAAGGCATTGTTGACGGCTTTAAAAAGGCTAACCCCGGAATTGACGTTGACTATCAGTCCGCAGGCGCAGGCAAACTGATGGCTAAAATTGCGGCTGAACGCCAGAGCGGCAAAATTCTGGCCGACGTTATCTGGACCAGTGAAGTTCCTGACTTTTACAACAT
Organism: uncultured Phascolarctobacterium sp.; assembly: GCA_949295115.1. GTDB lineage: Bacteria > Bacillota > Negativicutes > Acidaminococcales > Acidaminococcaceae > Fusicatenibacter_A. The sequence goes on from CASFJU010000008.1 coordinate 42,445, forward strand.
GAAAAACGAAGGCATTTTGCTGAACTACAAGAGCCCCGTTGAACCTGAAACCGTTAACCCGTTTGACGATTACGACGGCTCCTTCCATGCTGCCCGTCTCGGCACCCTCGGCATCGTTATCAACACCGATAAAATCAAAACCGCTCCTACCCAGTGGTCCGACCTGATGGGCCCGGATTACACCGGTAAATTCGGTATTGCCAACCCGGCTCTTTCCGGCACCTCTTACATGAGCGTTGCACTTTTGGAAAAACAGTTCGGCTGGAAATTCTTTGAAGACATTAAAGCTAACGGCGGCCGTATCGGTAAAGGCTCCGGCCAGGTTATCGACGATACTGCTTCCGGCGAACTTGGCGCAGCACTGGCAGTTGACTACATCACCAATGCTAAAATCGAAAAAGGCGCTCACCTGCAGCTTTGCTATCCGCCCGAACTGCTCGTAGTTCCGAGCCCGGTTGCAATCTTTAAAGACAGCACCAAAGCTGACGCAGCCAAGAAATTTGTCGACTACCTGCTCGGCAAAGAAGCCCAGACCCTCGTTGCACAGCAGGGCACCATTCCTGTTCGTGAAGACGTAGAAATTCCGGCTAAATTCAATCTGCCCGCTCCGAAAGAAGCTTTGGAAAAATCCATTAAGATTGACTACATCGAAGCAATTAAAACCAAAGAAGACACCATTAAAAAATTCTCCGATATTATGCAGATTAAACAATAACAGGGCATAACCGGATTATAATGGTTATTTAAAACTGGCGGCGGAACGGGGTTTCCCGTTCTGCCGTTTTTGTAATATTAAAGGTTGACAGGAGGTAACCTTATGGAAGATATCATTAAGGTTGAGGGCGTCGCCAAGGCCTATGGCAAGCATCAGGTGCATAAGGGACTTGACCTGGGCATAAAAAAAGGCGAATGCTTTACGCTGCTCGGCCCTTCCGGCTGCGGCAAAACGGTTTTAATCCGCCTTATTGCCGGGCACGAAGTGCCGGACGAGGGGCGTATTATTATTGATAACACTACCGTTGCCGACAGCGCAAGCGGCGAATATATCCCGCCCGAAAGGCGTGGCTTGGGCATTGTGTTCCAGGATTATGCGGTTTGGCCGCACATGACGGTGTATGACAATATTGCCTACCCGCTGAAAATGGAAAAACGCCCGAAAGATGAAATTGATAAATTAGTAATGAAGATGATTGACATCGTCGGCATGAAGGGTTTGGATAAACGCCTGCCGTCCGAACTTTCCGGCGGCCAGCAGCAGCGTGTTGCCCTTGCGCGTGCGCTTGTAGCCGACCCTTCGGTTATGCTTCTGGACGAGCCGCTTTCCAACCTTGACGCTAATTTGCGCGAGGAAATGCGTTTTGAAATCAAGGCTTTGCAGCGCCAGTTCGGCATTACGGTTATGTATGTAACGCATGACCAGGAGGTTGCCCTTGCTATCAGCGACCGCATCGCGATTATGGATAACGAAGGACATATCCGCCAGATTGGCACGCCTTACGAAATCTTTGAACAGCCTGCCGATTTGTTCATCTTTAAATTCATGGGCATCGCAAACTTCCTCGGTGTGCGCGCCGAAAACGGCAGATTTTTGGTTGGCACCGGCAATCAGGAAGTGCCCTGGGAAAAACCGCAGGATGCTGCGATTACCAACTGGGTTGCGGCTTTCCGCCCGTCGGACGTTGCAATCAACCGTGACGGCGAGGGTTTGCGCGGCGTTATTAAACGTGCCAACTTCCTTGGCGCTACGATGGACTATATGATTGAGATTGACGGCGAGCACCTGCGTACCGAGATTGTTACGCATGAAGCCATCAGCGAGAACCTGATGTTTAAAGAGGGCGAGGAGTGCGTTGTCAACTTCCGTGCGCTGCACTGGTTTGACGCGGCACAGCTTAAGGAGGTGGAAGAATTATGAGTACAATTAAAAAAGACAGCGGCTTTGGTGTTGCACAAATAATTCTGTTAATCTCCATTGCCATTCTGGTAATTTTTGTTGCGTGGCCTGTACTTTTAATTTTATTTAACGCCTTTTTTGTTGACGGCAATTTTAACAGCACGGACTTTTACAATGTTTTAACCGAGCCGGAAACTTTCCAGGCGCTGAAAAACTCGCTGATTATCGCCAGCATGACGACTATCGGCAGTACGATTGTCGGCACGTTTTTTGCGTGGCTTGTTACCCGTACGGATTTGCCGTACAAAACCTTTATGAAAAGCCTGTTCCTTGTTCCGTTCATGCTGCCGAGCTTTATCGGCGCGTTGGCGTGGAAGATGCTGCTGTCGCCTAACTCCGGCTACATCAACACCTTCTTTATGGAAACCTTCGGCCTGAGCGAACCTGTTTTTGATATTTATACTTACTACGGCATCAGTGCGGTTGAAGTTATGTACTTATTCCCGTTTGTATTTATTCAGGTTTGCGGCGCGCTGGAGCGTATGGACCCGACTTTGGAAGAATCGGCGCGTATCAGCGGTGCGGGCCTGTTTACCATTACCCGCAAAATCACCATTCCGCTGGTGCTGCCTTCCATTATGTCCGGCGCACTCCTCATTATGCTGTACTCCATGGCACATTTCGGCACTGTTGCGGTACTCGGCATTGAGCAGGGCATTTACAACATCCCGACGCTGATTTACGAAAAAATCCACCAGAGCGGCGGCAGCTTCGACTCTATCCGTACCGGCACCGTACTTGCTACCGTGCTTGTTGTAACCGCTGCCATGATTATCTGGGCACAGCAGAAGGTTTTAAGCCGCGGCCATTACCAGATTATCGGCGGCAAGAGCTTCCGCCCGATGGAACTTAAACTGCGCGGCCTGCGTTACCCGCTCCTGTTCTTCTGCCTGGCTTACATCGGCTTTACCATTTTACTGCCGACTGCGGTTATCTTCTTAGTTGGCGGCGTAAGCACCTACGGCCTGCCGCTGACATGGGAAAACCTGTCGCTCGACAACTACAAATATATCCTGTTTGAATACGAAGTTACCAAGGACGCTATCTTCAACAGCGTAACGCTGGGCCTTGCGGCGGCAGTTATCACCATGTTTGCCGGCGTTATGATTTCCTACGTTATCGTTAAGATGAAAGTCCGCGGCAAAGGCATCCTTGAGTTCCTCGGCATGCTGCCGTTCTCCGTACCGGGCTCTGTTATCGCGCTGGGCGTTATCCTTGCGTGGAGCGGCAAATTCGGCATCAACCTGTACAACACGGTATGGATTATCCTCGTTGCCTACATCGCGCGTTATATGGCGTTCAGCTTAAAGGCTAACTCCGCCGCGCTGGAACAGGTACACGACTCCTTGATGGAAGCTTCCCGCTCCTGCGGCGCAACGATGTGGCAGTCCTTAAAAGACATCGTTATCCCGCTGGTGCGCCCGGGCATGATCAGTGCGTTCTTCTTGATCTTCCTGCCGGCGCTGCGTGAACTTACCGTTTCCATTATGCTGTATGCACCGACGACGAGGACCATCGGCGTTGCCATTTACACGCTGAACGAAGACGGCGAAACCGTTATGAGTACCGCGCTCGCAGGCATTGCGCTGATTCTTATCGTTATCGGCCAGATGCTGATTAACCATTTTACCAAGAAAGTGAGTGAGTAACCGTCATGTCTTATATACGCTTAGTTAACGTTACAAAACGCTTTGGCAATGTTACTGCCGTAGATAACCTGAACTTTGAAATCGGCAAAGGCGAGTGCTTCTCCATGCTTGGTCCCTCCGGCTGCGGTAAGACGACTACCCTGCGCATGGTTGCAGGCTTTGAAGATTTAAGCGACGGCGAAGTGTGGGTTGGCGACCGCCTGCTCTCCTCGCCGAAAAAGCACCATTATACACCGCCCGAAAACCGTAACTTCGGTATGGTTTTTCAGGCCTTTGCCGTATGGCCGCACATGAGCGTCTATGAAAACGTTGCCTTCCCGCTGCGTCTGCGTAAGCTGCCCACAGCGGAAATTGAACAGCGTACCAAAGACGCGCTGACCGCGACTAACCTTTTAAAAGCGGCTGAAGAAAGCCCGGCCAGTCTCTCCGGCGGCGGCAAACAGCGCGTGGCGCTTGCGCGTGCGCTGGCCATTAACCCGGACGTAATGCTGCTGGACGAACCGCTTTCCAGCCTTGACCCGCATCTGCGTGAGGAAATGCGCTTTGAAATTAAGGACCTGCAGCGTAAATACGGTTTTTCCATTATTTACGTTACGCACGACCAGTCGGAAGCAATGGCGCTTTCGGACCGCATCCTTGTTATGAAGCTGGGCGTAATGCAGCAGATTGATTCGCCGCTGAATGTTTACAACCATCCGGCCAATAAATTTGTTTTCAGCTTCATCGGCGTGTCCAGCTTTACGGACGTAGTTTGGAACAACGGCGCTGCCTATATTAAAGGCGATAACCGCCCGCTGCCTTCCGGCCTTGTAGTGCCCGACCGCATGAACGGTGAAGCTATGTTCAACCTGGCCAGCCGCCCGACCGAAATCCGTTTTACCAACGAAAACGACATCAACGGCGTGCGCGGCGTGGTACTGCGTAAAGCCTTCCTCGGCGAAATTATCGACTACCTCGTTAAAATCGGTGACCAGGAAGTACGCGTACAAATCGGCCGCCGCGACCATGGCCCCGAAACCGGCGAAGTATGCTACCTGCACTTCCTCCGCCCGTTCTGGTACAAGGTTGATGAATGAGGCAAAACCGAAAATAGCATAACAAAAAGCCTGAAGCGTAATGCTTCAGGCTTTAATTTTTTTGTTTGTAATTTTAGCTGCGTCAGGCAGCTTTATCTCTTATTTCCCCTCACCGGTCAGCCTTCTGATGATTTCGTGGTAGGCTTCTTCCACGCCGCCCATGTCGCGGCGGAAGCGGTCCTTATCAAGCTTTTCGTTGGTGTCCCAGTCCCACAGGCGTGCGCAGTCCGGCGTAATTTCGTCCGCCAGGATGATGTTGCCGTCCTTATCGACGCCGTATTCGGTTTTAAAGTCAATCAGGCGCACCTTGCGCGTTGCCAAAAAGTCTTTCAGCACTGCGTTGATTTTCAGCGCCATTTCGCGGATTGTGGCAATCTGTTCGTCGGTGGCGATGCCGAAGGCCACGCCGTAATCGGGGCTGATCATCGGGTCGTCCAGCTCGTCGCTTTTATAGTAAAATTCAACCAGCGGGCGGTGCAGCACGTAGCCTTCTTCCACGCCCATTTTTTTGGCAAGGCTGCCCGCAGCGATATTGCGGCAGACAACTTCAACCGGGATGATTTTTACTTTTTTGCACAGCTGTTCGCGGTCGCTGAGCTTTTTGATGATGTGGTGCGGGATGCCGTTTTTGGCAAGCAAATCGAAGAAAAAGGTTGTAATGGTGTTGTTCATAATGCCCTTATCCACGATAGTGCCGTGTTTGGCGCCGTTTAAGGCGGTGGCGTCGTCCTTGTAGTAAATAACTACTTCGTTGGGGTCTGCGGTGGCAAATACTTTTTTGGCTTTTCCTTCGTATAACAGTTCGGCCATGGTTAAAACCTCTTTCTTTTATTAAGTAATGCCCGGCGGGGTACCGGGCATCCTGTTTGTGCTTTGTTTGTGATGTAAATATTTTAGAGCTTTTAAAAGTGGTTGTCAATGATTTTTTGCAAAAATGTCCAATGTATACAGCACAATTTACACTAAATTTTCAGAAAATAACAACATTTTCAAAAACCCTTTACAAATAGTGTAAAGCGATTTATAATTACAGCATAAGCAACGACGAAGTTGTGGAAGTCATTCCGCTTCGCACGTTGCTTTTTTTATTTTATGTTTTGTTTGTGAGGGGGAACTTAATTATGACGAGTGTTCCGAAACTTTTTGGCTGCGCGGTTTTTAACGAGACGGTGATGAAGGACCGCCTGCCGACCGCAACCTACAAGGCTTTTAAAAGTGCTGTTTTAAAGGGCGAGCCGCTGGATTTGCCGATTGCGAACATTATCGCCAACGCGATGAAGGATTGGGCTTTGGAGCAGGGCGCGACGCATTTTACGCACTGGTTCCAGCCGATGACAGGGATTACCGCCGAGAAGCACGAAAGCTTTATTACGCCTACGGCGGATGGGCGCGTGATTATGGATTTCAGCGGTAAGGAGCTGGTGCAGGGCGAACCTGACGCTTCGAGCTTTCCTTCCGGCGGGCTGCGTGCAACTTTTGAGGCGCGCGGCTATACGGCGTGGGACCCGACGAGCTATGCTTTTGTTAAGGACGGCTGCCTGTACGTACCGACTGCTTTTTGCAGCTACACGGGCGATGTGCTTGATAAAAAGACGCCGCTTTTGCGCAGCATGTGCTGTGTGGACAGGGCTGCCCGCCGCATTTTAAAGCTGTTCGGCACGGATACGGAGAAGGTTGTTACAACGGTCGGGCCGGAGCAGGAATACTTTCTGGTCGATAAGGATATGTACGATAAACGCACCGACCTGAAATTCACCGGGCGCACGCTGTTCGGCGCAATGCCGCCTAAGGGGCAGGAACTGGACGACCACTATTTTGGCATTATCAAGCCGCGCGTTAAGGCTTTTATGAAGGAGCTGGACGAGAAGCTGTGGGAGCTGGGCGTTCTGGCAAAGACCGAGCACAACGAGGTTGCGCCTGCGCAGCACGAGCTGGCACCGGTATTTACGGGCACCAACATTGCCACCGACCACAACCAGCTGACGATGGAGCTGATGCAGAGCATCGCACGTAAGCACAATTTGGTTTGCCTGCTGCACGAAAAGCCTTTTGACGGCGTGAATGGCAGCGGCAAGCACAACAACTGGTCGCTGGCAACTGTCGAAGGTGAAAACCTTTTGGATCCGGGCAAGGAGCCTTATAAAAACCATCGCTTTTTGCTGTTTTTAGCCGCCGTTATCAAAGCGGTTGACGAATATCAGGATTTGCTCCGCGTAAGCGTGGCAAGCGCAGGCAATGACCACCGCCTGGGCGCGAACGAAGCGCCGCCGGCAATAGTATCCATGTTTTTGGGCACCGAGCTTACCAATGTGCTGAAAGCCGTTGAAGCCGGTACTGAATATAAACCCGAGGGCGAAGGCGAGCTGAAGTTAAGCGGCAACGTACTGCCGGCCTTAACCAAGGACAATACGGACAGAAACCGTACATCGCCGTTTGCCTTCACCGGCAACAAGTTTGAATTCCGCATGGTTGGTTCTGCGCAGTCCATCGCAGGCCCCAACGTAATTTTAAACACCATTGTTGCCGAAGCGCTGGAGGAGTTTGCCGCCAAATTAGAAACCGCGGCCGATTTTGATGCCGCAGTGGTAAACCTCATCCGCGAAACAGTCATCGCGCATAAACGCATCATCTTCAACGGTGACGGTTATACCGATGCCTGGGTTGAAGAGGCCAAATCGAGGGGGCTTTTAAACCTGAAATCCACGCCGGAAGCACTGCCTTACATGGTAAAGGACAAAAACATCAGCTTGTTTGTAAAACACGGCATCTTTACCGGGGCAGAAATCCGCAGCCGTCTGGAAATTTCTCTGGAGGGCTACAGCAAAGCCATCCGCATTGAAGCGCTGGCAATGCTTGAGATGCTGTTTAAAGACATTTTGCCCGCCGCGTCCGCTTACAGCACGGACCTGACCACAGCGGCACAGGGCAAAAAGGCTCTCGGCATTGCCGGATGCTTTGAAACGGAGCTGGCAGGTAAAATCGCAACGCTTTCCAGCCTGCTTTACACAGATGCAGAAAAATTGAAGCTGGCATTGGCAGACGTTGTTAAAACATCCGCACAGGCGGAGGCAGATTACTACCACGACGTTGTTTTAAAACGCATGGGCGAACTGCGCGAGGCGGCGGACGAGCTGGAAGTTTTGATGGGCGGCAAATACCTGCCGTACCCGACTTACAGTGATTTGTTGTTTGGCGTAAACTGAATAACCTTTTACTTTGCACAACGGGGTGTATCTTAAACGGTACACCCCGCTTTGTTTTATATTCAGAAAGAAGGGCTGAAAATGAGGGGTTTGATACATGGTTTAACAGTTGCGGGCGTGCTTTTGGGGCTGCCGGGCACTGCCCTTGCGGCGGAGGGCGCGCCTGCCGTTGACACGGGCGACACGGCGTGGGTGCTGATGAGCGCGGCACTGGTAATGCTGATGACGCCGGGGCTGGCGTTTTTTTACGGCGGCATGGTGCGCAGCAAAAACGTGCTGACGACGATTATGCAAAGCTTTTTTATTGTGGCGATGGTAAGCGTGCAGTGGCTGGTGTTTGGTTTCAGCCTGGCCTTTGGGCCGGATGTAAACGGGCTGATTGGCGATTTAAGCTGGGCGGGGCTGGCGGACACCGCATTGTTTGCCGCACCTTATGTTGATTACAGCGCGACGGTGCCGCTGTTTGCGTTTGCGGCGTTTCAGTGCATGTTTGCGGTAATAACGGCGGCGCTTATCACCGGCGCTTACGCGGAACGCTTTAAGTTTCCGGCATTTGTGCTGTTCAGCTTTTTGTGGACGACGCTGTTGTACGACCCGATGGCGCACTGGGTGTGGGGCGCCGGCGGCTGGTTGCGTGATTTGGGCGCGCTGGATTTTGCGGGCGGCACGGTTATCCACATTTTAAGCGGCGTCAGCGGTTTGGTGGCGTGCATTATGCTGGGCAAGCGCAGCGGCAAGGGCGTGGTTCCTATGCTGCCTCATCATTTGCCGATGACGGTGTTGGGCGCGGCACTTTTGTGGTTCGGCTGGTTCGGGTTTAACGCAGGCAGCGCGCTGGGTGCTAACGGGCTTGCGGCAGGCGCGTTTGTGGTAACGCAGGCAGCGGCAGCGGCGGCAACCTTATCGTGGGTAGCGGCAGAATGGCTTACAAGCGGGCACCCAACCATGCTCGGCGCGGCCAGCGGCTGCATTGCGGGCTTGGTTGCCATCACGCCTGCGGCGGGTTTTGTAACGGTTGTGCCTGCGGTGCTTATCGGCGCAATCGGCGGCGTGCTGTGCTTTACGGCGGTGGCCTACGCTAAAAACAAACTTGGCTACGACGACGCGCTGGATGCTTTTGGCGTACACGGAGTGGGCGGCACCTGGGGCGCACTGGCAACCGGGCTTTGGGCAACCAAACAGGCTAATGCCGCCGGTGCGGACGGGCTGTTTTACGGCAACCCGCACCAGCTTTACGTGCAGGCGGTAACGGTTGTTGTCGCCGTTGTGCTGGCGGTTGCGGGCACTTACGTTATCTTAAAAATCGTCGGCGCGGTAACAGCCCTGCGCGCAGACGCTGCCGAAGAAGAAAGCGGTCTTGACATCGTCGAGCACGGCGAACGCGCTTACAGGCAAAGCATTATTAACGGTACGCCGCTGACCAATCTTACTGTGCAGCAGCAGCCGGTGTTTGTAAATAATCCCGCCGTGGCGGATAAATAAACGGAGGCAGTTATGAGACCGATTACCAAAATTGACATTATTACCCGCACCGAGAAGCTGGACGAGCTGAAACTGGCGTTTGCCGAAATTGGCGTGACTGGCATAACGGTGAGCCAGGTGTTTGGCTGCGGGCTGCAAAAGGGGCACCGCGAGGTGTACCGCGGGCAGGAGTACGACATTAACCTGGTGCCGAAGGTGAAGATTGAAACCGTGGTGTGCGAGGTGCCGGTGGACGAGGTTTTGCGTGTGGCGCAGAAGGTTTTGAAAACGGCCAATGCTGTTAAAATACGCACCGGCGAACAGGGCGAAGCCGCAATTATTGATGATAACTGAGCGCTGTTGCAATAGCATGAACCGTTTGTTGTGTTATTGCTAATGCACTCTTACATCGGCGCAAGCCCGGCAGGCAACACTGCTACCGTACGGTAGTACATAGGGAACAAGGTAGATTATATATAATAATCTTTTAATTAACTTGGAACAAGGTTTGAACGTAGATGGCAAAGAAAAGATAAAGAGAAAAAACAGACAAAAAAGAGAAAAGAAAAGAAACGTACACCCACATAAACGGCGGCAAGGGCAAAAAATTAACCCTGCCGCCAAAAATTTTTTTACGGCAGCGGCAAAACAAAATTTTTACCCGCAGGTTAATTTTAAAACGGCAAACACGTTTATATGGGTGTAAGGGCAAACAACAAAAACAAAATCAGCCCGCAGAAAGGAGCCGGTAAAATGGCAGCACAAAAAACAGTATTATCCCAGACTATGGCAATCAACGTGGAGGACGGTTTTGATGACGAAGGCGGCGCGAAAACCAAGGCGCACACCTATTCGGGCATCAAAAAAGACGCTACTGCTGATGAGCTTGTTAAAGCTGGTACGGCGCTGGGCAGCCTGATGGAAAACGAAGTTGTGAACATCGTCGTAACCGAAAAGGCCGAAGTGGCCGAAGCCGAGTAATGAAGGAGGAATGTGAAAATGGAAAAAGTATTGCAGCTTGTATTTAAAAAAGCAGACGGCAAACAGAAAGTGCTTAACGTAACCGACCCGCGCGAAGGCGTAACCGGCGAAGAAGCACGCACCGCCATGCAGAGCGTTGTGGACAGCGGCGTGTTTAATGCCGACGGCAACGCGCTGACCGAAGTTGTGGAAGCGCGCCTGCGCAGCACCGACGTAACCGTGCTTAAATAAGCCATGGACGCGGAGCTTATTTTCAGCCAGCTGGCGAACTTCGGGTTTCCGGTAGTGCTTTCGTGGTACCTTTTGGTACGCATGGAAAGCAAGCTGGATAAACTTACAGAAAGCATCGCCACGCTGACCAACACCATAACCCGCAGCGCAGCCTAAAAGCACGCTTGCGCGGATAAAAAAACAGCCTGAACGCAGATAGCGCCGGGCTGTTTTTGTTTATTTCTTCTGTTTTCTGATTTCCGTTACCGGCACGCCGCCGATGCCCCAGTTATCCGTGTCAACTTCGTCAATAACGACAACGGTAGTAGCGGTGTTTTTGTTCAGCACGCGGTGCAGAAGCTCCGTCGCGCCTTCAATAAGCTGCTTTTTCTGCTCCGGCGTAACATTGCCTTCGCGCGTAATTTTAATGTTAACGTATGGCATAAAATCACCCCTTTACAGGTATATTATAACATAAAAATTATCTGCGCCGGGCGCGATAAAACGTAATTTGCCTTAATCCGCGCAAGCGAATATAATAGGCAGTGGGAGTTGATATTATGCAGTACAGGCTGGTGCGCACGGATAGGCGCACACTGGCGATAACGATAGACGGCGGGGGCGAATGCGTGGTGCGCGCGCCTATGCGCATGCCGCAGCGCGAGATAGAAGCGTTTGTGGCGGAAAAGGCGGCGTGGATACTTGCCAAACAGCGCGAAATGCAGCTGAAAAGCAGTAAAGCACAGCACTTGCAGCCGATACTAAAGGACGGCGCGGAATGGAACATTGCCGGGCGCAGGTTAGTTTTGCGTTTTGTTAGCGGCGTGCCTAAAAATTACGCCCGCTTTACGCAAACGGCGTTGGAATGCAGCTGCGACATAACTGAAAAGGCTTTACTTAAATTTTTAAAGCAGTTTGCCAAAGATTATTTTACATGGCGCATTAGTGAACTTGCCGCTGCCCACGCAAAGCCATGTGACGTAAAGGTCAGCGAAGCGCAGGCACGTTGGGGCTCGTGCAGCGCGCAGAACGTGCTGAACTTCAGCTGGCGGCTTATTTTTGCACCGCCCGCGCTGATTGACTACGTTGTAGTGCACGAACTGTGTCACATCGGCTGTATGAACCACAGCCCCGCCTTCTGGCAGCGCGTCGCCGCCCTAATGCCCGATTACGCAATCAGACGCAAACAGCTGAAAGAGTGTGGGTACATGCTTAAATGGTTCAGGTGAAAATGGATAAAACGCCGCTGATTTATGTCAGCGGTTATTTTATTTGTGAACACTGTTAAAAATAAGTGTGTAAGCGGCGGTAATAGTTTTTGTTTAAGCACAGATGTGGTATAATTATAATGTTATAGAATGCTTACAAGACTTTTGTTAATAATTTACCGGTGAGGAGCGGAATTATGAATAAAAAACTTCTGGCTGCCGTGTGTTTGGCTGCGGCAGCAACTTTAAATACTGCCTGGGCAGAGGATTACACTAACGGCGATGGCAGATACGAAGAACCGAATTTTGATATGAATTTGACGCAGGAGGAAGCCGCTGCTGTTAAAGACGATAAAGACGTGACGGAAGCAAAAGACGGCGAAGAAAAAGCCGCGCCGCTGCCGATAACGATGACCGGCGATTATGCCAGCTATGATTCCGTAAGCGGCGATTTTGTTGCTGAAGGAAATGTTGTTATTACGCAGGGCACCGAAACCTTAAAAACCGTGCGTGCCGAGGGCAATATGAAAACCGGCGACGTATGGCTGAAACAGGGCGGCACTTTGGTAGAGCCCAAGACCGTTATGAATGGTGAATGGGTTTACTATAATTTTAATAATAAAACCGGTGAGATCAAACAAATTCACGGCAAAGGCAACGAGGACTTTTTCCGCGCACCGCATGCGACGATTTATCCTGACAAAATGGTCGTTGACCAGGGCGGTGAAACAACACGCTGCCCGGCGGTGGAGCATTCTCCCTGCCTGTTAATTAAAGCCGATACTTTTGAAATTTATCCGCACGATAAAATGGTAGCGCATAATGTAAAAGTGTATGTTAAAGGCAAACATGTTTATTCCCGCGATACGTGGGTTAATGAATTAGGAGATGATGGCGGTACGCGTATTATGCCATCTATCGGATATGATGGTGACGACGACAAAGGTGCTTATATTAAACTGAAACTTGATTATGATATAGACGAAAACACCAATGTTCATGCAGAATTGCCGTATTATAACCGCGGCCATTTTAAACCGATTTTTCAGGCTAAACATGACCAGCGCAATTACTATATTACTTATCAGAGCGGCTGGGAAGAAGAGGATGACGAGTGGGTAAATAAAAAGAATGAAATCGGTTTTTACTATAAACCACATTATTTTATCGACGGCATTCCTGTAACTTACAGATTGTATGCTCACAGAGGTTTATGGGAAAATGACGAAACAGGCAGACAAAGCTGGCACACAGAATACGGTGCTTATTTAACGCATGACCGCATCTACTTATTTGACAGCAAAAAGACGTTCCTTGATTTGACCATCGGTAAAAAATGGGTAAATGAAAGTTATACGGATGAAACCCGTTCTACCATGATGTATTACGGCACGCTTGGTCAGAAGCTGGGTGACAAATGGAATACATGGGTTGGTTACTATCGTGAAAAAGTTACCAGTGATTTGTACGATTTGGGTCAGCCGGATATGGAACGTGAATTGCGCAACGGTATCAGCTACAAGCCGGATGACAGAAATACTTTCAGCATCATAAACCGCTACGATACTGGCAAACATGAAAATTACGAGACCATTTATTCCTGGACGCATCGCTTCTGCTGCTGGGCAATTACCTTTGAATATGAGCATGCACAAACTGAAAAAGAAGATACTCAGTGGAATATCAGATACGAATTTTTGAACTGGTAACGAGGTGACTTATGGATATTATTAAAGAGCGTTTTGCTGAGCATATTGCTTTGGCGCAGCAGGTAGCTGCAAGCGGCATTATGCAGCAGGTTGCTGCTGCCGCTGACATCATCAAAAAAGCGCTGGCAGGCGGGCATAAGGTGCTGTTCTGCGGCAACGGCGGCAGCGCGGCTGACAGCCAGCATCTGGCGGCAGAATTTGTCGGGCGCTTCCAGAAGGAGCGCAAGGGCATTGCCGGTATTGCGCTGACGGTGGATACTTCCATCCTGACGGCTGTTGCCAACGATTACGGCTACGACCGCGTGTTCTCCCGTCAGGTAGAGGCGTTGGGGCAGCCGGGCGACGTTCTGGTAGGCATTTCTACCAGCGGCAACAGCAAAAACGTGCTGGCGGCTATTGCCGAAGCCAAAGCTAAAGGCATGTCCTGCATCGGCATGACGGCCGAGGGCGGCGGCAAAATGAAAGATGAGTGCGATATCTGCATCGCCATCCCGTGCCCGGTTACGGCGCGCGCACAGGAGATGCACATTTTAATCGGCCATATTATTTGCGAACTGGTGGATGGTGAATAATGTCACAGTTAAGCTGCACCAATTTTTTAGCAGAAAAAATACAACAACTTAAAATTGCCGTTATCGGCGATGTAATGCTGGACCGCTATTTTTACGGCGAGGTTAAGCGCATTTCGCCGGAAGCGCCGGTGCCTGTCAACAAGGTAACGCGCATTACTTCCGTTCTGGGCGGCGCGGCCAACGTGGCTGCCAACCTGGCGCACCTGGATTGCAAGGTATACGTCGGCGGCGTGACGGGCGATGATGAAAACCGCCATTTGCTTGAAAAGATGATGACGGAAGCCGGTATTGATTACAGTGGCCTGATTAAGTCGGACAAGCGCGCCACCATTACCAAAATGCGTATTTTGGGCGCCAAGCAGCAAATGCTGCGCCTTGATTTTGAAGAAGTCGGCGATATGTCCGAGGACGAAACGGAGCGCCTCAGCGCATGGCTTCTGAGCCTCATTGACAGCGGGCTTGACGGCATTGCCATTTCGGATTACGCCAAGGGCGTTTGCTCGCATAACTTTCTGCAATGGGTCATCGCCACGGCGGAGCAGCATAACATACCGGTGCTGGTCGACCCGAAGGGCGCGGATTGGACGAAGTACAGCGGCTGCACTTTTATTACCCCTAACTTAAAGGAAATGTGCGAAGCGGCGCACGAAACCGTATCCAACGCTGATGAACCGGTGCTGCGCCTTGCGCGCGATGCCGCTAAAACCTACAATATTAAAAACGTAGTTGTTACTCGCAGCGAAAAGGGCATGACGCTGGCAGGGCAGAACGGGCTTGTCATCAACGCACCCGCAACGGCGCTGGACGTTTTTGATGTATCCGGCGCGGGCGACACGGTTGCTGCTACTTTGCTGGCCGGTGCAGCAGGCGGGCTTGATTTAAGCGACGCTGTGTACATGGCTAACCGTGCGGCAGGCATTGTTGTCGGCAAGGTCGGCACTTACCCGGTACACCGCGATGAACTTTTAAAAGACCTGCTTGCTGAGCAGCGCAAGGATGGCTATGGTTACCGCACTTTAAGCTGGCAGGAAATTGAATCGCTTGCCAATACCTGGCGTGCCTGCGGCGAAAAAATCGTTTTCACCAACGGCTGCTTTGATATCCTGCATGTCGGGCATGTGTCCTATCTGGAGCAGGCAGCGCGATTGGGCAAGCATTTAATTGTCGGGCTTAATACGGACGCATCCGTTAAGCGTTTAAAGGGCGCAACCCGGCCGCTGAACCACGAGCTTGACCGCGCGCGCGTTTTATCCGCGTTAGCGTGTGTTGACGCTGTTGTATTGTTTGGCGAGGATACGCCGACAGAACTGATTAAAAAAATCCGCCCCGACATTTTGGTTAAGGGCGGCGATTATAAACCCGAAGAAGTTGCCGGGCGCGAATACGCCGGCGAAGTACAGATTATTAAATTCGAGGACGGCTATTCCACAACCGGCCTTTTGGAAAAAGTGGCACAGCTTGTGAAGGAGGGCAAATTATGATTATTGTAACCGGCGGCGCCGGATTTATCGGCAGCAACATTGTTAAAGGGCTTAATGAACGCGACCGCGACGATATTTTGGTGGTCGATAACCTTACCAATATGGTAAAATTCAAAAACATCCAGGGCTTAAAGGTTATGGATTACATGGACAAGATTGATTTTGCCGAAGCGCTGAAAGCAGGCAAATTTGCCCATGAAAAAATTGACGTTATTTTCCACGAGGGCGCGTGCAGCGATACGATGGAATACAACGGCAAGTACATGATGCAGAACAACTTTGAATACACCAAAAACCTGATGCATTTTGCCATGGACAGAAAAATCCAGATGATTTACGCTTCGTCCGCTTCCACCTACGGCAGCGGCGCGCACGGCTTCAGCGAAAAGCCGGAATGCGAGGAAGCGCTGAATGTTTATGCGTTTTCCAAACTGTTTTTTGATAACTACGCCCGCCGTTATTTTGACAAAATGGACAGCCAGCTGGTTGGCCTGCGTTATTTTAATGTTTACGGACCGCAGGAGAACCACAAGGGCAAAATGGCTTCCATGGTCTTCCAGATGTACAACCAGTGGAAGGCCGAAGGCAAGGTTAAACTGTTTGAAGGCATCGACGGTTACGGCAACGGCGAACAGACCCGCGACTTTATCTACGTTAAGGACGTTGTTAAGGTTAACTTCTTCTTCTGGGACCACCCGGAACTGCGCGGCGTTTACAACTGTGGCACCGGTCATGCGCACACCTTCAACACGCTGGCTAAAGGCGTGCTGAAACATTTCGGCAGCGGCACTCTGGAATACATTCCGTTCCCGGATGTTCTGCGCGGCAAATACCAGAGCTACACTCAGGCTGACCCGACCAAACTGCTGGCAGCGGGTTACGACGGCGGCTTTACCGATATCGAAGATGCAGTAGCCGAATACTGCGCACTGTTGGACAAGACCGGCGGGTACTACACCTATGAAGCTTAAGGCTGCGTTTTTCGACCGCGACGGCGTATTGAACGTCGATAAGTCGTACTTATATAAAATTGAAGATTTGGAATGGATTGACGGCGCAAAAGAAGCGCTGGCCTATTTAACGCAGCAGGGTTATACCGTTTTTGTTGTGACCAACCAAAGCGGCATTGCCCGCGGCTATTACACTGTGGACGACATGAACAGGCTGCATGAATTTATGGCGCAGCAGGTAGCAGCGGCAGGTGGTAAAATCGAAAAATTTTACTACTGTCCGCATCTGCCGGAAGGAAAAATTGCGGAATACGCCGTTGAATGCGATTGCCGCAAACCCAAGCCGGGGCTGATTTTGCGCACATTTGAAGAATATGATATCGACAAGGAAGCCGCCTTTTTAATCGGCGATAAGCCGCGCGACGTGGAATCCGCAGAAGCGGCAGGCATTAAAGGCTATTTATTTAGCGGCGGCAATTTACTAAACTTTGTTAAAGAGATAGTTGGCTGATGGAATATAAAAATATTTTACTTATTAAAATGAGCTCGCTGGGCGATATCCTGCACTCGCTGCCGTTTGCGGCGGCTTTGCGCGGGCGGTTTCCCCATGCCAGAATAACGTGGCTGGTACACCCACAGTTTGCCGGCTTTTTGCCGGACCCGCCCGTTATCGACGAGGTCATTTATTTTGATAAGGTAAAATTTAATAAAATGGGCTTGTGCGATAAGCTGCATTATTTTAAGGAAATGCGCCAGCTTCTGCACAGCAAACATTTTGACTTGGTTATTGACTTGCAGGGTCTGTTTAAAAGCGCGGTGCTGGCTGCTATCAGCGGATGCAGCAACCGCATCGGCTACTGCGAAATGCGCGAGGGCAGCAAATTTATCAGCCGCCCCATTACCGGCGCGCACAAGAGTGACCATGTTATCGAGCGCTATCTTGACGTTGCCCGCTATCTGGGCGCGGAAGTTGAAGAAATAGAGTTTCCGCTGCCGGATTTGACGAAGGAAAGCCAAGCCGTAGCGGAAAAATTGCAAAATAAAGGCCTTAACGGCGACTACGTTGTTATGGTGCCGGGCGCACGCTGGGAAACCAAGGCGTGGCCGCCGGAAAATTACGCCAAACTTGCGGAAATGCTTATTGCCGCTGGTACAAGCGTAGTGCTGGCAGGTGGGCCTGACGACGCGCCTAAGGGCGAAGCGATTGCGGAAAAGTGCAAATCCGCTAAGCTTATCAATTTAATCGGGCAGACTTCGCTGCGGGAGCTGGCGGCGCTGATTAAGGGCAGCAGCTTTTACATCAGCGGCGATACCGGGCCTCTGCACTTTGCGGCGGCGCTTAAAAAGCCGCTTATCGCCATGTATGGCCCGACCAAGGCCGACCGCACCGGCCCTTACGGCAGCGATAACAGCACGGTTATCATTAGCCCGGCCAAATGCGCAGGCTGCCTTAAAAAGCATTGCGGCGACTGGCACTGCATGTACGATATTACGCCCGATATGGTGTTTGAAACTTATACCAAAAAGCGTGGGGAGATGAATTAAATGGTTGAACTGAACGGAAAGAAAATACTGGTTACCTTTTTAATGCATCTGGGCGACCTGACGCTGACGACGCCGTTTATCCATGCTTTGCGCAAAGCCGCTCCCGACAGCCATATCACTATGCTGGTGGATGAAAAGCTGAAAGACGTGGTGCTTTTTAATCCGTATTTAGATGAAGTTGTTACGATTGACAAAAAAGGGCGCGACAACAGCATTCTGGCGCTTATCGCCTGCGCGCGCCAGTTAAGCAAGCATAATTTTGACGTTTTGATAAACCTGCATCCCAATGAGCGCTGCTCCTTTATCGACGCGCTGACCAACGTTAAGCTGCGCATCGGCACGACACACAGTATTTTTAAATGGCGCTGGGACGTGTTTACGCCGCTGGACCGCAGCATGCACGCGGCGGATATGTATCTGGACGTGCTGACGCAGCTGGGCGTTAAAAATCTTACGCACAACGGGCTGGAGATTTTCCCCGGCGAGCGCCATATCGAAGAAGCCAATACTTTTTGGAAAGAGCACGGCGTAGCGCCGGAGGACAAACTGATTGGCTTTAATATTGGCAGCGCGGTGGTTACCAAGCGCTGGGCGCCGGAGCGTTTTGCCGAAGTAGCCGACCATTTTGCAAACAGCGGCTATAAAGTTGTGTACTTTGGCGGTGCTATGGACGAAGAAATGGTGCAGGACGCCGTCAGTCACATGAAAACAACGCCTGTTATCGCCACTGGCGCATTTGGTATAGGGGGCTTGGCCGCAGCCATGCGCAGGTGCAGCCTGATTATTACTAACGACAGTGGTCCGATGCACGTCGCCATCAGCCAGAAGGTACCCATTGTGGCAATGTACGGGCCCAGCAACCCCAAACTGTACGGGCCTTACACCAAAGACGCCGTTATTGTAACTGCACAGCCGCCGTGCCGGGGCTGCGCTGGCGGCATGAAGCACAAATGCAGCGACATGCAGTGCATGACCCGCCTCACCGTCGCGCAGGTCATCACCGCAGCAGAAGAAATGCTGGAAAAACATAGTAAATATACATAACATAATAAAAGTAGTATAATGAGTAATATAATAAACTAAAGGGTGTAAAATGTTTAAAGAAACCGAATTTGTAAAAGAAAAAATAAAATATAACTATAATGAATTGTATGACAAACATAATTGTATGCATATAGCTTTTAATGTAAATGCTTCATTTTTTATGCAGATGGGCGTAGCTATTATATCTGTTTTAGAAAATAATCCGCAAAAAGCTTTTTCGTTTCATGTTTTTGTAGATACTTTCAATAATGAAGATGCCGAAAAATTAAAAACCATCGCCGAAAAATATAAACAAACTATTACTATATATGTAATGGATATGCAGCCATTGCAAGGTTTTCACATAAAAGTCAAAAGATTTTCCCGAGTTACATATCTGCGCCTATTAATGCCAAAAGTATTGCAAGAAATTGATAAGTATTTATATATGGATGCAGATATGATTTGCTTGAGTAGCCTTACCGATATAGAAATATTTGATTTAGATAGATATGCTTTTGCAGCAGTTTCAGATTTGCCGGAAGCAGTTGAATATCGTTCAAACTTCTTAAAATTAAAAAATGGTAAATATTTTAATGACGGTTTGATGTGGATTGATGTAAAAAAATGGAATGAACAGCAAATAACAGAAAAATGCTTTGAATATCAAGGTGCAGATCCATCAATGTTTTTAGGCCAAACTCAAGATATATTAAATATTGTTATGGATGGTAATATTTTATTTATTGATAGGAAATTCAATGTGATGACCG
This sequence comes from uncultured Phascolarctobacterium sp., assembly GCA_949295115.1. Lineage (GTDB taxonomy): Bacteria > Bacillota > Negativicutes > Acidaminococcales > Acidaminococcaceae > Fusicatenibacter_A. The sequence goes on from CASFJU010000008.1 coordinate 62,240, forward strand.
AGGATACAGAATTAAAAGAAGCAGTAATTTATCATTTTTTTGGAAGATTTAAACCATGGGAAATGGTTTTAAATAAATATGATAAATTATGGCGTAAATATCTTACTTTATCTCCTTGGCCGGATATGCCGAATGAATTGCCGCCTAAAAAGCCACAATATTATCATGATTATAAGAAAATTGCGTCTATAAATTATAGTGAACAAAAATATTTAAAAGCACTAAACGCTTTTTGTTGGTATTCTATCCTTAAAATTCGTTTAAAATTAGGTGTATAAAGGAATGAAAGTAATGAAAAAAACAATTCTCATAACCGGCGCAGCCGGGTTTATTGGCTTTCATTTAGCTAATGCATTATTAAAAAAAGGCTTTTTAATTATCGGTTATGATAATCTTAACGATTATTATGATGTGAATTTAAAAAAAGCACGTCTTGATATTTTAAATCAGTTTGATAATTTTAAATTTATCCATGCTGATTTGGCTGATGGAAAAGCAGTTAATGAAACATTTAAAACTTATAGGCCTGATATCGTTGTAAATCTTGCTGCGCAGGCTGGCGTGCGTTACAGTATCGAAAATCCTAAAGCTTATATAGATTCCAATATTGTTGGTTTCTTCAATATTTTGGAAGCGTGCCGCCATAATCCGGTAGAGCATTTGGTATATGCGTCCAGTTCGTCTGTTTATGGCAATCAGCAAAAAACACCTTTTTCAGTTAATGATAATGTTGACAGGCCAATCAGTCTTTATGCCGCAACTAAAAAATCCAATGAGCTGATGGCGTTTACTTATGCTCATCTTTATAAAATTCCGGCAACCGGGCTGCGCTTTTTTACTGTTTATGGTCCGTTTGGACGACCGGATATGGCATATTTTGGTTTTACCAATAAAATTTTTGCCGGTGAGCCGATTAAAATTTTTAATAACGGTGATATGTTAAGGGATTTTACTTACATTGATGATATTGTAACCGGTATTGAAAATATTTTGCCCTGCCCGCCGGAAGCTGATGAAAATGGCGACCGATATAAAATTTATAATATTGGCAATAATAAACCGGAAGAACTTTTAACTTTTATTGAAACTTTGGAAAATATTATCGGTATTGAGGCTAAAAAGGAATATCTGCCAATGCAGCCAGGTGATGTTTACCAGACTTATGCCGATGTCAGTGAGTTGGAAAAGAATTTTAATTTTAAACCGCAGACAAGCATCATGGAAGGACTTACCAGATTTGTAAAATGGTACAGAGAGTTTTACCATAAATAGGAGATGTTATAATGAAAATTGCAGTAGCTGGTACTGGTTATGTTGGTTTATCCAATGCTGTTTTGCTTGCCCAGCATAATTATGTTGAAGCAGTAGATATTATTCAGAATAAGGTAGATTTAATCAATGCAAAAAAATCACCTATTGTGGATAAAGAAATTGAAGATTATCTGATAAATAAAAAATTGGATTTAGCTGCAACAACAAATGCAGAAGCAGCTTATAAAGATGCCGATTTTATAATTGTTGCAACTCCTACCAATTATGACCCGCAGAAAAACTATTTTGATACATCTTCCGTAAATGCCGTGATTGATATTATCGAAAAGGTCAATACTAAAGCAATAGTAATTATTAAATCTACAGTACCGGTTGGTTTTACAGAAGGCATCAGAAAAGAATATCCAACGTTGAATATTATTTTTGTGCCGGAGTTTTTGCGTGAAGGCAAGGCTCTTTATGATAATTTATATCCTTCGCGTATAATTGCCGGTGTTGGAGAAGACGAGTATTTGCAGGAGAAAGCGAAACAATTTGTAGAGCTTTTAAAAGCAGCAGCGATAAAAAAGGATATACCTGTATTATATACAAATCCTACTGAAGCAGAAGCTGTTAAACTTTTTGCCAATACTTACCTTGCGTTAAGGGTGGCTTATTTTAATGAACTTGATACCTACGCAGAGGTTAGAGGGTTAAATACCAAACAAATTATTAAGGGAGTTTGCCTTGACCCGCGTATAGGTGATTTTTATAATAATCCTTCTTTTGGTTATGGAGGATATTGTTTGCCGAAAGACACTAAACAACTTTTAGCAAATTACCACGATGTGCCTAATAATATTATTGGTGCAATCGTGCAGGCTAACCGTACGCGTAAGGATTTTATTGCTGACAGAATAATAGAAAAACATCCTAAAATTGTCGGCGTTTACCGCTTGACAATGAAGGCAAACAGCGATAATTTCAGGCAATCATCAATTCAGGGCGTTATGAAGCGCGTTAAAGCTAAAGGTATTGAAGTTGTTGTTTATGAGCCGAATCTGACTGACGACAGCTTCTTTAATTCCAGAGTAATCAGAGATTTGAATGAATTTAAAAAGATATCTGATATTATTGTAGCTAATAGAATGGAAAAAACTTTAGCTGATGTTAAAGACAAAGTATATACAAGAGATTTATTTGGTGACAATTGATAAAAACAGGAATTAGCTTATTTATAGCTAATTCCTGTTTTTGTATGTTATAATTATGAGGGGGTAATTATGAAAAATAATTTGACAGTTGTTATTTTAACTAAAAATGAAGAAAAAACTATCCAAAAAGTAGTTGTTAATGCACAAAAATGTGCAGATAAAGTTTTAATTGTCGATTCCGGCAGTACAGATAAAACAGTTGAATTTGCTGAATCAGCGGGAGCAAAAGTTGTTTATCGTGCTTGGGATAATGATTTTTCAGCACAGCGTAATTTTGCTTTGCAGCATGTAAAAACTCCGTGGGTATTATATTTGGATGCTGATGAGTTTTTAGATGATACATTAATAGATTCTATAAAGGCTGCTTTAGTAAAAAATGAAGACAAACAATATTCAATGCTTCGCCGTATACATGCTTTTGGTTTTGAATATAAGCATGGCATTTTTAAACCTGATGAAGTTATACGTATGTTTAAAACAGATAGTGTGCATTGGGAAAACAAAGTACACGAAAGACCGGTTTGTTCTATGCCGAAAGAATGCTTAAAAGGATTTATTGAGCATTATACTTATGAAAACTGGCAGGATTGGTGGGAAAAAGCAGGTAGGTATACATCAATTTGGGCAGAAGATACTTATAATAATGGTAAAAAAACAAGTGTAGGCAGTGCATTTTTTCATGCTTTTTATGGATTCATCAGAGCATATCTATTTGAAGCAGGTTTTATTGATGGTTGGAGTGGCTTATATTCCAGTTTGCAACATTTTATTTATACTTTAATTAAGTATTTAAAATTATATGAAAAATATAAATAATTTATGAATGAAAAATAAATAATTAACTATTGTGTTTTTATATACATTAATTAAGAATATTGGAAAATACAGCAATGATTTAAAAATAATTTTAATATAATTTATAAAATATGTGACTTTTAGAAAATTACTCAATTTGCATATAATTCTCCATAAGATAAAGTTATTATATAAAGCATATAAAAATGCAATAAGGGTACGAAACTTTTAGTTAAATATTAAGTTGATTATTAAAAACATTATTAAATTGTTGTTGTTTAATATAGAAAATTTAATTCTGATAAAAATAATGTTGGTATGTTATAAGGAGAATTTATTGTGATAAATAATTCGAACAAACATCTTAAAACACATACAGTTTCTTCAGCAGAAGATACTGCTGCTGTTGTAACTTTAGAATTTTTCTTTAGATCAGATGGGCGAATAAATACTAACTTTTTTAGAAACGATAAATGGCCGAATATTGATGGTACTTTTGAATTTGTTCCTAATCCGGAGATTTCCAGACAACCGTTACAAAACTTTTTTGTGCAAATAAAAGGGACTAATAATTATAGTGAAAATGATGGTATAATCAAATATTATTTAAAAGATTTAGCTTTTTTAGATTACATATGTTCTGATGTTACACTGGATCCCGGTATTTTATTTGTTATACTTTCTCCTGAAAAGAGAGGACAAGAAAGAATTTTTTGGAAGTATATTTCTGCAGATTTTCTTAACTCTGTTGATTTAAATAAGAAAAGTGCAACTATTAGTTTTTCTTTAGACGAGGAAATTTTAAATACAGAAGAAAGTATAAATAGTTTTTGCAAAAAGCTTGAAAAAATAGTAAATTATCATTCATTCATTAATAGACTGAGTTCAAAATCTTTCTCAAGAAGTGAAATAGACAGAATAATCGATGTATGTGATAAACAAATTGTTGAAAATATTGATATGATAGATACTATTAATTTGACAAGAGAAGATGTTGCGCAGAGAATATTACCTCGTTTATATGATTTATGTCAATCTGCTCTTTTATTAAATTCATTGAAAATGGGAAGTAAAAATCCTAATCTTCAGTTAGCTTGGGAGCAAGCTATGCTTAGTGTAGATACAAAGTATCTTGCAAGATTTTTAAAAGGTTTAAAATATCTTGATCATCGTATTCCGGAAGAAGGACAATCAGAAAGATTAATATTAAAATATTATAATTTTTTGTGGCAAATTAAAAAATTCTTTAAAAAAGAGTATGGTATATACATACTTTCAAATTTAGAAAAGATTCCGCTTGAAAAAGATGAGCTTGATTCAAAATATTATGAAGTAGTGGCAAATGCTATATCCTCTACAAATATTTATCACCAAAAATTGAGTAATTCGAGATTTTATATTACCAAAAAGGTTCCGTTTTTTGTTGAAAATGAAATGTATTATGAGGTTACGTTACAATTAGCTGATATTTATGCAACAAAATATAATCGTATAACTGCTTATACTAAGGAAAATTTATCAACAAATTATTCTATACAGATTGGTTATATTGAAACTGATATTAATTTATGGGGAATAGAATCAGAGATAAAAATTATTACAAATTGGAAAGTGTCTATTGCGCCAATTTGTTTAAATAAATTAGGAAAAATATTGAATATAAATATAAAATTATCGACGCAGTATAAAGAATATTCTGCATTGATGGAATTTTTAACTAGAACAGGATTGAATTTTCTTGAATTAATAGATTTTCAAGAACTTTCTTTTTCAAAAATTGTGGATTCCATTTATGAAAAAACATCAACATCGTATTTTAAAAATGTATTAAATAAACTTAATATATATTATTCTAAAAGTTCAAATAAATTTGGACGGAATACTGTACGATATTTATTGTTAAAATTAAAAGAGGAACATTTAATAAATGTTATGCCGCGTACAGCCCTTCAAAAAAATCTTGTAGAAGATTTATATTTATCCAGTGCTTGTTATCCATTTGAAAAAAATCCATTTATTTCTAATTTACCACATGCTAATACGAGTTCAGAGAAAAATATTAAATCAATGATAGATGTTACTGGAGAAAATGATTTGAGAATTGTAAAACCGTATTTAAATATAAAAAAGAAAATTCAACAAACTGGCGAAATATTTTTTGAACTCAAGTCAATTGGAAGCAAAGAAGATGTACAAGCATATAACGATAAATTAGATGCTTGGGAAATTAAACAAGGATATCAGATTAATATAGAAAATGATATTGTTTCAATTGATTCGTACGAAAAAAACACTATTAGTATTTTGAAAAATTTGATAAAGTTTTCACAAACAGGTAATAAAGGACAAAGAGAATTCAATCTGTCTTTTCTTAAAAATAATAGTATTAATTTTGAAGATGAAATGAAAAAAAGAGCTCTTAGGAATGTATTTGTGGATTCCCATCTTATTTTGATTTATGGGGCAGCCGGGACAGGTAAAACTACTCTTATTAATTATATTTCTAATTTGATGGCCGGAAAACGCAAGCTTTTTCTTACTAAAACGCATACAGCCAAACAGAATTTGAAAAGGCGTATTGATAATCCGGGGGCTGATGCGGATTTTATTAGTATAGACAGTTTTGCTCATAAAGTTTCACTTCCAGATTATGATATTATTTTTGTGGATGAATGTAGCACTATAGATAATCGCATAATGTGCGAATTTTTTAAAAAAATTAATCCGGAAACTTTTTTAGTATTGGCGGGAGATATCCATCAAATAGGTTCTATAGATTTTGGGAATTGGTTTTTTTATGCTAAAGATATCATAAATAAAAAAGGCGCAAATGTTGAATTGCTGAATACATGGAGAACACAGGAACAGAGTCTAATTAGTTTGTGGGATGAAGTACGCAAAAAAGAAAGTTTGATTACTGAGAAACTTGCCATAGATGGACCATTTTCAGATAATATAGGAGAAAATATTTTTAAAAAAGAAGAAAATGATGAAATTATATTGTGTCTTAATTATGATGGTAAATTTGGGCTTAATAATATGAATCGTTACTTTCAAAATAGCAATAATAATAAAAAAGCTGTCTATTGGCAAGAATGGAAATATAAAGTAGGTGATTTAATATTATTTAATGAATCACAGCGATTTTCTATTTTATATAATAATTTGAAAGGAAAAATTGTAGATATTGATAAATCAAACGAGAAAATAACTTTTACGATTGATGTTGCTACTAATTTAACAGAAAGTGATTGCAATAAAGAAGGATTAGAATTTATTGCAGCAAAAGAAGGAACTACAACAATAAGATTTGCAGTTTTTGCATATGATAATATAATCGATGAAGAAAAAGAGGAACTTCGTATGCTGTCTGTAATCCCATTTCAATCAGCCTATGCTGTTTCAATTCACAAAGCTCAAGGTTTAGAATATGATTCTGTAAAAGTTATAATACCAAAAAGTAGTTCTGAAAAAATAACACATGGGATTTTTTATACTGCAATTACCAGAGCTAAGAAAAAACTAAAAATATATTGGAGTTCTGAAGTAATGAATGAAGTTATTAATAGTTTTATTGAAGAAGAGCCTTCGCGAAGAAGTTTTGACATTATTTATCATAAGCTTTTTAGCACAAATTAAAAATATTATAGAAAACAAAAAATGTTTGATGTATGCCCTCTTTAGTTTACAATGATAAGGAGAGTAATTTTATAGATGACATTATATTAACAATAAAAATAAAGTGGAGGCTTTAGTAAAATACAGAAAAGCCTCCATTTATTAGTTCTGAATTATTAAATTAATGTGTTTGTTTTTAGAGATATTAATTAGCTATTTTTATCGTCTGTAATAGATTTATTCCCGAGATCTGTTCTTAACATGTCTTTGGTATATTTATATTTAGCCGATGCCAGGCTATTAGCTTCATCATAATGGTTAGATTTGATATTAAAGATTCCACAAATTAATTCATAAATTAAATCATTTGTAAAATATTTTTTAACATTATTTTTCAGTGTATTATATGTAATTGGATATTTTGAGATGTATTCATCAGATAAATATACAAATAATGGTATACGTACAGTTGCAAATCCGTCGAAATTAGAAGAACGGCGTTTATCTGGTATGGTTGCGTGGTCTGAAAAATAAATCATAGCTTGCATATTTAAATGTTCTTTACCATATTTCCAAATGTTTTCTAAAACATGATCTGTATAAGCAATGGAATTAATGTAATTGGCAATTAAATCATACTTATCTGGGGTGCTCCATTTTGTAAAATTCTTCGGATAACGGTTTAAAAAGTTAAAATGATTTCCCATTAAATGTAATACTATAAAGTTGTTTTTTGCTTGGTTAACTTCTTTAAGATAATCAATTAATGTTTCATCGTACTGCACTTTATTAAGATTTTGTTTAGTCCATTTTGCTGTATCTGCGGTTTCTGCTATAAGTGTTACTGCAGTGCTGGTGCCGCCCAAATTGCCCTGATTGCTATACCAATATGTAATATAACCTGCTTTGCGTGCTATATCAATTATAGAACATGATTCATAGAATTTTTTATTGTTATATTGGTTTGCTTCTGTTAAAGCACGTTCTAATGTTGGTACTGTTTGATGATGACAAGAGTATGCATTAGAAAATAATAAAAAATTATTATTTTCTTTTTGTTTTTTTAACCAAGGGGTAGTGTTCTTATCATAATTTGAAAAAGCACTCATATAATCTCTGGATTCAGATTCGCCTATAACCATAATTATTGTGGATGGATTATTATAACTTGGATGAGAAGGAACAACTTGTAAATCTTTAAGACGCTGTTGTAAGTTTTGAGTATAAGTTAAAGTCTCCGCCAAGTAATATCTAATATCTATCAATAAATTAATAATCCCGGTTCGTGAAAATACACTTCTGCTATTTGGTTTCCATAGATAAATGGTAAGAAAAGCTGCAATTGCTATAATAAGGTAAAGATAATAATTGTTAGCGAACTGTATTTTAAAAGGGCTATTTAATTTAATTATAGTATATATAAAAATTAATAGAAGAATGGGTAAAAAGTATTGAATTAATTTAGGTAAAGATTTATAGAATTCAATACTTTCGTTGCAATCGGTTTGCAGCAAAGCAGATAAGGCATTTTCATTTATGCAAGTTTTAAAAATATAAAAGTAAATCCATTGTAGAATTAGGATTAAGGATATAGCAAATTCGAGAATAGAAATTAATAACATGAAAGTATCTGGTATAATATTAAAATATTGTACTATAATTTTGAGTGAGGTTAACCAGCTTATGATATATAAACCAAAAACAATATCCAAATGAAAACCGAAGTCGAAAGAGTTTTTATGATAAGTGATATAATAAAAAATTGGATAGGTTATAATCCACATAATACCGATAATAAAACTAATTAAAAATTGTGATGAGAGTAAAGAGAGTGACGCTAACGACCATGGTAAAACAGCTAATATTGCACATGGTAAAAAACGTCTAAGCTGTAGATATTCTGCTTTGCGGCTAAGGCCATGAGAAATATTAATATAAAACAAATAAGATAAAAAATATATAGCTATTGAAAAAAACATATAATTATTCATGGCTTTCTCCTTTGCAAATTTGTTTGCCATTCTAATTAAACATTATAGACTTTAATTAGCGTTTTGTAAATTAACAGAAAAGGTAATAATAAGTGAAGAATTAATAATTAGTTTTCAATTCAGTAAAAATTTGGTATAATAAAATATATCTATTAAATATATTACGAGGAATTATTATAATGATAATGAAAATAATTCACATCGCTTCTCATAAAGGAAATATTGGAGATATTTTTAATCATGCTGGGTTTTATCAATATTTAGATAAAATATTGGATAAAAAATATAGCATTGAAAAAGTAGAATTACGCGATTTCTATTATTCTGCTAAAAATAAAAAGAACTTTGATAAAGTATTTGCTGATTATATAAATACTTTTGATTTGTGCATTATAGGTGGCGGTGGCTTTTTTGATGCACAATGGGAAAATAGTCAAACGGGAACTACACTTGATTTTACTACGGATTTTATAGACTCTGTAAAAATTCCTATTATCATAAATGCAATGGGATATCACGAGTATCCTGACAGAACAAATGAGATTATATGTCAAAAATTTAATAAATTTTTAAATAAAATTATTGATAAAAGAAATTGGCTGCTTTCAGTACGCAATGATGGGTCTTATGAAAGAATTAAGAAACGATATAAAAATGTGAATATGGATAAAATTTTAAAAGTGCCTGACAGTGCTTTTTTTACAATAATTCCACCCCCCCGATTCTTTAATCCTTTACAAAGAGAAGATGGCGTTATTGGTATATGTGTTACTAATGATTTGTTTAGTAATTTTTATAATGGTGAGCTTACAACAATAGATTTTAATATAATTATAGCCAAATTTATTAATCAGCAAGGATTAAAGAAACATAAAATTATATTTTTCCCACATACACCAGATGATATAAACACAATCAATGAAGTATTACAATATGTAGACGGTTATACAAGACGAAATCAAATTATAATAGCTCCATTTGAAGCTATAGATATAGAAGGTGTTTATTGTTTATCTGAATATTACAGGAGATGTGATTGTATAGTTGGTATGCGTTTTCATTCAATTATAATGGGTATTAATTTAAATATTCCTACAATTGCATTGGCAGGCCATCAGCAGATAGAGGCGCTTTTTTCAGAATTGAATTTGAGTGATTTTTGTATAAAAGTAAATAAAAGTGATATAGATGAAAAATTAAATGTAATGGTAGGGAAGTTCTTAAATGATAAATTTATGGAGAAAAGATATGATTCGGTTTATAGAAAATTGAATGCTGAAAAATTACTTTATTTAGAAAATTTAAAAGATTTTATAGATAATTGTTTGCATTAAGGAGGATATAATAATGAAATTTTGCAAAAATTGTTTAATGCCTGATACGAGACCGGGAATAACATTTAATAAAGATGGCATTTGTATTGCTTGCCAAAATAATGCCAAAAAGGAAAATGTTGATTGGAGTTCTCGTTTTGATGAATTAAAAGTTCTTTGTGATAAATATCGTAGAAAAGAAGAAGGTCAATATGATTGTATAATTGCTGTTTCAGGCGGAAAGGATTCACATTATCAAGTTTATGTTATGAAAGAACTAATGAATATGAATCCCCTGCTTATAACTGTTGAAGATTATTTTACTATGACTGAAGCAGGAAAACATAATCAGCAAAATATAACGGAAGCTTTTGGTTGTAATTTAATTGCATTCAAGCCAAATAGAAGAGCCGGTAAAATTATTTCAAGATATATGTTTGAAAAATATGGGAGACCGCTATGGTATGTAGATAGACTATTGTACACTGTACCGTTATATTATGCGGCGGCTTTAAATATACCATTGCTTGTTTATGGAGAAAATGTATCTTATGAATATGGGGGGGTTAATGACAAAGAAACTTATTCCGCGAGGGAGCAAGTTTTCAACGGCGTTGCACCGGATATTTCTCTTGATGAGCTTGTTACGGCTGGTATTAGCAGAGATGAGCTAGCGTATCTTGAGGCTCCGTCTCGAGGATTGCTCAATAAATTAGAGCCAATTTATTTGAGTTATTTTGTAAAATGGAACGCAATAAAAAATTATGAAATAGCTAAAAGATTTGGTTTTAAAGATTTGACTCACGAGTGGGATAGAACGAATCATATAGAGAATTTTAATCAAATTGATAGTTATGGTTATTTGCTTAATGCATGGATGAAATATCCTAAATATGGTCACGCTTATGCAACAGACTATGCTTCAAGATGGATAAGATATGGTGTTTTGAGTAGAGAAGATGGATTAAAACTGGTTGAAGAACGTGACCATTCTTTAGATCCTAAAATTATAGATGATTTTTGTCAGTTTACTGGGATGTCAGTAAATGAATTTTATAATGCATTAGATAAATTATATAACAAAGATTTATTTGAAAAGAATGAATTTGAACAATGGCGTTTAAGAAAAGAGTTTATTGATGAGAGGCGTAACCCTAAGTGGTAAGAGGTAAAAAAATGAGATCAAAATTTTCAATAGGCGATATTGTTATCGGCAAAAATGAAGAGCCTTTAGTAATACCGGAAATGGGAATTAACCATGAAGGAAGTTTAGAAGTTGCGAAGTTAATTGTAGATGCAGCTTATCGTTCCGGGGCTAGAATTATTAAGCACCAAACTCATGTTGTTGAAGATGAAATGAGCCATGCAGCTAAAAATGTTATTCCTGGAAACAGTGATGTATCTATTTATGATGTTATGGAACGTTGCGCGCTTTCGGAAGATGAAGAATATGATTTGATGAAATATGTAGAATCTAAAGGGATGGTATTTTTAAGTACGCCTTTTTCACGCGCAGCGGCTGACAGATTGGAGAAATTTGGCGTATTGGCTTATAAAATTGGTTCGGGCGAATTAAATAACTATCCGCTTATAGAACATATAGCTGCCTTTGGTAAACCAATGATACTTTCTACCGGTATGAATGATATTAATCACATTCAAAAAGCAGTAAATATTTTAGAAAAATATAATGTGCCGTTTGCATTGATGCATACAACTAATTTATATCCAACACCGCCTGAATTAGTGCGGTTAGGAGCTATGCAGCAAATGATGGAAACTTTTCCGGAAATTCCGATTGGATTATCAGACCATACTATAGATAATACAGCTTGCATTGCAGCAATGGCATTGGGCGCTAATTTAGTAGAAAGACATTTTATTGATGATAGAAAACGTCCCGGTCCTGATGTAATTTGTTCAATGAATGAAAGTGAATTAAAGGAATTAGTAACGGCTGCTAAAAACATTAGGAAAATGTTTGGCGGGAAAAAAGAAGCTGCAAAAGAAGAACAAGTAACGATTGATTTTGCCTTTGCTACAGTAGTAACTATTAAGAATATTAAAGCCGGTGAAATCTTTACAAAAGAAAATTTGTGGGTAAAACGTCCGGGTACTGGCGAAATATTAGCAGAAGAATATAAAGATATTTTAGGCAAAAAAGCAGTTTGCGATATAGATACTGACACGCAATTAACACGGGATATGATTAGTAAATAGCAGGGAAAAGCTATGAAAAAGAATAAAAAACGTATAGTTTTTATAACCGGTACGCGGGCTGATTACGGTAAAATTAAACCATTGATAAAAGCTTTGAATAATAATCCTAAATTTGAAGTATTTGTTTTTGTTTGTGGTATGCATTTGCTGGAAAAGTTTGGCAGTACCTATGAAGAAGTCTTAAAAGATAATTATAAAAATACATATGTAGCTTATGGGCTTTTGCCAACACATAATACGAGTACGAATCTCGGAAATACAATTATTCATCTATCTGGTTATGTAGAAAATATAAAACCTGAAATGATAATAGTACATGGCGATAGAATAGAAGCATTAGCCGGAGCTGTTGTGGGAGCATTGCATAATATACTTGTTGGACATATTGAAGGTGGAGAGATTTCAGGAACCATAGATGAATCAATAAGACACGCTGTTTCTAAATTTGCGCACTTACATTTTGTATGTAATAACGACGCGAAAGACAGGTTAAAACAATTAGGTGAAGATGAAAAACAAATTTATGTTATTGGTTCGCCTGATATTGATATAATGCTTAGTTCAAATTTGCCTGCCCTTGATTGCGTAAAAGCTCATTATAACATTCCTTATGATAAGTATGCTATTTTAATGTACCATCCTGTTACTACGGAATATGACAAGTTGGGTATAAATATAAAAACTGTTGTAGATTCTATTATAGCAAGCAAGCAAAATTATGTTGTTGTATATCCAAATAATGATTTAGGATTTGAAATAATACTTAATGAATATCAGCGTTTTAATAATATTGATAGATTTAAGATATTTCCTTCTTTAAGATTTGAATATTTTTTAACGTTATTAAAAAATGCTGAATTTATTATAGGCAATTCAAGTGCTGGGATACGCGAGGCCGGTATTTACGGTATACCTGCAATTGATGTTGGCACACGCCAATCAGGAAGGTACAACTTGAAAACATCAAAAAATATACAGCATGTGCCCGAAGATTTTAAAAGTATTTTAGAGGCTATTGATAAAGTAAACCAATATAAAACAACAGAATATTTATTCGGACAAGGAAATAGTACCGAACAATTTTTAAATATTATGGAAAATATTGATTTTAAAAATATCCGTATGCAAAAGAAATTTGTAGATTTTAGAATGTAGGTAAAGGTGAGTTTATGTTTGCCAAACAAAAAATTTTAGCATTAATACCTGCAAGAGGCGGAAGTAAAGGAATTAAAGATAAAAATATTATTCCTTTAGCTGGAAAACCGTTGATTGCGTATAGCATTGAAGCAGCTAAAAAGAGTAAATATATTGATAGTATAGTTGTTACAACTGATAGTGAAAGAATTGCTGAAGTAGCGAAAGAATATGGCGCAAGAGTACCATTTTTACGTCCGGCTGAATTAGCTGCTGATACAAGTAAAACAATAGATGCTGTTTTACATGCTATAAAAACTTTAAAGTCTATGGACGAAAATTATAATACATTAGTATTATTGCAGCCTACGCAACCTTTAAGAACGGTAGATGATATTGATAAAGCAATAGAATTATATTATGAAAACGGAGAAAATGGATTAGTTTCAATTTCTCAGGTTGATGACAGTCCGTTGCTTATTCGTTCTATTAATGATGACGGAAAATTAGTAAATTTGTTATCTCAAAACAGTACCTGCAGAAGGCAGGATATGCCTGATTACTATAAAGTTAATGGTTGTATTTATATTAATAAGATAGATGAATTAAATGAAAATACTAGTTTTAATGATAATAAAGTTCCGTTTATTATGACTAAGGAACATTCTGTCGATATTGATGAGATAAACGATTTGTGGATAGCGGAGTATTATTTGAAGAAATTAATAAATGAAAATAAAAGATAATAAACCAATAAAAACCCCAAAAACAAAGAAGGTGTAAAAACACCTTCTTTGTTTTTGGGGTTATAGTTTATTAAATTTACAATTTATTTCTTCCTCTAATTCATCTAAATTATTTGGAATAATAATATAATTACAATATTTTTTAGAAAATTTACTATAGAATATTTCTAAATTACGAGCCTTATTGCGCAAAAAAGTATTAGATTTATATAGAAAAATAAATTTAATATTACTAATTTCTTGAAAGCATAATATTTTATTTAACACAGAACTTGAATATAGTGTGATCCATATACTGTCATTACAGTTTTGATTTAAACAATATATTTCCCATGGGATAGAAGATTTATTTGATAAATTTTCTAATAAATAAGGTCTTAGTAAAGTTTTTATATTTTTAGTTCTTGGATGCAGTTTAATATAAAATTTGGCTATTAAATTGCGACTGATTAAAATATTAATTAATTCATTTATTATATTTAATTGTGCATTAAATAAATTATCTTTCTTTAGGTGCTTCTTATATGAATTATATAAAAATATTTGCAAAAATTTATTTTTAAAATATGATGGCATACTTTCAAAAACTTGCTCAAAAAAAATAATTTTATTATTAAGTGGTTGGATGTATTTGTAAGAAAAAATGTAGTTTAGTTTTTCAATAAAAGATTTATCATAGATAGACATTTTAGGGATTTTTTTAGAAATAATATTTTCAGAATTATTATAATAAGTAACTAAATCAGGCTCGTATAAATAAGAAAAAATTTTTTGTTTTGGATACATTAGCGAATATTTTTTTACTATATCATCATTTAAGTAAATGCTTAAACCTTCTTCAACTAAATTAATATTTTTAATAGCATCATTTTGCGTTAAATAATTTAAACAAAGCCATGAAATTTCGCTTTGACTGCACACATATATATCATCATATAATGATAAATCAATATGTCCACCGTTAATAATGACATTATCTAAATATTTTTGTTGATTGAATTTATATAAATATTTAAGTTTACAATTTAAATAACTTCCATAACAAGCTTTAATGAAGGACTTGTGAATATTAAAATTTTGAAAAAATTTTTTAATACCATCATAACCGGCAGGATTGGTAAAAAAAACATTGTCAAAAATTTGAGATTTTCTAAGATTTTCTGCAAGTTGATAGGAATCAGTACGTATAGTATCATCTAAAATTATATCAGCAGGTTTATCTTGTAACTCATGCATTTTAATGTTAATTGCATTTATTAATGGATATCTTAATGAAATTATAAATAAAGCTTTTTTCATAATCATTTTTACTCCCTGAGTTAATTACTTATTTATTTCATGAATTTTTTAATAAGAAAAGCCCATTTTAATCGTAGTAGTTGCCTGATTATTGAATGGTTCGTTTTTTTATTTGGTTGAGGCATTTTTGCATTTTTATATTCTGTTTTGCCTAAATATTCGTAATATCTTTCATTAAAACCTTTATATATTTTATATTCCCATGGTTTGTAGCCTCCGGCATAATGAATTATGCTAATATTATTCAAAGCTTTCAAAGCGTTTTGGCGCATTATTTTATTTTTAATAATGCTTAAATTCATATTAAAGACCGGAGGTATTACATTCCAACATAATGGTAGTGACGTCCAATTATTCATAAAAAGATAATTTAAAGCATCCTGATCGTGATGACGGAATTTATGAGTTTGGACTAATTCTATTAATTGGCTGGCGTAATTGTTTTTTCGCCAAAGCATAACATCGATTAGCAAAACTCCTGAATTAAAGTAAGAATATTCTTTTTTCCAATTTAAATTAATTTCTTTTTCACGACATTTACTGGTAGAGGATAAAATACCAAAATCTTCAGTTGCTGCTACCGGTTTTTGGCACATATCAAGATTCCATAAATTTACGATATCATCTAAAACAATTAAGTCACAATCCAAGTAGATTACTTTATTTACAGTTTTAGGCAAAATATTTGGTATAGCTAAACGAAAGTAAGCAGCACGTGTTATGCCGCCACTGACGAATACTTGATTTAAACTGTTTTCGGGTATTTTTACGAAAATAATGTTGCTGTTAAATTGTTTGACTGTATCTTGCAGTTTAGTTTTGTTATCATCATCTATATTGTCATCAATAATATAAAACTTTATATTCGATTGCTGTGCGGTATTGCATAGAATTGAAGTAATTGTTACTGCTGCATGTTGAGCATAATTTTTATCAGTAGCTAAAACTATGTTTATTTTATCCATTTACATAAGCCTTTCAAAGTAAAATTTGGTTTAATACGAATTATATTTTGATATTGTCGATGATCAGAAGACATAATAAAATTTAAGTTATATTTATTATAACATAGCAGATGTCAGCTGAAAACTTAGAATTAATATATTATTAAATGGGAAATAGCTTTTGGGTTGTTTGAACATTTTAAATATATTATAATTAAATTATTGATAAAAAGATTATATATGTTTGTTTTTATGCATTATTGTTAAGAAAAATAAGACAAGTTTTTTTGGAGGAGTTTAAATGAATAAAATAGAAAAAGTTTTAGCTGTTATTGTTTGTTTAGCGGTTTGTGTTCAAAGGCTTTCAATGGCAGCTGGCAGTATTTTGTGGGGGGTATCTATTGCGGTATTTTTATACTTGTTATATAAACATTACCGTCAAAATGATTTAAATAATTTGTCAGAAAATTGCAATGGATATTATAAAGCGTTTATTATATTTGCTATTTGCGGAATTCCTGCTATTTTTAGTTCAGAATATTTTGGCGAAAGTCTGCATAAATTTTTGGAAATGTATGTGTATAGGGTGATGCCGTTTTTTATAGTTACTTTATTTATTAAAGATATGAAGTGGCTGAAAAATATTTTTTTAATATTTTTGTTTGTTACCGGTATTGATTCTATCGTCGCATTGGCACAAGTATTATTAAATATGACGTCAAGAGGATGGGGGTTTGGTGGACATTCTTTAAACTTAGCATCGTTGCTGTGTGTTGTAATACCTATACTTTTAGTTGTTTTATTAGATGACAGATTTAATAAAAGAACAAAATTGATTTGTAAATTAGTAATATTATTTTGCATAATAGGAGTTTTTGCTGGCAAAAGCCGCGGAGCATGGTTAACACTGGCGATAGTTTTACCGTTAGTGTCATATAGTTATATTATTAAAAGCAAGAAGGCAATTGCAGGAGCATTGATAGTCTGTTTAATGATAGGTTCTGTTTTTGCAGTATCAGATACTTACAGAAATAGATTGGTATCCACCATAAATATTACAACCGATTATTCCAATATCGATAGATTGCTTATATGGGAATCAACGGCGAATATGGTTAAAGATTATCCATTTTTTGGTGTTGGGCTTGATCAATTTAAAAAAGTTTATGATGCAGAATATAAAAATCCAAAACATAAACAAAATTTGCCACATACACATAATAATATGGTGCAAATTGCAGCTGAATCCGGTTTGGTAGGATTGTTTGGATTTTTGTATCTTGCCTGCTATATTTTCTTTAAAAATTTTAATGAATGGCGAAAAACTAAAAATCCGTATAGTTTGATGATTTGGGGAGCATGGCTTGGATTTATGAGCTTTGGTATGTTTGATTTAACTATTGACCATTCGGCAATAACTAAGGCGATGTGGTTTTTATTTGGTTGTATTTTGGTATTTAAGAACAGGAAGTTTTATATTTAATTTATTATAGTTGAAGGTATTTGCATTGCAAATATTTGAAAGCGAGCCTACCATGCCATTGAAACTTATTAAAATTATGCTTGCCGGGATGCTGGCGGGACATTTGTTAAAAGCAAACAGGATTCGTTCAACTGCGCGGTTCAGCCGGGCGGGGTGGGCTATGTTTTTTACAACGGCTAAGTTTTTCTGGCTGGTGTTTAAGTATGCGCGGCAGCGTGAGAAAGAACTGAAAGGGAAATTTTAAAGGACCGAACCTATGCAGATTATAATTTCGCCGGCGAAGAAGATGCGCGTTGATAATGACGATATTGGCGCGGCGTCGCTGCCGGTGTTTCTGGCTAAAACCGAAGAACTGTTGGCTGCGCTGTGTGCGCTGGATTACAGGGCGCTGCAAAATTTGTGGCAGTGTAACGATGCTATTGCGGAGCTGAATTACAACCGCCTGCAAAAGATGGATTTGCGCCGCAATTTGACGCCTGCCGTGTTCAGCTACGACGGTTTGCAGTACCAGCACCTTGCGCCGAATGTTCTGGACGAGGCGGCGCTGGCGTATTTGGACAGGCACTTAAAAATTTTGAGCGGCTTTTACGGCATTTTAAAAGCGTTTGACGGTGTTGTGCCTTACCGTTTAGAGATGCAGGCGCGTCTGGCATGCGGCGGTGCGAAAAATTTATACGCCTTTTGGGGGCGCAGCCTGTATGACGAGCTGGTGAAAAACGACGGTGAGGTTTTGAATTTGGCCAGCAAGGAATACAGCAAGGCGGTTGAGCCGTATCTTGCTGACGGCGTGCGTTTTGTTACCTGCGTTTTCGGCAGTTTGCAAAACGGCAAAATTAAGGTTAAGGCGACGGAAGCCAAGATGGCGCGCGGCGAGATGGTGCGCCGTTGTGCGGAAAACAACGTGCAGCACATCGACGATGTTAAAAACTTCACCGTCAACGGTTATAGCTTTAGCGAAGCTTTATCGACGGACACGGAGTTTGTGTTTTTAAAATAACCTGCAATAAAATATCAGTAAAGTTTAATCTGCCTGCGGCGTGTGCTGCGGGCTTTTTTTATTATCCGCGCAAGCGGGAGGATGTTTTATGTGCGGCATATTGGACTGCTGTGAGTTTAATTGTGTTATGCTTTTTTGCTTGCAGCGTAATGTACTGAAAATAAATTACAAAAATCTGCAAAATGTAAAGATTGTTATACAAAATTTTCTTGACGGAATTGTGAATTTTTGATATTTTAATATTTATAATGTTACTTTAAAACATTAAAGTGAAAGGCATGAAAATGGTATTTGCCGCTTTGGCGGATGCTGTTTTAGTAATTAAACGAGGAGGAATCAAAATGGGTATGAAGGAAAATGCGTTTGCGTTTATCGACGCGCATCGCAGTGAGATGCTGAAAATGTGGGAAGAACTGGTCAGCATAGACAGCGGCTCTGACTATAAACCCGGTGTTGATAAGGTTGTTGCCAGAGTGGCGGACGTGCTGACGGCGATGGGCGGTAAAACGCGCATTGTTGAGCATGCAAACGCCGGCAACGCCGTTGTTAGTGAGTTTGGCGACTGCGCCAATAAGCCGTTTATAGTTTTAACCGGCCATCTGGATACGGTTTTCAGCAATCCGGAGGAAACCAAAACCCGCCCCTTTACCATTAAGGACGGCCGTGCTTACGGGCCGGGCGCGCTGGACATGAAGGGCGGTGTTACGCTGGGTATTTTTGGCTTGCAGGCGCTTTTGGCGGAAGGCTTTGACAAGTACGCGTTTAAGGTTGTGCTGGCGGGCGATGAGGAAACCGGCCACAAGAGCAGCGACCTTGCGGACAGAATGGTGGAAGAATTTAAGGGTGCAACTGCTGCTTTTAACTTTGAAACCGGCTTTATGAATGACAATGTTGTTGTGGAGCGCAAGGGCTTTTACCGTTTCAGGCTGGAAACCTTTGGCCGCAGCGTTCATGCCGGCAATGAGCTGCAAAACGGGCGCAACGCGATTGTGGAGATGGCGCATAAAGCGCTTGAGCTTGACGCGATGACCGATTGGGAAACCGGCACGACCGTTAATGTGGGCACGATTGAAGGCGGCACGGTTGCCAACGCGGTGCCGGGCTATGCTAAAATGGATGTTGACGTGCGCTACCTCGACCCGGCGGACTTTGAAAAGAAGAAAGCACAGTTTAAGGAAGTTGCCAATAAGGTTTTCATTAAGGACGTTACTACGAAGATGACTTCGCTGTCGGGGCTTGAGCCGATGGTTCGCCTGGACGGCAGCATGAAGCTGTTTGAGGTTTACAAATCTGTTTACGAAGAAAACGGCTTCGGCAAGCCTGAACCGATTATGGTCGGCGGCGGCAGTGATTCTACCTTTACTACCAAAGCCGGTGTTCCGACAGTTTGCGCCGTAGGCGTAAAAGGCGGCTTAAACCATACGGTTGATGAATTTGCCGATGTGGAATCGCTGTTTATGCGTGCCAAAGTATTTATCGGCACTGTTTTAAAATTATAATTAGGGGGGCTTACTATGGCAGAAAAAGATGTAGCTACTACTGTTGATGAAAAAGATTATGAACATCATCTGACCTGGCGCGGCTGGCTGTCCTTCGTCGTTATCGCGCTGTCGTTCAGTGGCGTTTTGAAGGATATGGGCCCGCTCAGCGCGTTTGACTTTACCGTGCTTGTCGGCAAGTTCGGTAAGATTTCCGATACCTTTACCTTTATCGGTAAGGGCGGCATCGGCGCAAGCGAAGGTTTTATGTTTGCCATTACCCTTATGCCGACCGTTATTTTAGCGTTGGGCTTTGTGCGCGCGGTTGAATCGCAGGGCGCGCTGCTGGCTGCCGAACGTGTTATCCGTCCGCTTCTGCGTCCGTTGATGGGTTTGCCGGGCTACGTTGGGCTTGCACTTATCAGTAGCTTTACCACCACCGACGTCGGCGCCGTTATTACGCGCGACCTTGTGGAAGAAGGCAAAATTACCGACGATGAACGCACGATTTTCGTTGCTTATCAGTATGCGGCTTCCGGCACGCTGGCCAACACCATTAACTGCGGCGCGCCGCTGATGCCTATTTCGCTGCTGTCTTTCGGCATTATCTTTATTGTTGAAATTATCGTTAAAATTATCGGCGCCAACATCGTAAGGTTCTACCTGATGTTCAGGCGTAAAAAAGCTGGAGGTGCTGCATAATGGCTGAAGCTGCTGCTAAAAGAAAAACATTGCTTGAAGAATTTATGGCCGGCTGTAAAAAAGGCTTTTACATCGGCGTAGAAAATATCATGCCTGCAATGGTGCTGGCTTATTCGCTGATTTTATTCCTTAACCTTACCGGTTTGATGGATTTAATCGCATCCGCCGTGGCGCCGGTTATGGCGCTGTTTGGCCTGCCGGGCGCGGCGATTGTGGCACTTATTTCCGCTTTCTTTGCCAAGGCTGCCGGTGCTGCTACCGCTGCTTCGCTTTACGCTGAAGGCATTATCAACGCTGCGCAGGCAACCATTTTGTTCCCGGCAACGATTACCATGGGCACTTTGCTCGGACACTTTGCGCGCTGCGTATTAACCTCCGGCGCAAACCCGAAGCACCATTTGCTGCTTTTGGCAATTCCTGTTATTGACGCATTGATTTCTATGGTTATTGTAAGGATTATCCTTAATTTTATGGGCATTTCCTGCTGATAGGAGGCAAATTTAAAAATGAGTATGAAAGAACAGGCGTATGCGTATATTGACGCGCACCGCGATGCAATGATGAAAGTTTGGGAAGAGCTGGTCATGATTGACAGCGGCTCTGAAAACAAAAAAGGCGTGGATGCTGCTATCGCCAAAGTGGCAGGCATTTTGGAAGGTATGGGCGGCAAAACCCGTATTATTGAACACGAAAACGCCGGTAACGCTGTTATAAGTGAGTTTGGCGACTGCGCCAATAAACCGTTTGTAATTTTTACCGGCCATCTGGATACCGTGTTTAACGACCCGGAAGAAACCAAAAAACGCCCCTTTACCGTTAAGGACGGGCGTGCTTACGGCCCGGGCGCGCTTGATATGAAGGGCGGTGTTACCATTGCCGTTCATGCTTTGCAGGCTTTGCAGAGCGTTGATTTTGACAAATACGCCGTTAAAATCATCTTCGCGGGCGATGAGGAAGTAGCGCATAAGCACAGTTCTTTCGCCGAAACCATGCTGGCGGAAGCTAAAGGCGCTGTGGCAGCCTTTAACTTTGAAACCGGCTTTATGAACGATACTTTGATTTTGGAACGCAAAGGCGTATATGTTTTTGCCATGGAAGCTTTCGGCCGCGGCGCACATGTCGGCAACGCACCGGAAGAAGGCCGCAGCGCGATTAAGGAACTGGCACACAAGGTGCTGGATATGGAGGCGCTGACCGACTGGAGCCAGGGCTTAAATGTAAACGTCGGCGTAATTGAAGGCGGCACGGTACATAATGCTGCCCCGGCATACGCCAAAATGGTTGTGGATTTGCGTTTTATCCGCCCGGAACAGCTGGAAGCTATGAAACCCAAATTCCAGGAAATTAACGACAAGGTTTATGTTGACGGCGTTACCTGCAAAATGACGCCTGTATCTTTAATGCAGCCAATGGTAAAACTGGACGGCAGTTTGAAGTTGTTTGAACTGGTGAAAAAGGTGTATGAGGAAGAAGGTTTTGGCAGCCCTGTCGCTTCAATCAGCGGCGGCGGCAGCGATTCGGCTTATACTACCATCGCCGGTGTGCCGACAGTATGCTCCATGGGCGTAAAGGGTGCGCACAACCACACGGTTGATGAATTTGCCGATGTGGAATCGCTGTTTATGCGCGCCAAACTGATTTGCGCCGTAATGCTGGCGTTGTAATTAAATAAAAAAAGCCCGTGCGGGAACTGCTTTACGCAAATTCCTGCACGGGCTTTTTTGTATTTAGTTTACTGTTAAATCTTTAGTGACTTCGTAATAATCGCAGGGGTGGGCGGTAAAATTCTGCACGCCGGTTTTCATCACCAGCGGCATTTTTAAGTGCGCGATGTATATAAAGGCGCTGTCGTCAAGTAGCTGTTGGCTGATTTGCACTGCCAGTTCGCTGCGTTTGGCGGGGTCAAATTCGCTGCGCAGCTGCTGCACCAAATTTTCTATTGCTTCGCTGCGGTAGCCGCCGTTGTTGTAGGCGCTGTCTGCCAGTGCGTGCGCGGTAAAATAATACTGCGCGTCGCCGGTGGGCGCTGTTACAAAGGCTTTGACGTAAATATCCCAGTCGCCGCGGCGCAGGTAATCATAGTAGCCGTCGGTGGCGTTAATTTTAAGGCGTATGCCTGCCTGTTTCAGCCAGCTTTGCGCTGCTTCGGCAAGCAGCGGCAGCTCCTGTCGCGCGGTGTAGGTCAGCCAGCGCAGGGTCAGCGGCGCGCCGTTTTTATCAACGTATCCGTCGCCGTCTGTGTCAGCCCAGCCCGCTGCGGCCAAAAGTGCTTTCGCCTGTTCAATATCGTAACCGGGGCTGTTTACCTTATCGCCGCCAAACGGCAGATAAGGCGGGAAAGGGCTTGCTGCCGGAGCGCCGTTGCCCAAAAGCTGTACGCGCGCAAAAGTATCGCGGTCCATGCACAGGGCGATGGCACGGCGGACGCGCTCATCCTGCAAGGCAGGCGTGTTGAAGTTGAATGCCGCCTGAAAGGTGCGCGAGGTATCAGCGGTGCTGATTTTATACGCCGGGTTATCCTTAAACAGCGCCAGCGAGGCGTAGGGCAAACCCTGCGCAGCGTCAATTTCGCCATTTTGCAGTGCCAGCGCCAGCGTGTTGCCGTCGGTAATGCTGCTGACAGTAATTTTATCCAGCCCCGGTACGCCGCCCCAATAGTTTTTGTTGGGCACAAGCACAACTTCCTTCTGCGTCAGGCTCTGTACCATGTACGGGCCGGTGCCGCTTATGTTGCCGCCGCTCATATCGACAATGCAGCCGTAGGGGTCGCACAGGTAGTTAATCAGCACCGGCACTTTGTTGCCGCTGGTAATTGTTACCGTCTGCCCCTCGGCGGTGATGGCGGTAATTGCCAAATCGCCTTTGGCGCGGTTGTGGCGGGCAAGTAAATCCAGCAGGCAGGCTTTAACGGCGTCGCCCGTCATTTTATTGCCGCTGGTAAAATAAACATCGTCGCGCAGCGTAATTTTTACGGTGTAGTCATCTAAAAATTCGTACTTTTGCGCCAGCCACGGTTCGGGCTGCATGGCGCCGTTAAACTTAAACAGCGTTTCACCCACGCCGTAGCGGATAGCACTCCACCCCTGATAGCTTTCGTGTACGTCCATGCCGGCGTTTTCCGTAGCGATGCCGTACGCCGTTGTGCCGTAGCGGAACACTTTTTCGGTTTTGGCGGGCGCTTCATTGCCGCAGGCAGATGTTAAAAGCGCGGCGGAAATTAAAAGCGCGGTTAAAAATTTCATAAAATCAACTCACTTGTCAAAATAAAAAAGCCATGAAGAAACAGCCGCTCATCTTAAGCGGTTACGGCCTTCATGGCTTTATTGTTGTGTTTAAAAAGTTTATCGCTGCTCCGCAGCAAAGCAATTACTCGTGTAATTACATTATTATTATAAATGCTGGAGTGGGCTTTATGTCAAGAAAATTTCTGCAATTTCATCAGTTATAACTTACAAAAATTTGCGGCGGAATTTTATCGGGGCGCTGGCAGGAAAAACAGTCATTTGATAGAATAATAATAAAGTTACGCTGATGAATATTTTAGATAGATGAGTTTTTACGGAGGAACGAATGACTGATTGTACTTATGGGCTTAATCCGCAGCAGGCGGAGGCCGTATTAAATACCGAAGGACCGATGCTGATTATGGCAGGCGCGGGCAGCGGCAAAACCAAGGTGCTTACCTGCCGCGTGGCCAACCTTTTGCAAAAGGGTGTGCGCCCGTACCGCATTCTGGCAATTACTTTTACCAACAAGGCGGCGGCGGAGATGCGTGAGCGCGTGAACAACATGAGCGGCGCGGCAGCCAAGGATGTGTGGCTGTTTACCTTCCACGCTTTTTGCGCGCGCTTTTTGCGGATGGAAATTGACAAGCTGCCGGGTTACGGCGGCAATTTTGCGATTTACGATACCGCCGATAGCCAGAACCTGATTAAGCAGGTTTTAAAGGAAATGAACCTTGACGATAAACGCTTCCAGCCTTCGGGCATTTTAGCGCGCATCAGCAATGCCAAAAATGCTTTGCAGGATGCGGCGGCGTTTGCACGCGAGGCGGGCGATTTTTACGAGCAGAAGGTAGCGGACATTTACGCACGCTATCAGGAAAAGCTGCAATTAAACAACGCGCTGGATTTTGACGACCTTTTGCTGCTTTCCATCAGATTATTGCAGGAAAACAAAGAGGTGCGCGAAAAATACCAGGAGCGCTTTGATTATCTT
The DNA here is from genome assembly GCA_949295115.1 of uncultured Phascolarctobacterium sp. GTDB lineage: Bacteria > Bacillota > Negativicutes > Acidaminococcales > Acidaminococcaceae > Fusicatenibacter_A. The sequence continues at coordinate 87,643 of CASFJU010000008.1, forward strand.
TTAGTGGACGAGTATCAGGACACGAACCATGCGCAGTACCTTTTAACAAAGCTTTTGGCGGCAAAGCACCGCAATATCTGCGTTGTGGGCGACGCCGACCAGAGCATTTACGGCTGGCGCGGCGCGGATATACAGAACATTCTTGACTTTGAAAAGGATTACCCCGATGCGAAGGTTATCAAGCTGGAACAGAACTACCGCAGCACGCAGATTATTCTGGACGCAGCCAACGCGGTGATTGAAAACAATACCGGGCGCAAGCCGAAAAATTTGTGGACGGACAACAAAAGCGGCGCGGACATTATTTATTTTCAGGCGGCGGACGAGCGCGATGAAGCACGTTTTGTAATTGAGCAGCTGCAAAATTTGCAGCGCACCGAAAATAAAAAGCTGGGCGATATGGCGGTGCTGTACCGCACCAACACGCAGTCGCGTATTTTTGAAGAAATGCTGATTAAAAGCGGCATCAGCTACAACATGGTCGGCGGCTTGAAATTCTACGAGCGCAAGGAAATTAAGGACATCATTGCTTACCTGCGCGTAATTTTCAACCCGGCGGACTCGCTGAGCCTTTTGCGCATTATCAACGTGCCCAAACGCGGCATTGGCGACGCAACGCTGGCGAAAATACAGGATTTTGCCAATACCAACAACATCGGCCTGTTTGAAGCGGTAAGCAACGCCGCGCAGATTGAAGGTTTGGGCAACCGCTTTGTAACGAAGCTGGACGATTTGGCGGGCACTATTTTTGAACTGATGAACCTTGCTAATGAAGCGCCGGTAGAGGACGTTATTAACCGCGTTTTGACCGACACCGGCTACCTTGAAGAACTGGAGAACGAGCGCACGCCGCAGGCGCAGAGCCGCATCGACAACCTGCACGAGCTGATTTCCGTAGCGCAGGAATTTGCGGACGGCGACGAAGAAAACAATCTGGAAAACTTCCTTGCGCATGTGGCGCTGGTATCCGATATCGACGACGCTGAACTGGGCGAGGACGCCATTACCTTGATGACGCTGCATTCCTCCAAGGGACTGGAATTCCCGGTAGTATTCCTTGCAGGCATGGAAGAAGGCTTATTCCCGCACGCGCGCACGCTGATGGACGAAAACGAGGTGGAGGAAGAACGTCGCCTGTGCTACGTTGGCATTACGCGCGCCAAGGAGAAACTGTTTTTAAGCAGCGCCAAAATGCGCACGATTTACGGCAACACGGTATCCTATCCGCCGTCCCGCTTTTTGCAGGAGATTCCGGCGAAGCTGGTTAAAACCGTTAAACGCCAGTCGCGCCCGACGGCGCTGGAGAATTTTAAACAGGCAACGGAAAGGCGCAGTAACTGGAGCAGCAATTTTAACCCGCGCAGCTTTATGCCGGTGGGCAAATATCCGGCCGGAGCCGGGACGAGCGACCGCTTTAACACGGGCGACCGCGTAAGCCATAGCAAATGGGGCAGCGGCATGGTTGTCAGCGTTAAGGATACGGACGACGGGCAGGAGGTTAAGGTTGCCTTTGCCGGTGCCGGTGTGCGCAGCCTGCTGACGAAGTACGCCGTGCTGAAAAAGTTGTAACAAGTGGAGGGCATTATGGATTTAGAGCGGGCAGAAGCCTTGAACGAAGCGCAGAAGCTGCGCAGTGAAATACGCCATCACGAATTTTTATATTATGTTATGGACGCGCCGGAAATTACCGACGCTGAATACGACGCGCTTATGCGCCGCCTGCAAACGATTGAAGCAAAATACCCGGATGATGTGCCGCCGGACAGCCCCACGCGACGTGTGGGCGGCAAGGTAAGCCCGGAATTTACGCAGGTGCGCCACATGTCGCCGCTATTAAGTTTGGGCAACGCCTTCAGCGATGAGGAGCTGGAAGCGTTTGATGCGCGCGTTAAAAGCGGTTTGCCGGAAGGCAGCGAAATTGAATATGTGTTTGAACCGAAAATTGACGGGCTGGCCTGCAGCCTGATTTACGAAAACGGACGCTTAGTGCGTGCGGCAACGCGCGGCGACGGCGAAGTGGGCGAAAACGTAACGGCCAACGTGCGTACCATCCGCGCCATTCCGCTGACGCTGAACGTAAAGGACGGCGAAGAAGTGCCGGAACTGCTGGACGTGCGCGGCGAGGTTTACATGCCACGCCATGCGTTTATGAAGCTGAACGAGCAGCGCAGCGAAGCGGGCGAGAACGAATTTGCCAATCCGCGTAACGCGGCAGCGGGCAGCCTGCGCCAGCTTGACCCGAAAGTAACGGCAGGGCGCCAGCTCAGCTTTTTTGCTTACGGCGTCGGCGCAGGGCATAAGGATAAACATTCCGAATCCCTTGCTATGCTGCGCAGTTACGGTTTTAAAGTCAGCGAAGGCTACAGCGTTGTTAAAAATATCCACGAGGCGATTGCCAAAATTAAGGAGTTCAGCGGCAAACGCCAAAGCCTTGCTTACGATACGGACGGCGCGGTAATTAAGGTCAACGCCGTGTACCAGCAGAACATGCTGGGCGCAACCGGTAAGGACCCGCGCTGGGCGATTGCCTTTAAGTTTCCGCCGGAGCAGGCCGAAACAAAACTGGAGGACATTATCATACAAGTCGGGCGTACGGGCGTGCTTACGCCGACGGCGGTGCTGACGCCGGTAAAACTTTCCGGCAGCACCATCAGCCGCGCCACGCTGCACAACGAAGACTTCATCCGCAGCAAGGATATTCGCATCGGCGACACCGTCGTTATCAACAAAGCGGGCGAAATTATCCCGGAAGTGCTGCATGTGGTGAAGGAAAAACGCACCGGCGCGGAAGAAGAATATTTTATGCCAACGGTTTGCCCTGAATGCGGCTGGAAGACGGAACGCCTGAACGGCGAAGCGGCGATACGCTGCACCAATCCGCACTGCCAGGCGCTGGGGCGCGAAGGCTTAGTCCATTTTGCGTCGAAGGGCGCGATGGACATCGACGGCTGCGGCCCGGCAGTGATTAACCAGCTGCTGGACAACGGGCTTATCAGCGACCCGGCTGATTTATACTTGCTGGCAAAACCGCAGCTCACTGCGCTGGAGCGCATGGGTGACAAATCGGCGGATAATCTTTTAAACGCCATTGCGGAAAGCAAAAAGCAGAACCTTGACAGGCTGCTGTTTGCGCTGGGAATCCGCCATGTGGGCGCAAAAGTGGCGCGCTTACTTGCCTTGCATTTTGGCAGTATGGCAAAACTGATGGCGGCGGAAGCTGACGAAATTGCCGCTATTGAAGACATCGGCCCGAAGATTGCCGAAAGCGTGGTAACGTACTTCAGCGTGCCGGGCAACATTGATTTGATTGAACGCCTGAAGGAACTGGGCGTGAACATGGAAATGGAAGCGGCGGAGCTTGACACTGCGCACCCGTTTTACGGCAAGACGATGGTGTTTACCGGCACCATGCCGACGCTGGACCGCGCTACGGCGCAGACCATGGCGCAGCAGGTGGGCGCAAAGGTGACGGGCAGCGTCAGCAAAAAGACGGATTACGTTGTTGCCGGTGCGGAAGCGGGCAGCAAGCTGACCAAAGCGCAGCAGCTTGGCGTAACCGTTATCGATGAAGCAGAGTTTTTACGCCTGCTGGGTGAGCGCGGCGAAGCCGAAGCAGCCCCGGCGGCAGAAAATAAAGAAGACAAAGAACCAAGTTTATTTTAAGGAAGGTGCTACATGAAAAACTTTTGTAAATTTTTGGCAGCAGTAATGCTGGCGGTGTTCTGCGTAAGCGGCAGCGCATTGGCGGCGGAAAAGGAAGTAAGCAGTATCGACGCTATCGACAAGGGCGTGGCCGATACCGGCGAAACGCATTTTACCAAAACCGGCCTTGAACTGACCGAGTGCAAGGAAGATTACACCGTTGCAGTTTTGCCGTATGTCGATGTATCCGGCCTTGAAGGCCGCAGCCGCGAGATGGCTGTAAACGCCGTTAAGGAAACGCTGGAGAAAAAATACCCCGGCAAAAAGAAAAGCCCCACCAAAATTGCAGGCAGCAACGCGGTGCAAAAAGCCATGCTGGCGCACCCGTTTGAAAACGGCGAAGCTCCGACTCTGGAAGAACTTGTTGCTGTGGGCAAGGCCTGCAATGCGGACAGGGTTATCTTCATCAGCCTGCTGCCGGTGCGCGAAAACGAAACCGGTTTTATGGTTGTCGTAGGCTCGCAGACTTACAGTGCCGTGGTAACGATGAAACTGAAATGCGTTGACGTGAACAACGAAAGCTTTTTGTACAACCAGAACATCGAAGGCATCGGTTCTTCCAGCTCCATCAATTTCTGGCGCATCGGCGAACCCAGCCATGCCAAAGCCGTTAAACGCGGCGTGGAAGACTGCATGGAAAACTTTTTGACTTCGTTTGATTAAAAAATATATAAAAGGCGCAGTGATTTATCACTGCGCCTTTTATATATAGCTAAATTAATTCTTTAATTCTTTGAATGTAATGCTATTTTTATATCTCCATTAGTAAAGCCAAGTTTTTGTGATAATTTAAAGATAAAACGAATTATGTTGGGAGATGATAAATTTGTTTCGATGAAAATATTTCGATCAATAGAATAATAACGCCGTAAATCTTCTGCCGAATTAGATATATATATTCTGCCAGATGTTGTTGGAGAATATTTGAGGTTTGCAAGTTCAGCAAATTCTTCCTTTTCTAAATCATAGAAAATATCCATAATCTTTGTTAAAAGAGAAGAAAATTTATACTTGTCCAAAATATATTTTTCACCGAGAATTTCGAAATAAATTGGTTCATAACCTTTATATTCCATTGAAGATTGAAAATTTTCAATAATAACGGTATTTTGTTGTCTGATAGTATAAGTTTCTTTTGGAAGGTCAGAAGAAGAAAGTAGCAAATTAGAACTTAGTAATTTGTTAGTCAATAATGTAGTTCTTTTAGAAATTTGTGTTCCTGTATTAAATTTTTCGTTGAAAATTTCCAAACTAATTAATTTATTTGACTTTTTTATATTTTCTGTTGACCATTCTAATCTTAGATTACCAAGTACATGTAAATATTTATCATAAAATTCATCTTTTAGTAGATGTGAATCATCTCCTATAATGAAATCTTGATTATTTTTTAATATCATCATATTATCATTTACATAATATGAGAAATTGGGATCGTTTTTATCTGGATTTAATGGAAGAATATGGTCTATATGTATATCTTTTCCTGATTTCAATAAATTATATAATTTTACATAATCAATATTATCAGTATTATCAGAACAAATAAGATAAGAAAGAATATTTTTAGTTACTTTTCTATTTCTATTATAGTTAATATTAGTTCTTATTTTATTTCGTAATGCTTCATTGTCTATCATTTCATCCTGAATTTTTTTATAAAATAAATATTCGATGTTTTTAAGATTTTCGTTAGAAAGATCTTTGGTATCATTATAAGTGGTTATTATATTATAAATTTCATTTTGAACATCAACAAATACGTTGAGAGTATTCTTGCTTTCACGATTACAAATGCTTTGGAAAGTTAAAATAAATTTAAATGCTGTTTCTATAATTCTATCAAAAGTTTCTTCTGTTAAATTGTTATTATTTTTTAAATAAATTAATTTAAAAAATAGAGCTTTAGTATGGATATATTCAATTGCGCTGTTCATCATAAAAAATACGATGCTTTTTTTAGAAACACCTATTTTTTCGAGCAAATCAGGATTTTTAAGCATATTATAATAACGTACGTTTTCTATTAAATCATCTATTAAATGAATTAAAGTATCTTGAATAGTCGTAGTTTTAAAATATGCCATGAAGTTATTTTCTACCAAAGATTTAAAGTTATTTAATTTTATACTGGTACGATAGTAGGAAATGTTTGCGCGTACATATATCGTAAAATATTCCATTAAATTGTCGTTGGTAAGACTTATCAAATTTCCCCATTTAGAAAGATATCTGTCATAATAATCTTGATTTATATTTTGAAAGATATAGCTTTTGATTAAATCAATGTCTTCTAAGGGTTTTCCTTTACTGTTTATTGATTCAAAAATTGTAAATAGTTTGGATAATTTAGTATGTACTTTTATAGCAATAAACTTGATGTTATATTTTATATATTCAAAATAATCATATAAATCTATTTCGGCAAATTTATTAAAATGTGTGTCTATAGTTAATAAATTGGCTAGTAAATTTTTTTCTACATTTTCAATATCTTCATTAAGTTTTTTATTTGCGAATTCTATGATATTTTCTTTATAAAAAAGTTTATCAAACAATTCATTCATTATAGCTTGATCTATATTGCCTAGAGTTAAAACACGTAAAGAATTATTACGTTTTCTATCTAACTTTTTCCAAAGGTAATTTTCAAGGTCTTTAATACTTTCATCTTCGGAATTTAGAATATAAAGTCTGTTAAGTAAAACCATAAGAAGTAGGGTTAAAGTTGTGATTCGTTGTTGACCATCAACAATATCATATTCGTTATAAGTGTTTTTTACATTTTTTTCTGTTTTTATAAATAATGTACCAATAAATAAGATTGAATCATCATTATCTAAATGTAGTGGGTCTGCATTTTTATAATTATTATAAATATTATCTATATCTGATAATAATTGCGTAACTTCGTTACAAGTCCAACTATAAGGACGCTGATAAATAGGAATCATATATTTGCCTTTGAATAATTCGTCAATGTTAAATTCTTCTGGATTTAAAAACTTATCCATAATAACGCTCCTATAATTTATTTTATTTTTTATTATAACATCAAAAAAACTTTATTTAAATAAGAATTTTACTTTCTAACTGTTTAATATAGTTAGACTACATTCACTTTTTATATTGTTTTGTGATATAATAGAACAGGTTATTTATTAAACTTACATAAATTTTTAGGAGGCGTACTAATGAAGGTAACAGTAAAAGATGTTGAACACATCGCCGGGCTTTCCCGTTTGACGATTCCGGAAAGCGAAATGGAAAAATTTACCGAACAGTTTAACCAAATCCTCAATTATGCCGACATTCTGGAAAAGATTGATACGGAAGGCATTGAGCCGACCCCGTATGTACTGCCGATCAGCAACGCGTTCCGCGAGGACGTGCCGCAGCCCGGCGTAACGCACGAGGAAGCGCTTGAAAACGCGCCCGCTGTTTACAACGACGGCTTTAAAGTGCCGCGCGTAATCGAATAACAGAAGGAGGAACCAACTGTGGATTTATATAAATTAACAGCCCACGAGCTGCACGATAAACTTGTCAGCAAGGAAATCAGCTCCGTGGAGCTTACGCCATTGCTCCGCTGGCAGGCATCCCTGGCGCTATTAAAGACAACATTTGTACCAAAGGCCTTTTAACTACCTGCTCCAGCAAGATGTTGAGCAATGTGGTGCCTATTTATGACGCGCATGTTATTAAAAAACTGCGTGCCGACGATGCCATTTTTACCGGCAAAACCAACATGGACGAGTTTGCGATGGGCTCTACCACCGAAAGCTCTTACTTCCATAAAACCTACAACCCGTGGAACCTTGAACGCGTACCGGGCGGTTCTTCCGGCGGCAGCGCTGCTGCTATTGCCGCGGGCGAAGCTATCTGGTCGCTCGGCAGTGATACCGGCGGTTCTATCCGCCAGCCGGCTTCCTTTAACGGCTGCGTTGGCATTAAGCCGACCTACGGCCGCGTAAGCCGTTACGGCTGCGTTGCGTTCGCGTCCTCCCTTGACCAGATTGGGCCTATCACCCGCGACGTTACCGACGCTGCCCTTGTGCTGAACACCATCTGCGGCAAGGATGAGCATGACTCCACCTCGCTGCCGGTTGATGTACCCGACTTTACCAAAGCCCTGCGCGCCGATGTTAAAGGACTGCGCATCGGCCTGCCGAAAGAATACTACGGCGAAGGCGTTGACCCGAAGGTTAAAGCCGAAATCGAAAAAGCCGTTAAAACC
>CASFJU010000009.1 GCA_949295115.1 uncultured Phascolarctobacterium sp.
AATGGCAAATTTGTCGTTGTTCTCGCACAAACCGCCGGTAACGTCATACATGTGGTCGCACGGCGCGTTTTCCTTGCCCATAACGGTAATGTGGTGGTAAGACCCGTACATTGCCGGGCGCATCAGGTTGGCAGCGCAGGCATCCAAACCAATGTATTCCTTATAAATGTGTTTCTGGTGGATTACGCGGCTGACCAGCGCGCCGTACGGAGCAAGCATGTAGCGCCCCATCTCTGTATAAAGGCGCACATTGCCCAAACCGGCAGGAACTAAAACTTCTTCAAACGCCTGGCGCACGCCCTCGCCGATTTCCATAATATCGTTTTCCGGCTGGTCAGGACGGTAAGCAATACCCACGCCGCCGGAAAGATTGATAAACTCAATCGAAGCGCCGGTTTCTTCTTTTAATTCCACCGCCACTTTAAACAAAATGCGCGCCAATTCCGGGTAGTAATCGTTGGTAACGGTGTTACTTGCCAAAAAGGCGTGCAGCCCAAAATGCTTAACGCCATTCGCCATCAGGCGCTTGTAAGCCTCGGTCAGCTGCTCGCGCGTCATGCCGTATTTAGCGTCGCCGGGGTTATCCATAATATTGTTGGCAATGGCAAAATGCCCGCCTGGGTTAAAACGGCAGCAAACCGTATCCGGGATATCCGCCACACGCTCCAGAAAGTCGATATGGGTAATATCGTCCAGATTGATGGTCGCATTCAGCTTGCGCGCCAGCTGAAAATCCTCCGCCGGCGTATCGTTGGACGAAAACATAATTTCGTCGCCCTTAAAGCCTACAGCGTCAGCCATAATCAGCTCGGTGTAGGACGAACAGTCCGCGCCACAGCCTTCTTCGTGCAGAATTTTTAAAATACCCGGCGTCGGCGTAGCCTTAACTGCAAAATATTCCTTAAAGCCCTTGTTCCAGCTAAAAGCCTTGTTTACACGGCGCGCGGTTTCGCGGATGCCTTTTTCATCATATAAATAAAACGGCGTCGCGTATTTGGACGCAATTTCTTCCAGTTTTTCTTTGCTAACAAACGGTATTTTTTCAGCCATCATTATTCACCTTTCTGCAATTCAATCAGTTTAATTTCATTTTTCAGCGCGTCCTTGAACAAATCGACAAGGTTACGCTTGCAGGAATATAAACAGGTTGAATTGTCGCCGTCGTCCAAATCGCCCGTCAGCACCGTGTGCGAATCGGCAATAAGCCTGATTTGCGCCGACTGTTTTACGGTGTTGTAGCAAATGGCGCCCGGCAGTTGGAAATCACGCCCGGTAATAATTACCACCTTCAAGCCGCGGCTTAATGCTGTTTCGAGCTCGCTGCGCAAAAGCTCCATCACGGCGGCGCTTGCCGATACGTAAATGCGCGCCTGTGCATTAAGCACCGTGTTTTGCAGCTTGCTGATAATTTCCGCATTGCCCTTGATGGTGATGTAGCCTTCGGCTTCGTTCTGCACGCCCGGCAGCTCTTTTAAAAGTTCATCGCGCTGCTCCGTAAGGCGGCGTATTTTATTGTTGCAGAACTCCTCCGGCGCTACCGGCGTGTAACGCGTCACTTTGCCTTCTTCCATTATATAGGCCGCGCCCTTTTCCACCAATCCGGCCAAAGCCGTGTAAGTGTTGGAACGCGATATGCCCGTCTGCTTGGCGGCCTCGTAGCCCGTAAGGCGTCCGGCCTTGAGCAGCAGCAGGTATAAAGTTGCCTCCTGGCGTGTAAGGTTAAAGTGCATCAAGCGTTCGGTGATTTCCATTCCCCTCATTCAGCCCCTTATATATTGTTCCTGTTTAAGAACACTATACTCTTTTTTGAAAAAGTTGTCAAGTGCTTACTTAAAAAATTATAAAAACAGCAGCGCCGCACATTATGCCGGCACTGCTGTTCTTTTATTTCACACAAGGCTTACGCAGATTTTTCTTCTTCGTCTTTATCAAGCTCTTTTTCTATCAGGGCATTTATTTCCGCAACGCTTAACGATTCTGTTCCGTCTTGTCTTTTATATTCTTCTTCAAGTATAACATTTGCAAGTTTTAAGACCTTGTCACGAGCCGCAAACGCTTTCGGATGCATTACTACAACTTCCGGCGTACCGTTTTTGGTAATATAAACAGGCTCACCGGTTCTGCGTGCCAATTCAGCGATATATTTGTAATCAAAGCGCAGCATCGTCGCCGGTTTTATATAAATTATTTTAAAATCCCCTTCCGATTTTTATCTTCTGGCAAAAATTTCAGGATATTCACTGTCCTCGTGCGCGATATGGTAAACATAAATTATGTCTTCTATCTTTTTGCAGATACAAATATATGCGCCGCTTCTGTAAAACCTGAAATGGCTGCTGTTTAACGGTTCGTACTTTATAACCTCTGCCGCCGGGTAAAACAATGCCAGTTCTTTCAAATCACGAATTATTCTTGCAATTATTTTATGCGCTTCCTCCTGCGGAATATTATGCCGCCAGTATGCGCAAATATTTTGCAAGTCATCGACTGCCCGCCGTAAAAATCTTACAGATGCCTTACCTGTCATTAAATTTTTTCAGCACGGCCTCTGCTTCTTCAATGCTTAAATCCCCCGCTTCCCGTAATCTTTCAAGATCCCCGCTTAACACAATATCAGAAAGTTTAATAACCTGTTCGCGCTCCTGAAACGCATCAAAATCCATCAAGACAAGTTCCGGAATATCTTTTCTGGTAATATAAACAGGCTCGCCGGTTTTACGCGCTAATTCAGCAATCCGGTTATAATCGGTGCGCAGACGTGTCGCCGGTTGAACTAAAGCCATGCCCATCCTCCCTTCTGTCATCAAAATTTCCTTCTCTGTCTTAATCGACAGAGAACAGGCAAGATTTTAACATGGATTCAATAGGTTTGTAAAGAGGTTTTATAAAAATTTTTATAAAAAAAGCCAGTATTTAAGTTCTCATTAACTATTGCTTTGTGTTTTATAATATATAATTAATGCCGTTAATATACAAAATTTTTCCTACCCATTGAAGCTGTAATTTCCTGACTATTTTAAATGTATAGAAAATATGCCTTCGAAAAACAAAAACGCACCCACAAACTAATGCAAGTGCGCATATTACTGGTGATCCCGGGCAGATTCGAACTGCCGACCTACCGCTTAGGAGGCGGTTGCTCTATCCTGCTGAGCTACGGAACCAAAATAAGCTGTTTAATTAAAACAAATCTGCCGTGCGGCAATTACAGTTCTGCCATTGCTCCGGGAGGCATGCTCCACTCAACCCTGACATCTGTATTAACCCAAAGCCTGCCAAGGCAAACCTTAAAGTTTTCCAAACTTTCAAGCGGCATTAAGGTTTTGGTTACAAACTGGCGGATGGTATCGCCTTCCGGTAAATCCAGCGTCAGCGGTTTCTGCAAAAATTCTTCAACGCGCGCCTTTGCTTCGGGCACGTCAAGGCAAACTTTTGCCGTTTTGGTTGCGGGGTCATATTCAACGCAGCCATAATGGGCATGGCAATTTAATGTAACAATAAACTTTTCCATATCGTACCTCCGGTATCTTCTGTATATTATAGCAAGTTCTGCGTCATTCTACAATAGTAACGCTAAATTTTGCCTTATCACGCCGCGGCGGATATTTTAACTGCATTTCACAAAAATTTTAATTTAAAAATGCGTCAATAAATAATAATTATTATTGACAACTTATCACTGCCGTGTTACAATCAATACTGTAAGCGGTACTGATGACCGCACAAAACAATTTACACTTTATTGTACTTTAATGGAGGAATGAATAATGAAAAAATTTGTTTGCCAGGTTTGTGGCTATGTTTATGAAGGTGAAGCTGCTCCGGAATACTGCCCGCAGTGCAAAGCTCCGGCTTCCAAATTTGTAGAAATGAAAGGTGAAATGACCTGGGCTGCAGAACATTTTGTTGGTGTAGCCAAAGACGTTCCCGAAGATATTAAAAACGACCTGCGCGCTAACTTCAACGGCGAATGCTGCGAAGTAGGCATGTACCTTGCTATGGCTCGCGTTGCTCATCGCGAAGGTTATCCTGAAATCGGTCTGTACTGGGAAAAAGCTGCTTACGAAGAAGCAGAACATGCAGCTAAATTTGCTGAACTGCTCGGCGAAGTTGTTACCGACAGCACCAAAAAGAACCTTGAAATGCGTGTAGAAGCTGAAAACGGCGCAACCGCAGGCAAAACCGACCTTGCAAAACGTGCTAAAGAACTCGGCCTCGACGCTATCCATGACACCGTTCATGAAATGGCACGTGACGAAGCACGCCATGGCAGAGCTTTCGCAGGCCTGCTTGCCCGTTACTTCAACAAATAATTTAACGGTTATTTAAGAATAAACACCTGTTACCGTAAGGCAGCAGGTGTTTTTATTTTGCGTTTTAGTCTTTGGATTTCTTCTTTTTATCCTTATCTTTATCGTTATCCGCTGCGTCGTTGGCGTTGGCAATGGGTGCCCATTCGCGCAGAAGCTGGCTGCATGCGTTGGCGTAGCTGCCCGCGTCGCCGAAGCCTGCGGCGTAAGCGTCCTGATTATACACGGTCAAAAGCTGAATGTCCTCGTAATACAGCGTTGCGCTGCCGCCGTTATCGTACACAATAAAGCGGTACGGGTCAATTGGTCCGCGCTGGCGCGCCACATACAACGAACCTGCCAGCATGTAGGCGCGGTATTCCGGTTTGTCGTTGCCGATTTTTTCGCTGATGTTAAAAGTCCAATCGCCCTCATGCACGGTTGCCGTGCCGTCTTCATGCACGGTAATATCCGGATGCGGGTCCAGTTTTTTTATCTGTTTCATCACGCGTTTCAGGCGTTCTTCCGGTTCCGGATGGCTGCTGAACAGTCCGTAGCCCGGGTTGCCTTTTTCCTTGGACAAATCTTCCAGCTTGTTAATGGTCAGCACCATGCTGTACGGATTATAGCCCGCCGCCACGCACAAGTTAAAGCCTTCTTTGTCCGCGCCACGTTCATCGGTACGGCTGTAGCCTGCCGCCAAAGCCTGCGACGCCAGCCCCGTCAGCCCCATATCGCCCTTGGTAGCGACTGCTAAAAGCAAAGTCGTCAAAAGCTGTTTTTCAATCTGGTGTACGGTGTGCTTTTTAACAACGTGGCTTACCTCGTGCCCCAGCACGCCCGCCAGTTCCGCGTCGCTCGGCATGTAATCAATTAAGCCCTTAAACACGTACACAAAGCCGCCCGGGCAGGCCAAAGCGTTGACTTCGTCGCAGTTCAGCACCTTAAAGCTGTATTCCAAATCCTGCCTGTCGCTGACGGCAACAAGGCTTTGCCCGATACGGTTGACGCGCTCCTGCAATTCGTAGTCCTGCACCACGCCGTATTTCGCTTCCAGCGCCATCGCGGTTTCGCGCCCCATTTCAATTTCCTGCTGCTTGCTGATGATGCCCGCTTCTGCCGGAAGCACGCTGCCGAGCAGCAGATAAACGGCAAACAGCAGCCCGCCCAGTAATTTGCCTATATTTTTTAATACCATTCAAATCTCTCCTTTTGCGCGCATGGCGGCAATTTCTTCCGTTGTGTAGCCAAGCCCCGCCAGCACTTCGTCCGTGTGCTCGCCCAGATACGGTGCGCGGCGGTTGATTGTGCCTGCCGTTTCCGACAGCTTCACCGCTGGTTTTACATAAGTATAATTGCCAAAGTCTTCTTCTTTCGTCAGCAGCATATCGCACTGCTCCGTCGTTAAATCGCTGTCCAAAGCCTCCAGCAAAGTGCGCACAGGTGTTACGCAAAACTCGTCTTTGCCGATAAGTTTCAGCCATTCCGCCTGCGTTTTCTGCCGGAAGGCTTCTGCCAGAATCTTTTTCAGCTCTGCCGAATGGGCAAAATCAAACTGGCGGTCTTTTAATTCCGGCTTTTCAATCAGTTCGCACATCTTCTGCCAGAACTTCGGCTCAATTGTACCGATGCTGAGCCAGCGCCCGTCTTTTGTCTGGTAAACACTGTAATAATGCGACGCTGTACGCCCAAACGAGGGCATGCCCGTTTCGCGGCAGCCGATGACGCTGCTGATGCCGGTAATCTGCGTGTTGATGGCAGTGCTGTACAAATCAATGTTCACCGCCTGCCCTTTGCCGGTGCGCTCACGCGCGAACAGCGCCAGCAAAATGCCGCTGACAGCGTTCAGACTGCTGCCAAGCGCCGCCACCTGCACCGAAGGCACACTGATATCCGTACCGTCCTCCTGCGCATCGACGCCAGCCAGCCCGACGACGTTCAAATCGTGCGAAGGCATGTGTTTGTATTTGCCATCCGGCCCGAAGCCGGTAATGGAACAGTAAATAAGCCGCGGGTTAATTTTGCTGACTGTTTCGTAATCCAGCCCCAGCATTTTTAAATAGCCCGGGCGGAAGCCTTCCAGAAAAACGTCGGCTTCTTTTAAAAGACGCAGCAGAACCTCGCGCCCCGCCGGTGTTTTAAGGTTGACGGTAACACCGCGCTTGTTGCGGTTCAACATCAAATGCCAGTAGCTCATACCCGGTTCTTTTTCCGGCGTAAAGCCGCGCGTAACGTCGCCTTTAACGTCCTCAACCTTAATTACATCCGCGCCGAAGTCGCCCAGCGTCATACCGGCGTACTGCCCCGGCAGCCATTTGCTGAAATCTATAACCTTTATTCCGTTTAAAACCTGCATATAAAATCCCTCCAAAGGCTGCTTGCTATAAATATGCTTATATAATTCTACACGGCGGGACGTTTTCCTTTTTATCTTGCGGCGGCAAGTATAAATATGTATAATATTATTGTGGTAAAATTATAGTTGAAACTTTTGTCATTTTTATGTTTTGGAGTGATTTTAATGAACATTCATAAATTAACTTTGGCGGCGCTGCTCGTCGCTATCGGCGCATTAAGCGCGCACATTGTTTACATCCCGGCAGGCGCTTCCAAGTGCTTCCCCGTCCAGCACGCCATCAACGTGCTGTGCGCCGTTATTTTAGGTCCGAAGGAAGCCGTTTCCGTGGCGTTCGTCATCAGCTGCCTGCGCAACATGGCAGGCACCGGTTCACTGCTCGCCTTCCCCGGCAGCATGATTGGCGCGCTGCTGGCAGGCCTTGCCTACCGCCGTTTTAACAGCACCGGCGCGGCCATGGCCGGAGAAATTTTCGGCACCGGCATTTTGGGCGGCCTTGCGGCGTGGGTTATTGCCTGGGCAATACTCGGAAGCAAAGCGGCAGCGTGGTTTTTTGTGCCTCCGTTTTTAATCAGCACCGTCGGCGGCAGCATCATCGCCGGGCTTTTAATTAAAAGCGGCGTGCTCAGCCACATCATGCCAACGCAGCTTTCCAGCAAGGCAGGCAAATGATGGATTTTAACCTTGATAATTTACTTTCGCAAATTCTATACGTGCTCAGCGGGTTTTTCTTCGGCATTTTTGCCTCGCGTTACAGCGTGCTGGCATGGCGTGCCGTCCGCTCGCGCGGATTATTGAACGCTATTGTGCAGCTTTGCGTGCTGCTTCTGGCATTTATTGTCTTCCCGCTGTTATTTTCTACCCGCACCGTGATGGGCAGCTTTGTTTATTACGCCGTACTGCTTTTCTTTTTCAGCAAGGGCATTAAGAGGTGAGATTATGAGTGAAGAAAAAACTTTAAAACTGGACGTGCCCATTGCCGAAAAATTTGTGCAGCCCATGGCTGATACCTTCAAAGTGCTGGGCGACCCGACGCGCATCCGTATTCTGGCACTGCTTGCCGAAGGAGAAGCTTGTGTGACGAATATCGCCGACTCGCTTGAGATGACGCAATCCGCCATTTCACATCAGTTAAGGCTTCTGCGCCATGCTGGGCTGGTTAAATTTACCAAAACCGGCAAAGAAGTTTTTTACAGCCTTGACGACCAGCATGTATTAACCCTGTTCGCACAGGCGCTGGATCACATCAAACACCGTGTATAAGCAAAAAGCAGGCATTAAGCCTGCTTTTATTTTATCTGTATCCTCTGTCCTTGCGGAGCTGTGAGGAAAATATCTTTAATATGCACGCGCCCTTTGACGATTTCAAATACGTCGCTGGTTACTTCGCCCAGCGGCGTTTTTATTTTTACGTCCGTGAATTGCAGCACACCGTTTTGGTCGCTGAAGCTGCCGCTGATGCTTTCAAACGGTATCAGGCTGTAAGTGCCCGCACCGCCGGTAAAGCTGCCGTAAGTCAGCACGTTATGCGGATTGCCGTCGCTGCGCATTTTTAAATCCAGCTCCACGCGGCAGTTAATTTTACTGGTTTTGGCGGCAACGGAAGCCATCAAGTCATGCCCCAGCGCGTCAATGGTATAAGCACGGCTGTCGATGTCGTAAGTCCCCGTCGCTTCCACCGTGCCGCCGTAAATGCCGCCCGTCACGTTGCTAAAGTCAATATGCCCGTCCTCGTACAAAAAGTCGCCGTTTACCTTATAAAAACGCAGCGCCGGTATGTTCAGCTCCGCAAATTCAATACGCCCGTCAATAACAGGCCCCGCCAAAGGCCCGGTGGCATGCCCATATACGCTGGCGGTGTCCTTAACCTTGCCC
Organism: uncultured Phascolarctobacterium sp.; assembly: GCA_949295115.1. Classification (GTDB taxonomy): domain Bacteria; phylum Bacillota; class Negativicutes; order Acidaminococcales; family Acidaminococcaceae; genus Fusicatenibacter_A. The sequence goes on from CASFJU010000009.1 coordinate 8,521, forward strand.
AGCCCCAGCGATTCCGGCACAACGTTTTTCAGCGACAGGTACAAATCGCACTGCGGCTCGCCGCCGTTAAGCAGCACCTTGCCGCTGATGCCAAGCTCGTCGCCAATCATCATGCCGCCAAGGTTATTTGCAGTAATTTTCAGCTTCAGCTCGTCCGCCTTTTCGCTGCGCGCAGCGATATTAACGCCGCTTAACACAAAATAGCGGTGCCTGTAACTGGCGGTCAGCGTGCAGTTATTTATTTTTATGCTGCTCTGCGGCAGGTTATCCGGCAGGTTGATGTGCAGCCCGCGTTTGCGCGGCTCGGCTGCGCCTTCCGTTTTCTTCTCCACCTTGGGCAAAAAGCTGGGGCGCATCTCCTTATTAAAACGGATGGCAATAACCGGATTATTAAGCTCTGCCTCCTGCAAGCTGCTTAGTTTAACGCTGCCGGTAACAACGTCCCACGGCTTAACCTTAAAACGCCCGTCCGGCACAAACACCACCGGCTCGCCGTCCGCGTCCACCCATTTCAGCCCGCTAAAACCGACGTTGCCCCACATATCGGCGCTGATGCTTTCCAGCGCCACACTGCCTTCCAGCAAATGCTGCCTCGCCATTTCGCGGTTAAAAATCTCCAGCGCCTTATCGCCCGCCATACGGCACAGCCAAAAATAAACGCCCGTCAGCGCCAGCGCGATAACAACAAGCACGATATATAATTTGGGATGGTAAAATTTTTTCAGCATAACTACCTCAACATTATTATACCTTGATTATATTTTTAATCAGCCGTGCGCGTCAAGTAAAAAACGGCAGCCCAATTTACGGACTGCCGTTTATTTTATCTGCTTATGCAATTTATAAGTTTTACTTATGCCATTTGCAGTGGTCGGTTGCGCCGCTGAATTGATTTAAACGGAAGGAGTTTTTCAGTGCCACGGTAATGAACTCCTTAGCTTCGGCCAGCGCATCCTTAACGCTTAAGCCCTTAGCCAGCCCTGCGGTGATGGCTGCCGAGAACGTGCAGCCTCCGCCGTGGTTAAAGCAGCCTTCCAGCTTCTTTTCCGCATTGACGGTGTAATCCTTGCCGTCGTACAAAACGTCAACCGCTTCGTCGCCGTCATTGCGCGAGCCACTTTTAATAACAACATAACCAGCGCCCATCTGCTGAATACGCGCAGCAGCTTCTTTGATTTCGTCAAGCGTTTCCACCTTATCCATACCGGCAAGGTAAGCAGCTTCCAGCGTGTTCGGCGTAATAACGTCGGCACGGCTTACCAGCACCTCTTTAATCGCGGCGGCAGCGTCCGGCACCATAATCGCGTCAATGCCCTTGCACACCATTACCGGGTCGATAACCACGTTCTTCAAACTATATTTGTCAATCGTGTCGGCAACAAGCTGCACCAGCTCCGCACTGCCCAACATGCCGGTTTTCATGGCGTCGATGCCGATGCCTTCCACAATCGTCTTAATCTGCTTTTCAATAACGTCCATGCCGATGGGGTACATCTCGTGCGCCCAATCCTTCGGGTTCTGCGCCACAATAACGGTCAGCGCCGTCATGCCGTAAACGCCCATCGCCGTAAAGGTTTTTAAATCGGCCTCCATACCCGCTCCGCCGCTGGTATCGCTGCCTGCAATAGTCATAGCCTTATGTAATGCCATTTTTAAGCCCCCAATATTACAAAAAAATTATGTTTTTAACACAGCTCTTATGATATACTAAAACTGTAATTAAAAAAATAGCCAGAATTTACATTTTTAAAGAGGACAGTTTTATGCTCATCACCCTGCCGCAATCAGATAGCACCGCGCCGCTGTACCTGCGCTTAATCAACAAAATAAAACAGCAAATACACAGCGGTGAAATCGCCGCCGGTGAAAAAATGCCATCACTGCGCCACCTAGCGGATGATTTGGGCGTCAGCCGCACCACGGCGGAAGCAGCCTACAACCAGCTTGTTGCCGAAGGCTACCTGCTTGCCGAACCAAAGCGCGGCTACTTTGCCGCCGGTATCGCCGCCCGCCCCATGGCGGAAGTTGACTTGCCAAGCGCGCCAGCCAATACAACGCCACTGCGTTACGATTTTGGCAACAACTACATCGACAGCAACCTGTTCCCCGCCGCCGTATGGAAACGCTGCCTTGGGCACGCACTGCAAAACGCTCCGCTCTTGGCCGGTTACGGCGACCCACAGGGCGAACCCTATCTGCGCCAGACCCTTGCGCGTTACAGCCACGAAGCCCGCAGCGTCATCTGCACGCCGCAGCAAATCGTCATCGGCGCGGGCATACAAAGCCTTTTACAAATACTGCTGGCCGTGCTTGATGAAGCGCCGCACGCCGTTGCCTTTGAAGAACCGGGCTTCACCAAAGCCGAACAGCTTTTTAAAACAGCCGGCTGGCAGGTCAGCCACTTCGATTCGGAACAGCTCACGCCAAACCTGCCGCCGCTGTTATACGTCAGCCCCTCCAACCCCTACAAAGGGCGCTCATTATCGCCGCAAGGCAGGCTGAACCTTTTGCAGTGGGCACGCCAAAACGGCAGCTACATTTTAGAAGACGACTACAACGGCGAGTTCCGCTATTTTACGCACCCCATTTCGTCCCTGCAAGGTATGAGCGGCGGGCAAAACGTAATTTACTGCGGCTCGTTCTCGCGCATATTGCTGCCCAGCCTGCGAATCAGCTACCTGGTGCTGCCCCAAAGCCTGCTGCCCGCGTACAGCCGCGTTAAAAATTTGTACAATCAAACCTCGTCCAGTATCGAACAATTCGCGCTGGCAGAATTTATCGCATCCGGTAACCTGCGCCGCCACATCAAAAAAATGCGCCGCCGCTACGCCGTTAAAAATACACTTTTACGCAGCGCGCTGGCAAAAATCTTCGGCGGCAAAATCAGCACCATGGCGTATGAATCCGGCCTGCATATCCGCCTGGCCGTGCATACTGACAGCACAGCACAGCGCCTTGCACAACAGGCAGCAGCCGCAGGCATCCACATCCTGCCCGTAAGCCAAACCACCGCTTACGCGGATAACAAACCCGCAGCACCAGAGATTTTGCTCTCCTTCGCAGGCATCGCCGAAGACGACATCGAACCCGCGCTGCAAGAACTGCAAAAAGTTTGGGGATTATAAACAAAAACAGGACTTTGACAAAAGCAAAGCCCTGTTTTTTATTTGGTTAAGTTACTTACTTCTTCAACCCTGCAAACTCTTTAAAAATGGCAAGGATTTTTTCCACGTCATCCATGTAAATTTCACCGATGTTGCCAAGGCGGAAGGTTTCTGCGTCGGTCAGCTTGCCGGGGTAGATTACGTAGCCGTGTTCTTTTAAGTAGGCGTACATTTCCGCAAAGGTAAATGTGCAGTCCGCCGGGTAAAAGAAGGTGGTAATAATCGGCCCCTGATGGGCTTCGTCGATATAGGCTTTAAAGCCAAGTTCTTCCATGCCTTTGCGCAGGGCGCGGTTGGTAGCGGCATAGCGTGCATTCCTTGCGGTAACGCCGCCTTCCGCTTCCAGTTCCTGCATAGCCTGTGCAAACGCCGCCACAACATGCGTCGGCGAGGTAAAACGCCATTTGCCGCCGTCGTTTTCCATGGTTTCCCACTGGGCGTATAAATCCAGCGACAGGCTGCGGGCAATGCCTTTGGTTTTCTTCAAGTCTTCAACATTTGCAATGATGAAGCTGAAGCCCGGCACGCCCTGAATGCATTTATTAGCGCTGCTTACAAGGTAGGTAATGCCAAGCTGCGGCACGTTAATATCCACGCCGCCGAAACTGCTCATGGCGTCAACAATAAACTTTTTGTTGTATTTCTGCGCCAGCGCGCCGATAGAAGCAATGTCGTTCAAAAGCCCGCTGGTGGTTTCGCTGTGCACCATGGCGATGTGAGTAATATTGCCGTCGCTTTTTAAAACGTCCTCCACAATCATCGGGTCGGGGATATGCGCGTAATCTTCTTCGTAAACCACGTATTTAATGCCGTGGTAATCGCACATTTCCACCATGCGCTTGCTGTAAGCGCCGTTTTGCAGCACCAGCACCTTGTCCGTACTGCTGATAACGCTTGAAAGCACGCTCTCCACGCCGAAGGTGCCGCTGCCCTGCATCAGCACGGTGGTGTAGGCGCCGTTATCCGCATGGGCGAGCTTTAACAGCCCGCTGCGGATGCCCTGCGTCATGCTTTTGTAGTCTTCGTCCCAGGTGCAGCGGTCAATCTGCATGGCTTCCTTAACGGTTGCGGTGGTGGTTAAAGGGCCGGGGGTTAAAAGTTTGTAAGTGTTTTTATCCATTTGGGTCACCTGATTTTAATTATTTTTTAATAAGTTCCTGATGTTTCTGCAAAAGTTCAACGGTCAGGGGCTCTTTGTAAACTTTCGGGTTAGCCGGTTTGTTGGCGTCGTCAACTTTTTCGCCTTCAAACAGCGCTACCGGGTAAATTTTTAAAAGTTCCGGACGGGCGTTTTTAGCAATGCATTCGGCAATTTTCATAGCCTGTTCGTTTTCGGCAGCGTTTTTGTCAACAACGGCAACGGCTTCCATCAGCATAAAGTTGCCTTCAACAGGGTCAACATAGTCAACCGGCAGGCCTTTGGCTTTATCGGCCACAGCCTGATGGCGCAAACCAAAACCTACTGCAACTTCGCCTGCGCGGATTTTTTTCAGCGGGCCGGAGCCGGATTTTTCAAGATGCGGCATAGCGTTGGCTTCGATTTGTTTCATGATTTTAGCGCCTTCTTCGTCGCCGTATTCGTTAAGCACGGCCTGGGTCATCAGCCATGCGGTGGAAGAACCCATGATATCGGGCACGGAGATATGGCCTTTGTACATCGGGTCAGCCAGGTCTTTAATGGCTTTCGGCATCGGCAGGTTTGCTTTTTTAAGTTCTTCGGTGTTTACAAACAACGCGCCGCAGTTGCCGATATCGGGAATATAGAAGTTAGGATGTTCAACAACCGGTTTAACGGGGTCTTTAATTTCTACAAACATCGGGCTTTTTTTCTGCACGCTGTCCAGATAATAGCTGGTCATGTTAACCACGTTGGCTTCAATGTTTTTGCCTTCAGCGGCCAGCTTGCCGCCCAGTTCGGAAGTACCGAAGGATTGAAGAATGTATTTGCCTTCAAAGCCGTTTTTATCAAGCGCGGCTTTAAAAGCCACCTGCGCTTCTTCGTCGGCGTTGGTGTAAATTACGGTTTGTTTTACGTTGGCGGCTTCTTTGGTTTCGCTGCCGCCGCAGCCTGCAATGCCCACGGCAAGGCAGCCGATCATCAGTGCGGTGCTCATCAGTTTAGCAAAATTTTTCATTGGTGTTCTCCTTTGCGTTGAATAAATTTTTTATTTTTTTATACAGAGGGATTTCCTCCTGTTCAGCAAGCATGTCGAAGAAGGTTTTTGCCACCACGTTGGTAAAGAATATTAAAAGCGACAATACAAAGACAGCGTCAAATTTTTCAAAGTATTGCAGCTCTTTGATTTTGGTGGTAATAACCATCGTCCGCGCGCCTGCCAGAAAAACAATGGCGCTGATTGTTACCATAGCGTTGACGAAAAAGTAGCTCAGCATCTGGCAGATGGTTGCCCGCGAATTGGGGATTACTACTTTGATAACCGTTTTCAGCCAGGTATCGCCCATTAAAAGGCCCGTCGTTTCCCAGCTTTCATTCATTTTGGAAAGCGACGATTTTATCATTAAATACGGCGTGGTGAAAAAGTGCAGGATGTTGGCGATAATCAAAATGGCAAACGTGCTTTGCAGCGGCGTGCCCGAGAAAATGAAGATGAACGCAACGCCCAGCACCATGCCCGGCACCGTATTGGTAACCATGGCGATAATATCCATGATGATTTTGCAGTATTTGTTTAAATCGCTGCGCGCATTAACCATGGCCGCCGCGTAGCACAAAACCGTGCCCAGCACCGCCGTTATGCCCGCCACCATCAGCGAGTTGGCGTAAACGTCAACCAGTGCGCTGTCGCTGAACACGCGCTTTAAAGTATCCAGCGTGAACACCGGCTGATACGGCCAGCTTTTTACAAACGGCACGATGAACATAATGGCGAAAACCGAAACAAACAGCAGCGTCACCGCAGCAAAGAACAGGCTGAAAGCGCCGTCGCGCACAAAGGAGCGCTGCACTTCGTAACGGCTGATTTTATTGTAACGGAAGTTGAATTTTTCCATATAGCGCAGCAGCATTACGCTGATGATGGAAGGCACCAGCATCGCCATGGCGATTACGCTGCCGCTTTCAAAATCGGGCAGCGCGCCCATCATTTTCATGTACAGCTCAACGGCAATTACCTCGTATTCGCCGCCGATGGAAACCGGAATACCAAAATCCGTAAAGCTGAGGAAGAACGACAGGATGAACGCCGCCATCAGGCTGCCCAGAAGCGGGCGCACGCTCGTCATCCAGAAGGTACGCAGCGGGCTGTCGCCCATAATTTTGGAAACCGTGATGAAGTTTTTATCAATATAGAAAAAGGCGTTGTACAAAACAAGGAACGCCGGCGGCAGGGTGTACACAATATAAGAGATGAGCAAACCCCAGAAACCGTAAATCGGGAACAGCTGCTCGCCGATGAGCTTTGTTACCAGCCCCTGCTTGCCGAAGGAGTAAATAACGGCAAAACCGTAAGTAATGGAAGGCAGGAACATCGGCATCATAATGATGAGCTGCAAGCCTTCTTTAATTTTGCCCGGTATGCGCGTTAAGTGCAGCCCGTAAGCCAGCATAAAAGCAATACCAACGGTTATCGCCGCCTCTAGCGCGGATATTACAAAGCTGTTGCGGAACGCTTCGATGAAAGTTGCGTCCGTTAAAATGCGGCTGTAATTGGTAAGCCCTATCGCATTGCCGCTTTGCAGCGATTTATAAGCCAGGTTTGCCAGCGGCACGCCCAAAAAGAAGGCAAAGGCAATGCAGACAAACCAGAAGCAGAATTTCAATTCAAAACTTTTTCTGTTCATCTTGCAACCCCTGCAATGGCGGCCGGCATATTATCGCCGAAAAGGCGGAAAATATTATCGCGCTTAATGCGCAGCTGCGAAAGGATGAAGTTTTCGACAAACTGGGTGCGCGGCGCGTTGACGATGACGTGCGGCTGGTCGTACTGGGAAATTTGCCCTTCGTTGATAATCAGTACCTTGTCGGACAGCGTCAGCGCTTCTTCCGGGTCGTGCGTAACGATGATGGTCGTTAAATGGTACTGCTTGGCAATCAGCTGGATGCGTTCTTTAATGGACTCTTTAATAACGCCGTCCAGCGCGCTCAAAGGCTCATCCAGAAGCAGGATTTTCGGCTTCATCACCAGCGTGCGTGCCAGCGCCACTCTTTGCTTCTGCCCGCCGCTAAGCTGGTCAATGCGTTTGTTTAAATGTTCTTTCAAACCCAAAAGCTCAATCAGTTCTTTTACTTCGTCCGGCGTGGAGATATTGGGCTTGTTGCGCAGCCCGTAGACGATGTTTTCGTAAGCGTTCAGGTTCGGGAACAGCGCATAATCCTGAAACACAATATTAAAGCCGCGGTCCTTCATCGGCACGCCCGTTAAATCCTTACCGTCAAAAACAATGCGGCCGCCGTCAATTTCCGTCAGCCCCAAAATAGCGTTTAACAAAGTGGTTTTGCCGCTGCCGGAAGGCCCTAAAATAGAAACTATTTCGCCGTCGTTAATATCTAGCGAAATTCCGTCAAGGATGACCTTGCCATCATACGATTTGTGGATATCCTGTAATTGCAGCATTTTTCAATCCTCCGTAATCTGCTTAAAACTGTTATAACTTTGCGTCTTCCCCACTATTGTAACCAAGCAAAAACCGCCCTGCAAGGGCATTTACAGCCTTTCAACCATACTTTGCAGAGGTTTTACATTACTAACAAAAACGCAACAAAAGCTTAATAAACCTTTACCGAAAATAAAAAATCTGCCGTAAAATGCCGCAAAAAAAAGCAGGCAGTGTTTAAAACACTGTCTGCTTCTGCTGTTTACTGCAAATATGCTGTTATACGTTAAAGCGGAATTCTACCACATCGCCGTCCTGCATAACGTAGTCCTTGCCTTCAAGGCGCACAAGCCCTTTATCGCGCGCCGCCGCCTTGCTGCCGCAAGCCACAAGGTCGTCGTAGGATACAATCTCGGCGCGGATAAAGCCGCGTTCAAAATCGCTGTGGATTTTGCCTGCCGCCTGCGGCGCCTTGGTGCCCTGCTTAATCGTCCACGCACGGCTTTCCGTTTCGCCTGCGGTTAAATAGGTCATCAGTCCCAAAAGCTTAAAGCCCGCTTTGATTAAACGGTCAAGGCCGGTTTCTTCAAGCCCTGCCATTTCCAAAAACTCTTTGGCTTCATCGTCGGGCAGCTCGGCAATTTCCGATTCCATTTTGGCGGACACGGTAATGGTTTCCGCGCCTTCCTCGGCGGCATATTTCATAACTGCCTGCACATGCGGGTTCTGTTCCGGCGTTGCCACTTCGTCTTCAGCAACGTTGGCAACATACAGCACCGGTTTCATCGTCAGTAAGTGCAGCTCGGTCAAAAATTCCTTTTCTTCATCGGTCAAGCCCAAACGGCGCGCCGGGATTGCTTCGCTAAGGCCTTCCATAACCTTATCCAGCACGGCTTTTTCTACCGGCACTTTTTTATCGCCGGTTTTAAGCAGCTTAACAAGGCGTTCCTGGCGTTTTTCAACGGTTTCCATATCAGCCAGGCACAGCTCGGTGTTGATGATTTCAATATCGCGCAGCGGGTCGATGCTGCCTTCAACGTGGGTAATATTGCCGTCCTCAAAGCAGCGTACAACCTGTGCAACGGCGTCAACCTCGCGGATATGCGCAAGGAATTTGTTGCCGAGACCTTCGCCTTTGGACGCACCCTTAACCAGCCCTGCGATATCGACAAAACGCATCGCCGCCGGTACAATCTTTTTGGATTTAAACATCTCGCCCAGCACGTTTAAACGCGCGTCCGGCACATCTACAACGCCGACGTTCGGCTCAATGGTGCAGAACGGGTAATTGGCCGCTTCCGCACCAGCCTTGGTAATAGCGTTAAACAAAGTGCTTTTGCCGACGTTAGGCAGGCCGACAATACCTACTTCTAAATTTGTACTCACATCTATCGCTCCTTAGGTTTTCAATCTTACTATCTTATTATTTTACAATAATTACCGCTAAAAAGCAAAAGAAAGCGATAAAAAAGCCCCAAAGGAAAATCCTTCAGGGCTTTTTTGCCGTAAATTTATGCTGTTAAATTTTATTTTGCAAGTTCGGCGTTGATTTTTGTGATAACTTCCGGCAGTTCGGTAATGTCTTTGATTACATAATCGGCACCGGCTTCCATATAAATCTTTCTTGCTTTTTCGTGCAGCTCTTTGCGTTCTGCTTCGCTTAATGCGTTATATTCGGCCTCGCTTAAACCGACCACGCTGCTGCCTTTAATAATGCCGACAGACCACGCACCTGCATTTTTGCCTTCCAGAATATCCATTACGGTATCGCCTGCTTTAACAACCAGCTTCGGCGGGAACACGTTTAACCGGCGCATACATTCAAACACCATGAATGGGGTCGGGCGGCTGTATTCGGTAACGTCCGGCGTTACACAGCAATCCGGTTCGTAGCCCTGTTCTTTGGCAACCGGCAGCACATACTGCATAATTTCGGCGGTGTAACCGGTGGTAGAACCGATTTTAAGTCCCATTTCCCTTAATTTATCAACGGTTTCCTTTACGCCGGGGATGAGTTTGGCATATTCGGCAACAACGGTGCGCAGGTTTGCTTCAAAGCACTGATAAACTTCTTCGATGTCGTCTTCGTTCCAGCTGCGGCTGTAATTTTCCTGCCAAAGCTGCCTGCCTCTTTCGGTGCTGAGCATGGTTTTGATGTGCGCTTTTTTCTCCATACCCATCGGCGCGTTAATTTCGTCTTTGGTAAATACCAGGCCTTTCTGGCGGAAGGTTCTGTCAAAAACGTCAACCGGCGCCTGAGAACCGAAGTCCGTCGTTGTGCCTGCCCAGTCGAATACTACTAATTTAATCTGCTGTTTTTCAGTCATTGGCTATTGCTCCTTTGTAAGGGTTTGTACCGTTTTATCATAGCCCAGGCAAGCGGCGTAAACAAGCAAATACAGTTTAAGCGTTTTTAAAATCCGCGTAAAATAAAACCCTCTTGAAGCCTTTATCGTAATCGGTTTTAAGAAGGTCATTAAATTTATTTGGTTTTATCCTGCGCAGCAGATGTTTTATAAACCGAGTAAACCAAAAAACACAAAACAAATTACCGCCGATACTACCGACATGGAAAAGCCCCAGATAAGCAGCTGGCGGAACAGTTTAGCGGCATTTTCGTATTCTGCCGCAGCGGCAAGGCAAACTGCGCCCAAGCCGCTTAAAGGCGAAATATCCACCAAATGTGCCGCTACGTTAATAGACGAACATATTGATATCGGGTCGCCGCCGGTAAATTTTGCAAGTTCCGGCGCCATTGAAAGGAACATCGGCATAACTACGCCGCAAGAGCTTGCGTAAGCAGAAATAACAGCGGCTACCAGCGCCACCCAGAAGTTTACCGTCAGCGGCCCGGAGATGCCGGTAATGGCTTTAGATAAAAAATTTAAACCGCCGGTGCTTTCCATAACTTCTATTAAAATTGTTACTCCACAAATCATTATAATTACGCCCCACGGCATAACCTTAACTGTCTGCTGGCTGTCGCCGCAGCCGGTAAGCAGCATAATTGCCGATAACACAAACGCCACAGTGCCGACATCGGTAGTAATATTAGCAAGGCAGCGCGGTAAACTGCTTTTTACGCCGGGTATACCGGGCAAAACCACCAGCAACACCATTAAAAACATCATCAGCAGCGTCAGTTTTTCTTTTGCCGTAAACGGCTGCGGGCGCGGCGCGATATCATCAATATCTATCCTCTGCCCACGCTGGCTGCGCAGCCATTTCAGCCCACCCATCATTAAAAAGCCAATCAGCGTCACAAAGCCCTGCGCAATTTCGCAATTAAAATGTATGCGCCACGCCAATACCGGCAGGTAATCCTCGGCAATGCCCATCTCCTGCGCGCCTTCGGCAATAAAACTGCTGCCTATAATGCCTGTCGGCGATAACGGCGAAAGGGCGGCGGCATTAGCCGAGCCTACTAAAATCAGCGACATTAAAAACATCGGCATTTTGATGCGGTTGGCAATAGACATCGTAAGCGGCGCCATTAAAGCGCAAGCCGCCAGATTGCCCGGCCCTAAAGTAGAAAGCAGATTTGCCAGAACAAAAATTATCACCGGTACCAGAGCCGTGTTACCACCGCACAGCCGCAGCGAATGGTTTGTAAGCTTTTGCAGTGTGCCGTTGGTCTGCGCCATGCCAAACATAAAGGTTACGCCTGTTAAAAGCATAAAGGTGTTTACCGGCAAAAGCTTTGCCACCTGCGTCCCCGGTATATCCGCCGCAAAGCCGCCAATTAAAACGGCCAGACCGATACCCAGAAAGCCTACGTTAATTTTTTCATTTATGCAGCTGATAACAATCAGCAAAACCAATGCCGCAACCGAAATAAATGCCGGAAAGGTAATATCCAAACCTGACAACAACTACACCCCTTTACCTTACAGTGGAATATTGCCGTGCTTTTTAGCCGGACGGCTTTCGCGTTTAGATTCAAGCATACGCAAAGCATTGATAACAACCGGACGCGAATCCTTAGGCTGAATTACCATATCAACCATGCCGCGGCTGGCAGCCTGATACGGAGTTGCAAAATTTTCGATGTATTCTGCCGTTTTTGCTGCAACATCCGGATCTTTGCGGAAGATGATGTTAGCCGCACCGGCAGGTCCCATAACGGCAACCTCTGCCGAAGGCCAGGCAATAACCTGATCTGCACCAAGTTCCTGTGCGCACATCGCGATATAAGAACCGCCGTAAGCTTTGCGGGTAATAAGGGTAATTTTAGGCACGGTCGCTTCGGAATATGCGTAAAGCATCTTAGCGCCGTGGCGGATAATGCCGCCATATTCTTGATTAGTGCCCGGCAAGAAGCCCGGAACGTCAACCAGGTTCAAAAGCGGAATGTTAAACGCATCACAGAAGCGGATAAACCTTGCTGCTTTATCGGAAGCGTTAATGTCAAGGCAGCCTGCCATAACCTTCGGCTGGTTGGCAATAATTCCGACCGTCTGTCCGTCCATGCGGGCAAAACAGGTAATAATATTCATCGCATAATACTGCTGTGATTCGTAAAATTCGCCGTTATCTACAATGCTCTTAATAACGTCCTTCATATCATAAGGATGGTTGGAATTATCCGGAATAACGCGGTTAAGCGTTTCATCAGCCCTCTGCGGGTCATCACCGGTTTCAACAACCGGAGCGGTTTCCATATTGTTGGAAGGCAGAAAGCCGAGCAGATAACGAATTTGCTTAATGCAGTCCTCATCGTTTTCTGCCGCAAAATGTGCCACGCCGGAAGTCTGGTTGTGGGTCATAGCGCCGCCCAGTTCTTCCTGCGTAACTTCTTCGCCGGTAACGGATTTAACAACTGCCGGGCCGGTAATGAACATTTTGGAAGTGTTCTTTACCATGTAGATGAAGTCGGTCAAAGCCGGGCTGTAAACTGCGCCACCGGCGGATGGGCCCATAATTGCGGAAACCTGCGGCACAACGCCGGATGCGCAGGTGTTTTCAAAAAAGATTTTACCGTATCCACCCAACGCGTCAACCGCTTCCTGTATACGCGCGCCGCCGGAATCGTTCAGGCCAACGCACGGTGCGCCCATTTTAAGGGCAAGGCGCTGAACCTTTACAATTTTGTTGGCGTGCATCTCGCCAAGCGAGCCGCCTTCAACGGTGAAATCCTGTGCGAACACATAAACCAGACGGCCGTCAACAGTGCCGTAACCGGTGGTTACACCTTCGCCCGGCAGCTCTTTTTTATCCTGCCCAAAGTTGGTGCAGCGATGGCTTACAAAACGGTCAAGCTCCACAAAACTGCCCGGGTCAAGCAAAAGACCGATTCTTTCGCGTGCGGTTAATTTGCCGCTTTCATGCTGTTTTGCAATGCGTTTTTCTCCGCCTGCCTGCATGATATGCTCGGAGAGTTTCAGCATTTTTTCTATTCGTTCTTGTGTAGACAATTCTGTTGCCCCCTTATTAATTTTTTACCGGGAAAGCTTTTGCGTTAGCCTTCCCGGTAATTTTTATTTCACGTTCTCTTTAATAAAATCAACAATTTTGCTTGTCGGCGTGCCCGGCGTAAATACCTCGGCAATGCCTGCCGCTTTCAGCCCCGGGATATCCGCATCGGGGATTACACCGCCGCCGATAACCAGCACATCTTTTATGCCCTTTTCCTTCAAAAGCTCAACCACTTTCGGGAACAAGGTATTATGCGCACCGGAAAGCAGGCTTAATGCCACAACCTTAACATCATCCTGCAAGGCAGCTTCGGCAATCTGCTCCGGCGTAAGGCGGATGCCGGTGTAAATTACTTCAAAGCCTGCATCGCGCAGGGCGCGGGCAACAACTTTTGCGCCGCGGTCATGCCCGTCAAGCCCGGGCTTTGCCACCAAAACTCTGATTGTATTTTCCATTTTGTTTCCTCCTGTATCTGTAAACGGTTTTCGTTTTGCAACGGATAATCAATAATAAATAGACGGTTTGAATTCGCCGAATTCTTCGCGCAGCACGCCGCAGATTTCGCCGAGCGTTGCATAAGTTTTAACAGCATCAATCAGGTACGGCATCAGGTTTTCGGTCCCTTTAGCTGCCGCGCGCAGTTTTTCAAGGGAAGCTTTAACCGCAGCGTTATCACGGTTTTCCTTCATCTTGTTCAGGCGGGCAACCTGACGTTCACCAACTGCAAGGTCAACGGTAAGTACATCCTGCTCTTTAGCCTGTTCTTTGTTGTCAACATATTTGTTAACGCCGATAACGGTACGTTTACCGGTTTCGATATCACGCTGGTCGGCAAAAGCATTACGTGCCATTTCCTGCTGCATGTAACCCTGTTCAATTGCTGCAACAGCACCGCCCATTTCGTCAATTTTCTTGATGTATTCATATGCTTCTTTTTCAATCTGGTCGGTCAGGCTTTCTACATAATAGGAACCAGCCAGCGGATCGATGGTGTTGGCAATGTTGCTTTCATAAGCAAGCAGTTGCTGAGTGCGCAATGCCAAAGTTGCGCTTTCTTCCGTCGGGATAGCAATTGCTTCATCATAAGCGCAGCATGCCATGGACTGAATACCGCCAAGCACGGCGCTCATTGCCTGCCAGGTAATACGGATAGCGTTAATCAAAGGCTGCTGTGCGGTAAGCACGCTGCCGGCGGTATGAACATGTACGCGCAGCATTTGTGCTTTCGGAACGGTTGCACCATAGCGTTCTTTCATAATACGTGCCCACAGGCGGCGGGCTGCACGGAATTTAGCAACTTCGCTGAAGAAGTCAAGACCGGCCGTGAAAATCCAGCTGATGCCCGGCGCAAAGTCGTCAACCTTCTGACCTGCTTTAATGGCTGCATCAATATAAGCCATAGCATTGGCAAACGCAAAAGCAATCTCCTGTACTTCGGACGCGCCAGCTTCGCGGATATGGTACGCGCCTACGCTGATGGTATTCCATTTCGGAATGTTCTTGGAGCAATACTCAAAGGTATCGGTTACAAGGCGCATAGACGGGCGCGGCGGGAAGATATAGGTGCCGCGGGCGATGTATTCTTTCAAAATATCGTTCTGAATAGTGCCGCGCAGTTGCTCGGGCTTAACACCTTGTTTTTCGGCAACGGCAACATACATAGCCAAAAGCACTGCAGCCGGTCCGTTAATCGTCATGGAAGTACTTACCTTATTCAGAGGGATGCCTTCAAACAAAGCTTCCATATCGGCAAGGGAATCAATAGCAACACCAACTTTGCCAACTTCGCCGTGGCTCAGTTCGTGGTCGCTGTCAAGGCCAATCTGCGTCGGCAGGTCCATAGCAACGGAAAGGCCGGTTTGCCCTGCTTCCAGCAGATATTTATAACGTGCGTTGGTTTCTTCGGCGGTTGCAAAGCCTGCATAAGCACGCATCGTCCACAGGCGGCCGCGGTACATAGTCGGCTGAACGCCGCGGGTAAAAGGATATTCGCCCGGGAAGCCGAGTTTTTCCATATAATCAAAATCTTTAATGTCAAGCGGTGTGTAAATACGCTGTCCCTCAACCTCTTTACGCTCCGGGAATTTTGCGGTAGCCTTTGCCACTACTTTTTCGTAACCTTCAACAGCTTCAGCAATTTTTTCTAATCCGATTTTTTCTTCAGTCATCTTTTCCCTCTCCTTTTCATTTTATTTAAAATGAGTATTGCGCATTGTGCCGGTCTTTATGCAGTCAAGATGCATTTTAAAAGCCTGCTTCAAATCCTGCGGTATATGCCCCATATGTTTTTTCTGAGAAATTTCCAGATATTCCGTCAGCATCGGGCGGTAATCCGGATGCGCGCATTTTTCAATAATAAGTTTTGCCCTTTCAACAGGCCCCAGCCCGCGGATATCGGCAACACCCTGCTCGGTGATAAACACCATTGTATCGTGTTCGGTATGGTCGGCATGGGTTACAAACGGCACAATCCTCGAAATGTCCCCGCCTTTCGCCGTAGATTCCGTTGAGAAAATGGAGATGTAACCGTTACGCATATAATCGCCGCTGCCGCCGATACCATTTAAAATCTTGGTACCCATTACATGGCTGCTGTTGGCATGCCCGTAAATATCAAATTCGGCGGGCGTGTTAAGGGCAATTACGCCCAAACGGCGGATAACTTCCGGATGGTTGCTTATATCAAGCGGCCTTAAAACAATGCTGCGGCGGTACAAACCGGGGTTAGCCTTAAATTTTGCCAGTACGTACGGCGACGGGGTAAACGCACAGCCGGACGCGCATTTAATCTTGCCGCACTCAATCAAATCGAAAACCGAATCCTGCAAAATTTCGGAATAAAGCTCCAGATTTTCAAATTTGGAATTTTTAAACCCTTGCAGCACCGCATTGGCTATGCTGCCCACACCGGATTGCAGCGGCAGCATTTCTTTAGGAATCAGCCCGCGCTTTTGCTCCGTTTCCAAAAAGTCGATTAAGTTCTCGGCAATTTTAATGGTCGCGCCTTCCGGTGCGGAAAGGTTCCTTACATGGTCGGGAATGTTTGATTCTACAATGCAGGCAATTTTATCAATGCCGCATTCCACATAATCCGTACCGATACGGTCGCCCGCATGGTAAATGGGTATTTCGCGCCTATACGGCGGCTTGGGCTGAATGTAAATATCGTGCATGCCTTCAAGCTCCAGCGGCTGCGCCGTATTTACTTCAACAATTACCTTTTTGGCATGTTTTACAAAAACCGGCGTATTGCCGACGCCCGGCCCTAAAATCAGGTTGCCGTCCTCGGTGATGGCAACGGCTTCAACAATGGCAACATCAACATCGCCGAAAAATCCGTAATTAACCATCTGCCCGAACTGGCTCAGGTGGATATCTATATACTTGATTGTCTGGGCGTTAATGCCTTTTTGCATGGACCTGTTAGAGTAAGCATAATAAGGTACGCGGCTGGCAATACCGTCAACGGCGGCCAGTTCTTCTTCAATTTCCGGCCCGACGGAAGCGCCCGTCCACAAATTGATACGGCATTTTTTGCCTGCCCTTATCTGGCGGGCAAGCGCCATGGTAGTTTCTTTAGGATAACCGGAAGGCGTAAAACCGCTGGTCCGACATTCATGCCGTCCTTAATAAGCGTTGCCGCTTCTTCGGGGCTGACAATTTTATCAAACAGCCGTGGATTTCTCAGCCTTGTTTTGTCAAGCATGTTCATCACTCCATTTTATTTCTGCGCTTATGCATACAGCCTGTTCCTGCTGCACTTGTAATATATCATAGTTTAAGATATAATTAAAATATCAAAATTTCATTCTTATTATAGCTTTTGGCTATATGTAAAGCATGGTGATAAAATGAATATCGAACATTATAAAAACTTTATCAAAATCGCCGACCTCGGCAATATTTCCAACGCAGCCAAAACCCTGCTAATTGCCCAACCTTCATTAAGCAAGCAGATAAAAATGCTGGAGCAGGAATTCGGCGCGCCGCTGTTAAAAAGAAACGCCCGCAACGTAGAGCTTACCCCTGCCGGTGAAATTTTTTACGAAAAGGCCCGCCTTATTTGCGAACTTAACAGCAGCTGCCATGACGAAATCAACAGCAATATCCTCGGCAGCCGCGGCAAATTAAGAATCGGGCTGACCATCTCTTATCCCGACCCCTTTGCCGAAGATTTGTTAAGGGATTTTTCGGAGCAGTATCCCGATATCAACTACGATATCCGCGAAGCATCTTCCGTCCAGCTGCTGAACCTTGTTAAAAATAACATCATCGAAATAGCGCTTATCCGAAAGCCGTTATATGTTAACCCCATTTTTAAACTTTTTAACGGCATTGAAGAAAACTTTATGGCGGTTTACCACAAAAATAATCCCTGGCTTCCGGCGGATGCAGAATCCATCCCCGTCCAAATGCTGCGCGATGTGCCTTTAAGCATATCCTACGGTTTAAGGGAACGCATTGAGCAGATGTTTAACGAAGCCGGTTTTGAACCGTTGATATTAAGCGTTAACTCGTCCCGCATTACAACACTGATGTGGACGCATTTCAACAAAGCCGTCGGCATTGTTACAACCAACAATTTTAAAAATCTGGAAACTGCGCCCACCGCCGTCTGCCGTCCCATTACCGGCGTCAACACCAAGGTGCAGCGCCAGTTTGCGGTACTTAAAAACGCTAATCTTTCTTCCGTTGCCAAAACCTTTCTTGATTTTGTAAGTACCAGAACGGCGTTGTAAAAATAACCCTCCTGCTATAAACAGGAGGGTTTTAATTTTTTATTATAATTACTTTTTATGGATGCCGCCCCAAAAATACGCAAAAAAAAAGCCCTTACGAGAAGGGCCAAATGAGGGGCTATTTGATGATTTAAGTATAACACCTTTATCAGTAATTAGCAAGGGATAATTATAAAAAACTTTTAATTTTTGTTGCTTATGAAACAGTTTTGCTTATTTGTAGTCTTTGCCGACGTAAACAATGCCGTCAAAATCGGCGCCGGGGTTGCGGCTGATGCTCATGCCATGCACAAACGGCGCTTCCGTCAGGCGGGTCACAACGCGGCCGCTGGTTGTTGTTGAAACTATCAGCGTTTCTTTGCGCACGTTGCCGCTGCCGCCGTCCGTTACGCTCATGCCCATGCCCGCAAGACGTTCACGCGCGCTGGCTGCTTTGGCAGGGTCGCCGCTGCAATCAATTACAACCACGCGGATAACGCCGCCGTAAGTCTGTTTGGGCGTTTCTTTTACAACGGGTGCTTCTTTAGCTGGTTCTTTAGCAGGTTCTTTGGGGCGTTCACCGGCAAATTCCTGTGCTGCGCGTTTGGCGCTGCGGCGGCTGTCGGTTTTTTTGCTCTCTTTAACAGCTTTCTTTTCCGGCTTTTCTTCTTTGCTGTCCTTTACCTGCTCTTTATCTTCGTCAGCCTTTTTATCCTTATCTTCGTCCTCGTCGTTGTCAACGCCGTTCAGCTCGTCCTCAATCGCCTGTTTGGCGCGTTCAAGGTTACGCACATATTCGGCTTCCATACGTTCCGCGCCGCGGCGGAAGCGGTCTGTCATCTGCGCGCCCTGCATTTCTGCCATCTGTGCGCGCAAATCGGTAATATCGGGAATCCAGTAGCTGATGCCGTCGATGTATTCCGGCAAACCGGGCACCGTTGCCGTTTGCAGCTTACCGTGTTTTTCCATCATGCCGTGCAGGGCCTGCGCCAAATCCATCATGTCGCCGAGGGAAAGGTCTGTGTCAATCATGTCGCTTGCCTGTTTTACCAGCGCCGGCAGGTGCGAAATAATCTCAACAGAAGTTACCTTATCGTAAACGGCGCGCAAAAATTTCTGCTGCCTGCGGATACGGCCGATATCGCCTTCTTCATCGCGGTAGCGCACGTATTGAATGGCTTTGTCGCCGTCCATGTGCTGCATGCCGGGCGCAAGGTCAATGGTAAAGCCGTCCCATTCGTCGTAGTAGCTCATCGGCTTTTCTACTTCAATATCCACGCCGCCGATAGCGTCCACCAGACCTTTAAAGCCGGTAAAGTCAATCATTACATAGTTGTTGATGCGGATGCCGAGCAATTGTTCCGTGGTTTCCTGCGTCAGCTTGTGCCCGCCGAAGGCAAAGGCGTGATTGATTTTATCCCAGCCGTAACCGGGGATTTTTACCCTCGTATCGCGCGGCACGGAAAGCAGCGAAACATTGTCCTCGTCCGTGTCGAGCATCACCACAAACAGCGTATCGCTGCGCCCCGTATCTTCTTCGGAAGGGCGCTCGTCAACGCCAAGCACAACAATGTTCTTTTTCAAGTCAAGTCGTTCTTCACGCGTTAAATTATCCAGCGGGCTTTCATCACCGCCGTCGATAAACGAATAAGACCAGTAGCTGGCCGCCGCAATTAAAATCAGCGCCAGCAACAGTATTTTTTTAACATGCGCTGTCAGCAAGATGCTTCCCCCTCTAACGCCGCTTTAAGCTGTGCGGCAAACCTGTTTAAAAATCCGTGCAGAATACGCGCCGTCAAACCCCAGATGACGTGGCCGCCGTACTCGTAAAAATAAACGCTGTAACCTTTGCGCTTGCGCCATTCGCGCGGCTGGCGCGGAAGCAGGTCAAACGGAAAATCGTCGCCCGCCTTGTTGGCCAGTTCCATGTGCGCCACGCGCGGCGGATTATTTAGCAAAAACACCAGCGGCACGGTAAAAATTTCGTCCACTTCGTCCTTGTTGAATTTGATTTTGTTAATGTCTTTAATACAGCCCACATAGGGATGAATAATCGGCCCCATGTACGTCACAAGGTAGTTAAGTCCGCCAATCAGCTGCACGTCTTCTGCGTCAAGCCCCAGCTCCTCGCAGGTTTCGCGCAGCGCCGTTGCCGCAAAGCTGTCGTCGCTGCATTCCGCCCTGCCGCCGGGGAAGCACACATCGCCCGGCTGCCAGCCAAGCTTTGCCGCCCTTACCTCAAACAATACGCTGATGCCGTCCGGCGTGTTGACCAAAGGCAAAAGCACGGCGGCGTCCCATAAATTATCGTCGCGGTCGGGTTCAGGCTCGCGCCCGCGCAACCCGTTTTCTATTGTCGCGGCAAGTCTTTCCAGCGCTTCCATAAACTACCTCTTTTCCATACTTAACTATTTTTCTGCGCATGGCGGTATTTTCCTGCTTTGGCGTTTGTAAATTCACTGTGAAATAAAAAGGCGGTATGCCGCCATACCGCCTTTATCGTCATTTTTCAGCTTCTGCCGTAACAATTGCTTTTACGGCTTTTTCAAATTTGGGGCGCGCCAGCATTACAAAATGCCCGCAGCTGCGGCATTTAATGCCAAAGTCCATGCCCGTGCGCAAAATTTCCCATTCGTAACTGCCGCACGGATGGGGCTTTTTCATCTTTACCACGTCGCCCACTTTAAAGCTTTTCGGTTCCATCTCAGCCTCTGCTTTTTACGTTGGTAATATCGGTTACATAATAGCCTGCTTCACGCAGCTGCTCGATGATTTCCAAACCCTTGCCGCCCAGCTCGGCGCGGATGGTAAGCTCGGTTTTCACATCGGTTTCCGGTTTTGCCACGATGCTGATGATGTTGATGCCGTTGTCGCGGAACATTGCGCCGATATCGGCGATAACGCCCACTTTATCGGTAACGTCGATGGTAATACGGGTGCTGGTGCGTGCCAGGCCCATGATATCAACAAACGCGCGGAAAATATCGCTGTCGGTAATGATACCGCACAGTTTGTTTTCGTCGTTAACTACCGGCAATGCGTTGATTTTATTTTTATACAGCATGTAGGCTGCATCCTCAACGCCGCTGTCCTCGTGCACGGTGATGACGTTTTTGGTCATAACGTCGTGTACTTTCAGCTTACCCAGAAGGTAGTTCGCTTCGTAGCGGGAAAGCGTCGTAGCGTCGGTGGGGGAAGTACGGCTTACGTCAGCGTCGGTAATAATGCCGCGCACACGGTTAATGTCGTCCACAACGGGCAGGCGGCGCTTATCGGTATTGCGCATCAGTTCCCTTACTTCCAGCATGTTTTTATCTTCGTTTGTGGTAATAACGTCTTTGGTCATAAACTCTTTAACTAACATAACAAATCCTCCTCCGGCATCAGCCGCCCAGATATGCTTTGCGGACCGCTTCGCTGCTTGCCAGCTCCTGCGCGGTGCCTGCCAGCGCAATGCGCCCGGTTTCAAGCACGTACGCCTTATCGGCGATGGACAGCGCCATATTGGCGTTCTGTTCTACCAGCAGCACGGTTGTTCCGCTTTCGTTTATTTCTTTTATTATATTAAAAATTTCCTTAACAAGCAACGGGGCAAGGCCCATAGAAGGTTCGTCCAGAAGGAGCAGGCGCGGACGGCTCATCAGCGCGCGCCCCATGGCAAGCATCTGCTGCTCGCCGCCGGAAAGTGTGCCGGCGACCTGCGTTTTACGTTCCAGAAGGCGCGGGAATTTCTGGAAAATCTTATCCATATCTTCGGCAATGCCTGCCTTGTCGCTGCGCAAATAAGCGCCCAGCTCAAGGTTTTCCATAACCGTCATGTTGGCAAAAACGTGGCGGCCTTCAGGCACCTGGCACAGCCCCATGCCGACGATTTTATGCGCCGCCATGCCGGTAATGTCGGTGTCTTCAAAAACAATGCTGCCGTTTTTCGGCTTGATTAAGCCTGAAATGGTATGCAGCGTTGTGCTTTTGCCCGCACCGTTGGAACCGATAAGGGTAACGATTTCCCCGTCCGGCACCTCAAGGCTGACATCCTTAATGGCGTGGATGGCACCATAGTATACATCAAGATTGCTGACCTTTAACATTACAGTACCTCCTCGCCCAAATATGCTTCGATAACGCGCTTGTTATGCTTGATTTCGTCCGGCGTGCCGCTTGCGATGCATAGGCCGTATTCCAAAACGTAAATGCGTTCGCACACGCCCATAACAAGGCCCATATCATGTTCAATCAACAGGATTGCCAGATCAAATTTTTCGCGTATCCAACGGATAAGCTCCATCAGTTCTTTCGTTTCCTGCGGATTCATGCCTGCCGCCGGTTCGTCCAGCAGCAAAAGCTTCGGCCCGGTTGCCAGCGCACGCGCGATTTCCAGACGGCGCTGTTCGCCATAAGGCAGGTTTTTGGCAAGTTCGTCCGCCTTGTCTTCCAGATGGAAGATTTTCAGCAAGTCCATTGCCATTTCGGTAATTTTGTCTTCCTCGTCAAAATAGCGCCCGAAGCGGCCGATTGCTTCAACCAAACCGTATTTAACGTGCATGTTGTAGGCAACCTTTACGTTGTCGATAACGGAAAGCTCCGAAAACAGGCGGATATTCTGGAAGGTACGTGCCATGCCCAGCTGCGTTACCTGATAGGATTTTTTGCCGCTGGTTTTGGTGCCGTTAAAAATAATCTCGCCTTCGGTCGGCGTATAAACGCCGGTAATCATGTTAAACGCCGTGGTTTTACCGGCGCCGTTAGGACCGATAAGGCCAATCAGCTCGCCCTTGTTAATCGTCATGCTGAAGTTGGAGACGGCACGCAAACCGCCGAAAACCATGGAAATATCATTTACTTTCAGCAGTTCTTCCATCTTTGCCACCTCCCAGTCCAAACATCTTCATGCTCAATTCCTTATTGCCAAACAGCCCCTGCGGACGGTGCAGCATCAGGACAATCATCGTTGCGGAATAAATAATCATGCGCCATTCCGGGTATTCCGCAAGGTAAGCGGAAATAAAGGTCAGCAGCACCGCGCCGGTGATGGAACCGGTCATGGAACCAAGGCCGCCCAGAACAACCATCGTTAAAATATCGAAGGAGCGCATAAAGGTAAAGGACGCCGGATGCGCGATGTAGAAATAATGCGAGAACAATACGCCCGCCGTGCCCGCAAAGGCAGCGCCCAGCGTAAACGCCATTACCTTGTATTTGGTAGTGTCGATGCCCATGGTATCCGCTGCAATTTCATTCTCGCGGATAGCAAGGCAGCAGCGCCCATAGGACGAATTTTTAAAGTTTTTGATAAAGAAGATTACGAAAATCATAATCCAGAACACCCAG
The DNA here is from genome assembly GCA_949295115.1 of uncultured Phascolarctobacterium sp. Taxonomy (GTDB): domain Bacteria; phylum Bacillota; class Negativicutes; order Acidaminococcales; family Acidaminococcaceae; genus Fusicatenibacter_A. The sequence continues at coordinate 31,700 of CASFJU010000009.1, forward strand.
GCGAATGTAGTAAAACGGGGAATGCCCATCAAACCGGAAGCGCCGCCTACATAGTCGATGTTCAGGATGCAGATACGGATAATTTCGCCAAGTCCCAAAGTTGCAATGGCAAGATAGTCGCCGTTCAATCTTAAAGTCGGCAGGCCGATTAAAAAGCCCAAAAAGCCCGCGGCAACAGTGCCGACAACAAGCGCAACCTCAAACGGGAAGCCCAGCTTAACCGTCATAATAGCGCCGGTGTAAGCACCGACAGCCAAAAATCCGGCATGGCCGATGGAGAACTGGCCGGTGTAGCCGTTGATAAGGTTAAGGCTGACCGCCAGAATAATGTTAATACAGATAAGAACGATATTCAGTTCCCAGAACGGGCCGATGATTTCAGCAAACAACAGGCCCTGCACTGCGGCGAACAAAATGGCGCAGGCTACTATTCTTTTTAAATCTGATTTGCGGAGAATATTCATAGCTGCCACCTACACTTTCTCGCGTACATTCTTGCCGAAAATACCGGCAGGCTTGTACAGAAGAATGATAATCAAAATGCCGAAGGCTGCCGCATCACGGAACGTGGAAGAAATAAAGCCGCTGACCATGGCCTCTACAACGCCGAGGATAATGCCGCCGACCATTGCGCCCGGGATAATGCCGATGCCGCCCAATACTGCGGCAACGAAGGCTTTAATGCCCGGCACCATGCCCATTAAGGGGTCGATGGAGTTGTAGTAAATGCCGACCAGCACGCCGCCTGCCGCTGCAAGGGCAGAGCCCAGCGCGAAGGTTGCGGAAATTACGCGGTCGATATTAATGCCCATCAAACGGGCAGCGTCGGTATCGAAGGATACGGCGCGCATGGCTTTGCCGATTTTGGTGTACTGCACGATGTAAGTTAAAATAGCCATTAAGATAATTGCACTTACAAGAATAACAATCTGCTGGCTGTTAACTACCAGCGGACCGAAATGATAAACATCGGCAGCAAATACAGCCGGGAAAGTGCGCGGCTGCGGAGTGGCAATAAGCATCATGCCATATTCAAGCAAAAACGAAACGCCGATAGCGGTAATTAAAATGGCAATACGCGGTGCATTGCGCATCGGGCGGTAAGCAATACGCTCGATAATGATACCGGCAATGGCCGCGCCAACCATGGCAAAAATAATCGCCGGCACAAACGAAAAGCCCAGCATTGTGGTAGCCACAAAGCCGAAATACGCGCCCAGCATGTAAATATCGCCGTGGGCAAAGTTTATCAGCTTCAGGATGCCGTAAATCATGGTATAGCCAAGGGCAATCAGCGCGTAAATACTGCCCAGCGAGATACCGTTAATCAGCTGCTGCAAAAACTGGTGCAGAAGCGAACCCATATCCATAAAATTTCCTCCCATTCACAAATTTAAGCCTGCCGCGCCGTGGCAGGCGCTTTAAGCAAAATAACGAAAGGCTGTGGCCAAACCGCAGCCTTTCTGTTAAAACAAAATAATTTATTGGTTATCAAGGATTAATTTTCGTCTTTAAAGCCTGTTTGCCGTCAACATATTCCAGAATAACGGCACTCTTAACAGGGTTGTGCTGCGCGTCGAAGGTTACAGTGCCCGATACGCCCTGGAAACCGTTAATTTTTGCCAGCGCCTCGCTGATTTTAGCGGGTTCAGCGCTGCCTGCGTTTTTAATGGCTTCGGCAACCAGAAGCGCCGAATCGTAAGACAGTGCCGCAAAAACGTCCGGCTTGCTGCCGTAGGCTTTTTCGTACGCAGCTACAAAGTTTTTGTTGATATCTGAAGCATCGTCAGGCGAATACAGGCTGGAAAAATAAGTGTTGTTCAAAGAAGCAGCGCCTGCAATCTCCGGCAGTTTCGCGCTGTCCCAGCCGTCGCCGCCGGCAATCGGCATCCTCATGCCCAGCTCGCGCGCCTGTTTAACAATCATGCCAACTTCCTGATAGTAGCCCGGCACATATAAAAAGTCCGGATTGCCTGCTTTAATTTTGGTTAAAGTTGCTTTAAAATCAGTATCCTTCTGCAGGTAAGATTCTTCCGCAGTAACCGTGCCGCCGTTTTTAACAAAGTTCTCTTTAAAGAACTGCGCCAGACCTTTGGCATAGTCGGAAGAATTGTCAATCAAAATCGCCGCACTGCCCGCATTCAGGTCATCCTTGGCAAAAGTTGCCATTACAGTTCCCTGGAACGGGTCAATAAAGCAGGTGCGGTAGTTAAAATCCCTTGTTTTGCCGGTGGCCGGGTCTACCGTGATGTTCGGATTGGTGCCCATCGGCGTAATATCCGGCACTTTGGCGCCGTTATTGATTGCCGATGCCGCAATTACCGAAGAAGAAAGGTTCGGTCCGATAACCGCCACAACATTGTCCTGAGAAATCAGCTTCTGCATGGCGTTGGCAGCTTCCGCCGCTTCGGACTTGTTATCCGCAACAACCAGCTCCAGCTTTTTGCCGTTAATGCCGCCCTTGTCGTTAAGCTCCTTAAACGCCAGGTCAATCGCGTTTTTGGACGAAATGCCAAAAGTCGCGCTGCCGCCGGTCAGCTCAAGGTTAGCGCCCACCTTAATGGTATCGGCGCTTTTCTCGCCGCCGCAGCCGGTTAAACCCGCCGTTAAAAGCGAAGCACAAACTAAAGCCGCTAAAGCTTTGGATACCCTTTTCATATCAAATTCCCCCTCATTTGTGTTTCATTTTATTTTTAAAATAGTCCGGAAACCTGAAACAACAGTTCCCGGACTACGAAAAGCAAAACAGTTTAAATTATAATTTAATTTCTATATTTTTAGTGTTAATTACAGGGCGATTTTTTCTTTGAAGCTCTGTACGCCGTCTTTCATTTCGATGATGATAGCGGCGATAATCGGGTTGTGGTCTTTATCATAGGTCAGCTTGCCGCTTGCAACTGGCAGGTCTTTGGTAGCTGCAATAGCTGCTGCAAGTTTGGTGCCGTCAGCGCCGTCGCCTGCACGTTTAAGAGCATCGGCAAGAACGAGGCCTGCGTTATAACCCTGCATGCAGAAGATATCCGGGTCTTTCTGGTACATTGCTTTGTAGTCGGCAATGAATTTCTGAACGGATTCGGTCTGGTCCTGAACAGAGAAAGCACTGGAGAAGTAGGTGTTGTTCAAAGCTTCAGGGCCTGCGATTTCAACAAGTTTCGGGCTGTCCCAGCCGTCGCAGCCGATAAGCGGAACATTCAAACCAAGTTCACGGGTCTGTTTAACGATTTTGGCAACTTCTTCATAGTAACCGGGGATGTAGATTGCTTCCGGGTTAGCAGCTTTGATTTTGGTCAGAGCAGCTTTGAAGTCGATATCTTTAGCAAGGAAAGCTTCTTTGGCAACAACCTTGCCGCCTTTTTCGTTCAAAGTTTTTTCAAATACTTCTGCAAGGCCTTTGGAATAATCGCTGGAAGCGTCATGCAGAATTGCTACGTTTTTAACGCCCAAAGTCTTGTCGGCAAATTCAGCCATTACGCGGCCCTGGAACGGGTCGATGAAGCAGGCGCGGAAGATAAATTCCTTAACCTGGCCGTTATCAACGGTAATTGCCGGTGCGGTAGCGCACGGTGCGATAAGAGGTACTTTATTGCTGGTTACAACCGGAGTAGCAGCAAATACGCAGCCGCTGGTAGCAGGGCCAACAACAGCCACAACTTTATCCTGAGTAATAAGCTTGGTTACGGAGTTGCCGGATTCGGCAGGCTCGGATTTGTTGTCGCTTTCAACAACAACAAGCTGTTTGCCGTTAACGCCGCCTGCTTTGTTAACCTGGTCAACAGCCAGTTTCAAACCGGACAGCGTGGATTTGCCGTAGTTGGCAACATTGCCGGTCAGCTCAAAGCTTGCGCCGATTACATAGCTGTTAGAATTGGCAGCAGCCTGTTCCTTCTTTTCTCCGCCGCAGCCTGCGAGTAAAGTTGCGCTTAATGCTGCAACCAGGCAGGCACTTGTAAATTTTTTCCATTTCTTCATGTGTCTTTCCCCTTTTCGTTAAAATAAATTATGCCGCTGTGGGCAGTTAAGCTCTCCCCTCATTGCTTAAAAAACTGCCCCGCAACTATCTTGTTCACCATTGTAATAATTTTTTACATTTTTGTCAATGATTTTTTTAATTTTACATACAGATTTTCAATATTTTTTCAGCATTTTTGTTAATTTTTGATAGATTTTTATTTTTGTCCGTTTTTAAGGGATTTTTGTTTTGTATACAGCTACACATTTTGCCGTGTGTTTCTGTCACAAACATAGTGCTTTTACTTAAAACCAATAAAACCGGGGCAGCAATTTTACCCCGGCTATTGTATCATGTTTTGCAGTTTTGGGACGTATCTTCAAATATATCGGTTATTTTCCGTTCACAATTAACGATACCGAAGGCTGGCTGATGTTGAACAAATTACCGAGGAAGACCTGCGACAAGCCTTCTTCATGGTACAGGCGGTTAATTTCCGTATTACGTTCAGCGCGCGTTTTAAACGGATTTATTTGGATCTGGTCTTTCTGCACCTGAAAGCCATAATCACGCACTATAATAACCTTCCGTGTTCCGTCAGCATTTAAAACTTTCAATTCCCACGTTTGTATACCACTCTTATTACGAGGATTGTACAGGCAATACTCTATTTTCCCATCACCCACAGCGTCTTTCAAAAGCACATTTTTCATAGGGATTTCCTGCTCCATTATTTTCACCTCATCTCATAATTTATAAGTCAATATCAATTTCTTCATTTATTAAAAGAGGGCTTAAAAACCCTCTTTTATTTTTTACAACTTTATAAAGAACTGCCCGCAAACATACGTGGGAAAGATTGGACAGACTTTAATTTAAGATAAGTTAACACGTTTGCAGGCAGTTACTTTCTAATTAGAACGTCCAGCGCATACCGGCGTTCCATGTCCATTCTTTTTCAAAATCGCCGCCTGCGGTTTTTACAAAGTCAAAGTACAGGTGGTTGTTTTTGCCGGTCTTTAAAGCTGCGCCAACGCCGTATTCAAACCATGTATCGTTAAAGCTTGCGCTTTCGGCGCGATGGTTGCCTGCGCTGTCATACATATCAATATCATAATCGCCTGCAAATTCGTGCAGCAGGTTGGCTTTAGCATAAATTACGCCGCTGTCACCGATTTGTTTACCAACGTTGAAGCCTACACGCCCAAGCACGCTGGCAATGCCGCTCTGGTCTACGCTGATTCCGTTGCTGGTTTCGTATTCGTCCCCACCAAAATATCCAAGCGTTAACTGTGCCTGCGGTTCAACATACCAGCCGTTTTTCAAATCGTTTCTGCGTCCGTATTCAGCGCTTACGCTGATGCCGGTGTTTTTATATTCGCCGTTGATTTTATTGTTGTTGGTATCGTAAACATTAAAGTCATTATCCATATTGGCATATTTAAATACCAAATCAAGGTAATGGCCGCTGTTATAAATATCGGTGTTATAAAAAGCAATTGCCTTGCTGTGGTTTTCGCCATTACCGCTTTCATAACTGCTGCTGCCGTCGGTGTAGCTTAACGCCGCGCCGGTATAACGCACCATGTCATTAGTTTGTTTGGTAATCTGGTCGTAGCCAAGCTCATAAGTAGTGTACTTATTTTCAAAGCTCATACTGTCGTCACGGTTAATTTTGCTGCCATGTACTCTGAACCATGCGCCTTCTTCATCAGCGCCGTTGTTGCGCAGCTCACCCATACGGCGCATAAGCTGGTCGTTTTCTGCACGCCATGTATGGTAGTTCAAAGCATTTGCGCCAAGGATAGTATCGACGGAGGTAGTGGGTTCGTCTTTTTGTGTCCATTCACTAACAACCCAGTCTTTGGTATATCCACCAGTTGTACTATCTTGTTGCGTCAAATCATAACTATTCCAGAACAATGTGCCTTCACTGTCTTTTGCTTTAAACTCACCGGTTTCTGTTCCTACACTCACTAAAACAGTACCAATAGCAGATTTTCCATCAAAATTTGTGCCGCCGGGATTTATATCAATATAGTGAATTCCGCTATGCGTACCATTAACATATAAACGGTCGCTATTATTAGCATTTTTAGTTTCGTCAATATCCATTTTAATAATGCCGCCATTACCGGTCATATTACCGTTAACAGTTACATTGCTGTAAGCTCCGCTGTCCTGCGTCATATCAAGCAACGAATTATTCGCGCTGGTAAAATCCGTTAATTCCGAATTTCCTGTAAGGTTCCAAACCGACTGCGCATTATTTAAATTCATATTGATAGTGTTATCAACATCATCCGCAAAACGGGTTACGCCCCTGTAAATAACCGTACCTTCGCCGGTGCTGTTAATATTTACCGCGCCGCCTGCTGAAGCTAAAATTTGAGAAGCCGTACCATTATCGGCGATTAAGCTTTTTTCAAATGTAATACCGGAACCTTCATTAATTGCATAAGCCGTTATTGCAGAATTTACAACTGCCGTACCTTTAATGTTTACCTGTGCATCAAACAACTCTCCGGTACTGTTATTTTTACCCTGCTTTGCATATACACCAATAGCATTAGTGCCGCTTACAGTTACATCTACATCATTAACATTAAGGTTGCCGCCATTGCCATAAACGCCAACATTAGATGCCGTTCCGCCTCCTGCTACAACAGTTGCTTTACCTGTCGAGTTTACAGTAGCGCCAATACCGGATACCAAACCAAATGCTGCTGCACTGCCTTTAGAAGTAATATTCGTTGTACCGTTAAGGTTAACATTCGTACCTGTATTTTCTGCAAGTACGGCAAAATTAGTAGCAGCGCCTTCTGCTGTAATAGTTAAATCCCCGTTAGAAGTAACAGCTCCGCCCAAAGCTTTTATACCATAGCCACTTGTACCGCTGTTTACGGTTAAAGTACCTCCGTTAAATTCTACGGTGGAATCTTCCTTGGTATGAGTATAAATACCAATATTTTGCGAGCCTGTACCATTTGCCGTAATGTAAAGTTTATCAGCAGTCAATTCACTTCCATTTCTGCTAAAAATACCGGCAGCAGAACCGTTGCCGGAACTGGTTACAGTAATTTCGGCATCTTTAATATTCGTATGGGTTTCTTCAAATACTGAACCGACATCAATACCATAGTTACTATTAGTACCCCCACTTACATTTATTGTAAGTTTATCTGTTGCCGTTAATGTGCCGCCCTGGTTTAAAATACCTGCAGCATCTATGGTTTTACCATGAAGTGTAATATCTGCACCAGTAATATTCATTACCGGTTTATTTTGATTCAAAGCTGTACGCATATCAATGCCAATAAGATAAGCAGCAGGGCTGCTTGATAAATCTATGTTTAATTTACCGTTTGCTGTAAAAGTACCGCTTTCCTGAAAAATACCTTTTTGCAGCGGTTCATTACTTAACCCGCTGGATTCTATTTTTGCCCCGGCAGCACCAACAGTAAATTGACCGTTATTACCGGTAACATAAATACCATTAGCAGTACTGTTAAAATTCACAGTCAATTTAGCGCCATCATCAAACGTAATAGTTGCATTATCGGCTTTTAAGCCATTTTCTGAATTACTTGCAGTAACAGTAGTATCAGGATTATTAAAATGTATAGCAGACCCGGAATTTGCTTCGACAGCAGTTCCATTTTTAAAATTATAATTAACAGTTAAATTACCATTACCGCTAACATTATGTTCATTACCGTCATTTGCCGTAATTGAATCAACCGCAGTTGTTTTATCTGTATCAATATCATTATTGGTTACAGCTGCTGCTTCAACACCGCCATGAAATGACATCAGCATAACTGTTAACAAAACTGCCTTTTCTAAATTTTTATGTTTCATATTAAACCCTCTTTTATTCATATATTTTGTAAAAGCGCCTTCCATTTATATTTTTAATAAGGAAGACCATAAAAAATGATTATTTTTTACAGGAAGGCGCTGTTTACCAAATTTCATAAATCTCGCGCTTTATTCAACCGCAAAATTTAACTATTAAAAAGTCCAGCGCATACCTGCGTTCCATTGCCAATCTTTTTCAAAATCGCCGCCTGCGGTTTTTACAAAGTCAAAATACAGGTGGTTGTTTTTGCCGGTCTTTAATGCTGCACCTACGCCATATTCAAACCAGGTATCGTTAAAGCTTGCGCTTTCGGCGCGATGGTTGCCTGCATTATCGTACATGTCGATATCATAATCGCCTGCAAATTCATGCAGCAGGTTGGCTTTGGCGTAAATTACGCCGCTGTTGCCAAGTTCTCTGCCGATATTGAAGCCTACACGCCCAAGCACACTGGCAATGCCGCTCTGGTCTACGCTTATGCCGTTGCTGGTTTCGTATTCATCACCGCCAAAGTAACCAAGCGTTAACTGTGCCTGCGGTTCAACATACCAGCCATGTTTCAAATCGTTTTTGCGTCCATATTCAGCACTTACGCTGATGCCGGTGTTTCTGTATTCGCCGGTTATTTTTTGTCCCGCAGTATCAAATACACTAAAATCATTATCCATATTGGCATACTTAAATACCAAATCAAGGTAGTGCCCGCTGCGGTAAAGGTCTGTATTATAAAAGCTAAGCGCTTTGCTGTGGTTTTCACCATTGCCGCTGTCGTAGCTGCTGCTGCCGTCGGTGTAGCTTAAAGCTGCGCCGGTATAACGCACCATATCTTTTGTTTCTTTGGTAAGCTGGTCGTAACCAAGTTCATAAGTAGTGTATTTATTTTCAAAACCGGCAATGTCGTCATGGCTTATTTTGCTGCCATGTATGCGGAACCATGCGCCCTGTTCGTCGCCGTTATTGTTGCGAAGCTCGCCCATGCGGCGCATAAGCTGGTCATTTTCTGCACGCCATGTATGGTAATTAAGTGCGTTTGCGCCAAGAATCGTATCGACGGAGGTTGTAGCATCAGCTTTTTGGTTTACTGCTGAAATTTTCCAATCTTTATCATAACCAGCTACTTCGCTTTCTACAGCTTCTAATTCAAAACTGTTCCAATACAATGCGCCTTCTACATCATTTGCTTTAAACTCGCCTGTTTCATTAGCAACATTTACCAATACTTTGCCAACAACAGCATCACTATTTTCACTACCATTAATAACATTTAAATTGATATAATGTGTTCCGCTATGTGTACCTGCAACAATTAAGCTGTCATTATTTGCAACTTCAGTTGCGTCAACATCCATTTTAATAATGCCGTTGTCACCTTTCATATCTCCGGTTACATAAAGTATGCTATTTGCCCCACTATCTTTAGTCATATCAAGCAATGCATTATTGGCAATATTAAAATCGCGCATTTCACTGTTACCGGTTAAATTCCAGTAAGATTCATTATTATTAAGGTTCATATCAACCGAACTGCCATTACCCATTTCCATATGAGTAACGCCATTATATTGAACAACGCCATTACCGGAAGAATTAACTGTAACTATACCGCCACCCATAGCTTGGAGCTGGGTTGCAGCAACATTACCGGCAATGAGTCCTTTATCAAAAATAATTTTAGAATCTGCACCGGTAGCTCGGGCGGCTATAACAGCTTCTATATCCGCATTTCCACTAAATGTTACATTTGAAGCTACCCCACCTACAGTTTTAGATATTACACCAAAAGCGTTTTTACCGGATGCTTCAATTTGTGCATCAACAGCATTTACCGTACCACCGTTTGCATAAATGGCATAGTTTCCAGTAGTACCATTTATCGCTTTAACTTCTAATAAATTTTGTGATTCAAATGTTCCGTTCTGACTAGTAAGAACACCATATGTATGTGTACCATTTTCTGCGTTAATAGTTGATTTATTGCCATTCATTTCAACTTTTGAAGCCTCTGCATAAATACCATAATTATATGTTGTCGCATTTTTTGCATTAATTTCTATTTGACCAGTTGTTTCAATAGAGCTTCCTTGCTGCGCCATAAGGCCATAAGTTTTATTGCCACCTTCGGCTGTAATACTGCCATTTCCTAATTTTGCCTGACCAGTATAATTCCCCTTACTCCATGTCCAAATGCCTGCAGTTCTTTCTGTACCGTTTTTAACAGTTATATTTGCATTTTCAAGAACAGCAACACCACCATGTACTTGCATACCATGGCTTTTCTCGCCACCGCTGACGGTAGCTTCTAAATCTTTCAAATGCAAATTTTCTTTGCTATTATCTGTGGAGCCAACAGTAATGCCGTAATTCTCTTTGGCATCTTTTACATTTAAAGTTACTTTATCAGTAGCAGATAATTCTGCACCTGTTAGTGAGTAAATACCTACAGCACTTGCTGTAGCATTACCGTTGCCGGTTACTTCAATATTGGCGCCGCTATTTAAATATAATTTCGATTCATCATAATTTTTACGCAAATCAATACCACTTATATAAAGATTATTGTTTTCTGCGGACATCTTTATATCAACAAAACCATTAGCTGTAAAAATACCGCTATCCTGATTAATACCCCTTATATAATCATTAGTGCCATCTTTTACAGTCATATTAATGGATAATCCGCCCGAGCCTAATTCAACTTTAGAATTATTGCCTGTCAGATATAATCCGTTCATTCCATCATAATTTGTAGTTCCGGATGTTTGTGCATCCATATCTATTTCTAAATGTGTATTATCTTTAATTATTAATGAGCCGCTGCTAACATTTGAAGCATTAGGGTCATTTGCTTCATTGAAACTATCAGCACCGATAGAAATTGCGTCACCGCCGGCATTTTTATCTATAATAAGTTTTCCGTTTCCATCAACAGTAACACTACCGCCATTAACAGCAGATAAACCCACTTGAGTTGTATCATTGATTAAAATTGTTGAATCCTGTCCTGTTGTAGTTGTAATAGTTTCCTGCGTTCCATCTGCTTTTACAGGATTTTCTGCATATGCGGCACCATGCAAGCTCATCACCATTATCGTTAAAAGCACAGCCTTTTCCAAATTTTTCCGTTTCATAATACATCCTCCTCATTATGATTTTCACCGATATTATAATACCATAGTTGTCCCCCCCCGCAAGACTTTTACAGAGAAATAATTCTTACTTTTACTAGTCTTGCAACTGGTAACCTTTTTTTGTTAAGCGTAACTTTTCAGTTTAGCACATATAATTTTTCAAAAACAGTCTTGTTTTTTTGCTTTTCTTTTCGGTATAATGATTTTTGCCGCGCTTTAAAGGTGCACCAAAAAGCAGGTAAAAATATTTAGAAAGGGGATTTTATATCCATGACTCAAAAACAAAAACTTAATATTTTTAACCTTGTTGCAGGTGCAAAATGCGACCATCCGCCTCATCACAATTTATCCACCGCAGGCGCAAATGCTTTTGCCAAAATGCCAACGGATTATGATGAGCAGGCAAAACTTACTCAACAATTAGTTACCGCCGCGCAAAACGGCGATAAGGATGCTTTGGAAAGGCTTTGTATTTTTTACGAGCCTTTGTTTAAAAAGGAGATGCGGAGAGAAATTTTTTATAACTCTATCGGTTACGAAGAAGGTTTAAGTTTGGCGCGCCTTAAATTTATTGAACTTGTTTTGAATTATAACGGCGCTGATTTTACGCATTTTGCGGGTTATGTCCGCTGCCGAATTCATTTCGCTTTATATGACGAGATGAAAAAAGCGTGGAAACGTGAAAATAACGAAACTGCTATCCCTGTCGGCGATGATAGCGATACGCCAGCCCTTGCTGATAACATGATTGAGCGCGAGGAACTTGCCATATTATTGAAGCTGGCTTTAAAAAAGCTGACTGAAAAGCAGCGCAATACAATAAAAGCCTTATACTTTGAAGGTTACAGCGGCAAGGAACTTGCCGCCAAACAAAAAATAACGCCTGCTATGGTTAGTAAAAACCATAAACAGGCGTTAAAAATTTTACGCAGTAATATTGCGTAACGAACTTATAAAGATACAAAAATCCCTTTTACCGTGCTGCCACAGTAAAAGGGATTTGCTTGTTATTTTCCGCTGTGCTTTAAGCCAGACGGTTATTCGCAGGTAAACGGCAGCAATGCTACGTTACGTGCGCGTTTAATTGCAGTGGTCATCTGGCGCTGATGTTTTGCGCAGTTGCCGGAAATACGGCGCGGTAAAATTTTGCCGCGTTCGGTGATATAACGGCGCAGTCTTGCTACGTCCTTATAATCGATTTCTTCAACTTTATCAACACAGAAGCTGCAAACTTTTCTTCTCGGTCTTCTGCCTCTTTCGCGTTTCATTCGCTTAAACCCTCCTTGTTAAAATGGGATTTCCTCATCAAAAGGAACCTGCGAGCCGAAGGATTCCATATCGCTTCTGCCGCTGCCTGCTTCACCGCCATTACCCGGCGTATAGCCCTTGCGTTCGATAAATTCCACGCCGTTAGCGACAACTTCGGTAACATAATGTTTGTTGCCGTCCTTGCCGTCATAGCTGCGGATCTGCAAGCGGCCGTCCACAAGCACCCTGTGCCCTTTCATAAGGCTGTTCCCGCATAATTCTGCCGTTTTACCCCATACAACGATGTTGATAAAATCGGCTTCTCTTTGCCCGTCCTGATTAGTAAAAGGCCTGTCAACCGCCAGCGTGAACTGGCATACAACCTTGCCGGTAGTGGTATAACGCACTTCCGGGTCACGCACCAGGCGGCCCAATAACATAATCTTGTTCATAACTTTACGTTACCTCCGGATTACTCGCCTTTTTTAATAACCATGTGGCGCATTACTTCGTCGGTAATTTTCATTACACGGTCAAGTTCTTTAACAGCTTTGGGTTCTGCGCTGAAAGTTACGAGTACATACTGACCTTCGGTGAAATCCTGGATTTCATAAGCGAGGCGTTTTTTGCCCCAGCGGTCGGTTTTTTCTACAGTACCACCGTTTGCGGTGATGAGGTTTTCAAATTTGGCTACAACAGCTTCAAATGCTTCTTCCTCTACAACCGGTTTAACGATGTACATGACTTCGTAATTGTTCACGAAATCACCTCCTCCTTTGGACTTTGGCCCCCGTTTGGGAGCAGGGGAATTGTATATATCTATACAAGCTTAAATATTATATCATCCGCTTAGGCGTTTTGCAAGCTGTATTTTAAATTTTTACAGCTCTTTTAAAACAGCAGCTGCGGCATTTTCAACTTCTGCTTTGTAAGCGGCGCCGTTTGCGGCAAGCACGGCTTTAACCTTAGCGGCAAAGCCTGCTTCGGGGTTCAGCAGTTTTTTATAAGCCAGCGCCCATGCGCGATTAGCTTCGTCCGCCGGTAAAATCTGCATGCCGGTAAAATCGGGCAGCTGTGCAAAGCTTTGCATTTCTTTCAGCAGGGCTTCATCCTGCGCCTTAACGATATTTAAAGCTGCCAGCCACAGCAGGTTGCCGGTTTTAAAGCAGGCCTGCCCTTTGAAGGCTTTGGCAAGCGCTCCCAGCTCTTTGGCATACAGGTCGGCGTTTAAAAGGCTCAGCCTGTAACCGAAGGTAGCGGCAATTTCGCCGTACACTTTCATGCCTTCTGGGTCGGCGGCAGCCTGTGCGCCATCCAGTTCCATAGAAGCCATTTTAATGCCGTTGCGCTGCAGCTCGTTGCTGATTAAATACAGCTCCTGCGGCGTCATCAGTTTATCGGCCTTAGCCAGTTTCAGCTCAAAGTCAATATCCCACGGGGTGTTTTTTAAATAGGTGTTATAAATGTACTGGGTGTGCATAATCGCTTCGCCGAATTCCAGTACGATGCGCTGCAATTGTTCAGGCTCAAAATGCACAACGGTGTCGCCTGCTTTAAAGTTGGCTTCCAGATATGAACCTTTCATCGCCTCGCGGAATTCTTCCGGCAGTTCGTTGTATTTGGCTGCTACTTCGTCGGCGCTCATGCTTTCGATTTTGGTATCGATTTTATCGCTGCAGTCAAAGCCAATCATGCTGTAGCCGTAAAGCAGTGCTTTAACGATTTCTTCTTCCGTCGTCAGCCCGGCAGCGTTGGCACCGTAGCCTTCCTTGTAGCCAAGCTCCAGCACACCCCATGTTGCGGTGTCTACTGCTTCCAAAAAATTGCGTTTTAAAACATCCGCATTGGCGGCGGCGTAATCTACCAGCACCGGACGCGCCTGACGCAGTTTAAACTGCGGTGCGGCGTAAGCAGCGGCAGCACCCAGCCAGTCGCTGAAGGCCACGCTGATGCCCTTGCCGTTTTGTGCCTGCGGCGCAGTCCATTTTACATAGCGGCGCACCACGGCGGCATTGTTGGGGTTCAGCTCCATTACGTCTACCGTGATGTCCTTCACCTTGCCGCTTTCTTTTTTTGCAAACAGGCCGGCAAAAGCACATTCGCCCTTGTAAGCGCAAGCCAGCACGCGACCCGCTTCCGCATCAAGCAGCGCCAGCCATGCACCCTGCACCTCGCTTAAAGATGCGGCTACAACTTTGCCGCCCGTAATTTCTTCCATCGCCTGTACGGCGTCTAACTGTTTTATAGCCATTAAAATGCCTCCATTAATTTAGTCATCCTTATATATTATCGCCAAAAATGGCGTTTTACGCAAGCAAAAAAACAAGTGCCCACCAAAAGGCTCCGGTAATATCAACCGATAAATTTACCGGCAGGCACAAGATACTGTGTTTTTAATTTACAAAACTTACCGGTCAGTTATCGATATTTTCCACATAGTTTTCCACAGTTCGCTCTTTTTTTATAAACTAACCGTCAAATTTCCTTACTTTTTTACAGGCTTTTGCAGTTTTACGCAGGATTTATCCACAGTTTTCAACACATTATCAACAAAATGTTAATAAGTTTGCCGCTTGTGCGGATAACTAACCTTACTACTATATATGCTGTTTGCGAATTTTTACAGCAGTTTTACATTACGCTTACAAACTGTTTAATTGCTCCGCAGCTGCGAAACAACAAAAAGGGCAAGCGCGGCCCAAATCCAGCCGAAAGCCAGTAAATGGCTGCCTGTAAACGGTTCGCCGTAGACGAACACGCCCAAAAGCAAGGTCAGCGTCGGCGAAATGTACTGCAAAAAGCCGATGATTTTCAGCGGCAAGAGCTTCGCCCCGGCAGTAAACAGCAAAAGCGGCACGGCTGTTACCGCGCCCGCACCGGCCAGCAGGCACAGCACATGCGTATCGCCGGAGGCATAAAACGAAACGCCCTGCTGCCACAGCGTGTATTCATACATCAGCGCCAGCGGCGTAATAATTAAGGTTTCCAGCATAATGCTGGTCAGGCTGCTCACCGGCAGTAATTTTTTAATCAGCCCGTACAGCGCAAAGCTGACGGCCAGTGTAAGCGATACCCACGGCAGTTTGCCGAAGCTCCACACCATGCTGGCCACACCCACGCAGGCGCAAAGCACGGCGGCAATCTGCATTTTGTTCAGCCGCTCGCGTAAAAACAGCACCGCAAACAGTACGCTTACCAGCGGATTGATGTAGTAGCCCATGCTGGTTTCCACAATGTGCCCGTTGTTGACCGCCCAGATGAACGAACCCCAGTTGATGCTGATGACAAAGGCTGCGGAAACCATGGCGGCACCGGTTTTGAAACTGCTGAAAATGCTTTTGACTTCGGTAAGGAACAACGGCAGTTTGCCCTGAAATATAATCAAGAGAGCCACGAACACGCAGCTCCACATAAAACGGCTGGAAAGGATTTCAAACGGCAGCACGTCGTCCAGCAGCTTCCAGTAAACTGGCAGCACGCCCCACAAAACATATGCGCCCAGTCCGCAGGCCAGGCCTTTTTTATAATCGTTCATTATATGCGCTCCTTATTTGCGCAGCTGCGCCGGAATAGGAATTTTAAACGCCACTGCAGCTGCCAGCACCGGCAGCACGGTAATCAGCCCCATGACAAACGGCAGGCCGTAATAATCGGCTAAAAAACCCAGCATGGTAACGCCAAAGCCGCCCATACCGACACTGAAACCAATCGTCAGCCCGGCGGCCATGCCGACATTGTTGGGCAGCATCGTCTGCGCTAAAATTGTGGTTGTGGCAAACGAGCCGATGATGGAAAAACCTGCCAAAGCCACGGCAAAAAGCACGGCGGCAGGCTGCGTTACATTGGCAATCAGCCAGATGGCAGGAATGCTGCACAGCACCGAACCCAAAATAATGCGCCTTGCGCCCAGCTTATCGCTCAGCACCGCACCGATATAAGTACCTGCCACGCCGCCCAAAAGGAAGAACGATACCAACATGCTGGCAAATTCCGGCGCAGCGTCGCGGAAGTTGATGAAAAATAAAGGCAGATAGGTGGAAAGCCCTGTATGAATGGTGGAACGCAGAAAGATAAACATCAGCACAAACGCCAATCCCGCATAAGGTATTTTCTGCACTGCGCCGCTCTTTTTAGCAGCCTGCACCATTAAATTATGTTCCAAATTAACGCGCTTGTATTCCGGCATATACTTCATCATCAAGCCAAATACAAGTAAGCCCGGCAACACAAAGTACATCGTGTTGTGCAAACCGCCCGGCAGCGTCAATAAAAACGCCATTAGCAGCGACCCGGCTGCCATCCCGGCGTTGCCGCCCAGTGAAAACAGCCCCATGTTGGCAGCTTTGTTGTTGTCCGTACTTAAAAAATTAGTAGTTTTAGAAGCCTGCGGATGATAGGTTGCACTGGCAACGCCAATAACGACGACCGTACACATTAGTAGGCCATACGCCGGCACCCAGCCGACAAAAGCAAAACCCGCACCAGCCATGGCAGCGCAAAACGGCAGCATGCCCGGCAGCGATTTTTTATCTGTAATATAACCAAACAACGGCTGAATAACTGATGAAGTTATATTCTGAGTCAGCACAATAAACGCCAGCTGCGAATAGCTTAAGGCAAACAGTTCTTTTAAATGCGGCAGCACGATAGGCAGTGCTCCTGCCTGCAAATCCGTTACCAAATGCCCCAGTGCCAGCGCAACGACCGGCATACTGATATTTTTCAGCATAGTTTTAACCTTCTTATTATATTTATCAGTTTAAACTAATTGTAGCACAGAAAAAGAATTTTAACCATTGTAGTTTTAAGATAATGTAGGCAGCTATCTATACGCGTCATATGCTCCCTATTCAGTCGCATACTATGCGAAAGCTCCCTGTCACAATTATCAGCTTCGTTTGCACTCGCTGCTAATT
>CASFJU010000010.1 GCA_949295115.1 uncultured Phascolarctobacterium sp.
CTTGCCTGGCGTTAAAGGCTTGTGATATAATATTACGCGTGTAAAAATACACACGCCTGCGGATTTGCCCGCTGTCCGATTTGGTTAGGGCAGAGAAGAAACAGGCGGAGGAAAAAACAGGAGGAATAAAAAATGGCAATCATCTCTATGAAACAATTACTCGAAGCCGGCGTACACTTCGGTCATCAGACCCGCCGCTGGAACCCGAAAATGGCTCCGTACATCTTCACCGAAAGAAACGGTATCTACATCATCGACCTGCAGAAAACCGTTAAAAAGGTAGAAGAAGCTTACAACTTTATGCGTGACGTTGCTGCAAGCGGCGAAAGCATTCTGTTCGTTGGTACCAAAAAACAGGCTCAGGAAGCTATCCGTGAAGAAGCTCTGCGCTGCAACATGTTCTATGTAAACGAACGTTGGCTGGGCGGCATGATGACCAACTTCAAAACCATCCAGGGCCGTATCAAACGCCTGCGTACCCTTGAAGCTATGGAAGCTGACGGCACTTTTGACGTACTGCCGAAAAAAGAAGTTATCGGCCTGCGCCATGAAATGGAAAAACTGACCAAATACCTTGGCGGTATTAAAGATATGAAAAAACTGCCGGGCGCTCTGTTCATCATCGACCCGCGCAAAGAAAACATTGCCGTTATGGAAGCTCGCAAACTGAACATTCCTATCGTTGCAACCGTTGACACCAACTGCGACCCGGATGTTATCGACCATGTAATCCCGGCAAATGACGATGCTATCCGCGCTGTTAAACTGCTGACCGCTAAAATGGCTGACGCAGTTCTGGAAGGCCGTCAGGGCATGCAAACCGAAGAAGCTGCCGAAGTTCCGGCTGAAGAAACCGCTGCTGCTGAAGACGCAGAATAATTTTTAAGATTTCAGGAGGAAAAATAAATGGCTGAAATTACCGCTGCATTAGTAAAAGAATTACGTGAACGCACCGGCGCCGGCATGATGGACTGCAAAAAAGCCCTTGCCGCTACCGAAGGCGATATGGATAAAGCAATTGACTTCCTGCGTGAAAAAGGCCTTGCTGCCGCAGCTAAAAAAGCCGGCCGCATTGCTGCCGAAGGTTTGGTAGAATCCTACATTCATGGCGGCGGCCGTATCGGCGTTTTGGTTGAAGTTAACTGCGAAACCGACTTCGTTGCCAAAACCGACGATTTCAAAAACCTCGTTAGAGATATCGCAATGCACATTGCTGCTGCAAACCCGAGCTACCTGCGCCGCGAAGAAGTTCCGACCGCAGAACTCGAACATGAAAAAATGGTTCTTTCCGAACAGGCCCGCAATGAAGGCAAACCGGAAAAAATTATTGAAAAAATGGTTTCCGGCCGTATTGAAAAATACTACAAAGAAGTTTGCCTGTTAGAGCAGCCCTTTGTTAAAGACCCGGACAAAACCATCAGCGACCTGATTACCGAATCTATTGCCAAAATCGGCGAAAACATTTCCATCCGCCGCTTCACCCGTTATCAGCTGGGCGAAGGCATTGAAAAGAAACAGGAAGATTTTGCAGCAGAAGTTATGTCTTTTGTAAAATAATACTTGTTGAATAAAGAGAGTGCTTAGGTACTCTCTTTATTTTTTGCCTTTTGCAAAGTTATTATGAATTTTGGCGCCTAAAAAGAGGAAAAACAGAGTATTTGTAGAATATAGAACAAGATGTAAAAGTATGTAAATTTTACGGTATAGGGGGCGTGCATTTTGGCAGAACAAAGTAAATTTAAACGTGTGGTTTTAAAATTAAGCGGCGAGGCCATGGCAGGCGATAAGGGCTTTGGCATTGACCCGCTGGTAGTAGATTCCATTGCCAGACAAATTAAGGACGTAACGGAAGCAGGCCTTGAGGTTGCAGTTGTTAACGGCGGCGGCAACATCTGGCGCGGACTGTCCGGCAGCTCGAAAGGTATGGACAGGGCAACTGCGGACTATATGGGCATGCTGGCAACGGTAATCAACTCGCTGGCTTTGCAGGGCGCGCTGGAAAACCTTGGCGTGCCGACCCGTGTACAGACCGCTATTGAAATGCGCCAGATTGCCGAAACTTATATCAGGCGCAGGGCTATCCGCCACATGGAAAAGGAAAGGGTAGTTATTTTTGCGGCAGGCACCGGCAACCCGTATTTTTCTACCGATACGACTGCTGCTCTGCGTGCGGCTGAAATCGAAGCCGATGCCATCCTGATGGCTAAAAAAGGTGTGGACGGCGTTTATGACAGCGACCCGGCCAAGAACCCGGACGCTAAAATGTTCGAGGAGCTCGATTATATCGAAGTAATCCAGCGTAAGCTGAGCGTAATGGATTCTACCGCTATCAGCCTGTGCATGGATAACAAAATACCCATTGTTGTGTTTAACATCGATAAACCCGGCAATATTTTAAAAGCCGCTTTGGGCGAAAAGATTGGTACTTTGGTGGGAGGAAAGTAAGATGGCAGAAATTAAGGAGATTTTGGAAACAACACAGACGAAAATGCACAAAACCGTTGACGTTTTGCGCGTTGACCTTGCTTCCGTGCGCGCAGGCCGCGCCAGCGTTTCGCTGCTGGACAAGGTAATGGTTGAATATTACGGTACGCCGACGCCCGTTAACCAGGTTGCCAGCGTAACCGTGCCTGAACCGCGTATGATTATCATTCAGCCTTGGGAAAAGAACCTGCTGAAAGATATTGAACGCGCTATTATGAAATCCGATTTGGGCCTGAATCCGAACAGCGACGGCAGTGTAATTCGTTTGAACCTGCCGCAGCTGACTGAAGAAAGACGTAAAGAACTGGTTAAAACCGTACATAAAAAAGCAGAAGACGCACGCGTAAGCGTAAGAAACCTGCGCCGCGACGCCAACGACGCCGTAAAGAAAGCTGAAAAAGCTAAAGAAATTACGGAAGACGAGGCTAAAAAAGCTAATGACGATATCCAGAAAATGACCGACAAGTTCATTAAAGAAGTGGATACCGTTATGGAACACAAAGAAAAAGAGGTTATGGAAATCTGATGGGGTTTCCTGACGTTCTGGCGCTGGAGGTTAGCGAGGCGCTGCGCATTTTAAAGCAGGCAGGCTATACCTGCGAGGTTACTGCCACCGAGCCGCCGAAATCCAAAGGCGTGCCGCAGGAGGGCAGCATTACCGAATATGTGGTTAGACAGCGCGAGCTGGATAACAATAAAGCAGAAATCATTACTGTAAGAAGATACAGGAAAGGAGGCGTACAGGATGGCTCTGAAAATCAATAAAGATGAATGTGTAGGCTGCGGCACTTGCGCTGCTACCTGCCCGGTTGGCGCAATCAAAGAAGTCGACGGCAAATATGAAATCGGCGAAGAATGCGTTGAATGCGGCGCTTGCGCAGGCGCTTGCCCGGTTGGTGCAATTTCACAACCCTGATTTATTGCGTAGAACTGAAGTAACCTCCTCTTTTCTGGGGAGGTACCTCAGTTTTATTGCCTTTAACGGAAAGGTGATACTGTGTTTAATACTTTATTTAAATTTAAAACCGGCAATAAAGATATTAGTGTAGATACAACCGGCATCGACCCGGAAAAAGTTCCGCAGCATATTGCCATCATCATGGACGGCAACGGGCGCTGGGCCAAGGCGCAGGGCAAACCGCGCACCTTTGGGCATCAGGCCGGGGCGGAAACCTTAAAAAATATTGTTAAAACTGCCGATAAGATTGGCGTTAAAATTATCAGCGCTTACGCTTTTTCTACCGAAAACTGGAAACGCCCGGTAACAGAAGTTAATTTTATTATGGAACTTTTAAGCCGCTATTTGACCAGCGAGATTGACGAGTTTCACAAAAACAACGTGCAGGTGCGTTTTATGGGCAGCCGCGAAGGACTGCCTGAAGTTGTGCGCCAGAAAATGGAGCACGCCGAAAAGGTAACGGCAGAAAATACCGGCATTATTTTAAATTTGGCTATAAACTATGGCGGACAGGCTGAAATTCTGCATGCGGTGCAGAACATTGTCACTGACGTGCAGGGCGGTTCGCTGAAGGTTGAAGATATAGACGCTGCGCATTTTGAAAACTATCTGTATACCAAAGGTCTGCCTGCACCGGATTTATTAATCCGCCCGGGCGGTGATTTGCGCATAAGCAATTTTATGCTGTGGCAGATTGCTTACGCCGAAATTTGGACGACAGAGGTTTACTGGCCTGCTTTTACGCCCGAAATGTTTTTGGAAGCGGTAAAGGCTTACGGCGGGCGCGAACGCCGTTACGGCGGTTTGATTACTAAATAGTTGGCGGTGTGGTAATGTTAAAAAGAATTATAACCGGCATTGTTGCTTTGCCGGTAGTTATATTTTTAATCCACCAGGGCGGATATTTATTTGATGCCGCCATTTTTGCGCTGGCAACGGTGGGTTTGTTTGAGTTCAGGAATATGGCGCGTGCCAACGGGCAGGACGTATACTGGCTTTCGACCGGCATGACGATGATTTGCCTGATTTATGCGGCGGCTGTGTTCCGTTACATCAGTGTGTATTCGTTTTTGCTGTTTCCGGCTATTTTAATGCTGGGCGTGATACTGGTAATGCTTGAAGGCATGGCACGCCACCACGCGGACGGCAAGTGGGCGCATAATACGGCGCTTTCCGTAATGGCTGTGGTGTATATCGGTTTTGGCTTTGCGCATTTTATCCTGCTGCGCGACGCTTTGTATTTTACGTCGGCAGATTTGCAGGTCAGCCTGTGGGGCTTGCCGATTGACCGCGGCGAGATTTTGTTTTGGGTTATTATGCTTGGCGTTTGGGCAAGCGATACCTTTGCGTATTTTGCAGGTTCTGCCTTTGGCAAACACAAGCTCTGTCCGACCATCAGCCCCAATAAATCGGTAGAAGGCGCTGTTGCCGGTTTTATCGGCAGCGTGGCCGTAATTATGGGCGGTTTGCATTATCTTAATGCTGCCAATGTATTCCAGGGCTCGACGCTTCTTGCGGTACTGCTGGGCGTTGGCGTGGCAATTGTTGCGCCGTTGGGTGATTTAGTAGAATCCATTTTAAAACGCAACTTCGGCGTTAAGGATTCCGGTAAAATCTTCCCCGGACACGGCGGCGTGTTGGACCGCTGCGACAGTTTGCTGTTTGCAATTCCGGTCGGCTATTATGTATTTTTGTTGAGCGTTATGGTTAACAGCTTTTTTATGTAATCCCCTTGGAGGTATGGCGATGAAAAATGTAGCTGTTCTTGGCAGTACGGGTTCGATTGGCAAACAGACGCTGGATGTGGCGACTGCCAACCCCGATAAGCTGAAAATAAAAGTGTTGGCGGCGCATGTAAACGACGCTTTGATGGAGGAGCAGATTGAACAGTTTGCCCCCGATATGGCTGTGTTGACCGATGAAAAGGCGGCGCAGCGTTTAAAAGCGCGTTACAGCGGCAAAACCAGAATACTGGCAGGCAGGGAAGGCCTGTTGGAAGCGGTTACTTACGACGGTGTCGATACGGTGCTGGCTTCCATGGTTGGTTACGCCGGGCTTTTGCCGACGCTGGAAGCCATCAGGCACGGCAAGGATATTGCCCTTGCCAACAAGGAAACTCTGGTTGCCGCAGGCAGCATTGTAATGGAAGCCGTAAAAAAATACGGTGTTTCGCTGACGCCTGTTGACAGCGAGCACAGCGCTATTTTTCAATCGCTGCAGGGCGGCAAAAAAGATGAAGTTAAACGCCTGATTATTACTGCCAGCGGCGGTCCGTTTTTAGGCAAAACCAAAGAAGAACTTGCTGATGTAACTTTGGCGCAGTGCTTAAAGCACCCCAACTGGAGCATGGGCAGAAAGATTACTGTGGATTCCTCCACGCTTGCCAATAAAGGGCTGGAAGTTATCGAAGCGCACTGGTTGTTTGACATGCCTTATGATAAAATAGATGTTGTCGTACATCCGCAAAGCATTGTGCACAGCATGGTAGAGTTTAACGACGGCTCCGTCATTGCGCAGATGGGTTTGCCGGATATGCGCCTGCCGATACAGTATGCGTTTTCCTATCCGCAGCGTTACGACAACGCTTTTGGGCAGCTTGATTTTGTTAAAGCAGGCACGCTGACATTTTTAGCGCCGGATACGGAAGCGTTCCCCGCGCTTAAAATTGCCGTTGAATGCGGCAGGCAGGGCGGCACGTTGCCGTGTGCCTTTAACGCCGCCAATGAAGAAGCGGTTTACGCCTTTTTGGACGGCAAAATTAAATACCTTGATATAATTAAGACGATTGAACATGTTGTTGCCGGGCACAAAAATATTTTACAGCCCGAGCTGAGCGACATTGAAAATACAGACGCCGCTGCACGCGAAGCAGCGCGCGGATTTTTAAGCAGCTTGTAATACAGGAGGAAGTTAGTGACAACTTTGCTTGCGGCCTTTTTTGTGTTCGGCGTACTGGTAACGGTACACGAATTCGGGCACTTTATTACCGCAAAAATGACGGGCATGCGTGTCGATGAATTTGCCATCGGCTTCGGCCCGAACATTTTTCAGAAGAAATACGGCGAAACGCTGTACAGTTTAAGGATTATCCCGCTGGGCGGGTATAATAAAATTGCCGGCATGGAGCCGGATGAGCCTGCCGATGAGGGGGCGTTCAAGTCCAAGCCGATACCGGCGCGTATGCTGGTTATTCTGGCTGGCGTTTTGATGAATTTTATTTTGCCGGTGTTTTTATTTACCGGTATTTTTGCAGTCAACGGGCTGGAAGTACCTGTCGATAAGCCAGTACTGGGCTACGTAATGCCGGGCAAATCTGCTGTTGAAGCCGGTTTGCAGGCGGGCGACAAAATTTTGGCAGTTGGCGGCAAGCCTGTCGCTACGTGGTCCGAAATGGTTACGGAGCTGAACACCTACGGCGAAAATGAAGTTGCGCTGACGGCAGAACGCAACGGTGTGACGAAGGATTACACCTTAAAACCGAAATTTGATAAGGATTATGGCAAAGCGCTGGTAGGCATTTCGCCGCAGGTTGAGCATAAGGACTTCGGCATTTTTGAATCCCTGCAAATGGGCTTTAAATATACTTATTACATTATGGTAATGATGCTGGACGGTTTGTATAAAATCGTAACCGGCGCTGCCCCGGCAGATGTTACCGGCCCTATCGGCATTGCCAAAATAGCGGGCGAGGCTGCGGAAAGCGGCTGGATGCCGCTGCTGAACCTTGTCGGGCTTTTAAGCATCAACCTTGGCATTATCAATTTACTGCCGCTGCCGGCACTGGACGGCGGGCATTTTGTACTTTTGATTTTGGAAGCGCTGCGCGGCAAACCGTTGGGCGAAAGAGCGGCGACGATGATTCAGAGCATCGGCGTCGGCCTGATTTTGACTTTAACCGTGTGGGCAATTTTCAGTGATATATCCAGATAAAGAGGTGGCCTGATGGAACGCAGGAAAACAAGGCAAATACAGTTGGGCAACGTAAAAATCGGCGGCGGTGCGCCCGTTGCCGTGCAGTCCATGACCAACACCAGAACGGATGACGCGGCGGCAACGCTGGCGCAGATTAACGAACTGGCGGCGGCAGGCTGTGACATTGTGCGCTGCGCCGTACCGGATATGGCAGCGGCGGAAGCGCTGAAAGAGATTTGCAAAAACAGCCCGATACCGGTAATTGCCGATATCCATTTTGATTATAAATTGGCACTGGCGGCGGTGGAGGCAGGCATCAGCGGCTTGCGCCTGAACCCTGGCAACATCGGCGGCGACGATAAGGTGCGTGCCGTGGTGGAAGCGGTTAAGCCGTTGAACATACCAATCCGCATTGGCGTAAATGCCGGTTCGCTGCCTAAAGATTTGCTGGAAAAATACGGGCATCCCACGCCAGAAGCGCTGGTTGAAGCGGCATGGCGGCATATTCGTATTTTGGAAAGCATGGATTATCGCAACATTAAAATATCGCTTAAAGCGCATGACGTGCCTTTAACGATTGCCGCTTACCGTTTGCTGGCTTCGCAGTGCGATTATCCGCTGCACGTTGGCATTACGGAAGCAGGCACTGTCAACTCCGGCATTATCAAGTCGGCTGTTGGCATTGGCACGCTGCTGGCCGAAGGCATCGGCGACACCATCCGCGTATCGCTGACGGGCAACCCGGTGGAGGAAGTTAAAACAGGCTTTGCCATTTTGAAGGCACTGGGGCTGCGTGAATACGGCCCGACTTTAATTTCGTGCCCGACCTGCGGCAGGACGAGGATAAACCTTGAAAAGCTGGCGCTGACGGTGGAAAAGAAGCTGGCGAATATTACCGAACCGATAACCGTTGCCGTTATGGGCTGCGTGGTTAACGGGCCGGGCGAAGCGCGCGAAGCCGACGTTGGCATTGCGGGCGGCATCGGCGAAGGGCTTTTGTTCCGTAAGGGCGAAATTTTGCGCAAGGTGCGCGAAGATGAAATTGTTGATGAATTATTTAAAGAAATAGACAAAATTTTGACGGAAAGGAAGAATAAATAATGAGAGTATCCCAAATGTACGCTCCTACTTTAAGGGAAGTTCCCGCCGAAGCGGAGGTTATCAGCCATCAGCTGATGCTGCGCGCAGGCTTTATACGCAAAGCAGCCGGAGGTATTTACAGCTATCTGCCTTTGGCATGGCGCGTGCTGAAAAAAATAGAAAACATTGTGCGTGAGGAAATGGACGCTACCGGTGCGCAGGAACTTTTGATGCCGATTGTGCAGCCTGCGGAAATCTGGCAGGAAAGCGGCCGCTGGGATGTTTACGGACAGGAAATGTTTAAGCTGATGGACCGCCACGAAAGGCCGTTCAGCCTTGGCCCGACGCACGAAGAAATGGTAACCACCCTTATCCGTCAGGACGTGCGCTCTTACAGACAGCTTCCTTTGTGTGTTTACCAGATTCAGAACAAATACCGCGATGAAAAAAGACCGCGTTTCGGCCTTCTGCGCGGGCGCGAATTTATTATGAAGGACGCTTATTCCTTTGATAAAAATGTTGAAGGCCTTGATGTTTCCTACCAGAAAATGTATGACGCTTACAGCAAGGTGTTTACGCGCTGCGGTTTGAACTTCCGCCCGGTTGAAGCAGATTCCGGCGCGATTGGCGGCAGCGGCTCGCACGAGTTTACCGTTATTGCGGGCAGCGGCGAAAACGAAATTGTTTTCTGCAGCAAATGCGATTACGCAGCCAATGTTGAAAAAGCGGAACTGAAACCGATTGCTGCGGCTGACGAAGAAGTTAAGCCGATGGAAAAGGTTGTTACCCCGGAATGCAAAACCATTGCAGCCGTTTGCGAATATCTGAAACTGCCTATCGACCATTCCGTTAAAGCTGTTGCCTACAACAGCAATAAAGGTTTGATTTTGTGCTTTGTACGCGGCGACCACGAAGTTAACGAAATTAAAATCGTCAATACCTGCGGCGTGCTGGAAGACAGCCTGGAAATGGCAAGCGAAGAACAGCTTACCGCTGCCGGCACTGTTGGCGGTTACATGGGCCCGGTCGGCATTGACCTTACCAAAGCTACCGTTGTTGTTGACAGCACCGTTATGAACATGCACAACATCTGCTGCGGCGCTAACGAAGAAGGCTACCACTTTGTGAATGTTGACCCGAAACGTGACTTTAACGTAACCTACGTTGCCGATATCCGCATGATTCAGGAAGGCGACCCCTGCCCGCACTGCGGCGCGCCGGTTGTTAAAGCACGCGGCATTGAAGTAGGCCAGGTATTTAAGCTGTTTACCAAATACAGCGAAGCGCTGCACGCAACATTCCTTGATGAAGAAGGCAAGGAATGCCCGATGGTTATGGGCTGCTACGGCATCGGCGTAAGTCGCACCATGGCTGCTGCTATTGAACAGAACCACGACGAAAACGGCATCATCTGGCCGGTAACCATTGCACCTTATGAAGTGCTGGTTGTGCCGATGAACGCTAAAGATAAAGAATCCTGGGATAAAGCGGAAGCCATTTACGAGGAGCTTAAAGCTGCCGGTGTGGAAACTGTTATCGACGACCGCAACGAACGCCCGGGCGTTAAATTTAAGGACGCCGACTTAATCGGTTATCCGGTAAGGGTTGTAGTTGGCCCGAAAACTCTGGCAAACGGCCAGCTGGAAGTTAAAATCCGCAAAAACGGCGAAATTAAATATCTTCCGCTGGACAGCGATTATGTAGCCGGTATTAAAAATATTCTGGCGGAGCTGGCTGTTAACGCTTAATTTTGTTGGAGGTGTTTCGTATGATGGAGCACTTTGCCTTTAATGTCCATAACTGGGACATGATTCTGCGCCTGCTGGTTGCCACGGTTTTAGGCGGCGCTGTCGGTATTGAACGCGGCAGCGGCGACCGTCCGGCTGGCTTCAGGACGCATATACTGGTGTGCGTCGGTTCGGCGCTGATTATGCTGGTATCCATGTACGGCTTTGACGATACTTACGTCAGTGATATCAGCAACGCCAACAACAGGGACTCGGCGCGTATTGCGGCGCAGGTTGTCAGCGGCATCGGCTTTTTGGGCGCGGGCACCATTATGCATGAGGGCGTAACGGTGCGTGGGCTGACGACGGCGGCGAGCCTGTGGATGGTATCTGCTATCGGCCTTGCGGCCGGTGCCGGTATGTATGTGCTTAGTTTCGTATCGACGGCAATTATGCTGATAACGCTGGTGTCGTTCCGCAAATGGGAAAAACGCTTCGGCGTGGCTGCCAGCAACGGACGCCGTTATATCCGCATTGTGGCGAACAATGAACCGGGAATTATAACGAATATCACTTCGTATCTGGCGGAAAACGATATTAAGGTTAAAACCCTGAATGTGAAAAACAACGCGCAGAAAAACGAGGTTGTGCTTGAGCTTTATTTAAAAATCGGCAAGAATACCGATAAAGACGGAGTTGCCCGCGGGCTGCAAAGCATCAGCGGCATTATTACGATTGAAAATATAGGTTAATTTTATGGAAGGTAAGGTATGAAGGCTAAATATTGCATTATCCCAGATACAGCCAAGTTTTTTGAATTTTTAGCCGGATTGTCCTTGACGGAGTCAGACCTTTTGCATACCCGCCTTATCCGCCCGCTGAAAATTCTGATGGATGTTGAAAGGGCGGAATGGGAAATTGAGTATAAGGCTGCTGCTCCGGTTGAAGAAAGGCTTACTTTGGCAGTGGCAGAAAAACTTGCCGCTGCTTTTTCTTTGCACGGCGGCGTTAAATTTACCTGCTGCAATGCGGAGGTAAATGCCAAAGCGGCGATTAACGGAAAGGCGAAGACGGAA
Organism: uncultured Phascolarctobacterium sp.; assembly: GCA_949295115.1. Lineage (GTDB taxonomy): Bacteria > Bacillota > Negativicutes > Acidaminococcales > Acidaminococcaceae > Fusicatenibacter_A. The sequence goes on from CASFJU010000010.1 coordinate 11,238, forward strand.
GAAGTGCCGCTGCCGCCCGAACCGCAGGAAGAAACTGAATTTGTTGTAACCGATTGCAGCGGCCAGCCAGTGCCGGAGGAAATACCTCTGCCGGAAGAACCGCCGCAGAACGATTTGGAAGGTTATACCTACGACGAGCAGGGCAGCTGCGGCAGTGAGGCTGACGCCGAATTTGCCAAAGCATACGAGCTTTTGTACGGCAACGGCAAAAAGGACGATAATCTGCTGTGGGGCAAGCGCATTAAAGGCAAACCGCGCCCGCTGGATGACATTACCGAAGATGAAAACAACGTCGTTGTGGAAGGCCAGTTTGTAAAATGCTTTGATAAGGACGGCGTGCTGACTTCGTTTAATGAGCGTGAGCTGCGCACCGGCCGCGTTAAGCTGACCTTTAATTTAAGCGACGATACCAACGGCATTTACGTTAATATGTACTTTGACACGCTGGAAGAATGCCATAAGTTTAAGGGCAGCATCAAGCCGGGCGTTTACTTGCGCATTATGGGCGATGCAAGACGCGACCGTTATGCCTTTGAGGAGATGGCTATTGAACCGAAGGGCATTATGCGTATTGAAAAAGAAGAACGCATGGATAATGCCGAGGTTAAAAGGGTAGAACTGCACTGCCATACCAAGATGAGTAAGCTGGACGCTCTGACGCCGATGGAGGAACTTGTTAAGCGTGCAATCAAATGGGGGCATAAGGCGCTGGCAATTACCGACCACGGCGTAGTGCAGGCATTCCCGTTCTGTTATGATGCTGCCGAAGGCAGCGATTTGAAACTGATTTTCGGCATGGAAGGGTATCTCATCAGCGACAGCGGTGTTGAAGGCGCCGATATTGAACCTACGGACAGCCTGAAACCCAAACGCGGCAAAAAAACGCCGCTTGACCATATTATCATACTGGCTAAAAACGAAACAGGCCTGCGTAATTTGTACAAACTGGTTACGCTAAGCCATTTAAAATATTACAATAACCGCCCTGCACTGCCGCGTGCCATTATTCAGGAGCACCGCGACGGTTTGATTTTGGGTTCTGCCTGCGAAGCGGGTGAACTTTACCGCGCCGTAAGGGCAGGCAAGAGCGACGAAGAACTGATGAAAATCGCTTCGTTCTATGATTATCTGGAAATTCAGCCGCTGGGCAACAATATGTACCTGGTGCGCGAAAATAAATGCACCATTGACGATTTGAAGACTTACAACCGCAAAATTTACGAGCTTGGCAAACAGATGGGCAAAATGACCGTTGCTACCTGCGATGTGCATTTCTTAAATCCGGAAGACAGTAAGTTCCGCACGATTTTGCAGGGCGTACAGCATTACCGCGACGCCGACGAACAGCCGCCGTTGTATTACCGGACGACGGAAGAAATGCTGGCGGAATTTGAATATCTCGGCAAAGATGTTGCTTACGAAATTTGCGTAACCAACCCGAACAAAGTTGCCGATATGGTAGATAAAATTAAGCCGGTGCCTGACCGCGACCAGCTTTATTCACCTTCGATACCGGGCGCAGTGGAAGCGCTGCCGCAGATGGTTTACGACAAGGCGCACGAATGGTACGGCGACGAGCTGCCGGAGATTGTAGAAGAACGAATCAAAACCGAACTTCATTCCATTATCAGCAACGGCTTTGCGATTTTGTACTATATCGCGCACAAGCTGGTACGTAAATCATTGGACGACGGCTATCTGGTAGGCTCCAGGGGTTCGGTAGGTTCATCGCTGGTTGCGACGCTGATTGACATTACCGAAGTTAATCCGCTGGCGCCGCATTACCGTTGCCCAAAATGCCGTTACAGTGAATTTTTTACCAATAACGAATATGCTTCCGGCTTCGACCTGCCGGAGAAAAACTGTCCGCATTGCGGAACGCCGATGTGGCGCGACGGGCACAACATTCCGTTTGCCGTGTTCCTTGGCTTCCACGGCGACAAGGTTCCTGATATCGACCTTAACTTCTCCGGTGAATATCAGCCGGTGGCGCATAAATACACCGAAGAACTGTTTGGGCGCGATAATGTTTGCCGCGCCGGTACGATATCAACGGTGGCAAGCAAAACCGCTTATGGTTATGTGCGTAAATATTACGAGGAAAAGGGGCTGACCAAACACCCGGCGTTTATGGCGGGGCTTGTTGAAGGCATTGCCGGGCTGAAACGCACGACTGGCCAGCACCCGGGCGGCATTATGGTTGTGCCGCGCAACATGGATATTCATTACATTACGCCGATGAACCATCCTGCAGATGAAAAGGACAGTCCGACGGTAACGACACACTTCGATTACCATTCCATTAACGACAGGCTGGTTAAGCTTGATATACTCGGACACGATGACCCGACGGTTATCAAGCTGCTGGAAGAATTTACGCATATCAAGCCGACCAAAATTCCTATCGGCGACGAAGCTACTATGTCTATCTTCCGCAACACGGAAGCACTGGGCGTAACGCCTGACCAGATTAACAGCAGCGTCGGCACATACGGTATACCTGAATTTGGTACGCGCTTTGTACGCCAGATGGTTGAGGACGTACAGCCGAAAAACTTCGGGCAGATAGTGCGCGTATCCGGTTATTCGCATGGTACGGACGTATGGCTGAACAACGCTCAGGATTTGATTAAGGAAGGCAAACCACCTGAAGACACCATCGCCACGCGCGACGACGTTATGAATAACCTTATCGCTATGGGCGTAGAGCCGAGCCTTGCATTTAAAACGATGGAATATGTGCGCAAGGGCAAGGCCGCCAAAAACGGATTAGAGCCGAAAATGCTGGAAGCTATGAAAGAAGCCGGCGTTCCGGAATGGTTTAAAAAATCGTGCGAAACGGTTAAATATCTGTTCCCGAAAGCGCATGCTATTGCTTATGTTCTAATGGCTTACCGCATTGCTTACTGCAAGGTGCATTACCCAAAAGAATTTTACGCCGCATATTTCAGCGTGCGCGCGCCTGAATTTGACGCAACCTATATCGCTAAGGGCAAGGAATACATGAAGCGTTTTATTAAAGACGTGTATGCGCAGGGCGGCAAGGCCAACAACAGGGATAAGGATACCGTAACGTATCTGGAACTTGCGGTTGAGATGATGGAACGCGGCTTTGAATTTGAGCCGATTGATTTGTATAAATCGCATGCTACGCGCTTTTTGCCTACAGAAAAAGGCGTGCGCATACCGCTTGGCGCGTTAAGCGGTATCGGTACGGCGGCAGCGTTAAGCATCGATGAAGCACGCAAAACGGGCGTACCGTTCATCTCGCAGGAAGATTTGCGCGTGCGCTCAAAAGTATCAAAATCTGTAATAGACAAGCTGGCAGAGTACGGCACCTTAAAAGACCTGCCGGAAAATGACCAGATAGATTTGTTTTAAAGGAGGCCCATTATGTTAGAAGTAGGAATGAAAGCGCCGGATTTTACACTGGAAGATAAAGACGGCAACGAGGTTTCGCTGCACGATTTTGCCGGTAAAAAAGTAGTTGTATATTTTTACCCGAAGGATTCCACTCCGGGCTGTACCCGCCAGGCCTGTGCCTTCCGCAATAATTATGGCGAATATAAACAGCTTGGTGTGGAGGTTATCGGTATCAGTAAGGACAGCGTAAAATCGCACAGCAATTTTGCCGCCAAGCAGGAGCTGCCGTTTATTTTGTTAAGCGACCCGGAACGTAAAGCAATTGAAGCCTTTGGCGTGTGGCAGGAAAAGAAAATGTACGGCAAGGTAAGCATGGGCGTTGTACGCAGCACCTTCATCATCGACGAGAACGGCGTGATTGAAAAGGTTTACCCAAAAGCCAAACCGGATACCAACGCCGAAGAAATTCTGGCGTACTTAAAAGGTTGATTTGTTAATTTTAATACAAAAAACTTGTCAGCAAACAAGTATAATGGTATAATATATTAAGAAAAATTATGACTTCTTTTGAGAGAGTGGGTATTTTACCCGCTCTTTCCTCTTATAGGGGCAGGAAAAAGCGGAGGTGAATATATGCAGAGTGCGGAAATTGAAAAACTGGTAAGCGCCCTGGCGGAGCAGATTTTGGAAGGAACGGAAATTTCGCTGGTGGACGTTGAGTATGTACGCGAAAAGGACTGGTACCTTAGAATTTACATTGATAAGCCCGGCGGCATTGAAATTGACGACTGCCAGATGGTCAGCGAAAAGCTGACGGAGGTTCTGGACGAGCGCGACCCCATCAGGGATAAATATTATCTTGAGGTTTCTTCACCGGGTATCGACCGCCCGCTGAAAAAGGACAGGGATTTTGAAAGTGCTTACGGCAAAAAGGTAGATATTAAATTTTTTGCGCCGTGGGAGAAAAACAAGGAGATTGTTGCTGTGCTGGTATTGCACGATGAGGCAACCATCAGCGCAAGACCCATTATTAAGGGGCGCGAAAGCAAGAACCCTGTTGTATTTGAGAGAAAACTGATTGCTGTGGTCAGACCGCATATAGATTTTTAAGATTTTAGGGGGAGTAAAAAAAGTGAACGCAGATTTTATTATGGCAGTACAGGAATTGGGCAAGGAAAAAGGCATTGAGCCTTCCGTGCTGTTTGAAGCTGTTGAGGAAGCGCTGGTAACTGCTTACAAAAAGAATTTTGGCAGCAGCCAGAATGTGCGCGTTGATTTAAACAGAACAACCGGCGAACTGCATGTATATGCGCAGAAGCATGTTGTGGAAAATGTTGAGGACGACGCTAACGAGCTTTCGCTGGAAGATGCGCGCAAGATTGACCCGCGTTATGAACTGGATGACATTGTTGAGCAGGAAGTAACGCCGAAAAACTTTGGCCGCATTGCAGCACAGAACGCAAAACAGGTTGTTGTACAGCGCATCCGCGAGGCGGAACGCGGCATGGTGTTTGAAAAATACTACAACCGCGAAAATGATATTGTAACCGGTGTTATTCAGCGCATGGAAAACAGAAACGTATATATCGACCTTGGCAAAGCCGAAGCAGTTTTAACTGTCGGCGAGCAGATTCCGGGCGAAGTTTATGAATACCACGACAGAATGAAAACCTACATTCTGGAAGTGCGCAAAACCAGCAAAGGGCCGCAGATTATGGTTTCCAGGACTCATCCGGGGCTGCTGAAACGCCTGTTTGAGCTGGAAGTTCCGGAAATCCATGACGGTTTGGTGGAAATCAAATCCGTTGCGCGTGAACCGGGTATGCGCTCTAAAATCGCAGTGTACACCAAAGATGAAAACATCGACCCGGTAGGCGCCTGCGTAGGCCAGAAGGGCATGCGCGTACAGGCAATCGTCAACGAACTGCGCGGCGAAAAAATCGACATTGTTAAATACAGTGAAGACCCGGCGCAGTATGTTGCAAACGCACTTTCTCCGTCAAAGGTTATCAGCACCGAAGTGCTGGAAAACGAAAAAATTTGCCGCGTGGTTGTACCTGATTACCAGCTTTCACTTGCTATCGGAAAGGAAGGGCAGAACGCACGCCTTGCAGCCAAGCTGACCGGCTGGAAGATTGACATCAAGAGCGAAACCCAGAGCAGGGAAGAACCTTTTGAATCCATCGGGGGTGAATCCGGTGAAGCAGCAGAAGATTAAAAAAATCCCGCAGCGCAAGTGCGTCGGCTGCGGCGAAATGAAGGATAAAAAAGCGCTGCTGCGCATTGTGCGTTCGCCGGAAGGCGAGATTGCGCTGGATTTGACCGGCAAAAAAGCAGGGCGCGGCGCGTATGTTTGCCGCAGTAAGGACTGCATTACCAAAGCGGTGAAGGAAAAACGCCTTGAGCGTGCTTTGGAAAAGCCGGTGAGCGAAGAAGTTTACGCCAAATTGCTGGAGGATTTGCCGGATGGACAGTAAACAGGTAGCATTTGCACTGGGGCTGGCGCAGAAAGCCGGTAAAGTTGCCAGCGGTGATTTTGCGGTGCGCAGCGCATTAAACGGCGGCAAGGCCAAACTGATGCTGATTGCCTGCGACGCGGCGGAAGCATCGCGCAAGGAACTGGAATACCTTGCGGAAACGGCAGACGTAAAAACGGTAACAGGCCCCGCCCGTGCGGAAATCGGCTCGGCAATAGGCAAATCGCCGCGGACGGCGGTTGTAATTACGGATAATAATTTTGCAGTTATGATATATAACAAGTGCCACGACTAAGTTTGGAGGTGGATGAATGGGTAAGCATAGAGTATATGAAATAGCTAAGGAACTTGGCAAAACCAATCAGGAAGTAATTGATGTTTTGGCCAAAAATAACATTCAGGTAAAAAGTTTGAGTACGGTTGACGATTCTGCCAAAGATTTGGTAGTGCGCGCATTCACCAAAAAGCCGATTCAGCCGGAGAAGAAACCTGCGCCGCAGCCCAAGCCGCAGAACAATGCGCCTAAAGCTGCACCGGTTAACAACGATAACAAAGCCAATGCGCAGAAGCATGATAAACCGCAGGTGCAGAACCAGCCCAAAGCTGCTGTGCCGAATAAGCCGCAGCAGGATAACAGGCCGAAAAACCAGCCTAACAATAAACCTGCCAATGCGCATAACGAACAGCGCAACCAGAATCAGAACAGAAACAACAACCAGAATCAAAACCAAAAGAAAAATAACCAGCCCATGCAGCAGCATGGCAAGGGCAATCCGCAGGGGCAGCATAACAAAAACAACAAACCTAACCGCCCCCAGCGCCCGCAGGGAGGAATTTTTATCGGACCGCGTGACAAACAGCAGGCAGCCCAGCCGAACCGCGGCGCTAATGCGCAGCAGAACCAGAACCGTTTTGATAATCAGAACCGTGGCGGACAGCAGCAGGGCAAAGGCAATCAGCAGTTTAACAAAAAACGCAACGAAAAACCGCAGATTAAAGGCCAGTACGCCAGCCGTGACAGCCGCAACATGCACAGCCGCGACCATATGATGAAAAAACGCCCCGGCAGCAGCAAACCGCAGCAGCCTGCGCAGCCGGTTCAGGTTGTACGCCCCAGCCGTGTTGAAGTTGGCGAAAGCATTAATGTAAAAGAGTTTGCCAACCTTATCAAACGCGAGGTTAACGAAGTTATTAAAGCCATGTTTATGCTGGGCGTAATGGTAACCATTAACCAGGATATTGATTTTGAAACCGCAGAGCTTGTCGGTACTGAATTCGACGTTGAAGTAGTGCCGCTGCCGCCGGAAGAAGACCCGACCGAAATTCCGGAGGTTGAAGACGACCCGTCCAAGCGTTTGCCGCGCCCGCCGGTAATTACCGTTATGGGCCATGTTGACCACGGCAAAACCTCGCTGTTGGACGCTATCCGCAAATCCAACGTAACCAGCCGCGAAGCAGGCGGCATTACCCAGCACATCGGTGCATATATGGTTAACTACCAGGGCAAAAAGATTGTTTTCCTTGATACCCCGGGCCATGAAGCGTTTACCGCCATGCGTGCCCGCGGCGCACAGGTAACCGACGTTGCCATCCTTGTAGTTGCCGCAGACGACGGCGTTATGCCGCAGACTATTGAAGCAATTAACCATGCCAAAGCTGCCAAGGTGCCTATTATTGTTGCCATCAACAAAATGGACCGCCCGGGCGCAAACCCCGACCATGTAAAACAGCAGCTGGCTGAGCATGAACTGATTCCTGAAGACTGGGGCGGCGATACCATCATGGTTCCCGTTTCCGCACATCAGAAAACCGGCATCCCCGAACTGTTGGAAATGATTTTGCTGGTTGCCGAAATGCAGGAACTGAAAGCTAACCCGAACCTGCCGGCGCACGGTACTATCATCGAGGCGCAGCTTGATAAAGGCCGCGGCCCTGTTGCCACCGTTCTGGTACAGCGCGGTACTTTAAGCATCGGCGATACCATTATTGCAGGCACGGCTTATGGCAAAGTGCGCGCCATGGTTAACGACCGCGGCGAAAAAGTTAAAAAAGCGCTGCCGTCTACACCTGTCGAAGTGCTTGGTCTGAATGAAGTGCCTATGGCAGGCGATATCCTTGACAGCACGGACGAAAAAACTGCCCGCAGCGTTGCCGAAAAACGCCTTGCAAAACGCCGCAGCGAAGAAATGCAGCAGAACGCCAAAGTATCTCTGGACGATATATTCCAGCGTATTCAGGAAGGCGAGCTGAAAGAACTGAACATTGTTGTTAAGGCTGACGTTCAGGGTACTATCGAAGCGCTGAAATCTTCGCTTTCCAATATTAAAAACGACGAAGTTAAGGTTGTCGTTGTTCACTCCGGCGTAGGCTCCATTACCGAATCCGACGTAATGCTGGCATCCGCCGCCAACGCACTGATTATCGGCTTTAACGTCCGCCCGGACGCCAACGCGCGTAAGGCTGCCGAAACCGAAAAGGTTGACGTACGCACTTACAGGGTTATTTACGACGCTATCAACGACGTTGAAGCTGCTATCAAAGGCATGCTTGCGCCTAAATTTAAAGAAGTTATCACAGGGCGCGTGGAAGTACGCCAGCTGATTACAATTTCCAAACTGCTCATCGCAGGCTGCTATGTGCTTGAAGGCAAAGTTACCAACTCCTCCAAGGTGCGCGTAGTACGCGACGGCATTGTAGTACACGAAGGCGAAATCGACTCCCTGCGCAGATTTAAAGACGATGTTAAAGAAGTTGTGGCAGGCTTTGAATGTGGCATAACACTTGATAAATTCCGCGACCTTAAAGAAGGGGACGTATTTGAAGTTTATTCCATGGAAGAAGTTGCCGCAGAATAACAGGTACTTGTTATGGCAAGATTAAGAGTAGAAAAATTACAGGAAGCAATCAAGCAGGAAATCAGCAAGATTTTGCTGCACGATATTAAAGACCCGCGCATTAAATTCGTTACCGTTACGGGCGTGGAACTGACTGACGACATCAGCCAGGCGAAGGTTTATGTAAGCCTGTATGGCAGCGAAACCCAGCAGGAGGAAGCGTGGCAGGGGCTTAACAAAGCCGTTGGCTATATGCGTACGGAAATCGCCAAACGCATCAGGCTGCGCTTTGCCCCGGTGCTGATTTTTACCAAGGACACCTCCATGGAATACAGCGCGCATATCGAAGAATTGCTCAGAAAAATCAAACAAGAGGAAACCCCGCATGAGTAAAAACTGTACGCTTGAAGAAATTGCCGCTCTGCTGCTGGCGCAGGATAAACTGGTTTTGTGCCCGCATGTAAGCCCGGACGGCGATGCTTTGGGCTCTACGCTGGCGCTGAAAATGGCGCTGGAAAAAGCCGGCAAAAAGGTAACGGTAATGGTGGACGACGATGTCCCCAAAGCCTTTGGCTTTTTGCCGCAGATAGATTGTTTTGTAAAACCTGCCGACGGTGAAGTCCTGGAAGCGGATTTGCTGGTAGTTTTGGATGCCAGCTCGCTGGACCGCATCGGCAAGGTAGCGCAGTCCGTTAAGGCTAAAGCTGTTGCCAATATCGACCATCACATTTCCAATACGCAGTTTGCCGATTATCTGTATCTGAATACGGAAGCGGCGGCAACGGCGGAAATTTTGTGCAATCTGGTGGAAAAACTCGGCATTAAGCTGGATAAGTATTTGGCAACCTGCCTGTACACCGGCATTTATACGGACTGCGGTTCGTTCCGCTATGCCAATACCACGCCGGGCACAATGCGCGCGGCGGCAAAGCTGCTGGAATACGGCGCACGCCCGAATGAAATTTCGGATGCTTTGGGCACTAACACCCGCGCCAATATTGAAATGCTGGGCAAGGTTTTGCAGACTCTGGCTTTTTACAACGACGGTAAAATCAGCACGCTGGAAATCAACAGCGATTTGTACGATAAAGACGTGAACACGGATAATTTTATCTCGTTTGCGCGTTATATCGAAGGTGTTGATGTGGCAGTGCTGTTTAAAGCCGTTGAACCTGCTGTTACGCGCGTCAGCATGCGCTCGCAGGATACCGACGTTGCTGCAATTGCTTTGTCGTTCGGTGGCGGCGGGCATATCCGTGCGGCGGGCTGCACCGTTGAGCTGCCGCTGGAGCAGGCCAAGGCCAAAGTGCTGGAAGCTATCGGTAAAGCGTTATGACGGCCGGTATTATTAATGTTTTAAAACCCTGCGGCATGACAAGCCATGATGTTATCAGCTTTATGCGCAGGGTACTGAATACTAAAAAAATCGGGCACTCCGGTACGCTTGACCCTGATGCGGCCGGTGTGCTGCCTGTTTTTGCGGGTACTGCCACGCGCCTTTTGGAATACGCGCTGGAGGACAGTAAAAGGTATCGTGCGGAAATTACCTTTGGCGTAAAAACCGATACCGGCGATGACAGTGGTGCGGTTATGCAAACAAGCGAGCTGCCTACATGCAGTGCAGAAGAATTTGCCGCTGTGCTGCAAGAGTTTACCGGCGTGCAGAAGCAGCTGCCGCCGATGTATTCCGCTTTGAAGCTGAACGGCCAGCCGCTTTATAAATTGGCTCGCAAAGGTATAGAAGTGGAACGCGAAGCGCGCGAAATTTTTATCAGCCGTTTAGAGCTTATCAGCTTTAATCCGCAAAAAGCGGTGCTTGATGTTGAATGCAGCAAAGGCACTTATATCCGCACTTTGCTGGAAGATATTTGCGCAAGACTTGGTGTTTGCGGTACGATGAGCTTTTTACTGCGCACTTCCGCAGGCGGCTTTAAAATTGAGGACGCCGTTACCTTGCAGGAGCTGGAAGCAGAACCTTTACGTTACCTGCTGCCGGAGGAAACTGCCGTTATGCACCTTACAGAAGCTGTGCTGACAGAGCGGCAGGCATGGCGTATTACGCAGGGCGTTGCTACCAGTATGGCAGGCATGGCAGACGGTTTATACCGCCTGAAAGGGCGAAGCGGCGAATTTTACGGCATCGGCAAGGCTGCCGGCGGCGTAATGAAAGGCGTAAAAATTCTGCATCAGGCAGATAAACCGCAGGAACTTATTTGAGGTAGTTCATGGAAATTATTACATCTCTGGATGCTGATTTAAAAAATGAATATCCAGCAACGGTTATTGCGCTGGGCACTTTTGACGGTTTGCATTTAGGGCATAACGATGTTATTTATACGGCGAGGGATTACGCGCGGCAGAACGGGCTGAAGCTGGCTGCATTTACGTTCAGCAACCATCCGCTGGCGTTAATCCGTCCGGATCTGGTGCCGGTAAGGATTATTTCTGCCGAAGAAAAAATCCGGCTTCTGGAAGCCGACGGCGTTGATTACCTTATAAACATACCGTTTACGGAAGCGTTTGCGTCGCTGTCGCCGGATGAATTTTTGGAAGGCTTGAAGCATTTTAACTACCGCTGTTTGGTTGTGGGCGAGAACTTTACCTACGGCTTTTTGGGCAGCGGCAAAACCGAAACGCTGGAACGCAGCGGCAAAAAGAACGGCTTTGAAGTTATTGTGCGTCCGCTGGTGAAGATGAACGGCAATATCGTCAGTAGTACCGGTATCCGTAATTTAATCCGCGCCGGGCATATTGAATACGCCAATGAAATGCTGGGGCGTGCTTACAGCATTACCGGGCAGATTGTGCACGGCGAACAGCGTGGACGCAAGCTTGGTTTCCCGACTGCGAATATTGAACTGCTGCACGGCGAAATGGCTGTGCCTGCGCCGGGCGTGTATGCCGTTACGGCAGAAATTGACGGCACTGTTTACGAAGGCATGGGCAATATCGGCAACAATCCCACCTTTAACGACGTGGAGCACGTAAGGCTGGAAGTAAATTTGTTTGATTGTAGCGGCGATTTATACGGCAAACAGATGAAGGTCTATTTTTATAAATATATCCGCGCTGAGCAGAAATTTAACGGCGTGAAAGCATTGTGCCAACAGATTGATGAAGACAAAAAAGCTATAAAAGCTTACTTTTTAAATAAAAAACAGTTGCCCTGCTGCTGATTTTATGTTATACTACTAAAGTATTATTTTTGAACCATTGCTTGGAGATGCGCTGCTCCGGCGGTTTCTATGCTTTGGCGATTACAGAAAAATGGAGGAATTACAATGTTAACACCTGAAAGAAAACAACAAATCATCCTTGAAAACGCAAGACATGAAGGCGACACCGGTTCTCCGGAAGTACAGATCGCAGTTCTTACCGAACGCATTAAATATCTTACCGAACATCTGAAAGACCACAAAAAAGACCATCATTCCCGCCGTGGCCTGCTGAAAATGGTTGGCCAGCGCCGTGGTTTGCTGAACTATCTTATGGCTAAGGATATCGAGCGTTATCGTGCAATCCTTGCAAAGCTCGGCCTGCGTAAATAATTGGCAAATAAAGGCCTGCTTCACTGCGAAGCAGGCTTTTTTACAAATACTGATTTTTATTGTAACCGTTTGCCGGTTATGATAAAATAAAAAGGTAATTTAGTTTTAGGAGGAAGCCAAGTTGATTACAGCGTTAAGTGTATTGGACGTCATTGTCAGCATAGCATTAATTGGCGCTGTGCTTGCACAGTCCGGCAAGGGCTCCGGTTTGTCCGACGCTTTTGGCGGCGGCGGCGGTTATTTTGGCAAAGGCAACGATATGGACACGATGATGGCAAAGGCTACTATCGTTTTAGGCATTTTGTTTGCCCTTATTACTTTGGTAATTGCCAAATTAAGCATGTAATTTTATAAAACCATAAGCAAAGCTTTTGTAAAATCCTGCATCCCACCGATGTAGGATTTTTTTGTATGTGATATAATTATTATATATGTCAGGAGGTAGTGAAGTGGCTAAACTTGGCGCAGAACCGTTCTTTTTTGCGGGCGGCGAAGAAGGCGTGCTTTTAATACATGGTTATACCGGCGCACCGGGAGAAATGCGCCTTCTGGGCGAATTTTTGCACCGCAAAGGCTATACCGTGCTGGGCGTGTTGCTGCCGGGCCATTGCACAACCCCAAAAAATTTATCTAAATATACTTTTGACGACTGGTATGCGGAAGTTAAACGTGGTTACGCACGGCTTAAAGCCAGATGCAGTAAGGTTTATGTGGCAGGGCTTTCTATGGGCGGTCTGCTGACGCTGCGGGCAGCGGCAGAGCTTGAGCCGGATAAGGCTGTTGTTATGGCAGCGCCGATTTATGTGCACGACCGCAGGCAGTTTTTGCTGCCGTGGCTGCATTTTTTAATCCGCTACGTAAAAAAACATCAGCGCGTGTTTGACGGCGTTCCGGAAGAATACTGCGTGCAGTGCGAGGCAATGCCGACAAAACCTTTAATAAGCATGTTTAAATTTGTTAAGGAATGTAAGCGCGGCTATTTAAAAAACATCACCGTGCCATGCCTTATCATGCAGAGCAAAATTGAACATACCGTCCGCCGGCAAAGCGCGCAGTTTATTTATGACAACATTGCTTCCAAACGGAAAGAACTGGTGTGGTTTGAACACTGCGGACATATTTTGACATTAGATAAGGAAAGGGGAGCCGTATTTAATAAAATACTGGCTTTTTTACAGGAATAGAAATGTTTGAAGATAAAGAGTACCCGATGTGTTTTGCCTGCGGCAAAAAGAACCCCATCGGCTTGAAAATGACTTTTGAAATGGACGAAAAAGAGTGCGTATCCTATTTTACGCCGAAGCCGGAACACCAGAGCTACAACGGCATGATGCACGGCGGTTTAATCAGCGTGCTGCTGGATGAAATTATGGGGCATTACCTGTTCTGCATGGAAGGCAGGCCAGCCTACACCGCAAAAATGGAACTGCGTTACCGCCAGCCGCTAAAAATTGGTGAAGAAGTAAAATGTGTGGGTACGCGCGTTAAGCAAAAAGGACGCCTTGTGGAAATGCACGGCGAAATTATAACGAAAGAGGGCATTGTTGCGGCGGAAGCTACTGCCAAAATGATGCTGGAGGAATGAAATGATAAAAAGTAAGGAAAAAATACTGGAGTTTATGCGGCAAAGCAGTTATGCGCCGCTGACTGCCGAAGATTTAATTGAAGCCATACCCATAACCGGCAACCTGAACACTTTTTGGCAGGACTTGAAGGAATTGCAGGAAAACGGTGAAATTATCAAAACCCGTTTCGGCACTTTCGGTTTGCCGGAGCGCATGGGGCTTGTCGTAGGGCGCGTGCAGCTGACGAGCAAGGGCTTTGGCTTTGTTATACCCGATAACAAGGGCGAGCGCCCTGATGTGTTTATACCGCCGCGCCTTTTGAACGGCGCAATGAACAACGACCGCGTTATGGCAAGGGTGGAAACCGCTGGCGGCGATAAGCGCAAGCCTGAAGGCGAGATAATCCGCATTATCAGGCACGCCAATAATAAAATTGTCGGTACGTTTAAAGCAAGCCGCGATTATGGTTTTGTTGTGCCTGACGATAAACGCATCGGACAGGACGTTTATATTTTAAAACGCAATTTTAACGGCGCTAAAACCAACCAGAAGGTTGTGGTTGAAATTACCGAATGGGCGCCGGACAGCCGCCGCAATATCGAAGGAAAAATTGTGGAAGTGCTTGGCAATACCGGCGACGTCGGCATGGAACTTTTGTCTCTGATTAAGCAGTACGACCTGCCGCTGGAGTTTCCGGAGCAGGTTATCACTGCATCCAAACGTGTGCCGAAAACTATTAAAAGCACGGAACTTGAAGGCAGGCGCGATTTGCGTGACCGTTTGATTGTTACTATCGACGGCGACGACGCCAAAGACCTTGATGACGCTGTTTTTGTACAGCCTGCAGAGAACGGCGATTTTACGCTGGGCGTTTACATTGCCGACGTCAGCCATTATGTGCGTGAAAACACCATTCTGGATAGGGAAGCGCAGGAGCGCGGCACCAGCGTATACCTTGTAGACCGCGTGCTGCCGATGCTGCCGGAACGCCTTTCCAACGGTATTTGCAGCCTTAACGCCGGTGAGGACCGCCTGGTAATGTGCTGCGAAATGCTGATAGACAAAAAGGGGCGCATTAAAAGCTACGATATTTTTCCCGGCGTTATCAACGTGCGCTACCGTTTAAGCTACCGTATCGTGCGCGAAATTCTGGTCAATAAAAATGCCGAACTGACGGAAAAATACCGCGACGCGCTGCCGATGCTGAATGAAATGGAAAAACTGTGCGTAATTCTGCACAAAAAACGCGTAACGCGCGGCGCGATAGATTTTGACCTGCCGGAGCAGAAAGTAATTCTGGATGAGCAGGGCAGGCCGCTGGAGATTGTTCAGCGTGAGCACGGCCTTGCAGAATCCATCATTGAAGAATTTATGCTGGCCGCCAATGAAACTGTAGCGCGCCACATGGCATTGCAGAAATGGCCGTTTATTTACCGCGTGCACGACAAGCCGCAGGAAGAAAAAATGCGCGACCTGTCGCTGCTGCTCTCGCGTTTCAATGTAAAAATGCCCGTTGCGGCAGAAGTTAAACCGCTGGCACTGCAAAAAGCGTTAATAGCCATGGAAGGCCGCCCCGAAGAACGCATGGTATCCACTGTAGCACTGCGCTCATTAAAACAGGCCGTTTATCAGACGGATAACATCGGCCACTTTGGCCTTGCGGCAGAATATTACACGCATTTTACCTCGCCAATCCGCCGTTACCCGGATTTGATTGTGCACCGCCTGCTGCATAAGTGGCTGGTTGCCCCGTACATGAAGGAAAAGACCAAAGACGAATACATCGACAAGCTCGACCATATCGCCGAACATTCTTCAATCCGTGAGCGCACGGCGGCTGAAGCCGAACGTGCCACCGTCGATTTGAAGAAGGCAGAATACATGGCTGGGCACATCGGCGAAGAATACGACGGCATCATCAGCGGCGTTACCGCTTTCGGCATGTTTGTCGAGCTGGAAAACGGCGTGGAAGGCCTGGTGCATATTTCCAGCCTGCTGGATGATTACTACGAGTTTATTGAAGAAAACTATGCGCTGATGGGCACGCATACGCGCAAGTGCTATCGCCTTGGCGACCCGGTACGCATTGAAGTCTTTCAGGTTAATATTGCCGAACGCAATATTGATTTTATCATCGCGGGCGAGGATGACAGCGTGCGCGAGCGCATTAAAATGCAGCTGGCAGAGCAGCGCAAAGCTACCCCGCGTTACAGCACCGAGCCGGAAAAGAAAGGCAAAAAGAAAAAGGGCAAGAACAAATTTGCCAAACGCGGCAAGGGCGGCACCGGCGGCAACAAATATTTGAAGGACGCCAAACCCAAACGCGGCAAACATAAGAAAAAACAGAGGAACAAATAGTGGAACAGAAGATAAAAATAGTTGCTGAAAACAGAAAAGCGCGCCACGATTACACCATTCACGAAACCTACGAGGCAGGTATTGCCTTGACAGGTACGGAGGTAAAATCACTGCGCGCGGGCAAAGCCAATATGAAGGACAGCTATGCCCAGATTACCAAAAGTGCGGAAGTTATTGTTTGCAACTTGCACATCAGCCCTTACGACCAGGGCAACCGCTTTAACCATGACCCGCTGCGCGACCGCAAGCTGCTTCTGCACAGGGCGGAAATCCGCAGGCTCATCGGCAAGGTTAAGGAAAAAGGCTATACCCTTGTGCCGTTAAAAATGTATTTTACGCACGGGCTGATTAAAATTGAAATCGCGCTGGCGACAGGCAAAAAGCTGTATGACAAACGTCAGGACATGGCTAAACGCGACGCCAAACGTGAGGTTGAACGTGCGATGAAAGAACGCAATAAATAATAGCAAAGGAGATGTTATTATGAAGAAGATGTTGCTGCTTGTTTTGGCTGCCGTACTTGCAATATCGGCAGTATGCTTTGCGCAAAGCCCTGCCAATGCGGAAGGCTACCAGAAAATTACGCCGCAGCAGGCAAAGGCACGCATGGCTGAAGCCGGCGTAATTGTTTTGGATGTGCGTATGCAGCAGGAATATGACGCAGGGCATATCGCCAACGCTGTTTTGCTTCCGCTGCCGTTAATTGAAGCAGGCGACGCAGCGGTTGCCAAAGCGCTGCCGGATAAAGATGCTGAAATTCTGGTTTACTGCCGCAGTGGACGCCGCAGTGCGATTGCTGCCAACGCTTTAATCAACATGGGTTACACCAATGTTTTTGATTTTGGCGGCATTAACGACTGGCCGTACGAAGTGGTAAAATAACAAACGGCAAAAAATAAAGGCTGGTTACAGTTGATACTGTAATCAGCCTTTTGTGTATTATAACAGCTGTTGAAGAAATCCGTAATCAGCTGTTTCCGTGGCGATGGTGGAGATGAGGGGAGTCGAACCCCTGTCCGAAAATATTGCAATATAACTTTCTCCGAGCGCAGCGCATCATTTTTTATTTCGCTTCAAAATCACCTGATGGCGGGTTACTTCGTCGCTATCCCGGAAAGTTTCCCCTAAAGCCCACGGGAGAAAGCCTTAAAGTATCCTGCTGTTGGCGTCCAGATCATTCCCGCAGGAAAGGAACGAAAGGACGTAGCATTAAGCTGCTAAAGCGTAATCGTTTTTAGCGTTTATTTTTAAACGTCCGCCGTTTAACGTGCTGACGGAAACACGGCTCGCTTATCATACCACACCTATCCCCGTCGAAACCAGTACATCCCCGAGGTAAGTGAATTTTATTAAAATATTATAGCATATCTGTAACAAAATGTACAAGTGAAATTAATAAAATCCGCCACGGCGGCAAGATTTGCAATTTTCTTTTATTTTTATACAGCAAAGTGTATAATATACTTATATAACTATTTTAATAAAGGAGAACGGCGATGAAGGAATACTCTCTCCCGTATGGCAGCGGCGAACAAAAAGTAATGCTGCCCGAAGAACATATATTGTATGACATTCACGGCAATAAAGCAGCCGTTGCCGGCGATATTAAAGCGGCGACGCTGGAAGCACTGCGCAACCCGATTGAAAGCGCGCCGCTGAAGGACGTTGTTAAAGCAGGCGACAAGGTTGCGGTTATCGTCAGCGATATTACGCGTTTGGTACGCACCGCTGATTTTTTACCCGTTGTTATTGATGAAATCAACGCAGGCGGAGTGCCCGACAGTGACATTACCATTGTTGTGGCAACCGGCACACACCGCGCCCACACGCCGGAAGAAGACGTTATGGTTTGCGGCGCCGATATTGTAAAGCGCATTAAAGTTCATCAGCATGACTGCCGCAATAACGACGAGCTGGTTGACCTTGGCGTTACAAGCCGCGGCACGCCGATTTTAATTGATAAAACCGTGCTTGACGCTGATAAAATTATCATTACCGGCGCGTTATCCCTGCACCCGATGGCAGGCTTTGGCGGCGGGCGCAAAGCAGTTATGCCTGGTGTAAGCGGTTATGCTACCATTATGCACAACCACGCCATGGCACTGGCTGATGAAGTCGGTGCAGGCTGCAACCCGTTGTGCGAAACAGGCGTTTTGGAAAATAACCCGCTGCACGAGGATATGACCGAAGTTTGCGCCAAAATTAACCCTGCCTTTTTAGTAAATATGGTGTTCAGCCCCGAAGGCGACCTGCACGAAGTTGTGGCAGGGCACTGGTATAAAGCGTGGGAAAAAGGCTGCCACGATTTACTGGCTATGGCAGGCGTGCATATTAAAGAACAGGCGGACGTTGTTATCGCCTCCGCAGGCGGCAGCCCGAAGGACATTAACCTTTACCAGAGCTGCAAGGCACACATGAACGCCGTTTTTGCCGTTAAACCGGGCGGCTACCTCATCTGCACGCTGGAATGTCCGGATATTAAAGAGCCGGCAATTTTTACAGACTGGTTCTCAAAATCCGATATTCTGCAATTTGAAAAAGACGTACGCGCCAATTTTTCCATTCCGGCCTTTGTCGCGTTTAAAACGCGCTGCATTGTAAATTCGCTGCATACTTATCTGGTAACGAAGCCGGAGAACTTTGATTTTGTCCGTGCGACGGGGCAGACGCCGGTAGCTACGCTGGAAGAAGCATGGCAGCTGGTGCAGCAGGATTTAGCCGAAAACAATAAACAGGATTACACAATTACGATTATGGGGCACGCCTCCGCGACGCTGCCGATACTGGACAAGTGAGCAAAATGAAAAAATACAGATTAAAATACGGCAAAGGTGAACAAATCATCACGCTTGACGAGAATAAGGTGCTGCAAATTATTGACGCTGAGCCGGGAGCAAAAATTACCGATTTAAAACAGGCGGTGCTGGATGCTATCCGCAATCCGGTTGGCAGCGCACCGCTGAAGGAAGTTGTAAAAGCAGGCGACAAGGTTGTAATCCTCGTTAGCGATATAACGCGCGCGTGGACAAAAACCAGCCAATACCTGCCGATAGTGGTGGAGGAGCTGAACAACAACGGCGTGCCTGATGAGGATATTTCCGTCATCGTCGCTGCCGGTACGCACCGCGCCAATACTGATGAAGAAAAGAAAATCATTCTGGGCGAAGATTTGTTCCGCCGCTTAAAAGTGTACGACCACGACGCTTATGACATGGATAAAAACGTGTATCTTGGCACTACCAGACGCGGTACGCCAGTGTACCTTGACAAGCGCGCGGTAGAAGCAGATAAGGTCATCCTTACCGGCGGCATTACGCCGCATTTATTTGCAGGCTTCGGCGGTGGGCGCAAAAGCGTACTGCCCGGCATTGCCGCAGCGCAGACCATTAACCACAACCACGTTATGGCGCTCAGCGATACGATTGGTGGCGGTATCAACCCCGATACCTGCCTTGCCAAAACGTGGGATAACCGTGTCAGCGAAGATATGTGCGACGCAACCGCTATGCTGAACCCGTGCTTTCTGGTCAATTCTATTATGGACGCCGACGGCGATTTTTACGCAGTCGTTGCGGGCAACTGGCATGACGCATGGCTGGAAGGCACGCGCATTGTGCTTAAACAGCAAAACGTAAAAACCAAAGCTAAAGCTGATATTGCAATTACCAGCGGTGGCGGTTTTCCTTACGATATGAATCTTTATCAAGGCATGAAGGCTTATGTCCCGGCGGCGATGTCGCTGAAAGAAGGCGGCGTGATGATTGCCGTGCTGGAGTGCGAGGACATTGCCGAACCGCCGGTATATTTTAACTGCTTCCATTATGATGATTTGAAAGAAATGGAGCAGGATGTGCGCGACGGTTTTACCATACCTTTTTATGTGGCGTTTTACACCTGCTGCCTGGCGGAACGTTTTACCGTTATTCTGGTAACGAAGCCCGAAAACTTTGAAAAAGCACGCAAAACGCGCGCCGTGCCTGTAGCGACGCTTGAAGAAGCAATGCAGATGGCGGAAAAAATTGTCGGCAAGGATTACACCGTCAACATCATTCCGCACGGCATGGCAACCATACCTGTTTTTGATTAAATTAAATTAAAATAAAATTTTTTCAGGGGAAAGGAAGATGAATATGGCATTGAAAAATTTTAAATTCGGTTTTGGCGACGGCTATCAGGAAGTAGCCCTGCCGGAAGAACACATTTTGCAGGTAATTGAAGGCAATGAAAGCGAAAAAATTACCGACGTTAAAGCGGCTGTTTTAAAAGCCATGCGCGAGCCTATCAACAGCAAACCCTTGCAGCAGTGTGTTAATAAGGGCGAAAAGGTAGCAATCGTTGTCAGCGACATTACCCGTCTTGTGCATACCGACCAGATTCTGGTGCATATCGTTAATGAATTGAACCTTGCCGGTATCCCGGACGAAGATATCAGCATCGTTGTGGCTCAGGGCACCCACCGTGCGCAGACCCACGAAGAAGACGTTATCGTCTGCGGGCAGGAGGTTGTAGACCGCATTAAAATTTACCAGCACAGCAGCAAAGATTCCGAATGCGTGCATGTTGGCGATACCCCGCGCGGCGTGCCCGTATGGATTGACAAACACGTAACCGACGCCAACAAAGTAATCCTTACCGGCGGAATTACCGTACACCTTCTGGCAGGCTACGGCGGCGGGCGCAAAAGCATCCTGCCCGGCGTTGCCAGCGACGAAACCATCCAAAAACATCATTCCCTGGCACTGGCCGATGAATTTGGCGGCGGCGTATATCCCGGCGTGGAAACTGCCAACATCGACGGCAACCGCTTCCACGAAGAACTGTGCGCAGCATGCGAATTTATCAACCCGTGCTTCTTAGTCAACAATGTGTTGGATAACGACGGCGACTTTGCCAAAATAGTAGGCGGCCACTGGTACGACGCATGGCTGGAAGGCACTAAAGAAGTGCTTAAAATTCAGGGCGTAAAATGCAAAGGCCGTGCTGATGTCGTTATCGCATCTCCGGGCGGCTTCCCGAAGGATATCAACCTTTATCAGGGCAGCAAAACCTATGATACTTCCGTGCTGGCGCTGAAAAAAGGCGGCATTTTGATTGCTGTTCTCGAAGCACGCGAAATCAACGACCCGCCCGCATATATGGAAAGCTTCCGCTTTGATAACCTGACCGACATGGAAAGAGCGCTGCGCGAAGAATTTACAATTCCGTTTTATGTAGCGTTTGTGCTTGCCAACCTGTGCCATGACAACACCGTTTACCTTGTAACCAAACCCGAAAACTTTGAAGCCGCAGCAAGAACCGGACAAATTCCGGTAGCAACTGTTGCCGAAGCATGGGAACTGGCGCAGAAAAAACTGGCAGAGCAGGGCAAAACCGATTACACCATTAACGTAATGCAGCACGCAGCCAACACCGTGCCGATGATTGAAGAATAAGAAAAAATCCATAAAAATTTTATACATAGCCATTCTATTGGCTATGTAGTTTTGTAAGATATTATCAAATAAAATTATACCGAAAGGTTATTTGTGATGATTACAGAACTGAATGAAACTAAAATTGCTAAAGACCGGCTTATAAATATGTACGCAACCCTTGCCGAAGGCAAAGCCTTGTATAAAGCGCAGGAGGCAGTTAAATTTAACTGCTCTCTGCGCTCAATACAGCGTGATATTGAAGATTTACGGTCTTTTTTTGCTAATCAAAGCGAAATAACAGGCGCAGTGCAGGAATTAATCTATGACAGGAAGATGAATGCATACCGCCTTGTTCCGCCGCTGCGTAATTTATTGAGTAACGAAGAAACCTTTGCAGTACTGAAAATACTATTAGAAAGCCGTTCGCTTACGGAAGCGGAAATGTTTCCGATATTGCAAAAGTTAATAAGCTGTTGTGTTCCGGCGGATAAGCAAAAACAGGTAAATGAACTGATAGCTAACGAAAAATTCCATTATATTGAACCGAGACATAAAAGCAAGATGCTTTTAAAAATGTAGGAGCTTTCAGGTGCTATAAAAGAACAGAAGAAAATTGAAATAATCTATTCACGTCAGGATAGCAGTGCCGTAAAGCGAACGCTGAAACCGGTGGGGATAATGTTTTCTGAATTTTATTTTTACCTTGTTTGCTTTATTGATGATAACGAAGAACAGAAAAAGATAAAATTTGAAGTAGAAAACGACCCGTTCCCGACTATTTACAGGATAGACCGCATTAAGGAATACACTATAACAGATAAGCACTTTTACGTTCCATACCAAAATCGTTTTGAAGAAGGTGAGTTCCGCAAGCGTGTACAGTTTATGTACGGCGGTAAGCTGCAAAAAATTAAGTTTTGGTATAAAGGCCCATCGGTAGAAGCTGTTTTGGACCGCTTGCCAACCGCTGAAATATTGCAGCGTGATGGTAAGGGCTATTTAATCAGTGCAGAAGTTTTCGGCAAAGGCATTGATATGTGGTTAAGAAGCCAGGGGGATATGGTAGAGGCAGTTAAATAGCTTTTAACAGGGAGTTGAATAAAATGATTAGCAATTTTAGACGGCCAACGCCTGAAGAAGAAAAGAACATTGACAGCTGGAAACAGAAAATGAAAAAGATTATTATGGATGACCCGGAGCTTTCCTTGCTGGAAAAATTAAAAATGATTCGTGACTTAGATTCAATGAGCAAAGGGAAAATAGTAAAATATTAATTGTTTAAATATGTTGTGAACATAACCCGTTTCTATCAGTAACCGGTTTTAAAAACAGGCCGAAAAATTAAATTTATTTCAAAAAAATATTTTAAATTATTTTAGGATAGTCAGTATTTGGCTATCCTGTTTTTTATAATGTGATTAAAGAAAAGCAAAAGAGGCAAAACAAAAATTAAATTTGATATGCCTTTTAATAAATTTTAAAGGAGTGTTGCTTTATGGCAGGAAAAGTTGCATGGACAATTGGCGGATTAGTTGGAGGTGCTTTACTTTATGGCATAGCCAGAGCGATAACGGATGAACCGGAAATTATTTATCGCAGGTCTGAATTGTCGGAAGAGTTTTTGCAATCTGTTTTTGAAAAACTTAAAAATGACGGTGAAGCCAAAGGATTGTATGATTTTGGCTGTATTTTAGAAAACGAGGATGAAGGCTGGGCCAGAAAATTTTTAAAAGCCGCAGCCGATATGGACTTTATGATAGCGCAAAATAAATTACGCTGCATGGATGAAGCATAAAAAAAGACGGATAGTCGGAAACTGACTATCCGTCTTTTTAAATATGATATTTATAAAACAAAAAATAAGTGCTATAATTAAAGTATTATAATATAAATAAAATGGGGAGTTTTATTTATATAGACAATAATTGTCTCGGTTAAGTTTTATAATAAAATAAATAAAAAACTCTGCTTGGCAAAGGTGGTTGATGAAATGAAGGTAAAAGAATTTTTGGATTTTCTGGATGAGCCTGAAGTTATTGAGAAAATACATACTATAATGGGCTTATGCAGCAACCGGCAGAATAATAAAACTGATAATGAATTTGCAGGTGCAGAAGCAGGCAGTGATATGCAAATACAGGCGGCTGAACAACAGAACATAATAATGACGCAGAAACAACAAATACAGGATTTGCAAGGGCTGCTGCAGGAAAAAGAAACAGAAATAGCTTATAAAAATAATGTTATAAATGACTATGCCGGTAAAAATACGCAGCAAAGTGAACTTATTAATGCCTTGCAGCAGCAAATTACTATGCTGAATGCCGAAAAAGAGCAATTAAGCAATCAGTTAACTGTTGCCGGAAATGATATACAGGATTTACAGCAGCAAAAACTTGAATTACAGCAAACTGTTGAACAGTATAAGACTGAACTGGAAGAAAGATTTGCTGACGGCTGGCAGCTTTACCAAAGATATTTCGCTTTGCCGGAAAGAGACCGTCAGGTATTGACAAGCGTATTCCCTGCTGAATGCTTTGAAGCATTTATTTGCGGAGGTGCGAAAGATGCTTCGCTTGAAAAAATATGGGACGAAGTTTACCGCAATTTAAGCAGCGGTAATAGAGCAACCGCATATTTATTATGGGAAATTTTTGAATATTTTATTAAGCTTGTAAATGCCGGCAGAATAGAAGGAACCGTATATCAGATAGATGATGTGCAGGAGGGCGATAAATATGACAGAGAACTACATAACCTTACGTTAGATAGTAAAGTGCAGGGTAAGGTGCGGAAGGTATATTTGTCTGGCTTTAGTAATATTTACAGCGGTAGAAATATACGTAAAAGCATCGTATATGTAGAATAATAAATTTAAGGAGAGCGTTAATATGAATTTGAAACAGAAACATGCTAAAAATAGTTTTCAACAGAATACAGAGGTAACAAATACAAAAACTGTATCTCCGGTTAATACTGACGGTAAAACTGCTGTACAGCAAACAACGCTGCGCACCGATATTACAAAAGAATTGCATCAGTTAAATATAAATAAAGCAGATATTATTCCAATGTTAAAAAAAGATTTATTAGCAAGTTGTGAGCAGATAGCACAGCAGTTTGAATTAATACTGCCATCAGTGCTTACAATAGCAGAACAACGCTTTATATCTATGGAAAATGTCCCTGTGTGGTACGATAGAGATCAAACCCTTTTGTTCAGTAATACAATGTATGGCTTTCATTCGAATCGTTCTCAAACAACAGATAATGTAAAGAAAATAAATAAAAAATTTAGTGGTTTTACGTTTAGAATACCTAATAAAAGAGAAGTTTTAAAAGCTTTTTCGATAAATATAAAAAATCCTGTTGCAAATAAAGGTACTAACTATATAGATTTTAAAGGTGGATCATATGATTCTATTTTATATGATGATGAAGATTATACTGATTATTTGGTAGTAGACAGAAATGGGTCTGGTGATTTAATATCTACATATTCAGCTGAAAATACGTTATTAATATTGGTTGCCGATTTAATAAATGATGGACCGAAGAAATTAACTTCCGTTGA
Organism: uncultured Phascolarctobacterium sp.; assembly: GCA_949295115.1. GTDB lineage: Bacteria > Bacillota > Negativicutes > Acidaminococcales > Acidaminococcaceae > Fusicatenibacter_A. Next base: position 36,371 of record CASFJU010000010.1, read on the forward strand.
ATCTTTTAAGCTTTGGTTAGAAAATTGTTTAATACCAAAAGGGTTAACAACAGAAGAGAAAAATATTTATGAGTTTTTTGCAGTTCATTATGATATATTGAATAGGTATATTAAATTAAACGCAGCAGGTGTTCTGCAGTTTGATTTTAAAGCTATGTACAATGATGTTTTAGCTCAACGCTTTACGGAAGAACTTGTATTTAACGGTCAAACGGTTAATTTTAATTTTGAAAAATTATATAACGATATTATTCAAAATAAAGTTTCCATCAATGATTTCAATTATTTTAAAGATAACTTGCTTGAATGTGATTTTAAACGTGCTAACCTTTCTCCTTATACCGAAAACCGTATTGAAGATTTGAACCTTGGGCATTGGGAATTATTTGAACAGGATAGCAGTGCCGATACTGTTAAAATCAATGTTCCGAAAGGTGAGCATTTTATTGCCCGCCCGCCGCAAATGGATGTTGTTAAAAACGGTGTTTGCGGTATTGACTTTGGTACTAAAAGCACGGTTGTTGCCTGCTTTGAAAACGAATCCCGCCTGCTGCGCATTGGCGAGGGCGATTATACCAAAGTGCCTGAACTTAAGGATTACGAAAACCCTACAGTTATTGAATTAAGGGACTTAACTTCTTTTTTGGAAAAATATAAGGCCCGCATTGGCCGCCCCTTTACCGAATGGGAGCAGATAACCGTTTCGCATCAGGCTGCTGCAGCAATTACCAAGGAAAATGACAATGCTGGTTATTATTCCGTATTTAGCGAATTAAAGCAATGGGCTATTGATAAAAACCGCAGATTAATGCTGTGCGATAAGCAGGGCAAAAGCCTGGAGATTAAACCATATCTTGAACTGCAGGATAATGATTTAGACCCGATAGAGCTTTACGCTTATTATCTTGGGCTTTATATCAATAATATGAACAACGGCATTTATTTGCACTATGTTTTGTCTTTTCCGGTGAATTACGAGCTGGCAGTACGCACTAAGCTGCTGAAAAGCTTTGAACGCGGGTTAAAGAAAGCCTTGCCTCCGGCTTTGTTAAAAGACGAAAGCGTTATGAAAAACTTCAAAATTTATGCCGGTGCAAGCGAGCCTGCTGCTTATGCTATCAGCGCTTTGCAGGAATTTAAATTACAGCCGAAAAAGCCCGGTGAAAAAATATGCTACGGTGTATTTGATTTTGGCGGCGGCACCACCGATTTTGATTTTGGCATAGAAGAAATACCTGAGGACGAAAGAAGCAAATATACAATCACCCAGTTTGGCAGCGGCGGTGATGTATATTTAGGCGGCGAAAACATTCTGCTGCTTTTAGCATATGAAGTATATAAAGATAATATAGCCGCCATGCGCAAAGAACAAATTCCGTTTGTATTGCCGCCTAAGGGCGAACGCTTCAGCGGTTCGGAAAGATTAATTTATGACAGAGGCAGGGGTTCTCAGCAGGCGTATCTTAACAGCAGGCGCCTTGCTGAAGCATTACGCGATATTTGGGAACGCAAGGGAGAATATAAAGAAAAATACACCAGCGGTAGTTACGCCCAAAAATTTTTAACTAATGATGACAGAGTTATCGAAGTTATGTTAAAAATTAATTTGGATAAGCTGGAAGATATTATTAAAACCCAAATTGAAAATGGCGTAGTTAATTTCTTTACTACTTTTAAAAATACATTTAAGGATAAAACTTTAAGTTTGCCGGTTCATATCTTTTTAGCAGGTAATTCAAGTAAATCACCTGTGGTTAAAGAATTGTTTGAAAAATATATTATTTCGGAAGAAGAAAAACTCAAACAGAATATTTTAAAAAGCTCAGGCGAAAGTAAAAAAACCGATAAATGTTTTGTGCTGCATCTGCCGTTAGGTATGGAAGATAATAATAAAGTTGATGCTGCTAAAGAAAATGCAAATACCGATAATGCACGCCCGAACAGGCTCAGCACTGTTGTAGCTATGCAGAAAGATAAAGAAAAACAACTGGCATCGCTTGACCTTGATAAGATACATACCGGCAAAACCGGCGTGGTATTTGGTTTGCTGCGTAGCCGTAAGGGCGCAAGGGATGTAAAAATTATTAACAGAAATAATGACGTTAATAATGAAGTACGCTTCCGTTACCTGCTTGGTAAAAGCGACCGTGAAAATATGTTTAAAGCAGTTATCGGCTGGGGTGTTGGTTATAATGTTTGGGCAGAGTTCACTTTTGCTGATGAAGAAGATTTCGAATTGTACTATACTTCTGAACCGAAGGGCGTAAAACCTGGACAGCTTGATGCAGCAAAGGCAAAAAGGCTTGTTTGCAGTATTGACAGCAGTGATGTTTCGGAAGATGGAAAAATCTTTATCCGCAAAATAGCGCCGGATAAAATACAGTATACTGTTGCAAACACAGCAGAAGATTTGAATAAATTTGATGAAAAAACATGGCAGCATACGCTTTATACCGTAGCTTTTGATGAATAATCCGGAGGTTGGTTTATGAATACTTTACAAGAGACTCAAACAGTACAAAATGTTAAAACCTTACAAGAGGCAAAAGAGTATGGGCAGGCTATTTTAAGCTATCTTGATGCTAACCGTAACGATACAATTTTAACTGACCACAGAAACTGGATAGGGGTGGGCAAAAAAGGACAGCTTAATTTAGAGGATTTCTTTCTGTACCGTATGCAGGAGATTACCTTTGAAGAAAAAGCACCTCGCCGTGAAGCGGTAGAAAATATTTTAGGTACCTTCCGCGGGTTAGCAGGTTATAATTTTATTTATATGATTTTAGGCGAAAAAGACCATGTTGATTTTTATTTTGGCGTCGCAGCTGATAAATCATATAAACAAGAAACCATGTTTTCCGTTAGAGATGTTGCAGAAGAAATGCTTAAACCTAATATTAAGGGCAACTTTAGGGGCAGTTTAATTGAAACTGTAGCTCCCAAAGATAAAGAGGCTATACTTCAACGTATCCAGAACGCAAAACGGTTTGGCATTTTGGAAGGTGTACCGGGTGTTACCAAGGAATCGGATAACAACGATGAAGGTTTTCAGGGTGTTGACCGCCTTACTGATATTATGCTGGGCGAACGATTTGGCTTTGTTGTAATAGCACATCCCTGCGATTATGCTGAAGCAGACCAGATAAAAAAAGATTTATATGCGGTTTACGATGCTTTAATGCCGCTGACAAAATATAACCTGCAAAACAGCGATGCAATAACAGAAAGTAAAAACAGCAGTGAAAACTTTTCTATAGGCAGGCAGGCGGGTAAAAATAACCAGTATACTGATAACAAAACTGAATCAAGAGCCAATAATACCAGTAATGATTCCAGGCATGATACGTCTAACCAAATTATGGCAAGTACATCAAAAAGTACTAATTTTCAATCAGGCGGCGGCAAAAGATTCAGCAGATCTGAATCAGAAACTTTTAATGGCGGAGATGCTTCTAAAAGTACAAGTTGGGATAAAAGTGATGATAAGGCAGTTTCTAATAATTCAAGCAAGACTGATACGTGTACCAATGTATATAGTTCAAGTACGTCATATTCTCAATTGAGCAGTATAAATAAAGCTGTTTCTGAATTAAAAGGTAAAAGTTATTCAGAAAATTATAATAACAACAAGTCTTTTGGTACATCAGAAAATATTGCCACTAATAATAATAAAGTGGAACAAATTGAAATTGGCAATAAAAATGCAGCTTTTTGGGTAGAATATATTGATAAAATTCTTTTGCCGCGTTTGGATGAGGGCAACGGTAAAGGCCTTTTTAGAACTTGCGTGTATTTATTCAGTGATGAAAACAGGGCTACCTTGTATAGGGCAGGTAATTCGTCAGTATCGTTATTCTGCGGCGAAAAGGGCAACCAAAATGCATTATCTTTTTATGAGCTTGACGGTAAAAAGCATTCAGATTGCTGGAATGCTTTAAAAAATTTACAAATACCTTCTGCTTTATTTGATACAAAATTTGATAGTAGGGCTGCTTCTGTTTTATCGCACTGCCTTGATACTAAAAATTTTTATTGTGCAAATTGGATGGCATCAAACGAAGTATCTGTTATTGCCGGCCTTCCGCGCAAAGAAGTTATTGGCATCAGCCTGCGCAAGGAAGTGGATTTTGGCTTAAATATCCCCGGTGTTGATAAAGACGAAAATAAAATAGAAATTGGTAAATTAGTGCAATGCGGCGAAGAAAAGAATATAATTTTTTCGCTTGATAAAACCAACCTTGATAAGCATATTTTTGTTGCCGGTGTAACAGGCAGCGGCAAAACAACTACCTGCCAGAACATTCTTTTAGATTCGGAATTGCCGTTTTTGGTTATTGAACCGGCAAAAACAGAATACCGTGTTTTAAAGGGAATATGCCCGGATTTAATAGTTTTTACTCCCGGCAGGCAGGATATAGCGCCGTTTTATTTAAACCCGTTTGAACTTATTCCCGGCGAAGCCATTACATCAAGAGCCGATATGTTAAAGGCAACTATGGAAGCATCTTTTGATATGGACGCTGCTATTCCGCAAATTTTAGAAGCTGCAATTTATAAGGTTTATGAGGATAAAGGCTGGAATATTGGCGATAATACGTGGATACCTGATGGAGAAGATGAAGAAGCTGACCCGTTTGCCGATGGAGTATATGCCTTTCCAACATTATCTGATTTTGTAAAGGCTACAGAGTATATAGTTTTAAATCAGGGCTTTGACCAGAGACTGAAGAATGATTATTTAGGTTCAATCAGAGCCAGATTGCAGGGCTTGCTTGTTGGCGCCAAGGGCATGATGCTTAATAATTACCGTTCGGTTAATTTTTTAGATTTGCTTGATAAAAAAGTGGTTATTGAGCTGGAAGAAATTAAAGGCGGTACTGAAAAATCATTGATTATGGGCTTTATTTTAACGAATCTTTTGGAAGCGTTAAAATATAAACACAGAAATGACCCTGATTTTCAGCATATTACTTTGGTAGAAGAAGCACACAGGTTGCTTAGCAATTACGCACCGGGCGACAGCATGAACAAAAAACAGGGCGTAGAAGTATTTGCTGATATGCTGGCTGAAGTACGTAAATACAGGGAATCGCTGATTATTGTTGACCAGATACCGAGTAAAATGACGCCTGAGGTTTTAAAAAATACCAATACTAAAATAGTCCATAAAATTTTTGCACAGGACGATAAGGATTGTATTGGTAACACGATGGCGTTAGAAAAGGAACAAAAAGAATTTTTGTCAAATCTTGTAACCGGCAGGGCAGTTGTATTTACTCAAGGTTTAAATAAGGCTGTGCAGGTGCAGATAACGCCTAAAACACAAACTACCGGCATTCCGGAAGTTGCCGTAGAAGAAATATCCGGTCTTGCAAGGCAATATTATCTTGATAACTATAAACGTGGTATTTTGCGCGGACTTGAGCATAAGGATAATGTGACACTTGATGATGTAACTAAATATTTGCATTTACTCAACAGCGATTTGGCGCTTGGATATTGCCGTAATCTTATTAAAAGCAGGTCAAGTACTCCTAATAAGTTTTTAGGTGATTCTGAAATCAAAACATTAAAAAGATATGTGCAAAAATCTATTGCTAAAAGTTCTAAAAATTTATTTTTATTGTATTTTTATTGGAATTTGAAAAATATTTATGATGAAAATTTATTTAATGACTTTAAGGAATTTTTAGATAAACTTCTTATACAAAGCACTGAAAGCAAAGATTTAATATATTTATGGGATAATTTACGATTGCGTGATTTTGCTATATTATAATCTGATAAAATAAAAAGGAGGTATTGTATTATGGGATTGTTAGATTTTTTTTGTGATGTTGTAGATGCTGTAGTGGATACTTGTTGCGAGATTGTAGAAAGTGTAGCGTCTGCATTATGCAGTGCTATTGAAGCAGGGTTTGATTTAGCTGTTAAGTTATGTAAGGAAGCGCTTAACAAAGCTGTTCTTGGATTATTAACGCCTTTGGTATCAATTATTACCGGTGTTTTAGGTCCAGTTCTTGGCCCGCTGGTAGCAAAATGGGTGTTAGAGCAAATAGAAAATGTATTAGTAAAAATGCTTTTTGGTGACGAAAAAGAAAAAGCAGATAAAATGGGTTATAGATTAGAAGAAGCAAAAGAACACAGCGACTGGAAACAAGCTGACGACTTTGAATCATTTGAAAAATTTTATGAATATTTACAAGAGCAAATTCCTGATGAAAAAATTGATCAGGAAAAATTAAAAGAAAAGAAATATTATTATGAAGCCATAGCAGTAGAAAGGATGGCTGAGGAAATAGGCAAAAAATATGGTGTGGATATGCAGCCGGACTTTTTGGTAGAAATTGGCAGAAGTGCAATGGAAGAAAAAGAGGTAGAAGCGATTATTGCCGCTTATAAAAGTTTAGGTTACGATAATGTTGCCATTAGTGATTATTTAAAGGGCACTTTAAGTCAGGAAGAATATAAAAAAGTTAGGGAAGCTTTAATTTCATCCTTAAAGTCTGCATACCCACTAAAAAGCGAGGCAGATTTAATTGGCAGATTGGATATTATGAAACTTTGCAGTAAAGATGATAAATTTATGGCAGAAAATAGTTATGGCTATGCGATGAAAGATATTATAGAAAAACGTGAAAATTCTATATATTTGAGGTGATATTATGATACCTTTTGTTAGTTCTTTTGGAAATTTTAGGTCGTCATCAAATATTGGGTTGTCACCTGATGAGTGTGCCGAAATAGATAAAAATATTGATGCAACTTCAGATAAATTAAAAAGAGATAATAAGCAAATAGAGAGCAGCGTTGAACAAATATTTGCAGGTAATGTTTCTATTAATGAATTAAAGAATATGACTTTACCTTTGTTACCTGATACTCCGTTTATGACTGATGAACAAAACAAACAGTTGGATATTATAAATGAACTGGAAGATAAGCTTAATACCACAGATGTTAAATTAATACAAACCGGTGAAAAATTTAATTCAGTTCAGAATTCTATTAAGATAAAATTGCAGAAAGAAGGTGCAAGGTTTGCAGCATTTTGTGATAGAAATAAAGGAATTAAATAATGGTCCTGCTATTTATACGTTTAAAGTAAATAATGGCGAAATTAAACTGATGAAATTTAAAGGTGAGGAGGAATTCTTTTTAGATGGTTTTGCCATTGAGGATTATTGGCAGTATGTTGCTGCGTCTGCGTCTTTGATTGAATCAGATAATGTTTCGGCTGTTATTATTGCAGCCGATATTGAAAAAAACAGCAGTGTCGCGGAACAAATAAAAAATATCATTACCGGCAGCAAAGATACCGAACAGGCCGATGAAGAAACAGAAGAATGGCAGTATTCCGTTTTAGACAAATTCTTCGGTAAATATTCTAAGCTTGCTAATGCTCCCTTGAAGGCAATAAACGATGGTGACAAGAAGATTGTTTTAAAAAAGGATGATAAACAAATTGAGCTGGTATTTTGCTATACCGGCAAGATAAGTTTTGTTAAGGACATAGCTGATGACGTTGTCTGCGGCCGTGAACAAACTAATGGAAATGTTTACAGAAAGGTACCGTTAAAGCCTGTTAAACCAGCGGAAAAAACTACGGTTACAGTTCCGTCCATCAGTGTTTATTCTAGACAAGAAGAAAAAATAGAAATCCCCAAAACAGAAACACCAAAAGAAGATAATAGAGTTGACGAAGAACATTGCACTGCAGAGGATATGAAGGATTATTTAAAAGAAGAAACAAAAAATTACTGTGACACAGTAGATTACAGACCTTAATGTTCTATTAAAAATCGAACAAAATTCAATCTAAACTAAAATTGCTATTATCCGTTTAACGGATGGTAGCAATTTTTAGTTTAATGTCTTGCAAGTTATGAATAATATATTATCTAAAACTTGCTTTTTGTGGCAAAATTAGATAAAATATTAACTATGAATAACGATTTTGATTTTCTTTTCAAACAAATAACGCCGGGTGAAATTAATGCCGCTATTGCAGAGCGAGTTCGTACAGTCCGCAGAAGACGAGGTATTTCACAGGAGAAATTAAGTGAATTATCAGGCGTAAGCCTTGGTTCGCTAAAGCGTTTTGAACGCAGTGGGGAAATCTCTCTTTTGTCGCTGACTAAACTTGCTATTGCTTTAGGTTTGCAGGATGATATGCAGCAGCTTTTTGCCAATGTGCCTTTTGAATCCATTGAGGAGGTAAAACATGCAGAAAATAACTGAATTAAAGGTTTTATACCACAGCAGAAAAGTTGGCATAATGGCGCTGTATAAAAATTTTTTTGTGGCTTTTGAGTATGATAAAGACTGGCTGGCAGACGGTTTTAGTATCAGCCCGTATTCGCTGCCTTTGCGTAAGCAGGTTTTTATGCCGAAGCCGGAAGTTTTTGACGGTTTGTTCGGTGTTTTTGCAGACAGCCTCCCTGATGGCTGGGGCAGTCTTTTGGTAGACCGTTTATTGTTAAAAAACAACTTAAACCCTGCGGCGCTTACGCAGATGGATAGGCTGGCTATTGTTGGTTCTTCCGGTATGGGTGCGCTTGTTTATAAGCCTGAAATTGTACTGGAAGATAAAGAAACTGTTGTTGACCTTGACCGGATTGCAGCGGAATGTAGTAAAATGCTGACAACGGAATACAGTGATGATTTGGACACATTGTTTAAATTGGGCGGTTCTTCCGGCGGTGCACGCCCGAAAATTTTAACTGAGGTTGACGGCGAGGATTGGATTATTAAATTTCCTGCTAAAGAAGATGGCAAAAATATTGGGAAACAGGAATATGATTATGTGCTTTGTGCTAAAGAATGCGGTATAACGGTTATGGAAGCGAGGCTATTCCCTTCGGCAAATTGCAGCGGTTATTTTGGCATAAAACGTTTTGACCGAAAGGGAACGGAGAGGGTGCATATGGTGTCTGTGGCAGGGCTTTTGGAAACTTCACACCGCATACCGAATCTTGATTATGATATTTTAATGAGGCTTACGCTTGATTTAACAAAGGATTTTAGCGAGGTTGAAAGGCTTTACCGCCTGATGTGTTTTAATGTGTTTGCACATAACAGGGATGACCACGCTAAAAATTTCAGTTATCTTTATAATGAACAGGAAAACAGGTGGCTGCTTGCACCGGCGTATGATTTAACTTTCAGTTATTCGTTGGGGGGTGAGCATGCGACAACGGTGCATGGTAACGGGCAAAATCCGGGCATGCCTGATATACTCGCTGTTGCCAAACAAATTGGTATCAGCGGCATTAAGGCTAAAGCTATAGCGGAAACTGTTTGTGAATGTGTACAGAAGAATTTAAAAGAATATTTGAAATATAAATAACAAAACAGCCTTTTACTTACAATAGTAGGTAAAAGGCTGTTTTCTTGTTTTAAGAGTTATTTACTTTTTGCTGTAAATTTTATTTCTTCTTTGCTGCGGCGTTGATGATTTCGACAATCAGGCGGGTGAGGTTGTAAAGGTCTTCTTCTTTCAAGCATTCTTCGGTGGTGTGGATTTTATCCATGCCAGTGCTGAGCGCCACGCAGGGCAGACCCATGCCGCACAGGTAGTTGCCGTCGGTGCAGCCGCCGCTTTTAAAGGTTTTAAACGGCAGGCCGAGTTTGGCTGCTGCTTCCTTAACAAATACAACGCCGGGGTCGCTTTCGCTAATGCTCATGGCAGGAGAGCCTTCTTCAACGGTAATATCGGCAGTACCGCCGCCTTTTGCAACGGTTTCTTTAATAAGCTGTACGGTACTGTCGATTAAGGTTTGCAGTTTGTCAGGGTTCAGGCAGCGCATGTCGATAACAAATTCTGCATTGGGCGCTACGATGTTGCTTGCAAGGCCGCCTTCAATTTTGCCGACGCTTAAGGTTGTTTCATCGTCAAGTCGTCCGTAAGCGGGCAGGGCGGTTAATGCCTGCGCAGCCAGCATAATGGCGTTGATGCCTTTTTCCGGTTCAACACCGGCGTGTGCTGCTTTGCCGGTAATTTTTACAAACACTTTAACAGAGCGAGGTGCTGCGTTGTTAACGTATCCGGGGGCAAGTCCTTCATCAAGGCAGTAGCCGATGTCAGCTTTAATCCACGAAGGGTCCATGTGCCTTACGCCGATGCTGCCGATTTCTTCGCCGATGGTAAAGCACAGCTGGATATCGCCGTGAGGCAGGTTGTTTTCCAAAATAACTTTTACGGCTTCCAAACTTGCGGCAATGCCGACTTTATCGTCGCCGCCGAGCGTAGTGGTGCCGTCGGAATACAAAACGCCGTCCTTGCGCACAACTTTGGTGCCGGTGGTGGGCGCAACGGAATCCATATGCGCTTCAAACATCAGCCCGGGCACTTTATAATCCACGTTGGCGGGGATGAATGCCCATACGTTGCCGGTGGTGCTGCCGCTTTTTACGCCGGCTTCGTCAACTTCGGCCTTAATGCCGATTTCTGCAAGTTTTTTAATAATTAAATCAGCTTCTGCCTTTTCGTCCTTACTGGGGCAGGGCACGCTGACGAGTTCGATAAATTTATCTAAAAGACGTTGTTTGTTAATCATAATATACCTCCAAAATAAACACTGCTTATATTATAGCACGTGCGTGTGATAAAATAAAAACTTTTCGTTTAAAAGGTATTGGCTTCTGATAAAAATGTGGTACAATATGGAGAGGCTAATGCCTAATAAACGGCGCAGCAACATTTGTGGTGACGCCAGAAGGAGCGTATTATGAAACGCAGTGAAAAATTTGTTCAGGCTAACCGTGAAGCCAAGGCTACATGGATAGCGCTCGCCCTCGTGATTTTGTTTTGGTATGCAGCAGGCTTCGGGCTGGAAAATTCGACGCTTGAATTTTTCCACACGCCGATATGGGTTCTGGGCGGCTGCATAGGTACCTGGTTATTTTCCATTTTGGTGTGCTGGGTGCTGATTAAGTTTGTCTTTATGGACTTTGATTTAGAGGACGGGGAGGACAAATAAAATGGGCAACTGGGTTAATTTACTTCCTGTTTTTTGTTTTTTGATGTTTATGCTGGGTGTAAGCTTCTACATTCAGTATGCTTCGCGTAAGGAACGCAGCACTAACTTTGCGCGTGATTATTTTATCGGCGGCTACAGCCTTGGCGGGTTTGTGCTGGCCATGACGACGGTAGCTACTTACAGCTCGGTTAGTACCTTTGTCGGAGGGCCGGGCATGGCGTGGCTGGTTGGCTACGGCTGGTTGTACATGGCGATTGTGCAGGTCGTTGTTGTATTTTTGGTGCTGGGCGTGTTCGGCAAAAAAATCTCGATGATTTCGCGCAAAATTAACGCCATTACCGTTATCGACGTTATCCGCAACCGCTATCAGTCGGATTTTCTGGCTAACATGTCGGCGCTGTTCATCGTGCTGTTTTTCTGCGGTACAATGGTGGCGCAATTTGTCGGCGCGGCCAAGCTGTTTGAAGCTGTTACCGGTTTTTCGTACCTTACGGGATTAACGCTGTTCGGTTTAATTGTTGTGTTTTACACCACGGTCGGCGGTTTTAAGGGCGTCGCCGTGACGGACGCTATTTGCGCTATCGCGATGCTGGTCGGCCTTGGCATTTTGTTTACGTCCATGCTCAACGCGGGCGGCGGCTACGATAATATTATGGAGTATATCAGCACCAACCATCACGATATGCTGGAACCGTTATCGCAGGGCAAAATGCCGGTATCGCTGTACATCAGCCAGTGGCTGCTGGTTGGTATTTGTACGCTGGCGCTGCCGCAGTCCGTTGTGCGCGGCATCAGCTTTAAGGATACCAAAGCACTCCACAAGGCAATGCTTATCGGTACTATTACTATCGGCGCTATGACGCTTGTCGCAACGTGGATTGGCGTCCTTTCCAAGGGCATTTTGATGGAAGATTTAGCCGCTTACGGCAACAGCGTGGATAACATTACCCCGCTGACGATTGTTAAAACCATGGGTCCGCTGTGGGCTGGCATTACCATTATCGGACCTATTGCGGCGACGGTATCGACAGTTTCTTCGCTGCTGCTGTCGTCCTCGTCCTCCATTATCAAGGACGTGTACATGCGCGAAATGGAAAAACGCAACGTAGAAGTAAGCAACGACAAAATCACGTAGAAGTAAGCAACGACAAAATCAAAAACCTCAGCATGCTGGCAACGGTTGTGCTTGGTTTAATTGTTTACGTTGTTGCTATCGCACCGCCAAGCGTAATCTGGCAAATTAATATGTTCGCCTTCGGTGGATTGGAAACAGCGTTCTTCTGGGTTCTGCTGTTCGGCTTGTTCTGGCCTAAGGCCAACCGCACCGGCGCGATTATGGCTATGCTGGGCGGCGTAGTTTGCTATTGCGCGTGCATGGCACTGAAAATTAAAGTGCTTGATTTGCACCAGATTGTTATCGGCATCGGCGTATCGCTGGTACTGTTTCTTATTGGCACGTACATGGGCAAAGGCACTGATGAAAAAGTGCTGCGTGTCTTCTTCCCGGAAAGATACCCTGATTGACAAGCAGTGCGTTATACGTTAAAATAACAATGCTCTGGAACTATAGCTCAGTTGGTTAGAGTGCTTCGTTGACATCGAAGAGGTCACTGGTTCGAGTCCAGTTAGTTCCACCAGATAAAAATTTAAGGCTGTCTGCATTAGCAGGCAGCCTTTTGTGTGTTTAAATCTTATTTTTTCAGCAATTCATTTTTAAGTTTGTAATACTCACGTGAGAAGTAGGGTGTAAGTTGTGCTTCGCGGTGGTCGTAGCCGTATGCGCGGCGGGAGATGCTGACAATCGGCGGCGCCTGTATGCGTTTGGCAACGGCAAGGCCGCAGAAAAGTTTCCACCAGCGTTCAAGGTCGGCGATAAATGCCGCAGCGTCTTTAAAAGTTTCATCAATAAGCTGCTGCGGGCAATCTAAATGCTCTGCCAGCGTGGCTTCGCTGTACCAGCGCAAAATATCGGCTGGCGAGGTTTTGTGCCAGCTTTCAACAAACAGCGCAAACAGTTTATCGTGGTACGGGTAAACAAGCGGGTCGCCGCCGTTGCCGACAGTTTGCTCAGGAGAGAGTTCCGCGCTGGGGCGCATGGCAAAAATTTCTTCCGGTATTACGAGGTTTGTAAAAACTTTATCGTTTAAATAACGGCCAAGCGCGTAAACGTCGTGTTTCCACAAATCGCCGATGGGGGCAACAGCGCCGCAGATATCGCCGTAAAAAGTTGCGTAGCCCACGGTGATTTCCGTTTTGTTGCTGTTGCAGCTGAACGCGCCGCCAAAAGCTGCGGCAACGCCCGCTAAAATGCGTGCGCCGCGGTCGCGTGCCTGTATGTTTTCCATTACGTAGGGGCTGACGCTTAAATTAAACTGTGTACCGCTGTTATAAGCAGTTACCAGTGTTTGCGTAAGCTGGTTAAAGGTGTTTTCCACGCTTTCTGTAATCGGCACAACCATGTAATTTGTTTTAAGTGCCTGCGCGGTTTTCAGCGCCATGTCTTTGGTTAAATCGGCGTTGTAGCGCCCGGGCATGTTAACCAAAAGCACGTTCTGCGGCCCTAAAATATCGGCGTACAGTGCTGCGGTAACGGCAGAATCAATGCCGCCGGAAAGCCCGACCACCATTTTGGTAATGCCAAGCTGCTGCAAAAATTTTTGCGTGCCGTAACGCACTGATTTATAAATTGCCGCCGTTCTGTCCGCCGTTTCCGCAAGGGCAGGGGCGGCGTTTATTTTTTTGGCTTCGCAATCAAAATCAAAGTATAAAACAGTTTCGGCGTAGGCTTCCGCTTCGGCGGATAAAGTTCCGTCGCTGTTATAAACGCAGCTGCAGCCGTCGTAAGTAAAAATGTTTTTGCCGTTGTTCTGGATGCCGGTGTTATTGCAGTAAACCAGCGGCAGTTTTGCTTCTTTAGCCTGCGCACCAAAAAGGCGGTGGCGTTTGGCGTCTTTATTTAAAGTGAACGGAGAGCAGGAGATGTTACATAAAATATCCGCGCCGCCGTGCGCCAGTGCCTGCGGTACGTTAAAGTGGTAATTATCGGTCCAGCCGTCCTCGCACAGCATAACGCCCAGCTTAACGGTTTGCCCTTGGATATTGATTTCGACAGGGGCGGTTAAAGCGTCCGGCGTTGTGCCGAGTTCTGCCGCTAATTGCGCCAGACTGTAAAAATAACGGCTGTCATCAAATTCGCGGTAGTTGGGCAGCGAATGTTTAACGATAAAATTATACGGAAGTTTGCCGTTGCCCAAAGATTTGCCGTGGTACGCGATAAATGCGGCGTTGTATTTGCGCACGCGCCCGTCCTCGTTGACTTTGGTTTTATCAAGCGCGATGTTGCCGAATACAACGCAAAGGTCATTATCCGCCGTGGCGTTTATAATGTCCTGCCCGCAGGCTTCGCAGTCTTCGATGAAAGCGGTCTGCTCCCACAGGTCGCCGATTAAATAGCCGGGCACGGAACATTCGGGCAAAAATAAAATATCAGCACCGTTTGCCGCAGTTTCGTCTATCAATTTTAAAATTTTTTCTGTGTTAAGGTCAGGGCGTCCGGCGGTAATTTCCGGCTGGGCGCAGGCAATTTTTAACAATTTGCATCTCTCCGGTTTGCGTTTATAGGTTTATGATGTTATTATAACAAATAAAGGCACTTAATACCATAACTAACGGAGGCGATAAGCATGGCAAAGCAGAAAAAAACCAATGCTGCGCGCATTCTGGATGAGAAAAAGATTGAATATAAGCTTATCGAATATAAAGTTGACGAAGAACATCTTGACGCCGTACATGTTGCGGCAGAAGTAGGGCTGCCCGCTGCACAGGTGTTTAAAACGCTGGTGGTGCGCGGCGATAAAACCGGCCCGGTGTTTGCAGTTATCCCCGGTGACGGGGAGCTTGACTTAAAGGCGCTGGCCAAAGTAAGCGGCAACAAAAGGGCAGAACTTGTGCATTTAAAAGAAGTGCTGCCGCTGACGGGTTATATCCGCGGGGGCTGCTCGCCATTGGGAGCGAAGAAAAATTACCCGGTTTACCTTGACGAAACCTGCATTTTGTGGGAGCAGATAGCAATCAGTGCCGGGCAGCGCGGCTTGCAGATTTTTTTGAAGCCGGACGATTTGGTGGCGGCAACAGGTGCAGCCGTGGTAAACATTATTTACGCTTAAGCGTTTAAATACTTGCCCAAAGTACATAAATATGCTATTATGGCAGCATGGAAAGATGAAAGGATGGCTTTTATGTTATTTTTAAGTACACGCGGCAAGGCCGACCTTTGCTGCAGTGCCCACGCAATTACGCGCGGCATGGCAGGCGACGGCGGGCTTTTTGTGCCTCAAAAATTTGTAGCGCTTTCCCTTGACGAAATTATCGCACTGCATAATTTAAGCTATCAGGAACGCGCCGTAAAAATTCTTTCGTTGTTTTTAACTGATTATACCGAAGATGAATTAAAAGACGCGGCGGACAAGGCTTACGCGGAAGCAAAATTCGGCAAAGAGCCTGCGCCGGTGCATAAAGTAAACGACAACACCGACACGCTGGAGCTGTGGCATGGGCCGACATCGGCGTTTAAGGACATGGCTTTGCAGATTTTGCCGCAGCTTTTGACAAAAGCGATTGCCAAAACCGGCGAGCAGCATAAAATTGTTATTTTAACCGCTACCAGCGGCGATACCGGCAAGGCTGCGCTGGAAGGTTTTGCCGATGTTGACGGCACGGAAATTATCGTGTTCTACCCGGAAAGCGGCGTCAGCGATATCCAGAAGCAGCAGATGGTAACGCAGCAGGGCAAAAACGTGCATGTGTTTGCCGTTGAAGGCAATTTTGACGATGCCCAGACCGGCGTTAAACGCATTTTTGCCGATGAAGAATTAAAAGAAGAACTGGCTGCGCAGGGCTGCGTGTTCAGCTCTGCCAACTCCATCAACTGGGGCCGCCTTGTGCCGCAGATTGTATATTATTTCAGCGCGTACAGCGACGCCGTTGCCGCAGGGCGCATCAACGCGGGCGAAGAAATTAACTTTGCCGTGCCGACCGGCAATTTCGGCGATATCCTTGCTGGCTATTATGCCAAACAGATGGGCCTGCCGGTGCATAAATTCATCTGCGCCAGCAACAGCAATAATGTTCTGAGCGATTTTATCAACACCGGTGTTTATGATAAGCGCCGCGAATTTAAAAAGACGATTTCGCCGTCGATGGATATTCTGGTATCCAGCAATCTGGAGCGCCTTTTATACAGCGTAACGGAAGAAGACGCGGAGAAGGTTACCGAATGGATGCAGCAGCTTAACACTGAAGGCGTATACAACGTGGGCGAAAAATTCCACAAAAAAATTACGCATGACTTTTTCGGCGCGTGGGTGGATGAACAGGAAACGATGGAAACCATCCGCCGCGTATACAACGATTACAGCTATTTGCTTGACCCGCACACCGCCGTTGCATGGCGCGCGTGCGAAAAATACCGCCTCGTATCTTCGGACGACAGGTATGCGGTAGTGGTATCCACCGCCAGCCCGTATAAGTTCAGCGCCGATGTTTACGCAGCCTTAAAGGGCGAAGAAGAAGGGCTGAAACCGTTTGACGCTTTGCATAAGCTGCATGAGCTGACGGATGTACCTGTGCCCGCTAAAATGCTTCAGATTGAAACTATGCCCGTTTTGCATAAAGAAGTTATCGCCACGGAAAAAATGGCAGAAGCGGTTAAAAACAGCATTTAATTTATAATGGCATTGCCTTTGCGGGCGTGCCATTTTATTTTTATACAGGTTTTAAAAGCTGCGGCGTGGTATTTAACTTGCAGTTATGTTATAATATAAAAGATAGTAAACTGTAAGCAAAAAGATACTTTTACGGTATTGGAGGCTATGCAATGGCTGATAAAGAAATTTTAGCAGCAAACGAACAGGCAAACGAAGCCGTTGCCAACGGTGCGCCGCAGGAAGAAATAGGCGACGTACAGATTGCCGACGAGGTGCTGAGCATTGTGGCAAGCCTTGCCGCGCAGGAGGTTGAAGGCGTTGCCGGTATGAACGGGAACTTTGCCGACGGGCTGAGCGAATTTTTGGGCAGCAAAAACGTGTCCAAAGGCGTGCGCATAACGGTGGAAGGGCATGTGGTAAGCGCCGAAGTTTTTGTAAACATCGAATACGGCGGCTGCATACCGGAAATTGCGCTTGAAATACAGGAAAAAGTGCGCGAGGCCATTGAAAATATGACCGGCTATGAAGTAAAAATCGTGGACGTGCATGTGCAGGGCGTACAGCGCCGCCGCAAAACCGAGCTTGAACAAAGCCTGGAAGCGGAAAATAATTAAGGCTCATCGGGAGGGAATAAGCAATGGGAATACCTGACAGAATTATCCTGACTTTATATACATTTTTGATGGCGGTAGTAGCCGTGCTGGTTGTGCTGTGCAGCCTCGGCATTATCTCGCAGGCGGCAATCAACCAGTTTCTGGCAACAATCCCCGGCAACTGGGAATATGCCGTGGGCGGCATTATTATCCTGCTTGTAAGCCTGCGCCTTTTAATTGCCGGTATCGGCGCGACTGGCATCAGCTCGCTGATTTTAAAAACCAGCGACGCCGGTAAAATTTTTGTCGGCAAAAACGCCATTGAAGATTATATTTCTGAAATCGCGCAGGAGGTTTACGGCGTTTACAATGTTAAATGTGAAACCAAGCTGGACGACGAAAACATCAGCGTGCGTATCAATGCTTCCATCGAACCCGGTATAAATATTCCTGAAACGACGGAAGAAATTAAATACAATGTGCGCGATACCATCAAAAAGGTATTGGGCATGGAAATTAAAGACATTGAGCTGTTCTTTAAACAGATTAAGGCCAAAAATTAGGAAGGGGGCATGAGCGATGTGGAATGAAATTCTCAGCGATTTGTGGAGAGTATATCGCGGCCGCCTTTTAGGGTCTGTCTTCGGGCTGTTTATAGGGGCCATGTTTTTAATTTTGGGATTTTTGCAGACGATATTTTTACTGATTTGTATTTCGGCGGGCTTCTTTATCGGCAACAAGCTTGATAAAAAAGAGGACCTGCTTGAATGGCTGGACAGGCTGCTGCCGCCCGGCTACCATAAATAACTAATTTAGCGAGGTTGAACATGATTCGCAGAACAGCAAGAGAACTGGTTGTACAAAGTTTATTTCAGATAGATTTTTCCGGCTGCGGCGCAGAAGACGCTTTAACCGCTGCCGTTGAAGAACAGAACACCAAAGACGCAGTTAAAGCGCAGAGCTATGCGCAAAAAGCAGTTAACGGCATTTTATCCGCGCTGGCGGATATCGACGCCAAAATCAAAGAATATTCCATTGACTGGGATTTGGAGCGTATGCCCGGCGTTGACCGCAACATTCTGCGCCTGGCGGTTTACGAAATTTATTACGCGGAAGAAAAAATCCCTGCCGGTATAGCTATTAACGAGGCTGTGGAAATTGCCAAAATTTACGGCTCTGAAGACAGCCCGCGTTTTATTAACGGGCTGCTCGGCAAAATGGTCAGGAACGATGAGTGAGCTGGAAGTTTACCTTGGTATAGATACCAGCTGTTATACAACGTCCGTTGCCTTTATGGATAAGGACGCACAGCTTGTTGGCGAAAGCAGGCAGATTTTAAAAGTGCGCGAAGGCAAATGCGGTTTGCAGCAGTCGGAAATGGTGTTTCAGCATACCCGCAACCTGCCGGAGATGATTGCAAACGCCATGCCGGAGGGCGCAAAAATTATCGGCGTTTGCGCGTCGGGCTGCCCGCGTCCGCTGGAAGGCTCGTACATGCCGGCGTTTTTAGTCGGTGCTGGTTTTGCACGTTCGCTGTCGGTGCTGAACAATATCCCGCTGCACCTTATCAGCCATCAGGAAAACCATCTGCTGGCAGGTAAATGGTCGGCCGGTGGGCCGGATGCAGAGCGCTTTTTGCTTTTGCATGCTTCCGGTGGTACAACGGATTTGCTTTTGGCAGAACAGCGCGAAGACGGCAGCTACAAGCTGGCGGAAATCGGCGGCAGCATTGATTTGCATGCCGGCCAGTTTATCGACCGCATCGGCGTAAGCCTTGATTTGCAGTTTCCGGCAGGACCGGCGGTGGAAGCTTTTGCCAAAACGGCAGATGAGATTATTGATTTGCCTGTTTCCGTTAGTGGTTTAAAAGCAAGCCTTTCCGGTCCGGCGACGGCGGCGGAACGCAAATTAAAAGCCGGTGCAGACCCTGCCGGTATTGCGGCAGGCGTGCAGAAGGTGCTGGCAGAAACTTTTTACAGGCTGACGCAGCCAAAGAATACAAAGTAAGCAGCGCGCTGATTGTCGGCGGCGTTGCTTCCAATACATACATCAGGGACTACCTGCATGTTAAGCTGGATAAAAAGAAAATATCGCTCTGGCACCCACAGGCGCGCTTTAGCTGCGACAATGCCTGCGGTTGTGCCGCTTTTGCAGTTTTAAAGGGTGAAAACCGTGTATGAAGATGTTTATTCCGTCAGCCAAGTAAATAAGCTGATAAAATCGCTGATTGAAGATGAGCGCCGCTTTGCCAACATTCAGGTGCGCGGCGAAATCTCCAACTTTAAGCGTTACAGCAGCGGGCACTGCTATTTTACGTTAAAGGACGCAGGCGGCGTGCTGAAAGCCGTGATGTTTAAGTTTGCGGCGCGTACCTTACGTTTTGAACCGCAGAACGGCGACACCGTTATCGCGGTGGGGCGCATCAGCGTTTACGAGCGCGACGGCGTATACCAGCTTTATACGGATTTACTGATACCTGAAGGCACCGGCGATTTAATGCTGGCGTTTGAACAGTTAAAGCAAAAGCTGATGGCTGAAGGCCTGTTTGACGAAAGCCGCAAAAAGGCTCTGCCGGTCAATCCCAAAACGGTCGGCATTATAACATCGCCCAGCGGCGCGGCTGTGCGCGATTTAATTACCGTATCGCGCAGGCGCAACAGCGGCATTAAACTTTTGCTGTATCCCGTTCGTGTGCAGGGTAAGGAAGCACCGGGCGAAATTGCCCATGCCATTGAGTTTATGAACCGTAACAAGCTGGCCGAAGTTTTAATCGTCGGGCGCGGCGGCGGTTCAATCGAAGAACTTTGGGCGTTTAACGAAGAACAAACCGTGCGTGCCATAGCGGCATCCGAGATACCGGTGGTATCTGCCGTGGGGCATGAAACAGATTTTACTTTGGCTGATTTTGCTGCCGACAAACGTGCGGCGACACCGTCGCAGGCGGCTGAAATTGTGGTTGCCGATGCCAACGCCTATATAAACTATGTGCTGGAACTGGAAAAACGCTGCAAAAACAACATGCTTAAACGCCTGACAACGGCGGAAACAACATTGGAGCGCCTGCAAACTTCATGGGCTTTGGCAAACCCGCAGAGATTGCTGGAAAACCGTATGCAGCGTTACGATTTTGCGGCGGCCAAGCTGAAACAAAATTTCAGCGCGGTGCTGACGGACAGGCAGCATAAATGCGGCGTGCTGGCAGCCAAGCTGGACGCATTAAGCCCGCTGACGGTGCTGGCGCGAGGCTACAGCGTAACGAAAAACGCGGACGGCAAAGTCATCCGCAGCATTGACGAAGTGCGCTGGGGCGACGAAATAACTACGCAGGTCGGCGACGGCAATATCATTTCGGTAGTTCAGCATACGGAGGGACGTTAAAAATGGCAGTTAAAAAATCGCTGAAAAATTTAAAATTTGACGAAGCTCTGGCGATGCTGGAAGAAAAGGTAAAGCTGCTGGAGGACGGCAGCCTGCCGCTGGAAGAATCGCTGGAGGTTTTTAAGGACGGCGTGGAGCTGAGCAAAATCTGCGCAAGCAGGCTTGATACCGCGCGCCAGACGGTTGAGCAGATTATGGAAACCGAAAACGGTTATACCACAAAACCTTTTGAGGAGATTGATGAATAGATGGATTTTGAAAAATATTATTCCGACAGACAGAAGCTTGTAAACAACTTTTTGGAAAAGCGCATGCAGAAAAAAGGCATTTCCCGCGTTGATGAAGCGATGGAGTACAGCCTTTTTGCAGGCGGCAAGCGCATTCGCCCAATTTTGCTGATGGCTACGGCAGACGCTGTTGGCGTTAACGGTTACAACTTTTTGCCGGTAGCGGCCGGGCTGGAAATGATTCATACTTATTCTTTGATTCACGACGACCTGCCGTGCATGGATGACGACGATTACCGCCGCGGCAAGTACACCAACCACAAGGTTTTCGGCGAAGCAATGGCGCTTCTGGCAGGTGACGGGCTTTTGACGCTGGCCTTTGAGGTTATGCTGGAGCAGAAAAATGTGCCGGCGGAAGTTTTGGTTGAAGTTGTGCGCGAGGTGGCAATGTGCGCCGGTAACTTCGGCATGGTCGGCGGGCAGGCGCTTGATCTGGACGCTGAGGGCAAACAAATCAGCGAGGCAGAGCTGCGTAAATTACATTCCGGCAAAACCGGTGCCATGTTTATTGCAGCAGTACGCGGCGGCGCGCATTTAGCTAGCGCAACCGATGAACAGCTTCTGGCGCTGACACGTTTCGCGGATTTGCTGGGGCTGGTTTTCCAGATTACGGACGACATCCTTGATGTTGAAGGCGACCCTGCCGAAATGGGCAAGAGCGCAGGCAGCGATGAGAAAAAGCATAAATCCACCTATGTGAGACTGTACACGCTTGAAGGCGCAAAGGCACTGGCTGAAAAAACGGTGGAAGAAGCACTGGAATGCCTGAACAGCTTTGGCGAAAAAGCCGAGCCGCTGCGCGAGATTACCAGAATGATGTGCGGACGCAAAGCTTAACGAATTTTAACCGGTTTTATTCTTAACGGAAGGATAGATGCCTTAATGACAACCGGATTATTAAATAAAATTGATTCACCTAAAGATATTAAAAATTTAAATTATGACGCATTAAAAGAGCTGGCGCAGGAGATACGCGATTACATGATTGAGGTTATCTCCAAAAACGGCGGGCACCTTGCGCCTAACCTTGGCGTGGTGGAGCTGACGCTGGCTTTGCATAAGGTTTTTAACTGCCCGAATGATAAAATTATCTGGGACGTAGGGCACCAGTCCTATATCCATAAAATCATCACCGGGCGCCGCGAAGCTTTTAAAACGCTGCGTCAGTACAACGGCCTTTCCGGCTTTCCAAAAATTCAGGAAAGCGAGTACGATGCTTTTGGTACGGGCCATTCCAGTACGTCGATATCGGCGGCGCTGGGCATGGCAATAGCGCGCGATTTAAAGGGCGAGGACAACGAGGTTATCGCCGTTATAGGCGACGGCAGCATGACCGGCGGCATGGCGTATGAAGCGCTGAACAATGCCGGTGATTTGCAGAAAAAGCTGATTATCATTTTGAATGATAACGAAATGTCTATCGCTAAAAACGTCGGTGCGATGAGCGATTACCTGTACCAGCTGCGCACAGCCAAAACTTATACGCGCATTAAAAAGGATCTGGAAGGCTGGCTGAAACATAAAAACTACGGCGAAAACATCATCAACATTGTGCGCCGCGTAAAAGGCAGTGTTAAATATCTGCTGGTGCCGGGTTCGGTGTTTGAGCATTTGGGCTTTAAATATTACGGGCCGGTGGACGGGCACGACCTTGAACATCTGGTTGAGGTGCTGGAAGTTGCCAAAGCAACGCCGGGGCCTGTTATCATACATGTAATTACCAAAAAGGGCAAAGGCTACGAACCGGCGGAAAAAAGCCCGAACAAATTCCACGGCACAGGGCCGTTTGATATTGCAACAGGCAAGAAAATTACCAAGCCCGGCGCGCCGGTAACTTATACCGAAGTGTTCGGCAAAACGCTGGTTGATATTGCTAAAGATGATAAAAATATTGTTGCCATTACGGCGGCGATGCCGGACGGCACAGGCTTAAACTATTTTGCCGATGCTTATCCGGACAGATTTTTTGACGTGGGCATTGCCGAGCAGCACGCCGTTACGGCAGCGGCAGGCATGGCAGCGGCAGGGCTGCACCCGGTTGTGGCCGTATATTCCACCTTTATGCAAAGGGCGTTTGATTCCGTTCTGCACGATATTTGCATGCAGAACCTGCCCGTTGTGCTGGGGTTGGACCGTGCAGGGCTTGTCGGCGACGACGGTTATACGCACCACGGCGTGTTTGATTATTCCTATCTGCGCTTAATGCCGCAGATGACGATAATGGCGCCTAAAGATGAAAACGAACTGCGCCACATGCTGGCGACGGCGGTTAATTTTAACGGGCCTATTGCCCTGCGTTATCCGCGCGGAAGCGGACTTGGCGTTGAAATTACTGAACCGCTGCACACTTTGCCAATTGGCAAGGCGGAGGAAATTCAAACCGGCAGCGATGTATGCCTGTGGGCGGTTGGCAGCATGGTTGACGAAGCCGTTAAGGCTGCGGAAGCGCTGGCAGAACAAGGCATCAGCGCGGGCGTGGTTAACATGCGTTTTGTTAAGCCGCTTGATACAGAGCTTTTGGTTAAAACGGCATTGCAGTGCAAAAATATTGTAACGCTGGAAGAAGGCACGGTTGAAGGTGGTGCAGGCAGCGCCGTACTGGAAGAATTGAACGACAACGGGCTCGTTGGCAAGGTTAAAGTGCTGAACCTTGGAATTCCGGACAAATACATTCCGCACGGCGATAAAAAGCTTTTGCTGCGTGATATTGGCTTGGACCAGGGCAGCATCGTTAAACGCATTGCCGAATTTTTAAAAGACGGAGAATAACGTGAAGAAAGAACGATTAGATACATTGCTTGTTGAAAAAGGCTTTTTTGAATCCCGTTCGCGCGCGCAGGCGGCGATTATGGCTGGTCAGGTGCTTGTCAACGAGCAGAAAATTGATAAAACCGGCACGCAGGTTGCGCCGGACGCGGCAATCCGCATTTTGGGCGGCGATTTAAAATATGTAAGCCGCGGCGGCCTGAAGCTGGAAAAGGCTGTGGCCTGCTTTGGGCTTGATTTAACCGACAAGGTAGTGAGCGATATCGGAGCTTCTACCGGTGGCTTTACGGACTGCGCCTTGCAGAACGGTGCGGATCGCGTGTACGCTATCGACGTCGGTTACGGACAGCTGGCATGGAAGCTGCGCAGCGACGAGCGCGTGGTGAACATGGAACGCACCAACGTGCGTTATCTGGAAGCGGACAGCCTGCCGGAAAAGGTAGACGTTGCGACTATCGACGTGGCGTTTATCTCACTGGATAAAGTGCTGCCAGCCGTGAAGAAAATTTTGGCGGATGACGGCATTGTAATTGCGCTGATTAAACCGCAGTTTGAAGCCGGGAAGGAAAACGTCGGTAAAAAAGGCGTTGTGCGTGATCCTGCCATGCATTTAAATGTTATCAACAACGTAATTGCCGTTGCCAAAGAATTGGACTTTAAAATCGCCGGGCTGGATTATTCGCCGGTTAAAGGACCGGAGGGCAACATTGAATACTTGCTGTATTTAAAAAATGCTGCAGATGTAGAAGACGTGGAAATCAACCCGGAAGAAATTGTTAAAAATTCGCATTTGACGCTGGATACCGGCGCGAAATAAGAAGGTGTAATAATGCCATATACCGTGGGGCTGTTCCCCAATATGCAAAAGGACAGAGTGCGCGCCTGCCTGCCGGATATTCTGGCTTTGCTGCAAAAGCACGGTTTAAAAACGCTGCTGCCGCAAAATCTGGCGCAGGATAAAACGCTGAGCTACGACGTTTGCGACACGGCGACGCTGGCGCAGATGGACGCCGGTATTTCGCTGGGCGGCGACGGCACGTTTTTACAAATGTCGCGTTATCTTTCGCCGTTAAAAATACCTGTTTTCGGCGTTAACTTCGGCAAGCTGGGCTTTTTGGCGGAAACCGAAATGAACGATTTTGAGAAAGCGCTGCAAAAATTAGTGCAGCGTGATTTTGAAATCGAAGAACGCAGCCAGCAGCGTGCAATCGTAATCCGCAACGGGCAGATTGCCGTGCAGGCTCATGCGCTGAACGATATGGTTGTCGCCAAGGGGCATTTCAGCAAGCTGGCACATCTGGAACTGAAAATAAACGGCAAACACTCCGGCATCTACGCCGCCGACGGTTTGATTGTAGCAACGGCAACCGGCTCAACGGCATATTCGCTTTCGGCCGGCGGGCCGATGGTGCACCCAAGCCTTGACGTTTCAATTATCACGCCAATCTGCGCACACGCATTATATACGCGCCCGCTGATTATACCGGGCAACAATCTGATAGAAATAACGGCCGTGCCGCCGTACGAGGAGCTGCTGCTTTCGGCAGACGGCGAAATCGCATCGGCAGTGGCCGAAAATGATATTATACGCATCGACAAGAACCCCGAGCCTGTCAGGTTAATCCGTTTAAACGGCAGGAGCTATTACGAAACCTGGCAGCAAAAACTTATGCGCACCTGCGGAAATGAGGAAGCAAAATGAACGAAGAAGTATCTGTAAAGCAATTAAAAACCAACCGCCACGCTAAAATTAAAAGCATTATCGAATCGCACAAAATTGAAACACAGGACGAGCTTGCAGCAGCCCTGCGTGCCAGTGGTATTGAAGTAACGCAGGCAACAGTTTCGCGCGATATCAAAGAGCTGATGCTGATTAAGGTGCCGGACGCAGCCGGGCGCTATTACTATGCCTTCCCGAAGGACCAGAACGCAATGATGAATTCCGGCAGGCTGGAACGTGTTTTGCAGGATTCTGTGCTGAACCTGCGCGCGGGCGGCAACCTTGTGGTAATCCACAGCCTTCCGGGTGCGGCGTCTTCCGTCGCGCTGGCGTTGGATTACATGAAATGGCCGGAGGTGCTGGGTACCGTTGCCGGTGACGATACGATTTTTGTTGCGCTTGACAAGCCGGAAAGTGCGGAAGTATTTATCGGCAGATTTGCCAAAAAATAAGAGGTTTGCAGAATGCTTCAGGCTTTACATGTCCATAATTTTGCTTTAATTGAAGATGCCAAAGTGGAATTTACCGGCGGGTTTAACGTGTTTACGGGTGAAACCGGCGCAGGTAAATCCATACTTATCGACGCTTTCAGTATTGCGCTGGGGTCGCGTGCTTCGGCAGATTATGTGCGCAGCGGAACGGACGCCTTAACCGTGCAGGCTGTGTTTGATATTGACGATTGCCCCGCTGCCCGAAAACTTTTGGAGGAGCAGGGCATTGATTATGAGGACGGTTTGTTTTTGCGCCGCCGCATCACTGCCGCCGGTAAAAGCACAGCGACCGTTAACGGTGTGCAGGTGCCCGTTGCCGTATTGCGCAGCTTTGCCGCCGTACTGGTGGACGTACACGGCCAGCACGAAAACCAGGCGCTTTTAAAAGCGGATTTTCCACAGCAGCTGACTGATTTATACGGCCATACGGAAATTGCGCCGGTGCTGGAAAATTACCGCAGCGCTTTTGCGGAATACAATCATATTAAAGACGAAGTGGAACGCTTGCAGAGCATCGGGCAGGACCGCGAAAGAATTTTGGACCGCCTGGAATGGGAGATTGAAGAAATTACCAATGCTAATTTGCAGGAAGGCGAGCTGGACGAATTGCAGGACGAATGGAAACGCCTGCAAAACAACGGCAAAATTATGCAGTCCGTCAGCGCCGCTAATGAATTGGTTGACGGTAAATACAGCGCGCTGGACGCTTTGGCGGAAGCCAGAAGCAAAATTGAAAGCGCCGCACGTTACGACGGCACCCTTAACGCCAACGCAGAGCTTTTGGAAAGCTGCTGGCTGATGTTGGAGGAATGCCATAAAAACCTGCTTGATTATCTGGAAAACAATGAATTTGACGCTGAACGCGCAGCTTATGTGGAACAGCGTTTGGATTTATGGTATAGATTGCAGAAAAAATACGGCGCCGATTATGATGCCATCAACGCTTACCTGCAAAAAGTGCAGCAGGAAGCGGACGAGTTAAAAGAAATTGACCGCAGCATTGCGCAGAAAACCAAAGAGCTGGCGCAGAAAACGGAAGCATTGACAAAACTTGCCGCACAGCTTACGGAACTGCGCAAACAAAGCGCACAGCTTTTAACCAAAGAAATAACGGCGCATATTGCCGATTTGGCAATGCCGCAGGGCAGAATTGAAATCAGCTTTACGCAGAAGGACGATTTTGGCAAAAACGGCTGTGATGAAATGACGTTTTTGTTTTCCGCCAATGCGGGTGAGCCTTTAATGGAATTAAGTAAGGTAGCCTCCGGCGGTGAATTGTCGCGTATCGCGCTGGCGGTTAAGACGGTATTGTTTAACGAGCTGGGCGTGCCGACGATGATTTTTGACGAGATTGACACCGGCATCGGCGGCGTTACGGCGCAGAAAATGGCTGAAAAAATTGCCGTTATCTCGCGTAACGGGCAGGTTATCTGCATTACGCATTTGCCGCAGATTGCCAGCTTTGCAGACCGTCACATTAAGATTAACAAGGTTAGTGCAGGCGGGCGCACGCAGACGGAACTGAATGTTCTGGACGAAGCCGGGCGCATTGACGAGCTGATGCGTATGACGGCAGGCGAAAACACCAGCGACGCTGCACGCCAAAATGCGGAAGAACTTTTGGCAAACGCCGCAAAATTTAAAAACGCAGGGTGATATTATGAAAAAAATACATCAGGAGAATCTTGATGAAAAATTTGTAAGCCGCAAGCAGGGCTTTGACGGCAGGCTTTTAAAGGTAATGGTTGATACCGTAATGCTGCCCAACGGCAGGGAAACGACGCGCGAAATAATTGCCCATCCGGGTGCGGTGTGCGTTGTGCCGGTGCTGGAGGACGGCAGCATTATTTTTGTTAAGCAGTATCGTTATGCGGTCGGTAGCGTGCTGTATGAGCTGCCTGCTGGTAAGCTTGACAAACCGGACGAAGACCCGCTGGACTGCGCCAAACGCGAGTTGTCGGAGGAAACAGGCTACACCGCCAAAAACTGGCAGAAGCTGACGAGCATTGTTACCACGCCGGGCTTTACCGATGAAGTAATCCATCTTTATGCGGCAACCGGTCTGGAAAAATTTAACCAGCATACCGATGAAGATGAGTTTATCGACATCGCGGCGCTGAAACCGGCAGAGGTGCGCGCCATGCTGCAAAACGAAGAAATTTTTGACGCCAAAACTTTAAGCGCGCTGTGCATGATGCTGCTGCAAAACCCGCAGTTTATTTAACGCGTCACAGATATTTTGCTTTTAAGGTTCTTGACAAATCTTTGCTAATGGTAGATACTTATGTTAGTAATTTAATATAAGCCTTTGGGGTAGGGTGAAATTCCCGACCGGCGGTGACAGTCCGCGAGCGCAAGCACGAACCGGTGCAATTCCGGTACCGACAGTAGAGTCTGGATGAGAAAAGGCAGAACTATGTTTTTAACAGCTGAAACCCCGGAGGTTTTGGCTGTTTTTGTTTTAAAGAAGGTGTGTAAATGGACGATATAAAATTTATGCGGCGCGCGCTGGAGCTGGCGCAGATGGCAGAGGGCGGCACCAGCCCGAACCCGATGGTCGGTGCGGTGATAGTTGACGGCGACGGCAACATCGTCGGCGAAGGCTACCACCACAAAGCTGGCCAGCCGCACGCGGAGATTAACGCTTTGGCGGCGGCAGGCGATAAGGCAAAAGGCGCGACGGTTTACGTTACGCTGGAGCCGTGTTCGCATTACGGCAGGACCGGCCCATGCTGCGAAGCGCTGATTAAAGCAGGCGTTAAACGTGTGGTCAGCGCCGTAACAGACCCTAATCCGCTGGTGGCGGGGCGCGGTTTAAACCGCCTTCGCGAAGCGGGAATAGAAGTTGCGGAACATGTTTGCGAGGACGAAGCAAAGAAATTAAACGAAAAGTTTTTCTTCTGGATTACGCATAAGCGCCCGTTTGTTTCGCTTAAATACGCCATGACGCTGGACGGCAGGCTTGCCGCTGCTGGCGGTGATTCCAAATGGATTACCGGCGAGGAAGCACGCACTTACGCACATTACCTGCGCAAAACGCACGACGCCGTTCTGGTTGGCAAAAACACCGTGCTGCAAGACGACTGCGAACTTACGACACGCATGGTAGAAGGAAAAACTCCTGTCCGCATTGTGTTGGACAGCAACGCCGCCATACCGCTGAACGCCAAAATATTAAACGGCGAAGCGAAAACGATTGTAGCTGTAAGCGAAGCCGCGCCGCAGGATAAACTTGATGAGCTGCAAAAACTTACCACTGTAGAA
The DNA here is from genome assembly GCA_949295115.1 of uncultured Phascolarctobacterium sp. Taxonomy (GTDB): domain Bacteria; phylum Bacillota; class Negativicutes; order Acidaminococcales; family Acidaminococcaceae; genus Fusicatenibacter_A. Next base: position 65,557 of record CASFJU010000010.1, read on the forward strand.
GTTTTAAAATTGCCGCAGCGGAACGGGCATCTGGATTTACAGGCGCTGCTTGAAAAACTGGCCGCCATGGAAATTACCAGTGTTCTGGTGGAAGGCGGCAGCGAAGTACACGGCGCGTTTATTGACGCCGGTCTGGCAGAAAGGGTTTATGCTTTTATCGCGCCGAAAATTATTGGCGGAAAAAACGCAATCGGCCCGGTAGGCGGAATTGGCAGCAGCGACATGGGCAAAGCCTTAAAACTGCGCGATGTGGAATACAAACAGCTGGGTGCAGACTTTTTAATTACCGGCAGAACGGAGCGTGACTGATATGTTTACAGGGCTTGTGGCGGAACTGGGCACGGTCGTTGCCTTGAAACCGCTGAACCAGAGCTATAACATTACCGTTAAAGCCAATAAAGTGCTGAACAATTTAAAAATCGGCGACAGCGTTGCCGTTAACGGCGCGTGCCTGACGGTTGTAAAAGTCAGCGGCAGCGATTTTACCGCGGACGTAATGCCGGAAACCGTCAAGCTGACGAACCTGCGCCATTTAAAAAGCGGCGATAAGGTTAATCTGGAACGCACGCTGCGACTGTGTGACGGGCTGGACGGGCACATCGTCAGCGGGCATGTGGAAGGCGTGGGCGTTATCGCATCCAAAAAAGCGGAAGGCATTGCCGAAGTCGTTACAATAAAAACGCCGCCGGAGCTTTTGAAATACATCATCAAAAAAGGCAGCATCGCCATTGACGGCATCAGCCTGACGGTGACGGAAGTGACGGTGACGGGCTTCAGCGTTTCGCTTATCCCGCATACGGCGGCAGAAACAACGCTGGGCTTTAAAAAGCCGGGCGACGAAGTAAACCTTGAAACCGACATTATTGGCAAATACGTGGAGCGTTTACTGAATTTTAAAGCTCTTGACCATAAAGAGGGCTTGAGCAAAGCCAAACTTTTTGAAAACGGATTTATTTAGGAGGTAAAAATGGACGATTTTAAATTCAACACCGTTGAAGAAGCCATTGAAGCGATTAAAAACGGCAAAATGGTTCTGGTAACGGACGACGAAGACCGCGAGAACGAGGGCGACCTGATTATGGCGGCGCAGTTCTGTACCGGCGACGACGTTAACTTTATGGCAAAATACGCCCGCGGGCTGATTTGCATGCCGGCCGACCCGCAGATTATGGATAAGCTGCAATTCGGCGCGATGGTTGCCAACAACACCGATAACCACGAAACGGCGTTTTCCGTTTCCATCGATCATGTGGAAACCACGACCGGCATTTCGGCTTATGAGCGCGCGCTGACCATGCGCAAATGTGCTGACCCCGCCGCTCAGCCGAAGGATTTCCGCCGTCCGGGGCATGTGTTCCCGCTGCGCAGCAGGGTGGGCGGCGTTTTAAGGCGCACCGGCCATACGGAAGCTACTACCGATTTGTGCCGCCTTGCCGGTTTGACGCCGGTCGGCATTTGCTGCGAGATTATGAGCGATGACGGCAATATGGCGCGCACGCCGGAGCTGATTAAGTTTGCCAAAGAGCATAATCTGGTGTTCATCACCGTGGCTTCGCTGGTTGCTTACCGTAAAAAGCACGAAAAAATGGTGCACCGCGTTGCTGAAGCTGATTTGCCGAGCAAATACGGCACATTCCGCATTATCGCTTACGAAAATGATTTGGATAACCAGTGCCATGTGGCAATCGTGAAAGGTGATATCGCAGGTAAAAAAGACGTTATGGTGCGCGTGCACAGCGAATGCCTTACGGGCGACGCGCTCGGTTCGCTGCGCTGCGATTGTGGCGACCAGCTGGCAACCGCGCTGCGCATGATTGAAAAGGAAGGCTGCGGTGTTGTGGTTTATATGCGTCAGGAAGGACGCGGCATCGGCCTTGCCAACAAAATCCGCGCTTACGCATTGCAGGACCAAGGGCTTGATACCGTTGAAGCCAATATAAAACTCGGCTTTGCGCCGGATTTGCGCGATTACGGAATCGGTGCACAGATTCTGGCAGACCTTGGGCTTACCAGCATCCGCCTGATTACCAATAATCCCGCCAAGCGCGCGGGGCTTACCGGTTACGGCATTACCGTAACGGGCAGGGTGCCGATTGTAATGGAAGCCAACTGCTACAACGAGCATTACCTTGACGTTAAAGAAGAAAAAATGGGCCATAAATTACACGAAAAATAAATTGGAGGAATGAACATGAAAGTTTTAGAAGGAAAATTATCTGCAAAAGGCATGAAGGTGGCTATCGTAGCTTCCCGTTTTAACGAATTTATTACCAGCAAACTTATCGGCGGTGCGGAAGACTGCCTGCTGCGCCACGGCGCTGACAGCGACGACCTGACTCTGGCATGGGTGCCGGGCGCGTTTGAAATCCCGCTGGCGGCACAGAAACTTGCTAAAAGCGGCAAATACGACGCCGTTGTGTGTGTTGGTGCTGTAATCCGCGGAGCGACCCCGCATTTTGATTATGTCTGCGCCGAAGCAAGCAAGGGCATTGCTCATGTAAGCCTTGAAACCGGCGTGCCGGTGGCGTTTGGCGTTTTGACTACCGACAACATTGAACAGGCTGTTGAGCGTGCAGGCACCAAAGCCGGCAACAAAGGCGCCGACGCCGCTATGTGCGCTATTGAAATGGTTAACCTGATGCGTGAAATGTAAGAAGGAATTTGTATGGAAGATATTTTAACAATTGCAACGGTTGAAGGCGTGCGTATTTACGCTATCTCTACCAAAAATTTAGTGCAGGATGCCGCTGACCGCCACCACACCAGCCATCTGGCAACGGCGGCACTGGGCAGGGCCATGAGCGGCGCTTTAATGCTGGCCGCCACAATGAAGGACGGCGAGCGCATCTCCTTAAAATTTAAGGGCGACGGCCCGATGGGCGAGGTTGTTGCCGAAGCACAGGGGACTTCCGTGCGTGGCTATGTCGGCAACCCTGATGTGTTTATGCCGCTGAAGGACGGCAAGCTGGATATCGGCGGCGCTCTGGGGCAGGGCACAATTACGCTGACGCGCTATCTGCAGAACGGCGAATCGTTTACCGGCCATGCGGAACTTGCCAATGGCGAAATTGCTACCGATATTACCAACTACCTTTATATGTCCGAACAGACTCCGTCCTCCGTCGCGCTGGGTGTGCTGGTTGATAAGGACGGCAAAGTGCTGGCTGCGGGCGGTTATTTTATTCAGGCCATGCCTGATTGTGATGAAGCCGTGCTGGAAAAACTGGGCGACAATGTAAGCAAAACGCCGTATGTAACGCAGCTGCTGGAGCTGGGCTATACGCCGGAAAAAATTATTGAAACACTGGCGCGCGGTTTGGAATACGACATTAAAGAGAGCCTGCCGGTGAAATTTGAGTGCAGCTGCTCGCGCGAAAAAATCCTGAACATGCTGGCAACTTTAAAACAGAGCGACATTGATTACCTGACCGAACAGCCTGATGCGGAAGTACACTGCCAGTACTGCAACAAAATTTATCGCATCAGCAGCGACGAACTGAAACAGTTGAACGTCAAATAAATTTGCTTGACAAAGCAAACAACTGTTTGTATAATATCTTTAGAAAGAGCGAAACAACTGTGGAGGTATTGTATATGGCATCTGAAAACATAGATAAAATGAGAGCCCTCGACCTTGCCATGCGCCAGATTGAAAAGGACTTCGGCAAAGGTTCGATTATGAAGCTTGGCGAAGCCAGCACCAAAATGAACATTGAAGTAATCCCGACGGGCGCTTTGTCGCTGGATATTGCGCTTGGCGTCGGCGGTATTCCGCGCGGCAGGGTTGTTGAAATTTACGGCCCTGAATCCTCCGGTAAAACCACCGTTGCCCTGCACATGATTGCAGAAGCACAGAAACTGGGCGGCTATGCTGCGTTTATCGACGCGGAGCATGCGCTTGACCCTGAATATGCACGCCGTTTGGGCGTTGATGTTGACAACCTTTTGATTTCCCAGCCGGATAACGGCGAACAGGCGCTGGAAATTGCCGACGCACTGGTACGCAGCGGCGCGATTGACATTATCGTTATCGACTCCGTTGCCGCACTGGTACCGCGTGCAGAAATTGAAGGCGAAATGGGCGACAGCCATGTTGGTTTGCAGGCACGTTTGATGAGCCAGGCGCTGCGCAAACTGACCGGTTTGATTGCCAAATCCAAATGCGCAACCGTATTCATCAACCAGATCCGTGAAAAAGTCGGCGTTATGTTCGGCAACCCGGAAACCACTACCGGCGGCCGTGCGCTGAAGTTCTATGCTACCGTCCGCATGGACGTGCGCCGCGTGGAAACGCTGAAAAACGGCAACGATATGATTGGCAGCCGCACCCGCGTTAAAATCGTTAAAAACAAAGTTGCGCCTCCGTTTAAACAGGCGGAATTTGATATCATGTACGGCGAAGGCATCTCCCACGAGGGCTGCATTGTCGACCTCGGCACCGAGATGGATTTAATTACCAAGAGCGGCGCATGGTATTCCTACGGCGATGTACGTTTGGGACAGGGCAAGGAAAAAGCCAAGGAATATCTGAAGGATAATCCTGAACTTTTGCAGGAAATTGAAAACAGAATTCGCGCCATGACGATTACGAAACAGACTGCGCCGGAAGGTGAAGCTGAAATTGCTGAGCCGGAAGAATAATAAAACCTTCGATAACGAAAAAGACGCTTATAATTATGCGCTGACGCTTTTAAATTACCGCGATTACAGCATTTGGGAAATGCAGGAAAAATTAAAAAAATGCTCCGTTTCCGAAAGCGATATCAAAGCGGTAATTGATAAACTTTGCGGGTATGGCTTTTTGGATGAAAAACGCTATGCCCAGCGGGTTTACGACAGTTGGCTCTCTAAAAAATATTACGGCAAAGGGCGTTTAAAAACGGATTTGCAAAAACGTAATATCAGCGACGAGCTGATTGCCGAAGTTACAGGGCAGGCGCAGGAAGAAGCGGAACTGGCGCGCTGCATAGCGGCAGCGGATACTTACCTTAAAAAGAAAAAAATAAACAGCTTTGAAGACGCGATGAAAGTAAAAGCAGGTTTGGGCAGGTTTTTATTTGCCAGAGGTTTTGCAATTGATTTAATCAAAAAAACTATGGCTGATAAAATAAGTTTTACTGCGGAAGATAATTGCGATTATTGATACAAACTTGACTTTTGCTTAAAATACATTTAAAATTATAGTATCCAATCGTGTTAATAAAGATTCAAAGTTAACCACGAGGCGACTAAGCAGGTTGCCTCATTTTTTTTAGAATTTTATTAAGGAGGTGAGTACCATTTTAGAGTTGTTCATAACTATTGCCGGTGCAGGCGCAGCAGGCGGCATTGTGGGTTACTTTGTCCGCAAAAATGTTGCCGAAAGCAAAATAGCTACCGCCGAAGAAACTGCTATCCGCATTATTCAGGAAGCGGAACAGACCGGTGAAGCAAAACGCAAAGAAGCGCTGATGGAGGCTAAGGAAGAAATCCACCGCCTGCGCAGCGAAATGGAACGCGAAAATAAAGAACGCCGCAGCGATTTGCAGCGTCAGGAACGCAGGCTTCTGCAAAAAGAAGAAAACCTTGACCGCAAAATTGATTCCTTTGAAAAGAAAGAGGAACATCTGGCTTTGAAAGAAACCAAACTTAACGAAAGCCAGGCCAAGGTGGACGAGTTATACCAGAAACAATTGGGCGAACTGGAACGTCTGTCCGGTTTGTCTACCGAAGATGCAAAAAAAGAATTGCTGCTGTCTGTTGAAGAACAGGTTAAGCATGAATCCGCCATGATGATTAAAGAGCTGGAACAGCAGGCGAAGGACGAAGCGGACAGAAAAGCCCGTGAAATCATTTCCCTTGCAATTCAGCGTTGTGCTGCGGACCATGTTGCCGAAACCACTGTTTCTGTTGTGGCACTGCCTAACGATGAAATGAAGGGACGCATTATCGGCCGCGAGGGCAGAAACATCAGGACTTTGGAAACACTGACAGGTATAGATCTTATTATAGACGATACCCCGGAAGCTGTTATTATCTCCGGGTTTGACCCTGTAAGGCGTGAAGTTGCACGTATAGCTCTTGAAAAACTCATCAATGACGGGCGTATCCATCCGTCCCGCATTGAGGAAATGGTAGAAAAAGCACAGAAGGAAGTTGAACAGCGTATTAAGGAGGCCGGCGAACAGGCAATGTTCTCTGTCGGCGTGCACGGCCTGCACCCCGAAATGGTTAAGCTTATCGGCCGCCTGAAATACCGTACCAGCTATGGCCAGAACGTACTTAACCATTCGGTTGAGGTTGCACATCTGGCAGGCATTATGGCTTCCGAACTCGGCGTTGACGTTAATCTTGCCAAACGCGCAGGCTTGCTGCACGATATAGGCAAGGCCGTTGACCACGAAGTTGAAGGTTCCCACGTTGAACTTGGCGTGGAAATCGCCAAAAAATATCGTGAATCCGAGCTTGTTATCAATGCAATTGCAGCCCACCACGGCGATACCGAGCCGAAAAGCGTTGAAGCGGTGCTTATTTCCGCATGCGATGCTGTTTCCGCCGCACGCCCGGGTGCCCGCAGGGAAACTTTGGAAAGCTATTTGAAACGATTGACACGTTTGGAAGAAATTTCTGAATCGTTTGATGGCGTTGAAAAATGTTATGCAGTACAGGCCGGCAGGGAAATCCGCATCATGGTTAAACCTGAACAGATTGACGATGCTTCGGCAGTGCTTCTGGCACGCGATGTAGCCAAGAAGATTGAAGCCGAAATGGAATACCCCGGTCAGATTAAAGTTGTTATCATCCGCGAAACGCGCGCTGTTGATTACGCAAAATAATTTTGAATACTTTTTAAAAACGCTCCTTTTGGGGCGTTTTTGCTTTATATAGATATTTATTCACAAAACATTTACAAAAAACATGGTTTTCAGCAGGGAAACATTTGTTTTAAAATTGATTTTAATGTATAATATAGGGTAGAGTAAGTGTACGGCTTAGACTCTTGTTAAAGTGTGTGATACTTGATCGGAAAATAAATAAATTTGGAGGTGTATTTTTTTTGAGTAAAACACAACATAAAGTAAATATCATTCCTCTCGGCGGGCTTGGAGAAATCGGCAAAAACATGACGGCGTTCCGTTACGGCGACGACATCATTCTTGTCGATGCCGGTTTAATGTTCCCTGAAGAGGATATGCTTGGTATTGATTTAGTAATACCTGATATAACTTATCTTTTGGAAAATAAGGACAAAGTAAAGGCAATTTTTTTAACGCACGGCCATGAAGACCATATCGGCGCATTGCCTTATGTAATGAAACAGTTTGACGTGCCTGTTTACGGCACGGCGTTGACGCTTGGCATTTTGCAGGGCCGCCTGAAAGAAAACGGCGTCAGCTCCGAAAACTGCCGCGTTATCAAACCCGGCGACAGGGTTGTTGCCGGTGCATTCAAGCTTGGCTTTATCCGCGTCAACCACAGTATCCCCGATGCAATAGCACTTGCTATCCGTACTCCTATCGGGCTTATTATCCACACGGGTGACTTTAAATTTGACCAGACCCCGGTTGACGGGCAGGTTACTGAATTTAACCGTTTTGCCGAATACGGCGACGAAGGCGTGCTGCTGTTAATGGCAGACAGCACCAATGCTGAACGCCCCGGCTTTACGCCCAGCGAAAAAATGGTAGGGCAAACCTTTGACGATGAGTTCCGCTATGCCAAAAACCGTATTATTGTGGCGACTTTCTCGTCCAATGTACACCGCATTCAGCAGATTGTTGACAGCGCGGTAAGGTACAAACGCAAAGTTGCGGTTATCGGCCGCAGCATGGTTAATGTTGTTAATATTTCCATTGAGCTTGGCTATTTGAAAGTGCCTGAAGGCGTGCTGATTGACATTGACGAAACCAGCAATTACCAGCCGAGCCAGATTGTTATCATCACTACCGGCAGCCAGGGCGAGCCTATGTCCGCACTGACGCGTATGGCGATGAACGACCACAAAAAAGTTGATATTATGCCGGGCGATACGGTTATTATTTCCGCAACGCCTATTCCGGGCAACGAAAAACTTGTTTCGCGCACGATTGATAACCTTTACAAGCTGGGCGCGGACGTTATTTACGAAAAGAGCAACGGCGTGCATGTATCCGGCCATGCCAGCCAGGAAGAAATCAAAATGATGCACAATCTTGTGCGCCCGCGTTTCTTTATGCCTGTGCATGGCGAATACCGCCATCTGGTTAAGCATGCGCAGCTGGCACAGTCGCTGGGTATGCCTCGCGAGAATATCGTTATCGGCGAAAACGGCGCTGTTATTGAGCTGACCCGCAACAGTATCGGCATTGCAGGACGTGTGCCTGCCGGCAAGATTCTGGTTGACGGCCTTGGCGTCGGCGACGTAGGCAACATTGTGCTGCGCGACCGCCGCCAGCTTTCGCAGGACGGCATTATGATTGTCGTTGTAACGATTGAGAAAAATTCTTGCCGCATTGTTTCCGGACCGGATATCGTTTCGCGCGGTTTTGTTTATGTGCGCGAAGCCGAAGACCTGATGGAAACGGCGAAGGAAAAAGTAGAAATGGCGCTGGACCGCTGCGCCGATAACAACGTGACGGAGTGGAGCGTGCTGAAAGGCGCAATCCGCGACAGCCTTGGGCGCTTTTTATACGAGAGAACTCGCCGCCGTCCGATGATTTTACCGATTATCATGGAAGTTTAACATAAAATTTTAAGAGGTGCCGCAGTTGGCAAGGACAAGAAAAGTACAGGAAGAACAAAAGAATAAAGGCCGCCACAGAAAAATCAGCGGTATTGTTATGGTGCTGGCAGGGCTGTTGGTTGCGTTGTCCTTTATCGGCGTAACCGGCGATTTCCTTTCGGAAATATGCGCATACCTGTTGGGCATGGGCGCTTTTCTGGCACCGCTGGCGCTGATTATCTGCGGCGTTTACCTGATTGCCTTTTCCGGGCCGTTCAGCATTTCGCGCCGCGCGTTTGCACTGGTGCTTTTGCTGCTGTGCCTGCTTGGCATTGCGCACCATATATTTACGCCGAACGGGCAGGAATTAGACCCGTATTCATGGCCAGAGGGCGGCGGTTTTATTGGCGGCATTATTTTATGGACTTTGCATAAAATTGCCGGTACTGCCGGTGCGCTGATTATTTTGATTGTGTTGAGTCTGACAAGCGTTCTTTTGTTAAGCCGTCTTTCCTTGCAGCTTTTGCTGATGAAAATTAAAAATTCGTTTTCTTCTATGCGCAAACGCGATGAAAGAAAAGAAGCGGCTGCTTCTGCAAGCACTAAAGCAACTATTGCCAGGCCTGCAAACAGCGACAGGCAGTTCAACCCTTACCGCGACGGAGAATTTTCGGAATTTACGGAAGGGCTGGAAAAGCAGAGCACCTTTAAAAAGCTGTTCGGCAAAAACAAAAAGCCTGTTGTTAACGAGCACCTTGTAAATTATAACGAAGAAAGTTTTGACGATTATCAAAACGATGGTTTGGATGAAGAAACAATCGAAACCAAAGCGCGGCAGGTATTTTTTGCCGCACCGGCAGAAGATGATTACAGCAGGGTAAAACCGCAGGTTAAACCTGTTGTGGAAAAATTTACCGAGCCTGAAAATATCAAGCCGCCTTCCGGCAGCTTCTTGAACCCGTATAAGGAAAAAATAATTGATTTTACCGATACGGAAGGACATGATGCACAGTACAGCGAACCGGAAGAAAAACAAGAAGAATCTTTGGCTGACAGGCCTTTGAATATCGCCGATTCGGCAGATTTGATCAAAGAAAAATCTGAGCAGCTTCCGCAGACAGACGAAGTAGAAAAGCCTGCGGCAGACAGCGGCTATAAATTCCCGCCGCTGACGCTGTTAAATACGCCGGTTGTAACCAAAGACCAAAACCTTGAAGAAGGCATCCGCCACCAGTGCGGTATTTTGGAACAGACACTGGCAGATTTTAAAGTGCGCGCCAACGTAGTTGCCGTTACGCGCGGTCCGTCCGTAACACGTTTTGAGCTTGAACCTGCGCCGGGTGTTAAGGTAAGCTCCGTTGTAAATCTGGCGGACGATATTGCTTTGAAGCTGGCAGCGCCTGGCGTGCGCATCGAAGCGCCAATACCGGGAAAAGCGGCTATCGGCATTGAAGTGCCGAACCTTAAAAATGACACTGTTTTCTTTAAAGAAGTAGTGGACTGCGACGCTGTAAAACATTCCGGCGGCAAACTGTGCATCGGCCTGGGCAAGGATATCAGCGGCAACATTATCACGGCAGATTTAAGCAAAATGCCGCATTTACTTGTGGCAGGCTCTACCGGCAGCGGCAAGTCCGTCTGCATCAACACCATTATTGCCGGGCTTTTGTGCAAATATGCGCCAGATTATGTGAAACTGATTTTAGTAGACCCGAAGGTTGTAGAACTTTCTAACTATAACGGCATACCGCAGCTGTTGACGCCGGTTGTTACCGACAGCAAAAAGGCTGCTTCCGCGCTGCACTGGGCGGTTGCTGAAATGGAGCGCAGGTACAAGGCTTTTGCCGACAGCCATGTGCGTGACATTAACAGCTATAACGAAAACGCCGAAGAAAAAATGCCGTTCATCGTTATTATTATCGACGAATTGGCAGATTTGATGATGGTTGCCAAGGTCGACGTCGAGGATGCTATCCTGCGTCTGGCGCAGAAGGCGAGGGCAGCCGGCATTCATCTGATTCTGGCAACGCAGCGCCCGTCGGTAGACGTTATTACCGGCATTGTCAAGGCAAACATCCCTTCGCGCATAGCGTTTGCGGTTTCTTCGCAGACGGATTCGCGCACTATTCTGGATATGGGCGGCGCTGAAAAACTTTTGGGCAAGGGCGATATGCTGTTCTACCCGATTGGCGTTAACAAGCCGGTGAGAGTGCAGGGCGCTTTTGTAAGTGACGACGAGCTGAACAGGGTTGTAAGCTTTATCAAAGAGCAGGCAATACCTGTGGAATACAGCAATGAAGTTACCGAACAGGCTTTGGAAAGCGATAAAAACAGCAACGGGCAGTTAGCAGGAATTGACAACGACCGCGACGAATTATTTGAAGATGCGGTACGTCTTGTAATGGATACAGGACAAGCGTCGTCGTCCATGCTGCAGCGTAAATTCCGCATTGGCTACACCAGGGCCGCAAGGCTGGTGGATACCATGGAAGAATTAGGCATTATCAGCCATGCGGCGGGCAGCAAACCGCGCGAGCTTATTATGCCGAGGGCTGTTATCGAAGATAAATTTTTTACACCAAATAACTAATGGAGGAAACTGATATGGATATGGAAAATGTCAGCAATATGCTGCTTGAAGCACGACTGGCGAAAGGGTTGACGCTGGAAGAAGCCGAAGCGGCAACCAGTATCCGTAAACTTTACCTGGATGCGGTAGAAAAAGGTGAGTTTGAAAAAGTTCCCGGAGAAGTTTTTACCAAAGGCATCATCCGCACATACGGTAATTTTTTGGGCCTCAACGGGCCGGAGCTTGTCAATATTTACAAAGCGCAGACCAGTGGGCTTACCAAAGAAGCCGTTGCCCCCAAGCCTATCCGCATGGTTGAAAAAATCAGCGTTTCGCCGCAGATTAAACCTGAAAGGGTGTCTTCCGGCAACTGGATGAGCTATGTTACCGTGCTGGCTGTTGTTTTGGTTGTGGCAGGCGGCATTGCCTGGTTTATGAACAGCGATTCCACGCCCGATATTGCCGCACCCGCGCAGCAGGAAACTTCCGTTGAAGGTAACAACGCAGCGCAGGCACCTGTTTATGAAGGCGTAAACCTTGTTTTAAAATGCGTACGCGATAACTGCTGGCTGGAAGTAACCTCTGACGGCGAAGTAGTGTTTAGCGGCATTATGGAAGAAGGCCAGACGCAGACTTATGAAGCCAAAGACAATATCAGCGTGCATTACGGTAATATCGGAGCGATGGAAATTACCGTGAACGGCAAAACTTTGCCCAAGGACCCTGAAGAAGGTTCCGTTGTGAGGACTTACAATAAATAATTTTGGAGGGCTTTCATAACTAATGAAAGATTTTCTGCCAATTACAATAGAAGAAATACAGCAGCGCGGCTGGGAGCAGATTGATTTTCTGTTTGTCAGCGGCGATGCTTATGTTGACCACCCTTCCTTTGGACCGGCGGTTATCTGCCGTGTGCTGGAAGCACAGGGTTATAAGGTTGCGCTTTTGTGCCAGCCGGACTGGCGCAGGCCGGAAAATTTTGCCGTTTTGGGCAAACCGCGTTTAGCCGTGCTTATTTCCGGAGGCAATCTTGATTCCATGCTGTGCCATTATACAGCAGCAAAAAAAGAACGTAAAAAAGATAATTACACGCCGGGCGGCGAGATGGGCAAACGCCCTGACCACGCCACGGCTGTTTATGCGCGCCAAATAAAGAAATTATGGCCCGATATGCCGGTAATTATCGGCGGTATTGAAGCCAGCCTGCGCCGTTTTGCCCATTACGATTACTGGGAGGACAAGCTGCTGCCTTCGATTTTGGCAGACTGCGGCGCCGACCTTTTGATTTACGGTATGGGCGAAAAGCAGATTGTGGAAGCTGCCGATTATTTAAGCGGCGGCGCTTCTATGCAGGATATGCGTTATATCCGCGGCACGGCTTATCTGGCGGATAATCTTGACGGTCTTGACGAATATGTGGAGCTGCCTTCTTATGAGGCAATCATTAAAAACCGCAGGTTATTTGCCAAGGCGCATCTTTTGCAAAGCAAGGAGCAGGACCCATTTTACGGCAAAACCGTGGTGCAGAAAAACGGCGGTAAATATTTAGTGCAGAATCCGCCGCAGTACCCGCTGACGCAGGAAGAAATGGACGCGATTTACGACCTTGACTATCAGCGTACCTGGCACCCGGCTTATGACGCTTTGGGCGGCATACCTGCCATTGAAGAAGTAAAATTCAGCATTATCAGCTGCCGCGGCTGTTTCGGCAGTTGTTCGTTCTGCGCCATTCACAGCCATCAGGGGCGTATTATTCAGTCGCGCAGCCATGAATCCATCCTGCGCGAAGCAAAAATAATTGCTGCCATGCCTGATTTTAAAGGCTATATTCACGATGTGGGCGGGCCGACGGCTAATTTTCGCCATCCGGCCTGTGCTAAGCAGTTAAAAGTTGGTGCGTGCCGTGACAGGCAGTGCCTGTTTCCAAAACCGTGTCCCAATCTGGACAGCGACCACAGCGATTACATTGACCTTTTGCGCAAAATCCGCGCTATTTCCGGCATAAAAAAAGTGTTCATCCGTTCCGGCATCCGTTACGACTACCTGTTGGAAGAAAAAACGGGTGAATTTATGGACGAGCTGTGCCGTTATCATGTCAGCGGGCAGCTTAAAATTGCGCCGGAACATGTTGCGCCGCGCGCTTTAAAAAATATGGGCAAACCCGGCAAAGAGGTTTACCTTAAATTTATGCGAGCCTTTGCCAAAAAGAATAAAGAAATCGGCTTAAAGCAGTTTTTAGTGCCGTATTTTATTTCCAGCCATCCGGGCTGTACTTTGGACGACGCCATTGAGCTGGCAGAATTTCTGCGCGATATCGGCCATCAGCCGGAGCAGGTGCAGGACTTTATCCCGACGCCGGGCAGCCTTTCCACGGCAATGTATTATTCCGGCTACAACCCTGAAACCGGACGCGATATTTTTGTGGCGCGCAACCCGCACGAAAAGGCTATGCAGCGCGCACTGATGCAGTATAAAAACCCGCGTAACCGCCAGCTTGTTAAAGAAGCATTGCTGAAAGCGGGGCGCAATGATTTAATCGGCAGCGGCGAAAAATGCCTGCTGAAAGTTAACGACGGCCACCGTACAAGGACGCAGAACCATACGCGCACCGGCGGCAGGCCGAAAAAAAGATGAGGAAGTTTATGGCTTTAAAAAAGCTTGCAATAAGCTGCCTGTTGTTTGTTTTTACCTTGTGCATGGCAGGATGTTCTGTTTTTGACGACGTTGTGCATTTAAAAAACGACAACGAGGCGATACTTGCTTCCGACCAGAACGCCGTTTTGTTGCAGGCGCTGGCGGAAGAATATAACAAAACGCATGAATATAAAGTCTGGCTGGCAACGGCTGATGACAAGAACCCCAAAGAGCCTGATCTTTACCTTTTGGAATTCAGCAAGCTGGTGCAGATGGAAAATGATAAAAAACTGCTTCAGCTTGATATGCCGGAAGCGGCTAATCTGCCGGAAGGCTTTAAAAGTGTGGAAGGCTGCTGGCACGGCGTTTTTTACGACCCGGTAGTGCTTTTGGTAAACCAGAGCTTTGCGCGCCGTGTGGGGCAGGAAAACATTCGCACCTGGGAGGATTTAGTGCAAATCCGTGACGTGCGTATCGCGCTGGAAAATTTGAGCGATACCGAAGGCACGCGCAACTTTTTGTGCGCTTTTGCCAGCCATTTTGGCGAGGAAAACGCCATGAACTACCTGCGCGAGCTGCAAAAAAGCATTGAGCAGTACGGCAAATTTCCGTTTACGTCCATCCGTATGACGGCGACGGGCGACGCAGATATTGCCTTAACGCGCAGCAGTTATATTTTTCAGTATCTGGAAAACTCGTTTCCGGCTTATGTTGCAAGGCCTGTTGAAGGCACGCCGGTAAACCTGTGGGGTGTTGCCATTGACGCTGAAAGCAGCGAAAACAAAGCTGCGCAGGATTTTTGCCGCTGGCTTTTAACGGATGAGGCGGTAAAACGCCTGCTTTTGCAGCAGAACACCGGGCTTGAAAGCCTTAACGGCGATAACACCGATAGCAGCAAATTATGGCTGAACACGCATTACCTTACGCAGGATAAGGCCGATACCCTTATTAACAAATGGCTGGAAACCGTAAGGTTTGAAAATTAAAGCGGAGGATAAAAAGTGAAAATAGGCGTAGTAAGTTTGGGCTGCCCCAAAAATCTGGTCGATTCGGAAACCATGCTGGGGCTGATTCACGAAGATAATTTTGAAATAACCAACGATCCGGCAGAGGCGGAAATCATTATCGTCAACACCTGCGGGTTTATTGAATCTGCCAAGGAAGAATCCATCAACACGATTTTGCAGATGGCAGAATATAAAAAATCCGGCAGCTGCCGCCATATTATTGTTACCGGCTGCTTAGGCCAGCGTTATGCCGATGAACTTTTTAACGAGCTGCCTGAGGTTGACGCTGTTGCCGGCGTGGAAGTTTATGATGAAATCGGCAGCATTATAAAACGCGTCATGAACGGTGAACGCTTTATAATGCTGGAACGCAGCAAACCGGATGTAATTTACACCAGCAAAGATACCTTTTTGCCGCGTATTTTAACTACACCGCCTTATACGGCGTATTTAAAAATTGCCGAAGGCTGCGACAACTGCTGCTCTTACTGCGCGATTCCGTCTATCCGCGGGCCTTACCGCAGTAAGCCGATGGATCAGGTGCTGAAGGAAGCACGCGCGCTGGCTGACGGCGGCGTTAAAGAGCTGATTGTGGTTGCGCAGGATACCACCCGCTACGGTGAGGATTTACCCGGCGGCAAACTGCTTTTGGCAGATTTGCTGAAAGAACTGAACGAAATTGAAAGCCTGAAATGGATCAGGGTAATGTATTGTTACCCCAATAATTTTACGGATGAACTGATTAAAACCTTTGCCACGCTTGACAAGGTTTGCAAATACGTGGATCTGCCATTGCAGCACGCCAGCAACCGTCTGCTTGCTTCCATGAACCGTTATGACACGAAAGAGGAAGTATCGGCATTGCTTGCCAAACTGCGTGAGCGTATCCCCGGCATCGTTATCAGGACGACGTTTATTGTCGGCTTCCCCGGTGAAACGGACGAGGATTTTGAAGAACTGAAAGAGTTTGTGGAGCAGCAGCGCTTTGAAAACGCCGGTGTGTTTGCTTATTCGCAGGAAGAAGGCACTGTGGCAGGCGCTATGCCTAACCAGATTCCTGATGAAATCAAGCAGAACCGTTACCACGAACTGATGGCTTTGCAGGCGCAGATTTCCGAAGAACTGCATCAGGACACCGAAGGCATGACGCTGGAAGTTCTGGTGGAAGGCATTGAGGAGGACGGTTCCGGACTGCATTACGGGCGTTCCTACCGTGAAGCTCCCGACATCGACGGTTTGATATTTATTGAAAACCCCGGCGAAATTGAACCGGGAGATTTTGTTAAAGTAAACATCCTGCAGGGCTTTACCTATGAATCGGTAGGCGAAAGAATATAAAAAGGGGGATGGGCCATGAAGGTTGAAGTAATCAATACAGGTACAGAGCTGCTTTTAGGCGAAATTTTAAATACCAATTTTCAGTATTTATCGCGCCGGTTAAACCAGCTTGGCTTTGATGTACTGTACCAGACGACGGTCGGCGATAATGCCGGGCGCTTAAAAGATGTGTTTAAAACGGCTTTGGAGCGTGCCGATATTATCATCACCACCGGCGGACTTGGCCCTACCCGCGGCGATATAACCAAAGAGGTTTTGTGCGAAACGCTGAACCTTAGCACTTACCTTGATTTGGACACCTGGAACCGTATTAACAACTACTTTGCCAAACGCGGGCTGTGCATGAGCGGCAACAACGATAAGCAGGCCATGGTGCCTCTTGGCGCGGAAATTTTGACCAACGAAGTTGGTACTGCGCCGGGGCTGGCAATCCGCCACGGCGAAAAACTGATAGCGCTTTTGCCCGGGCCGCCTTCTGAAATGCAGCATGTTTATGAAAAACAGCTGGAGCCCTTTTTAATTAACCATTTTACAAAACAGGGCGTTATTTATTCGCATATTATCCGTCTGCGCGGCATCGGCGAAAGCACTGTTGCCGAAAAGCTGGACGATATTATAACATCGCAAACCAATCCTACCATTGCCATTTACGCCCGCAGGGGTGAAATTATTATCCGCCTGACGGCGAAATGCATGGAGGTTAACGAAGCCAAAACGCTGATAGCAGCCATGGAAGCGCTGGTAAACAACCGTTTGGAGCAGTATATTTACGGCACGGACGATGAAACGCTGGCTTCCTATTTGGGCAGGGAACTTTTGCGTACAGGCAGCACGATTGCCTTTGCGGAATCCTGCACGGGCGGGCTGGCCAGCAGCCTGATTACCGATGTGCCGGGCAGCAGCGACTACCTTTTGGGCAGCGCCGTTACTTACAGCAACATGGCCAAGCATAAGCTGATTAACGTATCACAGGAGAGCCTTGATACTTACGGTGCGGTCAGCGAACAGGTGGCTTGCGAGATGGCGCAGGGCGTGCGTGAGCTTTTTGGCACAACCTACGGCGTAGGCATTACCGGCATAGCAGGGCCTGGCGGAGCTACCAAAGATAAACCAGTGGGGCTGGTTTATATGGCCGTTGCCGATGAGCACGGCGTTAAATGGGCCAAACATATTTTTGGCGGCACCCGCACCGATAATAAAATGCGCAGCGCATTAACAGCCATTTCGATGGTTATTGATAGAATTAAAGAAACGGAGAACACAGACAAATGACAACAAATCAACAGGAAATGTTCGGCAGCCTGCTGCTGGATAAAAAAATAGTTAACGCTTTAACCGACATGGGTTTTGAGGAGCCGTCGCCGATTCAGGAACAGACCATTCCGCTGGTGCTGGACGGTTACGACGTTATCGGCCAGGCGCAGACAGGTACCGGTAAAACGGCAGCCTTCGGTATCCCGCTGGTACAAAGCATTACCGACCACAAACACATTCAGGCGCTGATTATGACGCCGACCCGCGAGCTGGCAATTCAGGTTGCGGAAGAAGTCGGCAAAATCGGCAGAACCTCGCGCATTAAGGCGCTGCCGGTTTACGGCGGCCAGCCGATTGAAAGGCAAATCCGTGCGTTGAAAAGCGGTGTACAGATTGTTATCGGCACGCCGGGGCGTTTGATTGACCATATTAACCGCAAAACCATTAAACTTGACCATATCAAGTTTCTGGTGCTGGACGAAGCCGACGAAATGCTGGACATGGGCTTTGTGGACGATATGGAAGAAATTATGCGTAACCTGCCGGTTGAACGCCAGACTTTGCTGTTTTCGGCAACCATGCCGCGCCCGATTTTGAGCCTTACCAAAAAATATATGAAAGCGCCCAAAAACGTTACCGTCAGCAAGGAAGAACTGACAGTACCGCTGATTGAGCAGTATTATTTTGAAACCAAAGACAAGGTGGAAGGGCTTTGCCGCCTGCTTGACGCAGAAATCGACGGCAAAATTATCATCTTCTGCCGCACAAAAAAAGGCGTTGACGATCTGGCTATTGCCCTTGCCAGCCGCGGCTATATGGCCGAAGGCCTGCACGGCGATTTAAGCCAGACCCAGCGCGACCGTGTTATGAAAAAATTCCGTGAAGGCACGGCTGATATTTTGATTGCTACCGACGTTGCTGCCCGCGGCATTGATATCGATAACATTACCCATGTTATCAACTTTGATATTCCGCAGGATCCGGAAAGCTATGTACACCGCATCGGCCGTACCGGCAGGGCAGGCAACACCGGCATTGCCATGACCTTTATCACGCCGCGTGAATTCCGTCAGCTTAAGCTGATTGAACGCGCTGCCAACACCAGAATTACGCGCCGCCAGCTGCCGACCACTGCCAATGTTGTGGAACGCCAGCGCGAGATTATCGTATCGCGCATGCAGGCTGTGCTGGAGCTGAACAATTACCATGACTATATGCCGATTGCCGACACGCTTTTGAGCGATGAATATGCACCGGAAGATGTATTGGCAGCAGCATTGAAGCTTATGCAGGAAGGCAACAAGGCACTGGAAGCGCCGAAAGAAGATACGCTGGCGAAAGATTTATCCAATACCGGCGCACGCCCTGGCATGGTACGCTTCTTTATGAATATCGGCCGCAGCCAGAAAATCAGCGTGCAGGATATTGTGCGCACCATTGCCATCGAAGCCGACATTCCGGCAAAAGACGTTGGCAAAATTAACATTTACGATAAATTTACCTTTGTGGAAGTGCCGGAAGACGTGGCTGAAAAAGTGCTGGGCGTAATGCACCGCAACACGATTAAAGGCTACAAGGTTAATGTAGAACCGGCACGCAGCCGCCAATAAAATCTTACTATGAAAGAGAGCAGGCAGTAATGTCTGCTCTTTGAGGTATAATCATGCGCGAGATTTCAGGCAACAAAAAAGGCATACGCGACAGCGTTCTGGCCGAACTGCAAAAATTATACGACCTTCAGTCGCCGCAGCTGGTTTCACCGGAGCTGGCGCTTAAACTTGCCGATATTACGGAATTTATCAACCGCGAAATTTCCGTTTACATTACCCGCAGCGGGCAGATTATTGAAATTTCTATCGGCGACAACGCTACCGTTGAGCTGCCGACGTTCAGCGGCAGGCGAGGCGCAGGGCGTTTAAGCGGTATCCGCTGCGTGCATACGCACCCTGGCGGCAACCCAAATTTAAGCGGCGTTGATATTTCGGCGTTGAAAAACAATAAATACGACGCTATGGTCGCTATCGGCGTGGCATCGCCGGATATTACGCAGTCCACGCTGACCTTTGGGCTTATTACTGGTATCGACAGCAACGAAAACTACACTGCCGAATGTTACGGCCCGTACACGCTGGAAGAAGCGGAAAACATCAATTTTGTAAATACCGTCGCTACGATTGAACGTATTTTGGATAAGCAGACCGGCGGTTCGTCCTTGCAGGTCATGTCCGAACGTGCCATTTTAATAGGCATGGAGTGGGGCAAGAACGACTCTCTGTGGACGGTTGAAGATTCGCTGGAAGAACTTAAACAGCTTGCCGATACCGCAGGCGCTACCGTTATTAAAAAGTTTATCCAGAAGCGCCCCAAGCCTGACCCGGCGTTTTATATCGGCCGCGGCAAGGTGCAGGAGCTGGCGCTTTTTGCCCAGCAGGAAAACATCGACCTGTGCATTTTTGACGATGAGCTTTCACCGGCGCAGCAGCGTAATATCGAAGGCGTTATGGGCATCAGGATTCTGGACAGGACGGCGCTGATACTTGATATTTTTGCACAGCGTGCCCGCACTAATGAAGGCAAATTGCAGGTTGAACTGGCACAATTGCAGTACACACTGCCGCGCATTATGGGCAAGGGTCTTATGCTCTCGCGTCTGGGCGGCGGCATCGGTACGCGCGGACCGGGCGAAACAAAACTTGAAGTAGACCGCCGCAGAATCCGTGACCGCATTGCCTTTATTAAAGAGCAGATCGAAAAGGTTAAATCCGTGCGTTCGCTGCATCGCGCAGGGCGTAAAAAGAACAACGTGTTTGAGGTAAGTTTGGTAGGTTACACTAACGCCGGTAAATCCACGCTGCTCAACACGCTGACGGATTCCGACATTTACGCGCAGGACCAGCTTTTTGCCACGCTGGATCCGACGACAAGGCAGCTTACCCTGCCTAACAAGCAGGAAATCATCCTGACGGACACCGTTGGTTTTATCCAGCGCCTGCCGCATCAGCTGATTGCAGCCTTCCGCTCCACGCTGGAGGTTGTAACGGAGGCTGACCTACTGGTGCACGTTATCGACGTCAGCCATGAGCTTTACAAAGAGCAGGCAGCGGCAGTGCATGAGGTTTTAAAGGAAATTGGCGCGGAAACAAAGCCTGTAATAACCGTTTACAATAAAATCGACAAGCTGCCGCCGGAAAGCATGCTGGCAGAACGTCTGGCGCAGGAGGAAGACACCGTCTGCATATCCGCCGTTAAGCGGCTGAATTTGGAAGCCTTGCAGCAGCAGATTGAAAAGCACTTAAAAAGCAAAGCCGTTGAGGTTACGCTGGAAATACCTTACGCCGAAAGCGCCAAGGCCGCGCGCCTGCACGAAACGGCCAACGTGCTGTCGCAGGAATATTCGGAGCGGGGGACAGTGCTGAAAGTCATCCTGCCCGTGGAAGATTTGGACGATTACAACGAATACATCGTAAAAAGTGAGTGAAAATTTTAATGACAGACTATACGGAAATTGAAAAACTAGCCCTTGAAGAAGTAAAGAAACACGCCAAAATTTATGAAGAAGCCGCGCTGTTCAACACGGCGAAGGTTATGAAAGCCTTCCGCAGCCACATGGTTTCGGACTTTTACCTGAAGCCGACCACCGGTTACGCTTACAGCGACGTTGGGCGCGAAAATTTAGACCTGATTTATGCGGATATTTTTAAGGCGGAAGCTGCGCTTGTACGTTCGCAGTTCGTCAGCGGCACGCATGCACTGGCAGTTGCGCTTTTGGGCGTGCTGCGCGCAGGCGATGAAATGATTGCTGCAACCGGCACACCTTACGACACCATGCAGACCATTATCGGCAGCCCGGTTAAAACGCCCGGCTCGCTGGTCGATATGGGCGTAATTTATAAAGAAATCCCCATGCAGGACGATAGACCTGATATTGAAGCCATTTGCAGCGCCATTACTGATAAAACAAAGCTCATCCATATCCAGCGCTCCTGCGGATACAGCAGCGTACGCAAAACGCTGAACGTGGCGCAGATAGGGGAGATTTGCAGCGCCGTTAAAAAGGTAAAACCGGACGTTATCTGTTTTGTAGATAACTGCTACGGCGAATTTATCGAAAAACAGGAGCCTACCGAAGTCGGTGCTGACCTGATGGCAGGTTCGTTAATTAAAAACATGGGCGGCGGCTTTGCGCCGACCGGTGGCTATATCGTTGGCCGTGCTGATCTGGTAGAACTTGCTTCCTACCGCCTTACTGCTCCCGGGCTGGGCGGCGAAATGGGCGCAACGCTGGGCGATACGGCGCGTGAATTTTACCAGGGCTTGTTTATGGCGCCGCATGTTGTAACGCAGGCCGTTAAAACGGCAATCTTTGCAGCGGCAGTGTTTAAAAATCTGGGCTATGCCGTTAAACCGCTGCCGGAAGAAAACCGCAGCGACATTATTCAGGCAATCCGTCTGGAAACGCGCGAACGCCTGTGCAATTTCTGTATAGCCATTCAGACCAATTCACCGGTAGATGCGCATGTAGAGCCTGTACCGGCCATGATTCCGGGCTATCAGGACGAAATTATTATGGCGGCAGGCACGTTTGTGCAGGGCGCGTCCATTGAATTAAGCGCCGACGGCCCATGCCGCGAGCCTTACAATGTTTATTTTCAGGGCGGCCTGACCTTTGAACATGGTCGCATTGCCATTATGAGTGCGGCGCAGATGGTAGGCCCGAAAGCGTAAATCAACGGAGGTGTATTTATGAGCGCGAAAGAAGAATATACGCAAACAATCAAAAACGTATACAGCATCAACAGCTTTGTTAAGTTGTGCGCCATGGAGCTGGTGGATGTGGAATGCGGCAAAGTAAAGCTGCAAATGCCGATTGACGCAGCCAAGCACACCAATCTTTATGAAGTTGCGCACGGCGGTTCGCTGGCGGCGCTTGCCGATACAGCGCTTGGCATGGCCAGTGCCAGTGTGGGGGCAAGGGTAGTTACCATTAACTATACCATTAACTTCATCAAAAACCTGCATGCAGGCGACGTGGCAACTGCTGTTGGCACCGTAATCCACCGTGGGCATAAAACCATCATCATCAACGTTGAAACCTTTAATAAAGAAGGTACGCTGCTTACTGAAATGACCGGCACGATGTACGTTATCGGCCAGTTTGAAAACATACCTGAAAAATGGTAAATTAGTTTTAATGGTGCAAAGTTATGAAAAAGATTTTAAGACTCATCATTTTTATAGTAGCATTAGTGGTCAGCCTTGCCGCTGCCGTGATATTCATGAATACGCTTTCCTCATTTTTTATTAAATAATTTTTTATTAAATAATCCACAATAAAAAAGAAAAGCAGAACCAAAAAGTTCTGCTTAAAATCCGTAAGCCTTTGCTGAAAAGCAGGGGCTTATTTTTTTGATTTACTATTAATATTTTAATGACATCATATAAATATCATATAGAAGTCTGATTAAAATTATATAAGCGTTATGCTAAAACCATTTTACAATCACAACATCCTGAAAACTGCAATTACCTTGCCGATAACCTGAATGTTATCGCCGCCAACGATAGGAGCATAAGCATCGTTTTCAGGCTGCAATCTTACGCAGCGAAGCTCACGGAAATAACGCTTAACAGTAGTTTCTTCGCCGTCAATTAAGGCAACTACAATATCACCGTTGTTAGCATAGTTCTGTTTACGCACCACAATATAGTCATGATCCAGGATACCTGCTTTAATCATGCTGTCGCCGTTGACGGAAAGCATGAACACATCTTCGGCGTTGCCCAGCAAATCAAGAGGAATGGGATAGGTATCCTCAATATTTTCAACGGCTAAAATAGGCATACCGGCAGTAACACGGCCAACAAGCGGAACGGGTACAACGGTTTTCTGGCGCCATTCAGCGTCCTGAGTAAGCTCCAGAGCACGCGGCTTGGCAGGGTCGCGCTGCAAAAAGCCGTATTCTTCTAATTTATGCAGGTGGTTATGCACACTTGCGCTGGAAGATAAACCAACGTGCTGGCCAATTTCACGCACAGCAGGCGGATAACCTTTAGTCGCAACGCATTCACGGATATATTCTAAAATCTGACGCTGGCGTTCGGTCAGCATATCTTCGGTAATCTGTCCTTCAAAATTTGAAAAGCGTTTATGTCTGGCCATTGATGAGAGCCTCCTGAAAGTTTATTTGTTATATATTTATTATAACAGTAATCAGCGGAGTAGTCAAAACATTTGTTTGCTGTTTCACAAAATTTGTTTTGCTTTTTGCTGATGGCAGGAGTAGCGATTGGAAAGAATGAGAAAAATATAATTTATAACGTCCGATAATATATATTATGTAAAATTTAAGAATTTCTGAACAAAGGATTTAACTTACAAATCACTGCGCCAATCAAACCATTAAATTATCGTTTGATTTTTACATCAAAAATTATATCGAACTGAAAATTTTACCAGCCTGCTCCCGTTCACTACCTTTAAACTGAACTTTTATCTAAAAATTAACCGCTTAAAATCATCAAGCCATTATTTTTATACGTTTTTTATCTTACACCTTCATATTTTCGTTTTAAGCGTTTTTACGGTAATTTTAGTATAAGTAGTTGCGCGTATATCTTAAATCGTCTTACAAGCGATTTGTGAAGGTGTGTTTTTGGTAAATCCGCAAAAAAATTAGAGGCTCAGGCATTTTCAGCTTAAGCCTCTAAGTCACTGTTCAATTATAACATAAATCAGTACAGATATAAATCGGTCGTATCAAACTGCTTCATAATTTGCGCATTGGCAGTTGCCTTATTACCCCTGGTAAAATAAAACAGGTTGTTAAAGCGTTGGCTTCTGTCAAAGTAAAGCTGGTTTTTAAAATAGCAGTCAAACGGAACAAGATTATCATTCATCATTGCAAAAAGCGCATCGCTGTTAAAAGCGCCTTTTGCTTCTTCTGCCGTTGCGGATTGTTCTGCTAAAATGCTTGCCTGCTGAATTACTTTAAAGAAGTCTGGAATGTTGGCGTGCAGATTTGCGTCGCAAACCAGGCGCCCGTTGTAATTGTTGATGTCAAAAGTATAATTAAAGTTTTCTGCCTTTAAGTATTTTTCTATAGCTGCAACGTCCTGCGGCGTAAGGCTGTACCTGACCTGCTGCACGGCGTTCTCAAACGAGGCCTTCGTTATTTCCGGAATGTCAAAAATCAGCTTATACTCATCAACATAATGCTGAAATTCAGGTTTAATCTGCGCTACGCTGTTAAAATTGCCGCTGGCCATTACCACGCCTTCATCCACAAGGTTCAGCAAATCAGGCATGGTAAACTGCGACAAATCCATTTTTAAGGTTTTAGCCTCGTCATCAAAGCTGATGCCGAAGGTTTTAACGGCTTCGTCAGCTTTTTCCAGCGAAGTTTCCGGCAGTGCGCTGTAAGCAGTCAGCTCAAAGCCGCCTTTTTCCATATCGTAAATACTGCTGAAATCAGTCCTGGTATACAGCCATTTTTCAGGCAGGTTCAGCGTGCGTCCGCTTACATTATCGTTAATCGTCAAAGCCTGCGCCTGCTGCGGAGCGCTGAATTTAAGCCCTTTAACAAGCGCCTTGTTCAATTTATTGAAGCCCTTGTTATCAAGTTTGTACAGGTTTTCCATGCCCGGCAGGCTGTCCGCGGCAGCGTAAATGCTGGTTACAGCGTACAGATTATCGTTAGCGGAAAGCAGGTAAGTTTTTTCTTTCAGCTTGTACAGATTATCGAATTTCGCAACTACATAGCCGTCGTCGCTAAATTCAACCTTCATGCCCTGTTCGGCCATTTTGTCGCGCTCCGCCTTGTCCTCCGGCGTGTCAGGTATCAGTTCCGATTTTTTCAGCGGCATTTTCAGTTCAAAGCCCATCTGGTTGATGTTGGATTCAACCATTAAAGCAGCGTTGCCGTTGATGTTTTCTACCGCAACTTTATCAATCTGTGCCAGTTCGCCAAGCTGATTGTTTAACTGCAAAAGCCCGCCAAAATCACCGGCTTCGCCGTTGTAGTTTACATAAGCACCGGCAGATGCCTGTTTTAAGTATTTATACGCGTCGCCTTGCAGCGGATTTTTGGTTGTTTTTAACGCCTGTTTGATGTTTTGCAGGTCGGCATTGAATTTTTCGGTGGAAAAATCAGCGCTGAAATTGCGTTTAAGCTGTTCCGGCGTCAGGCAGGTTACCATGTGCATGCCGTTAGTTTTTACAGCCTGCTTGTCTATGTCAAAAACGCGGTTTTCAGCGGCAAACATGTTTTCGCCGACTACCATAATGTTCTGGTCGGGGATTGTTACCGAAAAGCCTGCTTCCCGGCTGACGTATTCAAAAGCACCGGCAGGCAGCGCGCAGCTGCACAAAACGCCGGTCATCAAAATTCCTGCGTACAATTTTTTCATACCTGTACACCCTCTTTTATAAGTAAAACTTATCAATCAGTTATCTTATTGTTCCAGAACTTGTAAGCCATGCTTTCGCCGTCGGCATCGGTGCGGTCATACACAAGCGCCGCAACGGCGGTTTTATCAAACACTTTGCCTTCGGCAAACAGGCGGTAGTAAAAATCGGTATCAAGCGGGCTTAATTCCGTTTGCACGTAAAAACTCCCCTGCCCGTCTGCGACATTAACATCGTAAGCATAGCTTTTAACGTCGCGCTGGTATTCAGCAAGGTAGGTTTTAAACTCATCAAGCATCTGCCTTGTTTCCAAAGCCGTCTTGTTGGGGTTGGCAAACAGTTCGTCAGTCCAGCGGCTGTCGTCCATTTTTACGCTGCACAGCAAAATTCCGTGGCGCAAAACGTCATAATAATCTGCTTTTACAGCTTTTATGTCGTTGCTGTTTGCTTCCTGCGCCGCAGTGAGTGCAGAATCAAGGTCAGTTACGCCCAAATTAAGCGCCTGTGCGCCAACTTCGAGCATTGCTTCCAGCGGCAGCGCTGCGGTAAAGCAAACAGTCTGGCCGTTATAATCGTCTTTTAATTGCAGGTAAAACCAGTCGTCCGGCAGGCTTACGGTATAGCCTGCGGTTTTATCGCTGAAGCTTAAAGGTTGGCTTTGCGGCTGCGGCTTAATGGTTTTAAACTTCTTTAAAAATTTTTCGCCCTGCAAACTTGCAGGCTTTTCATCCGCACCTGCGATAACGCCGACAGTGTTTTCAGGCAGGTTCTGCGCTTTGGCAGGCTGCTGCGCTGTCATCAGCATATACAGCTTATCGTTGGCAGATGTGAAGTACAGGCTTTGTTCGCCTTCTTCGCCCGCTGCATATTTAACAACGATATACTTATTGCCGCCAAGTTTCTGCGCTTTAAGGATGTATTCCGGGTCTTCCCCATCCGCCAAAGCGAACAGCGGTGAAACAAATACGTTATCAACCAGCTTTAAAATCTGCTGCCGGCTGACGCCGTTGCGCTGCAAAAGCAAAATATCGTTATATTTCTTCTCAAAAACGGCAGTAGTAAACGGGCTGCCAAAAAACTTGTCAGCCTGCTCCTGTGCTATAACTTCGGCATAGCCTGCATTGGCGCCGCCGTCTTCAACAAAGCCGTAAAAGCCTTTGCCGACTGCGGTAATGTAATTATCGCCCGCGGGGCTTAACGCCTTAAAGCCGGATTCTTTGTCTGTATAGGCAAATGCCGTTGCCGCCAGTTGAACCAGCAGCAGCGACATACATAAAACTTTACGCATTTTAACGCCTCATTAATATTTTGTTACGATATCGACCAGAGCGCCGTTTTCAAGCCCGCAAGCATTGCCCTCGTCGGTGTCGATATGAATTTCGTCGGCATGATCCGGGCCAGTACGCACATAAACATGCTCAAAACGCAGGGCACGCGCGCCAGTGGTTTCCATTGCAACAATGTCATGGTTTTTCAAATGGTATTTGGCAGCGGTTTCAGGGCACAGGTGAATGTGGCGCTGAACCAGCATAATGCCTTCCTTCAAAACTACTTCGCCCTTGGGGCCGACCAGCCTGCCGCCCAAAGAGCCGTCCAGATAACCGGAGAAGCAAATCGGCGGGTTAATGCCGAGCGTGCGGGCGTCGGTTTTGGCAAGTTCCACCTGCGTATAGGGGCGCAGCGGCCCGATAACACGCAGTTTCATTTTGCCTTTATCGGTTTCAAGGTATACACATTCTTCGCTGGTAAACTGGCCCGGCTGAACAATCGGTTTAAGCGGGTGCAGCTCACTGCCGAAGCCGAACAAAATATCCATGTCTTCTCTTTTTAAATGGCAATGACGTCCGGAAACGCCCATTCTTAATTTAAAACGCATATACTTCACCTCATAATCATAAAAAATTTTACACTTTTTCGATAATATTATACAACAAATTTATGCCCCTTGTCATTTACTTTCGATTGTATACAATACCAATATCCGATACCCGCCATCAAAAATTTTTACAAAATAAAAAACAGCCCGCCGTTTAAAGCAGGCTGCGTGAAATTTACGGTAAATTATTTATTTTTCAAATACTCGTCAATCGCAAGGGCAGCTTTTTTGCCTGCGCCCATGGCGGATATTACGGTGGCTGCGCCGGTTACGATGTCGCCGCCCGCAAATACGCCGGGGATTGAGGTTGCGCCGTTTTCATCAGCAACGATGTTGCCGCGCTTGTTGGTTTCAAGGTCGTGCGTGGTTTGTTTTAACAGCGGGTTCGGTCCCTGCCCTATTGCCATAACAACCATGTCAACGTCAAGCACGTATTCGCTGCCTTTAATGGCTACCGGGCTGCGGCGTCCGCTGGCGTCTGGTTCGCCCAGTTCCATTTTAATGCATTCCATGCCGGTTACCCAGCCTTTTTCGTTGCCTAAAATGCGTACAGGGTTGTTTAAAAGGCGCAGTTCAATGCCTTCTTCGCGCGCGTGGCCGATTTCTTCCTTACGCGCCGGCATTTCTTCTTCGCTGCGGCGGTAAACAATGTAAACCTGTTCCGCACCGAGGCGTTTGGCGGTACGCGCTGCGTCCATTGCCACGTTGCCTGCACCGACAACAGCAACCTTTTTGCCTACATAAACAGGCGTTGCAACTTTCGGGAACTGATAAGCGCGCATTAAGTTAACGCGGGTTAAAAATTCGTTGGCGGAATATACGCCGTTGAGGTTTTCGCCTTCGATGTTCATAAAATGCGGCAGGCCTGCGCCGGTGCCGACATAAATAGCGTCGAAGCCTTCTTCTTCAAACAGCTCCTGAATGGTGAATACGCGGCCGATAACGGCGTCCACCATTACTTTTACGCCCAGTTTTTTCAGCGCGTCGATTTCGTGCTGTACGATTTCTTTCGGCAGGCGGAATTCCGGAATACCGTACATCAATACGCCGCCGGGTGCATGCAATGCTTCAAAAATAGTTACGTCGTAGCCCATTTTAGCAAGGTCGCCTGCGGCGGTAAGGCCGGACGGGCCGCTGCCTACGATAGCGACTTTTTTGCCGTTAGGAGCGGCTTTTTCGTTATCTACGTTATCCAAGCCATGCTCGCGTGCATAATCCGCTACAAAGCGTTCCAAACGCCCGATAGCAACGCTTTGACCTTTAATGCCCAGCACGCATTTGCTTTCGCACTGGTTTTCCTGCGGGCAGACGCGGCCGCAAACTGCGGGCAGGCTGTTTTTGCGTTTTAAAATTTTAATGGCTTCTTCCATATTGCCTTCCTTAACAGCGGCAATAAAGTTCGGAATTTCCACGTTAACGGGGCAGCCGGTTACGCACAGCGGTTTGGGGCAGTGCAGGCAGCGTTCCGCTTCGTCAACGGCGGTTTTCATGTCGTAGCCAAGGGCTACTTCCTTAAAGTTTTTATTTCTTACGTCAGCCGGCTGTTCCGGCATCGGGTTTCTCATTCCTCCACGCATTTGCAATGACCTCCGCAGCTATATTCCAGGCTTTCCTGGTCTTTGTACATCAGCTGGCGCTGCATTAAGTTGGCAAAATCAACCTTGTGTCCGTCAAATTCCGGGCCATCCACGCAGGCGAATTTGGTTTCATCGCCGACGGTTACGCGGCAGCCGCCGCACATGCCGGTGCCGTCAACCATGATGGTGTTAAGGCTTACCGTGGTTTTGGTGCCGAACGGTTTGGTGGTTGCGGCAACGTTTTTCATCATAATTACCGGGCCGATGGCAAGTACAAAGTCAACCTGCTCGCCTTTTTCCAGCATTTCGCGCACGGGGTCGGTTACAAAGCCCTTGTGCCCTTCGCTGCCGTCGTCGGTGGTAATAATTACTTCGTCGCTGATGGCTTCCATTTTGTCGCGCCAGATAATTAAATCCTTATTGCGCGCGCCGATAACGGAGATTACCTTGTTGCCAAGCTCATGGTAAGCACGGGCAATCGGGTACACCGGCGCAACGCCGATGCCGCCGCCAACGCAGACAACGGTGCCGAACTTGCCCATTTCGGACGGGCGTCCGAGCGGGCCGACAACATCAAGAATATCGTCGCCTTCTTCAAAGGTTTCGCAAAGATGTTTGGTGGTGTTGCCCACTGCCTGCACGATTAAGGTGATAGTGCCTTTTTCGCGGTCAAAATCGGCAATGGTCAGTGGTATACGTTCGCTGTTTTCTTCAGTGCGTATCATTACAAACTGCCCCGGCTGGCATTTATGCGCAATCAGGGGCGTGTCTACTAAAAATTCGTAAACAGCAGGTGCTAAACAACTTTTAGATAAAATTTTAGCCACTTGTGTTTCCCTCCCTAAATTATTTATTGGTTAAACGGCGTGCGCGCACGTCTGCTTCGGCATAGATTTTCTCCAGATCCATGTTAAGCAGCCTGGCGTTTTGCATAAGCACTTTGCCGTCGATGATGACCGTATCGGCGTCACCGGAGTTAGCGGCATATACAAACAGCGAAGTTCTGTCGTGGCGCGGGTGCCAGTAAGGTTTATCCATATCATAAAGTACAATGTCGGCAATCTGCCCTGCTTCAATTTTTCCAAGGTTTTTAAAGCCCAGCGCTTTTGCGCCTTCGCTTGTTGCAAGGGCAAGCGCTTCTGCCGCAGGCAGGATTTGCGGGTCGCCCGTCATGTTTTTGTGCAGCATGGCGGCAAGGCGGCATTCTTCCAGCATATCAAGATTGTTGTTGCTGCTGGTGCCGTCCGTGCCAAGGCCGACAGTAATGCTATGTTTAAGCATGGCAGGCACGGGCGCGATGCCGCTGGCAAGTTTCAGATTGCTTTGCGGGTTATGTGCCACGCGCACATGTTTGGCTGCCATGATTTGCATATCTTCCTTATCGACATGGACGCAGTGCGCTGCCAGCGTGCCGCATTCAAACATGCCGATGCTGTCCATCAGCTTAATCGGGCTCATGCCGTGTTCCTTAATGCAGTCGTCCACTTCGCCGCGGGTTTCCGCAAGGTGTATGTGTATTTCGCTGCCAAGTTCCTGCGCTTTGGCAACAACTTTTTTCAGGTAATCCATGGAGCAGGTGTAAGGCGCGTGAGGCCCAAGCATTACGCGGATGCGTCCGTTGCAGCTGTTGTGGCGTTCTTTGAACAGTGCTGCGTTTTCTTCCAGTTTGGTAAAGTTTTCATCGCTGAAGCCTGTCAGACCACGGCTTAAAGCAGCGCGGATGCCTGTTTCGGCAACGGCGTCCGCCACGCGGTCCATGGAAAAATACATGTCGGCAAAGCAGGTGGTGCCGCTTTTTAACATCTCCGCAATGGAAAGCATGGTGCCCCAGTAAATATCGTCGTCGGTCAAACCGTCTTCGGCAGGCCAGATTTTATTTTGCAGCCAGTCCATCAGCACCATGTCGTCCGCATAGCTGCGCAAAAGCGTCATAGCAGCGTGCGTGTGGGTGTTTACCATGCCCGGAACGGCAATTTTGCCGTCCGCGTCGATAACTTCCGCGCTTTCAAATCCCTGCGGCAGTTCTTTGCTGATGGTTTTAATCAGGTTATCTTCGATGCCAATGTAGTATTTACCGGTATCTTGGGCTGAAATAATTTCAGCGTTTTTAATCAGTAATTTTGCCATTATTCTTCTCCTAACTGGCGTTTGCGGTAATGCGCTTCGTAAAAGCCGTGCATGACGTCGATATCGCTTTGCGGCAGCAGTACCGCGCCGCCTATGGACTGCGTAATGCAATAAAGCTGCGCTGCTTTTTCCACAATGCCTGCTACCATCATGGCTTCGTCAAGCGTTGTGCCCCAGCAGGCAACGCCGTGGTTTGCCATCAGCGCCGCGCGTTTGCCGCCCATGGCGTTAATAACGTTCTGCGCAAGCTCATCCGTGCCGGGTAAAGCGTATTCGGCGCAGCGCACCGGCCCGCCCATAATCTGCACCATGTCTTCAATTAAAGGCGGTATATCCCTGCGGGCAGCGGCACAGGCACTGGCGTAAATGCTGTGCGTGTGTACTACCGCTTCGGCGTCCGGCTGAGCTTTATAAATTGCCAGGTGCAGCGGCAGTTCGCTGCTGGGTATTAAAGTGCCGTCCAGCGTGTTGCCTGCTGCGTCAACTATTACTATATCCTGCGGCATTAAATTATCGTAGCCGTGCCCGGAAGGCGTTACGGCAAAGGTTTCTTCGTCAACCCTGACGCTGATGTTGCCCCACGAACCGGGCAGCATGTTCTGCCCTGCCATTTTTTTGGCGGCGTTTATAATTTCCACGCGCGCTTTGTTAATTGCTATATTGTTCATATTATTCAGCGTGCAGGTAAGCGTACTGCTCCGGCGTTAAGGTGTCGATGCCGTAGCCCATTGCTTCCAGTTTCAGCGCCGCAACTTCGGTATTAAGTTCTTCCGGCAGTACGTACAGATTGTTTTTCAGTTCGCCTTTGTGCTCCAGCAGGTACTTCATGGCAAGGAACTGCATGGCAAAGGACAGGTCCATTACTTCTGCCGGATGGCCGTCGCCGCAGGCAAGGTTTACAAGGCGGCCTTCGCCCAGCAGGTTCAGTTTGTGTCCGTTGGGCATAGTATAGGTGGTAATGTTTTTGCGCACTTCGTAAGGCGCTTCAACAGTCATTTCTTCAAGGTCTTTCACGTTAACTTCCACATCAAAATGCCCTGCGTTGCTCAGCACAACGCCGTCCTTCATCAGCGGGAAGTGTTCTTTGGTGATAACATCCTTACAGCCGGTAACGGTTACAAAGAAGTCGCCGTATTTGGCAGCTTCCTTCATCGGCATTACGCGGAAGCCGTCGAATACAGCTTCAATGCCCTTAATCGGGTCGATTTCCGTAACGATAACATTAGCGCCAAGGCCTTTGGCACGCATGGCAACGCCTTTGCCGCACCAGCCGTAGCCTGCAACGACAACGGTTTTGCCTGCCACAACAAGGTTGGTGGTGCGCATAATGCCGTCCCAGGAGGATTGGCCCGTGCCGTATCTGTTATCAAACAGGTATTTGCAGTAAGCATCGTTAACGGCAATCATCGGGAATGCCAGTTTACCGGCTTCGTCCAATGCTTTTAAACGGTGTACGCCGGTGGTGGTTTCTTCGCTGCCGCCGATAAGGTTCGGAATCAGCTCGCGGCGGGAGTTGTGCAGCATGTTAACAAGGTCGCCGCCGTCGTCGATAATTAAAGACGGTTTGGTATCCAGCGCTTTGCTTAAATACAAATCGTATTCTTCCTGGCTGCAGGCATGGGTTGCATAAACGGTAACGCCGCTGTCTGCCAGCGCTGCGGCAACATCGTCCTGCGTGGAAAGCGGGTTGCTGCCGGTAACGACAACATTGGCGCCGCAGTTTTTCAAAGTCTGCGCAAGGTATGCGGTTTTTGCTTCCAGATGAATGGTTACAACCATATTCAAACCGTCGAATATTTTTTTACCGCCGTAGCGTTCGTTTAAAATATTCAGCAGCGGCATATGCTCTTTTACCCAGGCGATTTTCTGGTGACCGGAAGGCGCAAGGGCAATGTCTTTAATCATACTATCCATTAAAATTTTCCTCCTTGGTTTTAAGCTGCAATTTTTTTATGTTTTCCAAATAAGGCGGCTTGATAACGCCGTATTCGGTAATAATGCCTGTTATAAGTTCTGCTGGCGTAACGTCAAACGCGGGGTTAAAGGCCTGTGCGTCCTGCGGCGCTGTTATAACGCCCTGCAAGCGCTTAACTTCGTCCGCACTGCGTTCTTCTATCGGTATATCTGCCCCGGTGGCGATGCTAAAATCAAACGTGCTGACTGGTGCGGCGATGTAAAACGGTATGCCGTGGTGTTTTGCCGCCAGTGCCACGCCGTAAGTACCGATTTTATTGGCAGTATCGCCGTTTAAGGCAATGCGGTCCGCACCGGTAACGACGGCGTTAATGCCCTTTTGTTTCATCGTCAACGCCGCCATGTTGTCGGTAATAACCGTTACCGGGATCTTATCCTGCATCAGCTCCCACACCGTCAGGCGTGCGCCCTGCAAAAGCGGGCGGGTTTCATCGGCATAAACCATGTCAATTTTGCCTTGTGCGTGCGCCGCACGGATAACGCCAAGCGCAGTGCCCCAGCCGCAAGTTGCCAGCGCGCCGGCGTTGCAGTGCGTCAGGATGCGGGTATGCGGCGATAAAAGTGCTGCGCCATACTCGCCCATTTTTTTGTTGCAGGCGATATCGTCATCGTAAATTTTTATGGCAAGTGTTTCCAGCTGTACTGCAATTTCATCCGGCGTTTTGCCCTGCCCTGCCAGTTCATCAGCCTTTGCGTACAGCTTGTTGGCTGCCCACGCAAGGTTTACTGCTGTCGGGCGGGCGGCGGTAAGTTCATCGCGCACAGCGGCAAAAGCCTGTAAATTTGCCCTGCCTTCACGCATCAGCTGCTGCCAGCCCAGCACCATGGCAAAACCTGCCGCAGCGCCGATAGCGGGCGCACCGCGTACTTCCAGCCTTTTAATGGCTTCGGCAAGGAGCAGGTAAGTTGTGCATTTTATAAAGCTTATTTCAACCGGCAGCTTTGTCTGGTCCAAAATCTCCAGCGCGTTATGCTGCCATTCCATTGTTTTAACCATGGCTGCCTCTTAAAGTTTAAAACCACCGAATTCTGCCATGCAGTGTGCGCAGCTGCAGCATTCGCTGTCTTCGCTGTTATCGGCAATAAAGGTTTCAATCAACTGCGCCATGTTTTTGCCGCTCTGCGCCATTGCTTCCACAACTTCGCTGTGGCTCAGCGGCGTCGGCGAAATGCCTGCCGCCATATTGGTAACAATGCTGCAGTTGGTGTAGCACATTTCGGCTTCGCGCCGACAAGGTCGCCGCCAAGCATGGCGAACATTTTAATTTCGGCCGCGGTTTCAAAGCGGGGGCCTTCCGTGCAGACATAGCATCCTGTTTTGTGGAACGGAATAGACGTTTTTTCAAGGCATTTGATAACCTTTGCACGCAGGCGCGGGCAGTACGGATTGGTGAAATCCACATGTGCCACGCCGAGTTCCGGCGTATCGTAAAAAGTGTTTACGCGGCTTTTGGTAAAATCTATCGCCTGGTCGCACACAACAAAATGCCCGGCTTTCATCTCTCTGTTTAAAGAGCCGACTGCCGTGGTGGCAAAAATTTCTTCCGTGCCGAGGCTTTTCAGTGCCCAGATATTGGCGCGGTAATTTACTTTGTGCGGCGGTACGCTGTGCCCCACGCCGTGGCGGGTAATGAACACTACCTGATTGCCGTGCAGCGTGCCGATTTTGCAAAGCGCGTCGCCGTAAGGCGTGGCAATAACCTTTTCTTCAAATCCTGCCAGCGCATCCGGGCTGTAAACGCCGGTGCCGCCGATAATTGCTATTTTGCGCATGTTAATCCTCCTGTTTGTTTAAAGTATCTATCAAAGTCAGTAAGTCGGTCATTTTATTTATAACATAATCCGGTTTGCCTTCGTTTAAAATAAAATTCCAGTCAAAGCTGGTGTAACGCACGGCAGCCGTTTGGCAGCCTGCCGCCCTTGCACTTTGCAAATCATAAGGGCTGTCGCCGACCGCAAGACAGTCCGCACCTGTTAAACCGAGGCGTTTGAGCGCCATCAGGCTTGGGCCGGGCAATGGCTTGTTTTCGGCGCAGTCGTCGCAGGCGATGATGGTATCAAAGTATTCTACCAGATCATAACAGCCCAAATCGCGGATTGCCGCCGGGCGTTTTTTGGAAGTAACAACCGCCATTTTAATACCGCTCCGCTTTAATGCGGAAAGCGTTTCACCAACGCCGTCAATGCCTTCTATCAGTTCATCATACCGCGTGCGCTGATAGGCGCGGTAGGCATCGCAGAACTCATCTGCCATTTCATCCGGCATGTAAGCCGTAACGGCTGTGCGCATCGGAAGGCCGAAACCTGCAACCAGTTCGCTGTCGCTCGGCACCGGCATACCAAACTGCTTAAACGTATGGCGGAACGATTCCAGAATCAGCGGCGTGGTGTTTACCAGCGTTCCGTCAAGATCAAATAAAACTCCCTTTATCTTCACAAAAATCTCCTTAAAATCACATGGGCTTTATCTTTTAATAATACCATAAATGCGCCTTAAAATAAAGATTGGCGGCTTTGATTTCTCAAAACCGCCATAATTATACTGTCAATATTTTTCTAAAATCATAATGCCGTCTTTTTCTTTAACAATGCGCAGATTCTGGACTGCTTCCGGATTTTGCAGGCGCTTAAATTCCAGACGGCGCACTACAATGTATTTCGGCGCTGCGTCAGTAACGGCGTTCTTTAAAGCGTCGGTTTTCGGCAGCATCTCCTCGCCCGCTATGCCGGTGTAATACATAAAGCCGGGGCGCAGGAACTTATCAACATAAACCGTTTTGGTTGTATCGCAGGTTGCCACATATTCCGCCGCCATGGTTTTAACGCTGAATTTATCCGCAACCGGCGGCAGGATGAACGAAAACGCAATCAGCATAGTTAAAAAGCCCATTGCCGCATGCAGATAGCCTGCAAAAATTACGTCACGCTCGCGCCACAGGAACCACAGAATTACCAGCCCGATAACAATGGTCGTACCGCTTAAAACGCTGGCTTCCAAAGCTGCTTCCGGCAGCTGCTGGCCGCCGATGTACCAGCCTACGCCAAGCAGGCCGAACATTACAGCTGTGCCGATAACCCACGAAATGAGCGATTCGCCGCGCTGGCTTTCAAGCCTTGCCAAGTTCCAGCCGACGATAATCGCCAGTGCCGGGAACATCGGCAGAATGTAGGAAACCAGTTTGGTCTGTGAAATGCTGAAAAACAGCAGCACAAACACCCACCAGATGTTGAAGAAGGACATTTTTCCCAGTTCATCGCTGCTGGCTTCGGATATCGACGCCCGCAGGGATTGAAGCAATATGCCCGTCCACGGGAACATGCCAAGGATGATTACGGGCAGATAGTACCACCACAGTACACGGTCGGGGTGTTCCGGCGTGGTAAAGCGAGTAAGGTTATGGAAGCCCAGAAAAGTGTTGATGAAATCCATGCCGTGCACCTGATACATTAAATAGTACCACGGCGCGGCGATGGCAAAATACAGCACCAGCCCGCGGATAACGTGCATTTTTAAAATTTCGCGCAGGTTGCCGGTAAACACAAGGTGCAAAAAGATTATCGCACCGGGGAAAACAATGCCGATAGGGCCTTTGGTAACAGTTGCCAGCGCCATGGCGATGTACATTACCCAGTACCATTTATGCAGGTAGCACAAAAGCGCCGCCGTCATAAAAAACAGCAGCGTCGTATCGGTAACGGCCGCCTTGCCAAGATAGAAAAATTCCACGCAGGTGGTTAAAACGATGGAAGCCCAGAAGCCTGCGCGTTCACTGAAGATGTTGCTGATGGAAAAATACAGCATAACGCTGGTAGCAACAGCCATTAACGCTGCCGGGAAACGCGCCGCAGCTTCGCCGTCGCCGAACAGCCCGAAAGAAATGCTGACGAGCCAGTAATACATCGGCGGCTTGTCGTACCAATAGTTATCAAAAATACGCGGCGACAGAAAATCGCCGTACTTAATCATCTCGCGCGCTGTTTCCGCATAAACGGGTTCGTCCGGGTCAAACAGCGGCACGGAGCCGATGCCCCACATAATGGTTATCAGTGCCAAAACTGCAATAATAATCAGGCTTTGCAGGTTTAAATTTTTCATCAATTACCTTCCTTCCGGCGTATTAAATAGTCGTTGTAGGTCTTGGGTATGCCGTGCTCAATGTCCATTTGCGGCACAAAGCCGAGCAGGCTTTTAAGTTTATCATTGCTTAAAACCGAGCGGAAAATATCGCCCTCGCGCGCAGGCGCATAGTTTACCGTTAAATCATGCCCGCAGGCGGATTTAAACGCACCTAACAGCTTATTCAGCGATGTTTCCCTGCTGGTGGAAATGTTGATTACTTTAAAACCCTGCAGGTTTAAGGCTTTGGCGGCAGCTATGGCAATATCACCGGCGTACACAAAATCGCGTGTCTGCTCGCCGTTGCCGAACACTGTCAGCGGCTTATCCTGCACCAGCAGCTTGCAGAAAATGCTGATAACGCCGCCTTCCCCACCTTCGCCCTGACGCTCGCCGTACACGTTGGCAAAGCGCAGCACAATGCTGTTTATGCCGTACAAATCGTGGTACATGCGCAGATAATGCTCACTGGTCATTTTGGTAATGCCGTAGCAGGACGTCGGCATAAGCGGCAAATCCTCCGTCAGCGGGATATTGGGGTTATCGCCGTAAACGGCGGCGCTGGAGGAAAATACCACGGTTTTAACGCCGTGCTTGCGGCAGCTTTCCAAAATATTCAGCAGGCCGATAAGATTGGTATTGCAGTCCTCCTGCGGGTGCTGCAAGGAATACGGAACCATCGTCTGCGCCGCAAAGTGGATAACGGCGTCAAACTTTTCCGCAGCAAACAGCTTGTCAACCGTGCCCAAATCACAAATATCGCCCACGCAAAGCTTCATGCCCTGCGGGACGTGTTTGGCCGAACCGGTGGAAAGATTATCAAGCACCACGGTTTCATGTTCTTTTTGCGCATTAAGGTGCGCCAACAGGTGCGAGCCGATAAAACCGGCGCCACCCGTAACAAGTAATTTCATCAACTGTCTCTCTCTTTCAGATTATTGGCAGACATAATATTGGAGCCGAACGCGCGGATGGAAACAAACGCGCCCAGCAAAAACGGAAAGTATTCTGCGGTAAAGCGCCACAAAACGGCCATAATGCCAACCGTGCCTTCCGGCAGAAGCGCGGTAAACAGCACAAGAAAGCCTGCTTCGGCAATGCCGCTGCCGCCCGGCGTCGGCGAAAAATACAGCACAAGGTTCAGCAGCACCATACGCCCCATTACCTGTAACCAGTCAAACTGGATATTCATGCCGAGGAAAAACATCGGCACGGTTGCGTAAATGCCCAAAAGGCTGAAGCCGGATTCAATAAAGGCACGCAGCACCATCAACGGGTGCCTGCCGATAATGAACGACGCTTTTTTGAATTCGTTATAGCTGATAAAGCATTTGCGCCGGTAATCGTGCGAAAATTTGCTTGTCAGCGCCACCAGCCAGAACTCTGGATAGCGCGTGCGCATTAAAAGCACAACGGCAACCGGTATGGAAATAAAGATTACCGATACCGTGGCAATTACGGCAGGAGGCATCCATTCGCTCAGGAACGGGTCGCTGTAAAGCACAACCGGCACCAGCAGAATTAAAAAGGTTATCGACATAATCGTGCGCACAAAAACAATTACCGTCGCTTTGGCAACAGGCACATTAGCGCGTTTCATAAACATAATCTGCGCTATGGCGCCGCCGCTTGCGCCCGGCGTAAGCACCGCCAGAAAGTAATTGCTTAAAACTACATTGATAACCTCTTTAACGCTCAGGCGTTCATCGGTAACGCGCGCCAAAGTCATCAGCCTCAGGCCGTCAAAAATAAGCCCTACAGCCAGAATGCCAAAGGCAGCCGCAATGCTCCAGGGTTTAAACATGGTTAAATACTGAAGCGCCCTTATATCAAATGTAAAGTAGATAACTGCCGCCGAAATCAGGACAATAATTACAAAAACCAGCAGCAGCCTGCGTAACAATTTTTTGTTCATAATTAAAGCCCGCCAAAATTAATTAATTTTATTCCGTGCTCCCTGACTATCTCTTTATTTTCTGCCGACAGAAACGCGCCAAGCTCGTCCTGCCAGTGGTAACCCCAGGTAAAATGCTTTGCCAGCTCTGCACTGTCAAGCCCCGGGTGGGTCATAATCTCACTTGTGCCTTCCGGCAGATTCAGCAAAATGTTTTTTACAAGTTCTGCATTTAAATTGCCGCCCGCCAGCATGCCAAAAAAGTGCTGCGGGTAAATAAGCCCCGCGCTTTGGGCTTTGCCTTTTGCCAGCATTGCGCAAAAGCTCAGGCCGTCACGGCCGATTTTTCTGCCCATACCTGCTTCAAAGCCGCCGGACCAGAAAATATTTTCGCCCGGCATGCGGATTTTTTTGATACCGTACTTTTCACACAAGCGCACGACTATACCGGCGATGCCGGGCAGGACGTGCATGTGCTGATGGCTGTCGATATGCGTCGGTTTAATGCCGGCAGCCAGCACTTTTTCTATCTGTGTTTCCAGTTCTTTTACCAGTTCATTTTTCTTTATACTACCAGTATACCATTTTTTTGCAAAAACTGTATAATCTTCCGCAAAAACT
The DNA here is from genome assembly GCA_949295115.1 of uncultured Phascolarctobacterium sp. Taxonomy (GTDB): domain Bacteria; phylum Bacillota; class Negativicutes; order Acidaminococcales; family Acidaminococcaceae; genus Fusicatenibacter_A. The sequence goes on from CASFJU010000010.1 coordinate 105,629, forward strand.
CCGTACGCAGTTAATAAAGAATTTACGCCGCTTGTGCAGGAAGGCTTAACGCCGCCCACCAAAGTGAGATGAATACCCACGCCCAAAGACGGGTTTGCCTTTGCAAGCTGCACGGCTTCATCAAAATACGGCGCGCTGGGCATCAGCGAAGTGCTGGTAATGATACCTTCGCTGTGACCCTTAATAATTCCTTTATTTATCAGTGGATGCAGGCCGAAATCATCGGCGTTGATTATCAGTTGTTTCATGGTTTCTCCGGTTAAATGCGTTTGTAGTTGGCAAAATGCAGTTTTACAAAATTACCCAGTGCATCTTTGCCAAGTTTTTGCGCCAGCATACGGGCGCAGTCTGTAGCAGCAGGCCCTCCGCCCTTCGGCAGCGGCATACCTGCCTGCGCTTCAAGTTCAGCCATAATGCGCAAAAATTCAGCGCGCGCCAGTACGGATGCAGCCGCAACGGCGATATCGGCTTCCGCCTTGGGCATTTGCACTACGTTGACCTGCGGGAATTTGGCGTTTACCATGCCGCAGATATTGTTGTTGGCGGCAAAACGGTCAACCAGCGCGTAATTGCACTGCGGGCATTTTGCCAGTGCGGCACTTAAAGCTGCCGCATGCCCGCTGCTGAGCAAATGGTTTAAGTTCTGCCCCGCTGCTTTTATCTGGCTGTAACGGTAATTATACATTTTCGGCGTTAACGCCAGAACGGAAGTAGCAAGTGCAGTATTTTCTATTTCAGCGCGCAGCTTCGAAACGTCCTTATCACTGACAATTTTGCAGTCTTTAACGCCAAGGTTAAACAGCTGCGCCGCGCTTTTTTCGTTGCAGATAACAGCGGCAACAACCAACGGTCCGATAAAATCGCCCTTGCCGGATTCGTCGCTGCCCGCCCAGATGCCCTGAAAATCAGGGAAATCCTTTAACAGGCGGTAATCAGCACCGGCGGCGTCCTCCTGCATTAAAACGCTTTTGCATTTATCGGTAAAGTCGGCGTTTTTAGCGCTCCACACCAGCTTAATTCCCTTTTTGCCGTTGTAAACGGAAAGCGTTGCTTTATCGCTGCCACTTGTCAATACCAGCTGCCTGCCGTACTGCAAATCTTTTTCTTCGGCAGAAATGCCGTTATTTGCAAAATTTTGTACCAGCCCAGCAATATAGGCTTTAAAATCAGTGCTCAAGCTGTGCCTCCGCTGCGGCTGCTGCCAGCTGCATAATTTTTTTCAGCGGTACGCCGCTTGCTTCCGCCAGTTTGCGGCAGTCTTCAAATTCCGGCGCAATGTTTAAAATCCTGCCGCCGTCCTGTGCGTATTTTACTTTTACCATGCCCTGCGGCAGAGCAACTTCAATAAAGCTTCTGTCGCTGCAATGGCGCGCAACATCGTAATAACGGATGCCCAAAGTTGTGGTTTCGGTTAAAATAATTTTTTCCAGCACCGGCAAGTCTTCCGGCTTCATCAGTACGGAAAGCATTTGCGCCGGACGGCCTTTTTTCATGATTATAGGCGTAATCCAGGCGTCAAGCGCACCGGCAGCCATCAGTTTTTCCTGCACATAAGGCCAGACTTCGCCGCTCATATCGTCAATGTTGCATTCCGCGACCGTCAGCCCGCTTTCATGTTTATCTTCAATGCTGCCAATCGTTACGCGCAGTACGTTGGGTATTTCAAGGTTGCGTGTTCCCGCGCCATAGCCGACTTTTTGCGCAGTAAAGCCCTGCGGCATATCAACGGAAGTTTTGGCAAGCGCCGCCATTAAAGCAGCACCGGTCGGCGTGGTAAGCTCGCGCGCTATGTTGCCCTGCGCATAACGCAGCCCGTGCGACAAAAGTTCTGCCGTTGCGGGCGCAGGCACCGGCATTAAACCGTGCGCGCACTGCACAAAGCCGTAGCCGGTTTTAATTTCGGATACATAAATTTCTTCAACGCCAAGGTATTCCAGCGCAAGGCAGCTGCCGACGATGTCGATAATCGTATCAATCGCGCCGACTTCGTGGAAATGTACTTCTTCCAGCGTTTTTCCGTGTACTTTGGCTTCGGCAAGCCCCAGCATACGGAACACGCCGACAGCTTTTTCTTTAATGTTATCACTCAAAGCTGAATTTTCGATGATAGTTTTAATTTCACTGAAGCCTCTGTGCTCGTGGTGGTGATGGTAGTGCATTACCGCTTCCGCACCATCATGCGCACGACAGCAGTGATGTTCATGCCCTTCTTCATGGTCATGATGGTGGCAGCAATGGTGTCCTTCTTCATCATGATGGTGATGATGTTCCTCGCCCTCGTGATGATGGCAGTGGTGCCCGCCATGACCACCGTGGCAGTGACCGTGCTCCTCCAGCTCTGCCGCTTCCACCACGCCCGGCACTTTTACGTTAAAATACGCAGCGTTAATGCCACATTTATCGGCACGCGTGTTAATAAGTTCGTATTCGCCCAAATTCATTTTTTGCAGCTCAGCTGCGATAAAATCCGCGTCAGCGCCCAAATCCAGGAGCGCGCCCAGCAGCATGTTGCCACTGATACCGGAAAATGCTTCTATGTAAAGTGCTTTTTTCATCTTCTCACCTCATATGATTGATAATGCTTGCCATGCGCCCAGCGCCGAACCCATTATCGATATTGACAACGGCCACGCCTGCCGAGCAGCTGTTCAGCATGCCCAAAAGTGCCGATAAGCCTTTAAAGTTTGCGCCATAGCCAACGCTCGTCGGCACGGCAATAACAGGCTTATCCACCAGACCGCCGACAACACTTGCCAGCGCGCCTTCCATACCGGCAACGACAATAACCACATTCGCCTCGCGGATAATATCAATTTTGCTGAACAGGCGGTGAATGCCTGCCACGCCGACATCGTACACACGCTTAACGGTGTTGCCCATAATTTCGGCTGTCAAGGCAGCTTCTTCAGACACCGGCAAATCACTGGTGCCTGCCGTCACAACGGCGATATAACGCTTTTCGTCCTTCGGCAGCGGGCGGCGTTCAATTTTAATAAAACCGGCGTCCTTGTAATATTCGGCATCCGGCACAACCGCTTTAACGGCTGCAAATTTTTCTTCGCCGGCGCGCGTGCCGATGATATTGTCATGCACTTCTGCCAGACGCGCCATAATGGCTGCCGTCTGTTCCGCCGTCTTGCCTTCGCAGTAAACAACTTCGGCAAAGCCCTGGCGCAGGCTGCGCTCATGGTCAATCATAGCAAAGCCCAAATCGCTGTATTCACTGCTGCGCAGCTTTTCCAAAAAAGCGGCGTCGTCAATTTTGCCCGCTTTAAAATCGTTCAGTAATTCTTGTACCTGCTTTTTATATTCCATAGTTCAAAATCCTTTTTAACTCTCAAAAATAAGTTCTTCCAACTATATAATTATACAACTTAAAGCGGGCTTATAGCAAGCAGTTCAATTACTTTGCGTTATTTTAACGCGTAAGCCGTCAAATCGGCGGTAAGCGTTACGCTGCCGGGCAAACCTTCCGTATTGCGCTCCATAATGGCGTTGCTGATTGTTACAAACCGTCCTCCGTTTTGCAATTCATCCAGAAATTCAGCCGTTTTATAAAAATTACCATTTAAAATTATTTTTAAAGTCAGCGTTTCATAAACCTTTTTAGTTTGTTTTTGCGGCGGCACAGGTTTAATGCTCTGCACGCGCAGATTATATTTAGCGGCCAGCTCCGTATATTCGCGGATAAGTTCTGCCGCCGTTACTTCTTCCGGCAAAAGTTCATAAGCCATTTCCGCAGACTGCACCTGTTCTGCCGTAAAGGCTTCGTAATCGCGGTATTCATCAGCAAAGCTGCGGTAATTTACAAGCCGCTGCTGTTCTTCCGCCAGTAAATTTTGCGTAAGCTGTACCCTGTTTTGAAGCGGGTCTATGGCTAAAAATTTTATTACTAAGCACACAGTCACGGCGGCGATTAAAAGCAGGCTGTATTTATCGGTGCGTTTTAAATTTTGCAGTTGCAAATAAAGTTCCTGCATCAATTACTTCCTCTCTAACAACAAATTGAAAGTGGCGTAATTTCTTCCTTCAATTTGCGCTGTTTTCAGTTCTGTAAGTTCCGTTTTGTCTTGCTTGCCCAATGCTTCGGCAAACTCAACGGCTTTAGGCATATCCGGCGCGTAGCCGCTGATGATGATTTCCCTGTTTTCGCTGCCCTGCTCTATCTTTTCCAACCAGCAGCCTGTTGGCGTACTTTCCGCTACGTCTGACAAAACCTGTTGCCAGTCAGTATTTTGCTTGCGCAGATTTTCCGCCAGTTTTAAGCGGTGATTGATTTTTTCATTAAATGCAGCGGCATCTTCATAACGCTGGTTCCACTTGCCCATAGCTGCAATTTGCTGCTGAACTTTTTGTAAATCGTGTTGTACGCTGTAAAGCTGTACAAGCTGCCACGCCCACGCAGCCAGAAAGCAGGCTATGCAGCACGCAGCGGCAGCACGGTACGCCTGCCAGCGGTTAACGGTAAAAGTATTTTGCTTTAGCGGCAGCAAATTTAGCTTACAGCCATTTAAATAGCACAGCGCAGTACCAATAACAGCCGCAAAACTATCAAGCTGTTGTAAATATTCTGCCGGTAAAGTTTCAGCAAAACCAATGCTGTGCGTTATATCGTTAATAACAACCGGTAAACCTGCTGCTTCCAATTCTTTCTGTAAATCAGTGTTGATATTACCGTTGATAACAAGATGTTTAAATTCTGTTTCGGGCAAAGCCGCCTGCAATTCTGCAATGGCAGCTATTACAGTTGCAGCGTTAATTTCACCGCTAAACTGCTTTTGCAATACCGGTAAAGCATTATTAAACACTGTTATTACTTCTTCGTTTTCGCTTGTACAATCAAGCAATATAAAATCCGTATAGCTTTTATTAAAAGTTTGTTCAACAGCTGCAGAACGCAAGAATACGCCGCATAACGGCAAATCAAGCTGTGCGGCAATATCCGTAAATGCTTTAGCGGCATTTTGCGGCATTACCGCTGCTGTAACTTTGTTCAGGCTTTCGTTGTTTTCCGTTAAATACGCAGTAGCGTAGCAAAAACTATCCGGTTCGCTGTTTAATTCATGTGCCAGCTCCCAGCGTGCGGCTTCCTGTAATTCACTGTCTGCCATATTTGGCATATCAAAAGTCAGAATGGCAGAATTATCTGTGCCAACAGTAAATACAACGGCATCTGCGTTAATCTTTTCGCATTTAACAACGCCGTTAATAAAATCTGCCAAAGCAGAAGCATTATAACCAAAAGTTACGCCCTGCAATTCCGGCGGCAATGCTTTCTGATAAAGCGCTGCAACCACAGGCGTGCGTTTTGCACCGTCCACAACGGCAAATTTGATGTTGGCACTGCCGACATCGACAGCAAGCAGCTTTTTAAAACGCTTCTGCAAAAGTTTATTCAGAAAAAGTTTATAATACATCGTCATCCCCTAAAACAAAAATAACTGCCAGTAAAAATTTAATAAAAACGGCTGGTAAATCACTGTTATAAACGCTGCAAGGCACAAAAACGGGCCGAAAGGAATTGCCTCACCTTTGCTTTTTACGCCGCTTACCAACAGCAGCAAACTTATAACACCGCCCATGATAAAAGCGAGCAGTAAAAATAACAGCGTCCCTTCCACACCCAGCCATAAACCGACAGTGGTGCTTAATTTAACATCTCCACCGCCCATGCCGCCGCGACTAATAAAAAATATCAGCAGCATTACTGTAAAGCCAACTGCTCCGCCAAGCAGCATATCACTAATGCTTTGCTGCGCATACAGCAAATTATACAACGCGCCGTTGACGGCGATAACGCCAACTAACCCGTCCGGTATAATCTGCGTTTTATAATCAATTAAACTTATCAAAATCAAGCACGACGTTAAAATAAACATCAGCGCAAGCGGCAGAACTGGTTTAAAATGCAAGCCGCATAATGCAAAGGCGGTGCCCGTTAAAAGTTCTGCCAGTAAATTTCTGCTGGCGTAAACTGCGCCGCAATAACGGCGGGCACATAATTTTAAAAGCCTGCCCGCAGCAGCGCCAAGAGCAAAATAAAAAGCCAACCAAACTGTCACTGGTTAATCACCATACACAAAAATATTGCTGCGCGTTAAAAGCGGCAGCGTCATTATTATAAAACAAAAACACCGGCAGATGCAATAAACATCCGCCGGTGTCACAAATTCGTTAAAAATTAAATTATAAATTATTTGCCGGTGCGGCCGCGTTTGGTAAACGGTTTGCCTTCTTTGCAAAGCGGGCAGTCGTTCGGGTCGTAAGTCGGCACGTCAAGGTGCAGCAGTGCTTCGGTACGCATGCCAAAATCAACCTTGCCGCCGCTGCGGTCAACTAACAGGCCAATGCCAACCGGTACGCCGCCGTGTGCTTTAACAACTTCCAGCACTTCTTTAACGCTGCCGCCGGTGGTAACAATGTCTTCAACAATCAAAACACGGGTGCCTTCCGGAATCTGGAAGCCGCGTTTCAAAGTCATTTTGCCGTTTTCGCGTTCGGTAAAAATAGCGCGGGTGCCGAGTGCCTTGCCAACTTCGTGTGCCAGCAAAATGCCGCCGGTCATAGGGCCTACAACCAGTTCAACATTGTCTGCCGCATAGCGTTCAGCCAGTTCCTGGCACAGCATTTCCGTATATTTCGGGTGCTGCAGCACATTGAATTTTTCAACATACATCGGACTGTGCAGGCCGCTGGTCAGCAAAAAATGGCCGTGCAGCACTGCTTCGGTTTCTTCCAACAACTGCATTACTTCTTTTTCCTGCATCATAAGTTTATACACCTCTTATTTCTGCTGCAATGCTTTGTGCCGCAGCTTTTTTATCTTCAGCTTTGGTAATCGGCCTGCCCACAACAATATGGGTCGAACCGTTTTTCAGCGCGCCTGCCGGTGTGGCAATCCTGCTCTGATCGTTAACGGCTGCGCCTGCCGGGCGGATGCCGGGCGTTACAATCAAAAAAACTTCGCCGCACGCCTCGCGGATGCCTGCCGCTTCCTGCGGGGATGCGACAACGCCGTCCATGCCTGCTTCTTTGGCAAGTTTAGCCAAAGCGATTACCTGTTCGGCAATGCTGTTTTTATAATTAAGGTCTGCATACTGTTCTTCGTCGATGCTGGTCAGCACGGTAACGGCAATCAGCTTCGGCGCAGGGCGTCCCAGTTCCGCCGCTTTGGCATGAACCGCCTTTACTGCTTCCTGCATCATCTTTTTGCCGCCGATGGCATGTACGTTCAGCATATCCGCGCCAAGCGTGGTTAAAACCGAAAGCGCGCTGGCAACGGTGTTTGGAATGTCATGCAGCTTTAAATCCAAAAAGACTTTTTTATCATGCTCTTTTAAAAAGCGGATCATCTCGCTGCCTGCGGCATAGTAAAGCTCCATACCGACTTTGTAATGGCAGACGCTGTCACCCAATTCCTCCACGCAGGCTTTTGCCAGCTCAGCAGTCGGAAAATCAAGCGCAACTATCAAACGTTCATCACTCATGGCTTACTCCTTTCCGCTGCGCAGGGCAAAGCTGCCTTCCGGCAGAGCCGCGCCAATCATATCGGTAAGTTTGTCAATGCCGTGCCTGTCCATGTAGTCCAGAATGCCGTGGCTGATGGTTTCGGCAATCGCCGGATTGCGGAAGTTAGCCGTGCCGACAGCAATGGCGCTGGCACCGCACAGGAAGAACTCAATCGCGTCCTCCGCAGTTTCAATGCCGCCCATGCCGATAATGGGCACATGCACCTTCTGCGCTACCTCGTAGCACATGCGCACTGCCACCGGGCGCACAGCCGGGCCGCTTAACCCGCCGGTGATGTTGCCAAGTACAGGTCGCTTACGTTCAATATCAATCTTCATGCCGATAAGCGTATTGATTAAGGAGATAGCGTCTGTGCCTGCCGCTTCGACAGCCAGTGCCATTTCCGTAATGCTGGTTACGTTAGGGGAAAGTTTGGTGATAACGGTTTTGCCGAAATGCTTTTTAACCTGTTCTACAACAGCAGCGGCGCTTTCCGGGCAGGTGCCGAAAGCAATGCCGCCCTGTTTTACGTTCGGGCAGGATATGTTAATTTCTACCGCGTTAACGCCGTCAACATCAAGTTTGTATGCCAGTTCGCCGTATTCCTCCGGCGAAGATGCCGCAATGTTGACGATAACGGGCACATCATATTTACGCAGCTTGGGCAGCGTTTCCTTCAAAAAGTAATCGCTGCCGGGGTTCTCCAGACCGACGCAGTTCAGCATGCCGGACGGTGTTTCCACAGCGCGCTGGCCTTTGTTGCCTTCGCGCGGCAGCAGCGTTGTGCCTTTAACGCAAACTGCACCGACTTTTTCCAAATCAAGAAAATCGGTAAATTCCAAACCAAAACCAAAAGTACCGGAGGCAGTGGTAACCGGCGTCTGCATTTTTAAACCGGCGATATCAACCGCCAGGCGTCCATCATACAATTTTGCGTTTACCATTCGCCCACCTCCTCAGCCCAGAATACCGGGCCGTCAGTGCAAACTTTCAGGCGTTTGCCAATGCCGCTGCACGAGCAGGACAGGCACGCGCCCAAACCGCACGCCATGTATTTTTCAAGCGATACCTGGCATTTAATGCCGTATTCTTTCGCTGCTTCCGCAACGGCTTTCATCATCGGCACAGGGCCGCAAACATAAACAAGGTCGTATTTGCCGCTTGCCAAAAGTTCCGGCAGCACTGCCATAACAGTGCCTTTGGTGCCGCAGCTGCCATCGTCGGTGGTTAAGTGCATAACCGGGCACAAATCTTCGTACAGCTCCGTCCAGAACAGCTCGTCGCCAGTACGCCCGCCCATAACAATCTCTGCCTTGCCTTTGCCAAAGGCAGATGCCAGATACAAGAGCGGTGCAAGCCCCAGCCCGCCGCCTACAATCAGCGGGTGCTCGGCGTTCATGTCAAAACCATGCCCCAGCGGACCGACAATGCTTAATTTATCGCCGCTGCAATATTCTGCCAGCAGCTTGGTAGCATCACCGATAATACGGTAAATCATGGTAATGGTGCCGTCGTTTTTGTTAACGGCTGCCACGCCGAACGGACGGCGCAACAGCGGCGCAGTGCGGTTAAACACCTGCACGTTTACAAACTGTCCCGGAACAGCAAGCTCTGCCAGCTCCGGCGCATAAACTTCTATTAATTTTGTTGAACTGTTTAAGACACGCTGGCCTACAACTTTAGCTTCAACTATTTTTTTAGGCATATATCAGCCCTCCCAGGCAAGATCCTGCAAAGCCACGATGCTTACAACGCGGCGGCGGCGCATAGCGCTCATTACATGCTGCAATTCGCGTGCCGTATCCAAAGAAGTCAGGCAGGCAATGGCATGTTCGACCGTGGAGCGGCGGATTTTGAAGCCGTCGCGTTCGGCGTCGCGTCCGTGGTTTGTTGTATTGATAACCATACTGATATGGCCTTCTTTAATTTCGTCCAGAATGTTCGGGCTGCCTTCGCTTACTTTAGTTGCCACCCTTACATTTACGCCGTGGCTCTGCAAATATTCGGCAGTACCGCCGGTCGCGGTAATTTCATAGCCCAAATCGGCAAAGCCCGCAGCAATTTCGCATGCTTCTTCCTTGTCCATATCGGCAACGGTAATCAAAATCGAACCTTCGTGCGGCACGTTGATGCCGGCAGCGATGCAGGCTTTGTACAGCGCGCGCGAATATTGGTAGTCGATTGCCATAACCTCGCCGGTGGATTTCATTTCCGGTCCAAGGGTGATATCGACATTGCTCATCTTGTTGAAGGAGAATACCGGCGCTTTAACAGCATAGTAGTCCGGGAAGAGCTGCAGACCCGGGCGGTAACCCTGTTCGCGGATGCTCTGCCCCATTGCGCATTTGGTTGCAACATCAACCATCTGAATGGTGGTAACTTTGCTGAGGAACGGCACGGTACGGGAAGAACGCGGGTTAACTTCGATAACGAATACTTCGTTATTGCGTACGATGTACTGAATGTTAATCATGCCGTGTACTTCAAGACCGATGGAAATTCTGTTGGTGTAATCGATAATAGTTTTAATAACCGATTCTGCAAGCGTGCGCGGAGGATATACGGCAATGGAGTCGCCGGAGTGTACGCCTGCGCGTTCGATATGTTCCATAATACCGGGAATCAGTACGTCCTTGCCGTCGCAGATAGCATCAACTTCAACTTCCGTGCCCTGCAGATAGTGGTCAACAAGTACCGGATGTTCGTGTGAAGCCTTAACGGCGTTTGTCATGTAGTATTTCAGTTCTTCGTCGTTATAAACAATTTCCATGGCACGGCCGCCAAGTACATAGGACGGGCGCACCATTACCGGGTAACCAACATCGGCAGCCGCTTTCAAAGCACCTTCGGTATCGAATACGGTATGTCCTTTCGGGCGCGGAATATTGCAGGAGGTCAGCAGCTCGTCAAAACGTTCGCGGTCCTCGGCGCGGTCAATGCTTTCCACGCTGCTGCCCAAAATTTTAATGCCTGCTTTTTCCAGCGGACCGGCAAGGTTAATTGCCGTCTGACCGCCGAACTGCACAATAACGCCTTCCGGTTTTTCTTTATCGAGAATGTTCAGTACGTCCTCAATCGTCAGCGGCTCAAAATACAGGCGGTCGCTGGTGTCAAAGTCCGTACTTACAGTTTCAGGGTTGTTATTGATAATGATGGTTTCGTAGCCGAGTTCTTTCAGTGCCCATACAGAATGAACGGAGCAGTAGTCAAATTCTACGCCCTGGCCGATACGGATCGGGCCGCTGCCAAGTACGGCAACTTTCTTTTTATCGCTTACTTCAACCTCGTCTTCTTCCGCATAGGTGGAATAATAATACGGAGTTGCAGCTTCAAATTCTGCGGCGCAGGTATCAACCATTTTATAAGTCGGGATAATGCCCCAGCCTTTGCGCATTTCGCGTACTTCCTGCCATGTTTTGCCAATGTAGCCCGCAATAACAACGTCTGCAAAGCCCATCTTTTTGGCAGCGCGCATCAAATCTTCCGTCATCGGTTCGGACTTAATGCGTTTTTCCATGTTGACGATGTTCATAATCTTCTGCAGGAACCATTTGTCAATCATGGTAATTTCATGTACTTCGTCAATCGTCACGCCGCGGCGGAAGGCTTCGGCGATAACGAACAGGCGCTGGTCATCAATCAGGTGAATGCGGTCATGCACTTCTTCATCGCTCAGCGCTTTCAGTTCCGGCATTTCCAAATGGATAAGGCCGATTTCCAGAGAGCGTACTGCTTTTAAGAGCGATGCCTCCAGCGTTCTTTCGATAGCCATAACCTCGCCGGTTGCTTTCATCTGGGTGCCCAGAGTGCGGTCGGCGGTAACAAATTTATCAAACGGCCAGCGCGGGAATTTCAAAACAACATAGTCCAGCGAAGGCTCGAAGCACGCCGTCGTCTTTTTGGTAACGGCGTTCTGGATTTCGTCCAAAGTGTAGCCAACGGCAATTTTACTTGCAACCTTGGCAATCGGGTAACCGGTTGCTTTGGAAGCCAGCGCCGAAGAACGGCTTACACGCGGGTTAACTTCGATTACATAATAACGGTAGGAGTTCGGGTCCAGCGCAAGCTGTACGTTGCACGCGCCGCGTACGCCAAGCTCGCGTACTATGTCAATGGAAGCCTGACGCAGCATCTGTACTTCATGGTCGCTCAAAGTCTGTGCCGGTGCGGCAACAACGGAGTCGCCGGTATGCACGCCAACCGGGTCAAGGTTTTCCATGGAGCAGACGGTAATGCAGTTGTCATCAGAGTCGCGCAAAACTTCGTATTCAATTTCCTTCCAGCCGGCAACGCTGCGTTCAATCAGCGCCTGGCCGATAAGGCTGTAAAGCAGACCTTTGCTTACGATGTCGTCCAGCTCGTCCATGTTTTCGGCAATGCCGCCGCCGGTGCCGCCCAAAGTATACGCCGGGCGTACGATAAGCGGGAAACCAACTTCGCGCGCAAATTCCTTAGCTGCGGATACGGTTTCAACAATCGTGCTTTCCGGAATCGGCTGGTTGATTTTTTCCATCGTTTCCTTAAACAGCTCGCGGTCTTCGGCGCGTTTAATACTTTCAATCTGGGTGCCCAGCAGTTTAACATTGTATTCGCGTAAAATCCCCTGTTTGTCAAGGTCAATGGCAAGGTTCAAACCAACCTGCCCGCCCAGAGTTGCCAGCATGGCGTCCGGGCGCTCGCGTTTAATAACGCTTTCCAAAAATTCCACGTTGACAGGCTCAACGTAAACGCGGTCGGCAATATGCACGTCCGTCATAATGGTAGCCGGGTTGCTGTTAACCAGTACAACTTCCAGCCCTTCTTCTTTTAAAGCGCGGCAGGCCTGTGTGCCGGAATAGTCAAATTCTGCCGCCTGCCCGATAATAATCGGGCCCGAACCGATAACCAGTACTTTTTTTACATTTTGCAGCTTCGGCATAATCAGCGGCCTCCCATCATTTTAATAAAGCGTTCAAACAAATATTCGTGGCCGCCCGGTCCGGGGCTTGCCTCCGGATGGTACTGCACGGTAAAGGTCGGGTGGTCAAGGTAACGCACGCCTTCAATCGTGTGGTCGTTCAGCGAAATATTTGTAATTTCAATATTCTTGCCTTCCAGCGATTTTTCATCAACGGCATAGCCGTGGTTTTGGGAGGTAATCATTACTTTGTGTTCCAGCAAATCCTTAACCGGGTGGTTAATGCCGCGGTGGCCGAACTTCATTTTATAAGTATCGCAGCCGTTGGCAAGCGCCATCAGCTGGTGGCCAAGGCAAATGCCGAAAATCGGGCGTTTGCCGATGAATTTTTTAACTTCTTCGATAACGGAAGTCAAATCCTTCGGGTCCCCCGGTCCGTTGGAGAGGAAAATTCCGTCCGGCTGGGAAGCCAGCACCTCCTGCGCGTCGGTGAACGCAGGGAACACGGTCAGGCGGCAGCCGAAGCTTGCCAGATAATTAAGGATGTTTTGCTTAATGCCGTAGTCCATAACGGCAACATGGTATTTGCCCTCGCCCATTGTATAAATTTCCGGCGTGGTAACCTTTGCTACCTGGTCATGCACTTCCGGCAGTGCCAGCAGTTTGTCAACTTCTTCCTGCGGCATTTCTTCGGGCACAATAACGCCCTGCAATACGCCGTAGTTTCTCAGTTTTCTGGTAATCGCGCGCGTATCAACGCCCACAAGCACAGGCACATCCTGCTCATCCAGAAAATCCTCCAGAGATTGTTCGTTTTTCCAGTTGCTCGGGTGGTCGCAAAGCTCGCTGATAACGTAGCCCTGGAAGAAGCACCTTCTGCCCTGATTAAATTCAGGGTTAATGCCATAATTGCCAACCAGAGGATAAGTCATAACGACAATCTGGTCGCAGAACGACGGGTCAGTCAAAGTTTCCTGATACCCGCTCATGCCCGTTGTAAAAACAACTTCGCCGACAGCATTGCGTTTGCCGTACAAAGTACCCCTGTAAACGCTGCCGTCTTTTAAAACCAGTTTACCCTTTCTTCCTACTTGCCGCATACTACACCATCTCTCATAACAAATTTACCTGCTACCATGGTAGCAACCGCTTTGCCCTTGCAGTGTTTACCGTTAAAAGGCGTTACGTTGCCGCGTGTATAAAATTTCGTATTATCAACTGTCCATTCCTTGTCAAGGTCGATAACAGTTACATCTGCCGGACTGCCTACTTTTAAACTTCCAGCATTTAATGCAAAAATATTCGCAGGCGCTGTACTCATTTTATCAATAATTTCGTTAATTGTGAAGAGCCCTGTATGATAAAGTTCGGTTAAAATTACGCCCAGCGAAGTTTCCAGACCGGTAAAACCATTCGGCGCATAACGGAACTCAACATCTTTTTCTTCCGGCGCATGCGGAGCGTGGTCGGTAACAATCGCGTCGGCCGTACCGTCTTTCAATGCCTGGCGGCAGGCTTCAACATGGTCCATGCTGCGCAGCGGCGGTGATACGCGCGTTGCAGTGCTGTAACTGCTGCACGCTGCGTCCGTCAGCGTCAGGTGGTGCACCGTAACTTCGCAGGTTACGTTTACGCCCCTTGCCTTCGCGCGGCGGATAATATCCAGCGCGCCTTTGGAAGCAACATGCGCAATATGCACATGCGCACCGGTATATTCAGCAATTATGCAGTCACGCGCAACCGCGATATCTTCGGAAATGTACGGAATGCCCGGCACACCGATACGCGCGGAAACAGCGCCCTCGTGCATATAGCCTTCGTGGTTCAGTTCTTCTTCAATAGAATGGGAAATCAGCACCTTATCAAAAGCACTTACATAGCGTGCGGCCAGCAAAAACAGGCGGCTGCTTTCAACATAATGCCCGTCGTCGCTGAAAGCCATCGCGCCTTTTTCGGCCATATCGCCAAGCTCTGCCAGTTCCTTACCCTGCTCGCCCTTGCTGATTGCTCCGATAACTTCAACATTTACATAGCCTTCACGTGCAGCGCGTTCTTTAATGCCGCTTACGATAATGCTGTTATCAACAACCGGTTTGGTGTTCGGCATACAGGCAATAGTCGTTACGCCGCCTGCCGCTGCCGCCATCGTACCGGTAACAATGTCTTCTTTTGCTTCCAAACCCGGCTCACGCAGATGAGTATGTACGTCAACAAGGCCCGGTGCAACTACAAGGCCGCTGGCGTCAAAAACTTCATCGGCAGCGGTTTCGATTTTTTTATCAACCGCAGCAACAACGCCGTCCTCAATCAGCACGTCCATTACCGCGTCAAGGTTTTGCGAAGGGTCAACCACACGTCCGTTTTTAATTAATGTTTTCAATTTGTTTCCCTCCCGTCAGCGTTAAGAACAGCAAAGCCATACGCACAGCAACGCCGTTTTGTACTTCGTCCCTGATTTTGGCGTTGTCGCAGTAACCAACGTCCCACGAAATTTCAAGGCCGCGGTTCATCGGGCCCGGATGCAGAATGGTAACGTCCGGTTTTGCCAGTGCCAGGCGTTTTTCGTTAATGCCAAAAATGCGTGCATATTCGCGTGCCGAAGGGAACAGGCCTTTCTGCTGGCGTTCAAGCTGTATACGCAGAATGTCGATAACATCCGCGCCTTCGATAGCGTCCTCAACACGTTTGTGAACCGTAACGCCCAAAGCTTCAATATCATGCGGCATTAAGGTCATCGGGCCTGCAACATGCACATCGGCGCCCAGCTTCGTCCATGCGGCAATATTGGTGCGCGCAACGCGGCTGTATAAAATATCGCCGATAATCGCCATTTTGAGTCCTTTAAAATCCTTGCCCTGCTCGCGAATAGTAAACATATCCAAAAGGCCCTGCGAAGGATGTGCATGCGCACCGTCGCCCGCGTTGATGATAACCGCTTTGGAAACATCCGCAGCATAAGCAGCAGCGCCTTCAATCGGGTGGCGCATTACAATCGCATCGCACGCCATGGACTGCACGGTAAGGATTGTATCGCGCAGGCATTCGCCCTTAACAACGCTGGAGCTGGAAGTGGTAATGTTTACAACGTCCGCCCCCAGGTATTTGCCTGCCAGTTCAAACGAAGTACGTGTTCTGGTACTTGGTTCGTAAAACAGGTTAATGATAGATTTGCCACGCAGCGAGGGAACCTTTTTGATATCACGCTTCATAATTCTTTTCATCTCAGCTGCGGTTTTAAGGATGAGTTCATATTCCTCAACGGAAAGTGAATCCAGATCCAGTATATCCCGGCCGCCGAGAGAAACTGTTGCTTTTGCCATTGCAGAAACCTCCTGTATGATTATTTAAGCAAAACCTGCGGGCACGCCCGCCTACTTACAAAAAATAAAAGCCTTCCGGTCCCCATGAGGATAGGAAGGCTTGTAGTACAAGTTACCTAAAAGTCTACCTTACAGTCTCACAGGACCGATTTAAAGGTATTTACAGCAGCGTAAGTCAAATTTTTTGCGGGTAAAATTCATTTTAAAAATTATGAATTTTACGGTAAACGGCAAAATTTCAGTTTATTTGACTTTTTGCGCACTTTTGCTATAATATTTATAGAAACACAAATGGCTGCCGATAGACGGTCAGCCCCTAATTATATTGAATTACTAAAAAGTAAGTCGCCACAATTTTAGCAGGGCTGTGGCGGCTTACTTGTTTTTATAGCGTCGTTCTCTCCCAAGGGCATAGCCGAAGGAAAAGATTGTTACAGTGTAACCTATTACGGTTAACAATTCAATAACATTCATGCTATCCCCTCCTTCATAGTATTTCCGGCTTATACCGGATTTCTATTTTATCAGAGGGTCACAGTCCCTCCGCGGGGAGGGCTAACCGCCTACCGTTTAATGGCAGCACATTTGCTTTATTATGATAACAGAAAAATATAAACCTGTAAAGATATATAAACCTGTAAAGATAGCAAACAGGCTTTCACCTAAAATGTAGGTAAAAGCCTGTTTATTTATTTCTTATCGGTTACACCCTTGCCGTTTACGATAAGTGAAATTGAAGGCTGGCTGATGTTGAACAAATTGCCGAGGAAAATTTGCGATATTCCTTCTTCCTTATATAGGCGTAAAATTTCGGCGTTTCGTTCCGCGCGGGTTTTAAAGGGGTAGATTTGTATTTCTTCGTGGTCGATTTTATAACCGTAATCGCGCACGACGATAATTTTGCGGGTGTTATCGGTGTTTCGTACCTTTATTTCCCATGTTTGGATGCCGGTTTTACTGCGTGGGTTATACAGACAGAACTCTGCTTCGGCCTCACCACATATTTCTTTTAAATATTTGGGGCTTAATTCTGTATTCAAAATTTTCACCTCTTTTTTCTTTCGCTTCTTTGTATGTAGTTCTGTGTTTTTGATTAAGTTTTTTCGCTCATGCCCATTCTTTTGACTGACCAAAAGAACGGGCGAAGAAAA
>CASFJU010000011.1 GCA_949295115.1 uncultured Phascolarctobacterium sp.
GGCGCGCTGTGCATTGCATCTGCCGGTGAAGAAGAAGACAAAGGCGTTCTGTTCCGTAAACTTTTGATTTGGGGTCTTTCCATGTCCATCGTTTCCGGTGTCGTTTGCTACGTATTCTTCGGCATTCTTGGTTTCTAATTAATTTAGAACACAGATTTCGGTCTTTATGCAGGTACGGTATATCCGTACCTGCATTTTAATTAATTTATTGTTAACAAAAATTTACCGTAACCGTTTGCATTTTTGCCGGTTATTTGCTAAAATTAATTCTGTAATATTTTATCTGTGCGGCTCTCACAGAATAAATATTGTTTGGCTGACGGGCAACGACTAAGGAGAAATCTGGATTTGTTGCTTGAATCAGAGAGTTTTGACAAACAGGAGGAAAATGATAATGAAACCGTTGGAAAATGTAGTTGTTCTGGACCTCACTCGTGTATTGTCCGGCCCTTATGCTGCTATGATGCTTGCTGACATGGGTGCAAACGTAATCCACATCGAGCAGCCGAACGTAGGCGACGACAGCCGTGCTTACGGACCTTTTATCGGGAAAGAAAGCGCGTATTTCATGAGCTTGAACCGTAACAAACGTTCCATGACAATGAACTTTAAGTCTGATGAAGCTAAAGCCGTTTTTAAAGAAATGGTTAAAAAAGCTGACGTTGTTGTCGAAAACTTTAAACCCGGCACCATGAAAAAATTCGGCCTTGATTATTCCGTACTGAAAGAAATCAATCCGAAAATTATTTACGCATCCTGCTCCGGCTTCGGCCAGACCGGTCCTTACACCATGAAACCTGCTTATGATGTTGTTGTACAGGCTATGGGCGGCATTATGAGCATCACCGGCCCGGATAAAGATACCTTCTGCCGTGTAGGCGCTTCCGTAGGCGATATCATCGCAGGTATCTTCCTTGCAACCGGTATTACCACTGCTCTTTACAAACGCGAAGTAAGCGGCATCGGCCAGGAAATCGACGTATCCATGCTTGACTGCCAGGTAGCTATCCTTGAAAACGCAGTAAGCCGTTATTTCGTAAACGGTGTGAACCCGACTCCGCTCGGAAACCGTCATCCTTCCATCACTCCGTTCGAATCCTTTACTGCAAGCGATGGCCTTTTGATTGTTGGCGCAGGCAACGACAGACTTTGGAAGAAGCTCTGTGATTTAATCAACAGACCTGAACTGGTTGAAGACCCGCGCTTTATCACCAACGCAGACAGAACCAATAACGAACCTGCCCTGAAGGAAATTTTGGACGCAGTATTCGTAACCGATACCATTGATCATTGGCTGGAAAAACTGGAAGCTGCTGCAATTCCGTGCGCACCTATCAATACCATTGATAAGGTTGTAAACGACCCGCAGGTTAACTTCCGCGATATGATTGTCGAAGTTGAACATCCGACTGCCGGCAAGATGAAAATCCCCGGTGTGCCCATTAAATTCTCCGAAATGCCTTGCGGCGTAGAAAAACCGGCTCCGGTTCTCGGACAGCACACTGATGAAGTTCTGAAAGAATTTGGCTTTGACGATGCTAAAATTGCTGAACTTCATGAACACGCAGCAGTTTAATTTCTCTCAATCATCCAACTTAAAATTTTACTGATATACAGGATGGGAACTTGTTTCCCATCCTTTTTTGCTGTATAATAGTAGCGTTGAGTATATTTAATTTTAGGAGGCTGTTTGATGAGCTTAGCTGTTGATACAACCAAACGCAATAAAAAATATGTTATTACTTACACCATTGTAGGTATTGCATGTTTTGTTATGTTTATCGTTTCCATTTTACGTTATGTATATCTTAACGTGCTGGAACCCGTACCTATTTTCTTTTACGCAATGCTGGTATGGATTTTGCTGCTGCGCTGCAAACCGACTTATGACGTCAGCGTAGAGCGCAAATATTTAAAAATTGTTAAGCACGATATCTGGGGCAAAACTAAGGTTTTTGAAATCCCTTACCGTGAAATTGCCGCTATTTTCAGCTATCAGCCCAAGATGATGCGTACCGTTAAGTTCCGCTATTCTTACAGATTGAACAGTGCGCTTGACGCGCGTACCCTTTGGACGCTGGCATGGCGCAGAAGTTTTGACGACGGCAGTGAAGCCAATGTACGTATTTACTTTAAAGCATCCAAAGAAGTTATGGACGCTTTGGCTGAAAAAATGCCGAACCGCGTTAACGTGCCTGAAGAACTGGCTGACTTTAACATGCTGGTTAAAGAGGGCGTAATTGTTAACAACGAAAGAAAATTGAAAGAAGCCGAAGCCGAAATTCTGGATAAGAGCGTAGAACAGATTGAAGCTGAAGCAAAAATTGCCGGGGAAATGGTTGCCGAGGCAGAAGCAAAAGAAGACGCTGCCGAAGCTAAAAAAGCCGAAAAGAAACAAGAGGTGTGACGGATGTATTGCAGATTTTGTGGACAAGAGCTGCCAGACGATTCCGCATTTTGCAGTAAATGCGGCAAAGCTGTACAGCATGAAGGTGCGGAAGCTGCACCGGTAAAAACGGAACCCGTAAAACCGCCCGCGCCGCCGAAACCGGCTGTTGAACACTGCCGCATGGAGCTGGTGGAAATTGACAGCCCGTGGTCGCTGTTTGGCAATACCCGCAACAGATTTGAGGTTATAAATGATAAGGGCGATGTAATTTACCAGTCCGATAAATTTAAGGTAAGCGGTTTCAGCTATGACGGGCCGGAGGAAGTAAGCAAAAAATACCGCGACCTGGTGGAAAAAGCGGTTTTGACTTTGGCCGTTGACGGCTGGAAGAAGCTGCCCGGTTACCGCCGCCGCTGGTTTGAACTGGATTTTGAAAGAAAAATAAAAGATAAAGAAGATTGATTTTAACGCTGCCTGCGCAAAAACGCGGGCAGTTTTTATTATATTAAGCTTTTTTGTGAAATTTTTTGCAGAATTTTAGCAATATATACACAGAAGCCTAAAAATTTGATATAATAAATTGGAGTATCTGTAAACAGGCTGTAAAGTTTGGCTGATACTTGCGACGCTGATTTTTGAAAGGGTGATTATTTATTGAGCCACAACAAGATGAAGCTTTTACCGGCCGACGACAGGCCGCGCGAGAAGCTGATTGAACATGGCCCGGATATATTAAGCAATTCGGAATTATTGGCGATTTTAATCAGGACGGGTACGACGGAGCGTTCGGCGCTGGATATTGCACGCGAGCTGACGGATAACGGCGGTTTGTACAGCAATATCGCGCAGGCGCGCAGCGTGGCCGACCTATCTAAAATAAAAGGGCTTGGCCCGGCAAAAGCGGCGGCTATTTTAGCGGCTGTGGAGCTGGGCAGGCGTGTTGCCGGTGCTGACCCGCAGAAGAAAGTGAAGCTGTCATCACCGGAGGCTTGCGTAAGCTATTTAATGCCGCGTATGCGTTATGAGCAGCAGGAAAAGTTTTTGGTACTGCTTTTGGACAGCAAGAACCAGCTGCTTAAATGCCAGCAGGTTTCGGAAGGCACATTGAACGCATCGGTGGTGCACCCGCGCGAGGTGTTTGCACCGGCGATGCTGCACCGTGCGGCGTGTGTGCTGGCGGCGCATAACCACCCTTCGGGTGACCCGGCGCCGAGCATTGAGGACCGCAAGCTGACGCAGGCGCTAGAAGCAACCGGCACGGTAATGGGTATTCCGCTTCTGGACCATATCATTATCGGTGACGGCAGGTATTTCAGCTTTAGAGAAAATGGGTATTTGGATGAATGAGGTGTAGTTAATGATTAGTTTTTTCAATAAATTTTCGCATGACATGGGTATCGACCTTGGCACAGCCAATACGCTGGTGCATGTAAAGGGCAAGGGCATTATTATCCGCGAGCCTTCCGTAGTGGCTGTTGACAAGGCCAACAACGAGGTGCTGGCAATCGGCGCGGAAGCCAAGCAGATGATTGGCAGGACGCCGGGGCATATTATTGCCATCCGCCCGATGAAGGACGGCGTTATTGCCGATTTTGACATTACGCAGTCCATGCTGAAATTCTTTATCAAAAAAGCTATCGGCAGAAATTCGCTGGTGCGTCCGCGCATTGTTGTAGGCGTTCCTTCCGGCGTTACGGAAGTTGAAAAACGCGCGGTTATCGACGCTACTGTGCAGGCAGGTGCGCGTGAAGCATACCTGATTGAAGAACCGATGGCGGCTGCTATCGGCGCAGGCCTGCCGGTGCAGGAAGCAACGGGCAGCATGGTTGTCGATATCGGCGGCGGTACCTGCGAAGTTGCGGTAATTTCGCTGGGCGGCATTGTTGTAAGCAAATCCATCCGCACGGGCGGCGACGCTATGGACGACGCTATTGTGCGCTATATCCGCAAAACCTTTAACCTTTTGATTGGCGAGCGTACCGCAGAACAGGTTAAAATCAATATCGGTACGGCGATGCCTTTGGAAGCCAAGGAAGAAATGGATATCCGCGGGCGCGATTTGTTAACCGGCCTGCCGAAAAATGTTACGATTAACAGCAACCAGGTTTGCGAGGCTTTGGAAGAACCTGTAACCAATATTATTGACGCTGTTAAAAATACTCTGGAACGTACCCCGCCTGAACTGGCGGCCGATATTATGGACAGGGGCGTTGTTATGACGGGCGGCAGCTCGCTTCTGCGCAACCTTGACCGCATTCTGAGCAGGGAAACCGGTATGCCTGTATATGTATCGGACGACGCGCTGAGCTGCGTTGCGCTGGGCACCGGCCTTGCCGTTGAAAATGTTGACGTTTACAAAAAAGGCTTTATGGCCTCCAATACTACTGACTGAAGGAACAAAGCGTGAACAAGAAGTATTTAAGCCTGGGGCTGGCTGTGGCAGTGCTTTTGGCGCTGTTTGGCATGGCCTTGCAGGACCCGCTGCGTTTTCCGGTTATTAACAGGGCGGTAACGGCCGTTATTACGCCTTTTGCGGCGGCAACAAATGCTGTCGGCGGCTTTGTGGATGACACCGGCAAAGCCATGACGACTGTTGAAAGCCTGCAGCAGGAAAATGAAAAACTGCGAAATGAAATAAATGAGCTGCGTTATGCCAACCTTGCCATGGCGGATATTTACGCCGAAAACCAGCGCCTGCGCGAGATGCTGAATTATAAAAATTCGCACCCGGACGAGCAGCTGGTTGTGGCCAAGGTGCTGGGGCGTGCGCCCGGCGAGCTGCGTGACAGCCTGTATATCGACAAGGGCACTGAGGACGGCGTACAGCAGGACATGGCAGTGGTAACACCGGATGGTCTGGTGGGGCTTGTCGATGAGGCCTATGCTTCTTCTGCCAGAGTAATGCTGGTGACGAGTACGCGCTGCAATGTAGGTGCGCGCATTTTGCGTGCCAATTCGCGTGCGGTGGGCATTGTTGCGGGCCGCGGCGGCGATAACGTACCGCTTTTAATGGAACATCTGCCGCGTGAGGCGGAGGTTTATGAAGGCGATGTGGTAGTAACCAGCGGTTACAGCCAGAACCATCCTTCCGGCATTGTTATCGGCACGGTTAAGGAAAGCAGCCTTGATGCGGCCGGGCTTCTGCGTAATGCGACGATTGAGCCTGCGGCTGTAAGAAGCGGCATGGAAGAAGTGTTTGTGGTTATCTGGCATCAGCAGGACGGTATTGCAAAATGAAAAAGCTGATGTTTTTTATAGTTTATTTAGTGTTGTTTGGTATCCAGCTGACGGTGGAGCAGCCTGCGTGGTTTAAATTTGACCTGGTGCTGCTGTATGTTTACGCCATGGCGATGGTTTACGGAGCGCAGACGGGCGCGGCTATCGGCGGTGCAGCCGGGCTGATATATGATTTTCTGAGCGGGGCCGTGTTTGGGTTTCATACTTTAACGCGCAGCGCGGTGGGCTTTGTAACCGGCTATATTAAGGAGCAGGTTTTTAAGGAACATTTTGCCTACCATTTAACTGCGGCACTGGTGATAACAGCAGGCATACGCGTGCTGTTTTTCTTTGTGGCGCTGTTTTTAACGCCGCTGGCGGACGGCGGCTTTTTATATGCTTATTTGCAGGACGCCCTGGCTTATTGCCTGGGCAATATGGTATTTGTGATACCTGTTTACAAGCTGTGCCTGTTAATTGCACACTGGCACAGGGAATAACAGGCTTATTTTGAAGGAGTTTGGGCTATGCTGAACAAAAGATATGCCAACCGCTTGGAAGCCATGCTGATTGCGGCCGTTTGCATTTTACTGGTGCTTTTGGGACGCATGGCCTATTTGCAGCTTTTTAAGGGCGATTTTTACGGCGAGCAGGCCGACGGCAACCGTTTGCGCCGTACAAAGGTTACGGCGCCGCGCGGCATTTTTTACGACAGGGACGGCGTGGAGCTGGTAAACAACCTGCCGGGCTATGTGGTGGCGCTGCGCAGGCAGAACAACCCTTACGACGAGGAGCTTTTGCGCGCGTTGTCCGATATTATTGACATGCCGGTGGCGGAAATGCGCAAAAAGCTGGAAGAAAACAGCGACAGCTACGAGCCGACGCGCCTGAAAAGCAATATTACCCCGGAAATGCTGACGAAGCTGGAGGAAAAGAAACGCGAACTGCCCGGCGTAATGATAGAAATTCAGCCGGTGCGCAATTATTTGTTTAAGGAACTTGGCGTGCATGCTATCGGTTATGTGGGCGAGGTAAGTCAGTACGATATTACGCAGGGTTCTTACAAAAATATGCCGGTGGGCAGCGTGGTAGGCAAGTTTGGGTTGGAAAAAACTTATGACCGCTATGTGCGCGGCATCGACGGCAGTTATGACGAAGAAGTTGATGTTGCAGGCAATGTTGTCAAGCAGCTGGGGCAGATTGACCCCGTGCCCGGCAAAAGTTTGCAGCTGACGATAGATAAGGATTTGCAGCAGGTAATGGAAAAGGCTGTGGATGACCATCTGGCTTATCTGCGGTCATCAGGAATTGCGCCTGGCGCACGTGCGGCTGCGATTGTGGCATTAGACCCCAAAACCGGCGCTGTGCGTGCCATGGTAAGCCGCCCGGCTTTTGACCCGAACCTGTTTGTACACGGCATCAGCGAAAAAGACTGGAACATTATCAATAACGACCCCAATTACCCGATGACCAATAAAGTTATCGGCGGCGAATACCCGCCGGGCTCGCCGTTTAAGATTATTACCGGTGCGGCGGCGCTGGAGCTGGGCAAGGTAACGCCTGATGAACTGATTTTTGACAGCGGCAGGCACTGGCTGATTGATATGCGCAACGCAGGCGGCGAGGCGCTTGGCTGGCTGAACTTCCACGAAGCGCTGCGTAAATCGGATAACGTATATTTTTACGAGATGGGCAACCGCCTAGGCATTGATAATATCGTAACTTTTGCTAAAAAATTCGGTATCGGTTCGCCGACCGGCATTGAGCTGGAAGGCGAATTAAGTGGCCTTTTGCCGACGCCGGAGAATAAAAAGAAAGCCTTTCCGGGCGAAACGTGGATGCTGGGCGATACCTTTAACGCCGCTATCGGGCAGGGCATTAACCTGGCAACGCCTTTGCAGCTGGCAATGGTAATGAGCTGCGTGGCTGCGGACGGCGTATACCATCCGCCGTATCTGGTGGAAAACCTGCTGAACAACGACGGCAGTATTTATCAGAAGGTAGAACATAAACCGGCAAGGGATATCGGTGTTTCCATCAACACTTTAAGGCTTATCCAGAAAGCGCTGGAAGGCGTAGCGGAAGAAGGCGGCACGGCGGCGTACTTTGCCGATTTGCCGAGGCAGATAGCGGCTAAAACCGGTACGGCCGAAAACCCGCACGGGCAGGACCACGGTTTGTTTGTAGCTTATGGCCCGGTTGAAGACCCGGAAATAGTTATTGCCTGCATTGTAGAGCAGGGCAGTTTTGGTACTTTGGCCGCAGGCCCGATTGTATATAAGGTTTTTGAAGAATGGTTCAGGCAGGAGGGCTTTAACAGCAGCGCCCCGGCCGTGAAATAACGGAGGCAGTATGCAGCTTAACAGATATTTGCGTAATATAGACTGGTGGCTGGTGTTTGCGGTAGCTGCGCTTATCGGCATCGGGCTGATGCTGATTGCCAGTGCGACGCACAGCTATGCTACGGCAACCGGCAAGGCGTGGCATGTTGAGCGCCAATCAATGTTTGTTGGCATTAACGTGCTGCTGATGATTTTTTGCCTGCGCTTTGATTACCGGCTTTTGCAACAGATTGCCAAACCCTTATACATATTTAATTTAGTGCTTTTGCTGGCGGTAATGTTTGTGGGGCATTCGCAGCTGGGCGCGCAAAGGTGGATTCAGATAGGCCCTGTAACGATACAGCCTTCGGAATTTGCCAAGGCGATAATCATCGTGTGCCTGGCGGCGTTTTTAGCAAAAAGGGCAGAGATTTACAGTGACTTTACGGATTATCTGCCCGCAATAGGCTATGTGTTTGTGCCGTTTGTGCTGGTTATGCGCCAGCCTGACCTTGGCACGGCTCTGGTGTTTGCCGTTATCGCGCTGGGCATGCTGATTATGAGCGGTTTTAAAATGCGCTGGCTGGCCATGCTTAGCGGCGCGTTTGTGGTGCTGATGCCTGTCTTCTGGATGATATTAAAGGAATACCAGAAGAACCGCATCCGCGTATTTTTAGACCCGGAGCTTGACCCCTTCGGTGCGGGCTACCATGTCATCCAGTCCAAAATTGCCATCGGCAGCGGGCTGCTGACAGGTAAGGGCTGGTTTGCCGGTACGCAGAGCCAGCTGAACTTTTTGCCGGAAAACCATACGGACTTTGTTTTTGCCGTAGCGGGTGAGGAGTTTGGCTTTTTGGGCGTATGCGTAATACTTTTACTGTACGGCATTATTATCTGGCGCGGGCTGACCATTGCGCTGAACGCGGAAGACGATTTTGGCACGCTTTTGGCGGTGGGCATAACCTTTATGTTTACCTTCCATATGTTTGTCAACATCGGCATGACGGCCGGCATTATGCCTGTAACCGGCATACCGCTGCCGTTTTTAAGTTACGGCGTAAGCTCGCTTACAACAAATATGTTTTTGGTGGGTTTGCTGCTTAATATACGCCTGCGCAAGCAGCAGCTGCAATTTTGAGGAGGAACGACGTGAACAAGGACCTGACGATAGATATTTTAAGCAGTGTTTCCAAGCCTGCCCGCTATACGGGCGATGAGTTCGGCAGCATTGTTAAAACGCCTGAGAAAACTGAAGTCAGCATCGCGCTGGCATTCCCCGACGTGTACGAA
This sequence comes from uncultured Phascolarctobacterium sp., assembly GCA_949295115.1. Lineage (GTDB taxonomy): Bacteria > Bacillota > Negativicutes > Acidaminococcales > Acidaminococcaceae > Fusicatenibacter_A. The sequence goes on from CASFJU010000011.1 coordinate 9,217, forward strand.
ATTGGCATGAGTTATCTGGGCTTTAAAATTTTGTACCATATTGTCAATAAACAGCAGGGGCTGGCGGCAGAGCGTGTGTGCGCGCCGTGGACCGATATGGAAGCCAAAATGCGTGAGCATGATATCCCGCTGCGCAGTCTGGAAACTGATAAAGTGCTGCGCGATTTTGATTTTGTGGGCTTTACCTTGCAGTACGAATTATCGTACAGCAATATTTTGAACATGCTTGATTTGGGTAAAGTGCCAGTGCTGGCGGCAGAACGCGGAGAGGGCGACCCGTTTGTGGTTGTCGGCGGACCGTGCGTGTATAACCCCGAACCTTTGGCATATGTGTTCGACCTGGCCGTTATCGGCGAGGGCGAAGAAGTTTTGGTAGAACTTTTAAACGCTTACCGCGACTGGAAAAAAGCAGGCCGCCCCGGCGGACGCAGAGGCTTTTTGGAACACGCCGTTGCTATTAAAGGCATTTATGTGCCAAGCTTTTATAATGTAGAATACAACGATGACAATACCGTAAAAGAGGTTGTGCCGGTATATGACGGCGCGCCCAAAACCATTGAAAAACGTGTTATTGCCGATTTGAATGATGTGGACTTTCCGACAGCGCCGGTTGTGCCTTTTGGCGAAATTGTACACGACCGCATTATGCTGGAAGTGTTCCGCGGCTGCACGCGCGGCTGCCGTTTCTGCCATGCCGGTATGGTCTACCGCCCCGTGCGCGAACGCCATCCGGAAGTGTTAAAGGCACTGGCACGCCAGCTGGTGGATAACACCGGTTATAACGAAATTTCATTGGTATCGTTAAGCACGGCTGATTACACCTGCCTTGCGCCGATGATACACGATATGATTGCAGAGTTTAAGGACGAGCGCGTCAGTGTATCGCTGCCTTCACTGCGCATCGACAGCTTTTCTGTTGACCTTGCCAAAGAAGTGCAGGCAGTGCGCAAAAGCGGCCTTACCTTCGCGCCGGAAGCAGGTAGCCAGCGCATGCGCGATGTTATCAATAAAGGCGTAACCGAAGAAGATTTGATGAACGCCGTCAGCGCCGCTTTTAAATCCGGATGGAGCAGCGTGAAACTGTACTTTATGATTGGCCTGCCCGGCGAAACCGATGAGGACGTGCTGGCTATTGCCGATTTGGCTAAAAAAGTACAGTGGAAATACCGCGAAATTACCGGCAAAGGCGGCTGCAAGGTAACGGTAAGCGCCAGCAGCTTTGTGCCCAAGCCGTATACGCCGTTTCAGTGGAGCGCGCAGGACAGCATGGACGAGCTGCGTCACAAGCAGTACCTTTTAAAGGACGCCTTGAAGGTTAAAAACATTACTTTCCAGTATCACGACCCGGAAACCAGCATTATGGAAGCCGTTTTTGCACGCGGCGACAGGCGTCTGGGCAAAGCGCTGTATCTTGCGTGGCAGCGCGGCGCCAAGTTTGACGGCTGGAGCGAACAGTTTGATTACGAGCGCTGGTTGCAGGCACTGGCAGACTGCGGACTTGACAAAGACTTTTACATCGCGCGTGAGCGCGGCGAAAACGAGGTTTTCCCGTGGGAGCATATCCAGCCTGCGGTATCGCGCGCGTTTTTGCGCAACGAATATAAAAAAGCACTGCGCGGCGAGCTGACGCACGATTGCCGCCGCGGCAGCTGTACCGGCTGCGGCGTTTGCCAGAAGCTGGGCGTAGAAGTTAAAGTGGAAGGTTAACAATATGAAGCTGAGATTAAAAATAACCAAAGATAAAAGCATAAGGTTCATATCGCACCTTGAATATGTGCGTACCATTGAACGCGCCATCCGCAGAGCCAAGCTGCCTGCCGCATACAGCGAAGGCTTTAACCCGCACTTAAAATTTTCACTGGCGTCGGCACTGGGCGTTGGCGTTGTAAGCTACGCGGAATTTTGCGAAATTGAACTGGCAGAGCCGATGATGGCGGAAGAAGCAGTGGAAAAAATGCAAAAGGCACTGCCGCGCGGCATCCGCATTTTAGCGGCAGACGTAACGGCAACCAACGCGCCCGCGCTGATGTCGGAAGCAGGCGGCGCAGATTACCGTGTAACGCTGCCTTATGATAAGCCGGTGGACGAAGCGGTGCAGGCGTTTAACGCGGCGGAAAGCATTGTTTACGCAAAAGCAGCGCCCAAAGCCAAAACCAAAGTTAAGGAAATTGACGTTAAGTTTTTTATACCGCATATCGAAGCGCAGCAGCAGGAAGGCGAACTGGTACTTACCTTCAGCTGCCGCATAACCCCTAACGGCAGCATGAAAGCCGTTGACTTAATTAACACCTTAAACCAGCAGTACAACTTAAACCTGCCTGCCGAAAAAGCAGACATCGAACGCCTCGACCTTTACAAATACGACCTCCGCGGCAACAAACAGCCGATGCTGGGTGAGAATATGGTTGTGGTTGGGCACTAAACTAAAATAATTAAACAATCTGTTGACAAGGCTGCAAGTTTGTGTTATTATACTTGGGTAACAAAGTAGAAGCCGCTCGCTTCTCACCTTGCAGCTATGCTCGACAGGGTTGGATAAGATTTAACGCGGGTGGATTTGTTCTGCCCGCTTTTTCTTTTGATTGAAATATTTTGGAGGTGACTTGTCATAGCTAAAGAAAACTTGCGTATCAACGAAGAAATTCGGGCACGTGAAGTGCGCGTTATCGGCAGCGAAGGCGAACAGCTCGGTATTATGTCCGGCCGCGACGCCCAGCAGCTTGCTTATGAAAAACATCTTGACCTGGTGGAAATTGCACCTACTGCCAAACCGCCTGTGTGCCGGATTATGGATTACGGCAAGTATCGTTACGAGCAGCAGAAACGCGAAAAAGAGTCTCGTAAGAAACAGAAAACTTTTGACATTAAGGAAGTTAAGCTGCGTCCCGGCATTGAGGAACATGACTTTAATGTTAAGTTCAAAAATGCCGTGCGTTTCTTAGAAGATGGCGACAAAGTAAAAGTTACCATTATGTTCCGCGGCCGCGAGCTTTCGCACCCGGAACTGGGCGAGGTACTTTTGAACAAAATGGCTGAACAGCTTAAAGATACGGCCGTTGTTGAAAGACAGCCCAAACTTGAAGGCAAAAACATGATTATGATAGTTGCGCCGAAACCGAGTAAATAAGGAGGATTTTTTAAATGAAATTGAAAATGAAAACCCGCAGAGCTGCTGCAAAACGTTTCAAAAAAACCGCTTCCGGTGAATTTAAACGTGCTAAAGGCTATAAGAGCCATATCCTCGAGAAAAAAGCTCCTGCCCGCAAGAGAAATCTGCGTAAAGCTACTTTAGTGCATAAAACTGACCATGAACGCGTAGTTAAAATGCTGCCGTACGCATAATTGAGGGACTTAAGGGAGGAAATTACCAATGGCAAGAATTAAAGTTGGTGTAACTGCACACCGCCGTCATAAACACATTTTAAAACTGGCTAAAGGCTATCGCGGAGCTAAACATTTACAGTTCAAAAAAGCTAACGAAACTGTAATGAAAGCTTTGAGCTATGCACGCCGCGACCGCCGCGCTAAAAAACGTGAATTCCGCCGTCTGTGGATTGCACGTATTAACGCTGCAACCCGCGCTAACGGCATGAGCTACAGCCGCTTCATCTGCGGCCTTACCAAAGCAGGCATTCAGCTTGACCGTAAGGTTCTGGCAGATATGGCTATTTTCGACGCAGCTGCATTTGCAAAACTGGTTGAAACCGCTAAAGCTGCTCTGTAATTTTGCTTTAACAGGGACCGACGTTGTAAAAACGCCGGTCTTTTTTATTTTATGCAAAAATTTGCAAAAATTTCATAATCTGTTATAATCTTTTGTAGCAAAGTTAATAAAAAATTGCTTTTGATGGGGTGAGAATCCTTGGGTAAGGAAAATAAGTTTTTGCGCTGGCTGGGCGAGGTGTTTAACGGCACGCAGCTGGTGGCGCTGAGCTTTATGCTGGTGATATTGGCGGGCGCGTTTTTGTTTATGCTGCCGATATCAACGCAGAACGGCGAAGGGCTGACGTTTCTGGACGCTATGTTCACGGCGACGTCGGCAACCTGCGTAACGGGCCTGACGGTTATCGACGTCGGCAACCAGCTGACATGGTTCGGCAAGATGGTGCTGATTGTGCTGATACAAATCGGCGGCCTCGGCATCATGACGATGACGACGGTGGTAATGGTTATCGCCGGGCGCAAGGTAAGCCTGCGCGAGCGCCTGTTATTGCAGGAATCAATGAGCCAGACGGAAATATCCGGCGTGGTGCGCATTGCCATTAACATTATTAAATACACCGTGTGTATCGAATTTGTTTTCGGCACGATTCTGGCGCTGCATTTTGCGCTTGTGAAGGACATGGGCTGGCTGGGCGTTATGTACGGCTACTGGCATTCGGTATCGGCCTTTTGTAACGCGGGCTTTGACCTGATGGGCGATTACAAGAGCCTTATTGATTATTCCGGCGACGTGGTTGTCAATTTAAGCATTGCGCTGTTGATTACGCTCGGCGGTTTGGGTTTTATGGTGCTGGAGGACATTAAGCGCGCCATTAAAAAGAAAGACCTGTCGTGGACAAAATTTGCGTTGCACACCAAAATCGTACTGGTCAGCAGCGTTGCGCTGAACGTCATCGGCACGGTGCTGTTGTGGCTGTTTGAAAGCGACAACCCTTATACCATGGGCAATATGTCAATGTTCGACAGTTGGATGGCGGCGTTCTTCCAGGCGGTGTCCGCACGTACTGCCGGTTTTAACACGGTTGATTTAATGCATCTGCATGACAGCAGTTTGTTCATCCTTATTATCTGGATGTTCATCGGCGCGGGCAGCGGTTCTACCGGCGGCGGTATCAAAACTACTACCTTTGTTGTTCTGATGGCTTCGCTGTGGTACATGCTTAAAGGTCAGCGCGACGTGGTAATGTTCGGCAGGCGCATTGATGAAAAGATTGTCGATAAAAGCTTCGTCATCACCGTTTTATGTATGTTGTGGGTAATTTTTGCAACCATGGCGCTGCTCGTCATCAACCACGAAAATTATCCGTTTGTAGATATTTTGTTTGAAGTTGTATCCGGTTTCGGTACGGTAGGTCTGGGCATCGGCATTACGCCGGACTGGGCGCCGTTTGGCAAATGGATTTTGATTTTGACCATGTATATTGGCCGTATCGGCATTTTGACCTTTATTTTAAGCTTTTTAAGCACAGGCAACAACAAAATCAGGTTCCCGTCGGAACATATCAACATAGGTTAATGGGGTGTAAACAATGGCAAAAAACAATAAACAAAAACAATTTGCGGTGCTCGGTTTGGGGCGCTTCGGCACCAGCGTGGCGCTGACTTTGCACGAGCTTGGCTATCAGGTGCTGGGCGTTGACAGCGACGAGGAAATCGTACAGGATTTATCGCACGACCTGACCCATGTTGTAAGCGCGGACGCTGCTGATGAGAACACGCTGCGCAGTCTGGGCATTAACAATTACGAAGTAGTTATCGTCGGAATCGGCGCGCTGGAGGACAACCTTCTGACGACGCTGAACTTGAAGGAAATGGGCGTGCCGTTTGTTGCTGTTAAGGCTACCAGTGCCGTACACGGCAAAATGCTGGAGAAAATCGGCGCGGACAAAATCATTTACCCGGAACGCGATATGGGCAAGCGCGTGGCGCACAACCTGATTTCCAGCAGCATTGTGGACTATATTGAAATGAGCAACAACATCAGCCTGATGAGCACCAATATCCCGCCGACGCTGGTGGGCAAAAACCTCATCGAATCCGAACTGCGTAACCGCTACAATGTTAACGTCGTTGCTATTAAGCACGACGGCGTAACCTACATCAACCCGAAACCGACGCAGGTTTTGCAGGAAGGCGACGAGATGATTGTTATCGGCGAGCACGAAAACGTTAAAGCCTTAGAGGAAATTGTTTAATGAAAGAAATTGCAAGCCTGAACAACGCTGTTGTAAAGGCTGTAAGTGAGTTGAAACAGAAAAAATACCGTGAGCGCGAAAACTGCTTTGTGGTGGAAGGCTTGCGCGCGGCGGAAGAAGCAGTAAGCTATGCTAAAGTGCGTAAAATCTTCGCTGTGGCGGATAAAAACAACGCGCGCCTGCAAAAGCTTTTGGCTGATGCGGAAGCCAAGGGCATTGAGCTTTACAGCGTGACGGAAGCCGTTATGAAAAAGATGAGCGACACCGAAGCACCGCAGGGCGTTCTGGCGGTGTGCGAAAAGCCGCAGGGCGTAAATATCAGCGGCGGCGACGTACTGGTGTTGGACCGTGTGGCAGACCCCGGCAACGTGGGCACCTTAATCCGCACGGCGGAGGCTGCCGGTATGGCTGGCGTTATTTTGCTGGCGGGCTGTGCCGATGCTTATGCGCCCAAAACTGTGCGCTCCACCATGGGTTCTCTGCTTCGCGTGCCGGTGCTGGCAGATGTGCCGGAAGCTGATTTTATTGCCTGGGCTAAACAAAACGGCTATGAAATTATGGTAACCTGCCTTGACGGCGCGCGGGATTTGTATCAAACAGCTTTTGCGCCGCGCACGGCGATAGTAGTCGGCAGCGAGGCTTACGGAGCGAGCGAAGGCCTGAAGGCAGCCGCAGCAAAGCGTGTGTTCATCCCAATGCAGGGAAAGGCGGAATCGCTTAACGCGGCGATGGCTGGCGGCATAGTAATGTTTGAAGCGCTGCGCCGCCGTCTTGCAACAAAGTAAGCGCTGTGGTATAATAATAAGCGTCAATTTTAAACAACTTTTGCTATGAAAAAGAGAGTAGGCAGCGCCTGCGACTTAGAGAGCAGGGCCACGGCTGAAAGCCCCGTGATACAGGTTTTGCCGAAGTTCACTTTGGAGCATCCGTTTTGAAATTAAGTAGGGACGGCGTTTGCCGCGTTAAGGCGTTATGAGGTACAAAACAGGGTGGTACCGCGGAAGACATTGCAGCTTTCGCCCCTTTGAGGGGGCGGAGGCTTTTTTATTTACCGCCTGCCCCTGATACTGAATTTTTGGGAGGTTAAGTATGAAAGAAGAACTGCAAGCACTTAAAGAGCAGGCGCTGGCAGAACTGGCAACAGTGGCAAGCGTGGACGCGCTGAAAGATTTGCGCGTTAAGTACCTTGGCAAAAAAGGGCAGATGACGGACATTCTGCGCGGCATGGGAAGCCTGCCGGCGGAAGAAAGGCCGAAAGTAGGCCAGATGGTGAACGAAGTTAAAAAGGTTCTGGAAGAAGCTATTGCCGCCAAAACCGAAGTGCTGGAGGCCGAAGCATTAAAGCAGCGCCTTGCCGGTGAAAAAGTTGATATTACCCTGCCGGGACGCAAACCGCAGTGCGGTCATCTGCATCCCATTACGCTGACGATGCGCGAAATTAAAAAGATTTTTATGCGCATGGGCTTTGAAGTAATGGAAGGGCCGGAAATTGAAAGCGATTACTACAATTTTGAAGCGTTGAACCTGCCGAAAGACCATCCGGCAAGGGATATGCAGGACACCTTTTATATTACCGAAGATATTTTGCTGCGCACGCAGACTTCGCCGATGCAGGCGCGTAAAATGCAGGCCAGCGTGCCGGATTCCCCTATCCGCATGATTTCGCCGGGCACTGTTTACCGCAACGACTACGACGCTACCCATTCGCCGATGTTCCATCAGGTGGAAGGCCTTGTGCTTGGCAAGGATATCAGCCTGGCTGATTTAAAAGGCACTCTGGAAACCTTCTGCAAGGAAATGTTTGGCAGCAGCGTCAGCATCCGCCTGCGCCCGAGCTACTTCCCGTTTACGGAGCCGAGTGCCGAGGTTGATATTTCCTGCGTTATCTGCGGCGGCAAGGGCTGCCGTGTTTGCAAAAACAGCGGTTGGCTGGAGATTTTGGGCAGCGGCATGGTACACCCCAACGTATTGCGCATGAGCGGTTACGACCCTGAAAAAACCAGCGGTTATGCGTTCGGCATGGGTGTAGAACGCATTGCGATGCTGAAATACGGCATCGACGATTTGCGCCTGTTCTTTGAAAATGACCTGCGGTTCATCCGCCAGTTTAAATAAGGAGGGATACCATGTTAGCATCTATTGATTGGCTGAAACAATATGTAGATATTGATGTCACTCCTGAGGAGCTGGCTGAAAAACTGACCCGCGTGGGTCTGGAAGTTGAAAGCGTTAACTATCTGGGTGAGGGCATTGAAGGTGTAATTACCGGTAAGGTAACGCAGATTGAGCGCCACCCCGATTCCGACCATCTGTGGGTTTGCATGATGGACGTGGGCGGCCCGGAAATTTTACAGATTTTAACCGGTGCGCAGAACGTGCACCAGTATGATATGGTGCCTGTCGCCGTTGTCGGTTCGCATCTGCCCAACGGCATGACGCTGAAAAAAGCAAAAATGCGCGGGCTGGATTCTTTCGGTATGCTGTGCAGCGCAAGCGAGCTTGGCATCGACGCCAAACTCCTCCTGCCGGAACAGCGCGAAGGCATTTTCATCCTGCCGCCGGATACCCCGATTGGCGTGGATATTAAAAAGGTACTGGGCCTTGACGACGTTGTACTTGACATCGACTTAACCGCTAACCGTGGCGACTGCACCAACATCATCGGTCTTGCGCGCGAAGCTGCTGCCGTACTTGGCAAGGAATTACGCCTGCCGGACATGAGCGTAAAAGAAGCTGCGGGCGGCAACGCTGCCGACATGGCTGCCATCGAAGTGCAGTGCAAGGATTTGTGCAGCCGTTTTGCCGTACGCGTGCTTAAAAATATTAAAATCGGCCCCAGCCCGGAATGGATGCAGAAACACCTGCGTGCCTGCGGTATGCGCCCCATCAGCAACGTGGTTGACGTTACCAACTATGTAATGCTGGAACTGGGCCAGCCGATGCACGCTTACGATTACGATAAAGTCGGCGGGCATAAACTGATTGTGCGCCGCGCCGCAGAAGGCGAAAAACTGGTAACGCTGGACAGCCAGTTATGGGCGGCCTTGAAACCGAAGTTACCGGCGCAACCGTAAACGTAATGCTGGAAGCAGCAACCTTTAACGGCCCGTCCATCCGCCGTACCTCCAAAGCTTTGGGGCTGCGCAGCGAAGCGTCCGGACGTTTTGAACGCGGCGTTGATACCATTTTGAACCACAACGCGCTGAACCGTGCCGTACATCTGCTGGAACAGATGGGCGCGTGCGAAACCGTCTGCGGCATTGTTGAGGATTACCCGGAAGAAGTTAAACCGGCCGTTATCCGCGTAACACCGAAAGCCATCAACACCCGCATCGGCGTAGAAATTGCCGCTGACGAAATGGTTGACATCCTGAAAAAATTGCAGTTTGGCGTGGAATACGACGGCAATGAGCTGGTTGTTACCGCTCCGAGCTGGCGTTACGATATCAGCTGCGACGCCGATATCAGCGAAGAAATCGCCAGAATGCACTCCTATGATAAAATCGAATCGCACAATCCGGAACTGCCGCTGGTACAGGGGCGTCAGGCCGTTATCGACGATGTGTGCGAAGAAATTGAAGATTACCTTGTTGCCGCAGGCTTGAGCGAGGTTATGACTTACAGCTTCATCAACACCAACAACTTTGACAAAATGCTGCTGGCTGAAAACGACAGCCGCTGCGCTGCCATTGAGCTAATGAACCCGCTGAGCGACGAGTTTAAGGTAATGCGCACCAGCATGCTGCCCGGTATGCTGAACACCGCAGCATATAACCAGGCGCGCCAGGCTGATTCCGTCAAGATTTTTGAAATCGGTAAGGTATTCCTGCCCAAAGCGCTGCCGCTGAAAGAGCTGCCGGAAGAAAAACAGGTGCTGTGCGCAGTGCTGACCGGCCGCCGCAGCGCTCTGAACTGGACGGAAAGCAAAGACGAAGTGGACTTCTACGATATGAAAGGCATTGTGGAAGGCCTTTTGGAAACCGTACAGATGACCGGCGTTAAATTTGTGCCGGTAGCTCAGCCGTACCTGCACCCGGGCAAGAGCTGCGCTATTGAAGCTGACGGCAGGGTAATCGGCTGGTTTGGCGAACTGCACCCGACCGCTGCGGAAAACTTTGATTTGAACGGCAGCGTCTGCGTGCTGGAACTGGAAGTTGCGCGGCTGGTTGCTACCGCAACGCATGTGCCGCAGTTTGAACATCTGCCCAAATACCCTGCAACCTCGCGCGATATCGCCGTTGTTGTGCCGCTTGAAGTAGCAACGGAAGAACTGGAAAACGTTATCCGCGCCAACGCGGGCGAGCTGCTGAAAAAAGTGCAGGTATTTGACGTTTACACCGGCAAACAGGTTGAAGCAGGCTATAAATCCATGGCCTTCAACTTAACCTTCCAGGCTGACGACCGTACTTTGACCGATGAAGAAATCGATGCCGTTATTAAAAACGTGGTTGAAAAAGTCGGCGAAGCCTACAAAGCAAAACTGAGAGATTAAAATATTGCATGCCGCCGGTACAGCACCGGCGGTTTTGCTTTTTATGGCGTGCATAAAAGTTGCCGCGGCGGCGATAACAGTTTATAATTAAAGCAAAGGATACAGAAAGAAGGTGCGTTTATGAAACTTTATGTATGGCGCCATAACAAAACCTACCACAGCCACAGCATGATACAGGAACCCTGCGTGAACAGCGAGTTTTACCTTGATGCCATCGCCATTGTGGCGGCCAAAAGCCTTGATGAAGCGCTGGAGCTTCTGGCGGCGCAGCATAAGGGCTGGCGCACCGACGACCTGCGCGAGCTGGAGCCGCAGGTGTACGAGCTTGACAAAGGGCAGGTAATTTTTACCGAGCTGCGCGGCTCAATAGCATAAAAGGAGAGAACCATGTCCGCAGAAATTGAAGTGAAACTGATTATAGAAGCAGAGGCTTTGCAAAAATTGCTGGAGTCGCCGCTGATTACGGAAAAAATTGTGCCCGGCAGCGAAGCGGTGCAGCATTTGGCGACGAGCTACTACGACACGGCGGCTTACAGCCTGATGAAAAACGGCATTGCCTACCGCGTGCGCCAAAACGGCGATAAGTTTGAAGCGACCATTAAAACCGAAAAGGAAGCGCACGGCGCGTTCAGCAGCCGTAACGAATACAACATTGATTTGCCGGACGCAACGCCTGTATTGCAAGGCTTTGAAACGGTTGGCTTTAACCGGGATTTGACAAAAATTACCGGCGGCAAACCGCTGCAAAAGCTGTTTACCGTCAGTGTGGAGCGCAAGCTGTGCCTGCTGCAAATTACGCCTGCCACCAAGCTGGAGCTGGCGGTGGACTGCGGGCAGATTACTTCGCCCTTCAGTGCGGAGGTTTGCCCGATTAATGAAACGGAGCTGGAAATAAAAAGCGGCACCAAAGAAGATTTGCTGGCTTACGTCGATAAAATTGCCGGACTTGTGCCCATATCCGGCGAGGAGCGCAGCAAATACGAACGTGGCATGAAGCTGTGCGGCGTTAATTTAAAATAAGCATAAAAAAGAACGGTACTGCCGAAATGGCAGTACCGTTTTTGTATTTTGTTGTTAAATTAAAACAGGCTGTCCAGTACCGGTAGCAGCACAGGCGCCAAAAGGGAAGTGGCGATGCCCGTCAGCCCGATGGACGCGCCTCCGATAGCAAGCTGCAAAGCATTTTTGCCGGCGCAGACGCTGGTGCCCAGTCCGTGGCTTGACGCGCCGATGGAGAGGCCGATAGCGATGTTGTTTTTTACCTTTAACGCTTCCAGCAGTTTGTGGTTAATGGTTGCGCCAAACATGCCGGTAAAAATTACGCAGGCTGCCGTCAGCGCCGGTATGCCGCCTATAGCTGACGAAATATCCATGGCAATCGGCGTGGTGACGGATTTCGGTATCATGGAAAGCAGTACCTGGTCGCTGGCGCCGAAAATTTTTCCGCAGACAAAAATGCTGACGATGCCGGTAACGGTGGCAACAATAATGCCGCTGGCGATAACAAACAGATTATCCTTAATGATATGTCGGTTGTTGTATAACGGCAGTGCCAGCGCTACCGTGGCAGGCCCAAGCAGGAAGTTGATAAAGCCTGCGCCGTTTTCGTAATCATCGTAAGTGATGTAAGGCTCCTGAAAATAAATGAACAAAATAATCATGGGGCAGGCCAGCACAAACGGCGGCACAATATTCAGCTCAAATTTATCGACAATCAGCTCGCACAGCACATAAACCACAACGGTCAGCGCAATGCCGAACAGCGGCGACTGGATAAAGGCTTCGGGTAACAAAGTCATTTTCCCTCACCGCCTTTGCCTTTTAACATAAAGTTTAGAAACAGCGCCGTCACAACTAAAATCAGCAGGCTGCTGATAAGCACCGTAGCGATAATGGCAGTGCTTTCGGCGACGATGATATCAAGGTACAGCAAAATGCTGACGCCTGCTGGTAAAAACAGCATGCCCATTTTTTCTATTAAAATATCGCATACGTCCTCAACCGTGCGCGGGCGGATAATTCCCTTCAACATCAGCGCCAGCAAAAGCAGCATGGCCAAAAGCGCCGGCGGGAACTTAAAGCCGCACAGGTTAAGCACGATTGTGCTGACGCCCTGCAATAACAGCAGGACGGCCGTTCCTTTCAGAATAGATGATGGTGTCATAAAAAATTCCCCTCTCAAAAAAATAAAGTAATGTGTATATTTTGCTTCCGTGACAACAATTTGTCAAGAAAAAAAGAACAAAAAATCAATAAAATTTTGTTTGACTTTTTGACTTTTATTGCTATAATATAAAACAGGAGCAGAAAACTGCCCCTGTTATTAAGGCGTTGTTACCTCAAGGCAAGGTAAATCAGCAAAAACATGATTACTACCAGCAGCGTAACGGCGCTCATACCGATAAATTCAAAACGGTACATGGAAACTTCTTCGTTAAGAAGATTATAGCTGCGCTGGATGACAAGCAGTTTGTTTTCGATGTTGTCCTTCCAGACGGAGGCGCGCAGCAGGTCAAGGTAACGCGTGTAAATGCGCGCGTAGAAAATATCTTCCGTAACCTGCAGGGCGTTGTTGATGTTGCTGGTCAGCATGCTGACGTCGGCCATCAGTTCCATCAGCCTGCCGCGGATGGCGCGGTAACTGGTCTGGCGGCTGCCTGCGCTGCCTTTTTCGGCGGCTTCCAGTTCGTCGTAGGTGCGGTCGATGGCGTTGTTAAGCGCGTTGTCGTAGTAACGCAGCTCAAGGAACTGGGCGTTGGCAAATTCCAGCAGGTCCGGCACGTCAAGGCTGCCGCTGGGGTCATACACAACGGCGGAATCCCATGCCAGATAGCAGACGTCGTCTGCGTAAGCAAAACGGTTGCTGAGTGTTTCCGCGCGGGTTTCCTCGCTGACGGGGGTGCGGTCCTTCAGGAGCAGCGGCACAATATCCCAGTCTTCGGGCACTTTGTCCTGAAAATAATAAACGACAAAGTCTTCGTCGAAGTCGGAAACACGCTCGTTGCTGCACGCCGGGCGGATGGTTTCCAGAACGGCGTCGAGATAGGAGCGGATTTCATCCTCCGGCATATTCTCGCTGACGATGGACATGTCCATGTATTCGTCAAAAGTTACATTATCTTCAAAATGAATACGCAGAATAAGGCTGATAACGCCCAAATCAAAAATGCGGGCTTTAACCTCGGTAAGGTAAGTACCGTTGCCGAGCTTCATATCATGAGAGCCGAGCTCAACCAGCACCGGCGGGTCCTTAAAAGTAATGGACTTGGTGGATATGCGGTCAAGGCGCAGCCTGGAAGCGATTTTGTTGCGGCTGGTCCACAGGGCCTGCACCAAATCAAGGTCGATTTCATCGGCAACGTCAAACAGACGGTATACAATCATGGATGTATTCATAAAATATCCTCCGTGAACAAAGCATTTACTTTGATATTCTCCGCCGCGCGGCTTTTCCCTGCGTATTTAAAATAAAAATTTATGTAAAATATTTTACTGTTTTGACAGTTTTAAAGGAGGTTAGCGCTATGAACGAACGCTACAGTGAAGAAGTAAAAAGCATTTTGGAAGCTGCACAGCAGCAGGCCGTTATAAATTATAACCAGGAGCTGACCTGCGCACATATCTTACTGGCGCTGGCCGGAAGTGAAGGTTTCTTTCCGTTCCTGTTAAAAAACAGCGGCGCTGATGTGGCGGCTTTTACCGCCGAGGCCAAACGCCTTGTGCAGAAAATCCCCGCCGTTAAAGGGCAGGACCGCGCTTTGATGATGAGCACCGGCGCAGCCCGCGTGCTGGCTATTGCCGCACAGAACGCAGGGCAGGGCGAGGTTAACATCTGCCACTTGGTCGGCGCGCTTGCCAGCGATGGCGACAGCGATGTTACCGCGCTTATGAAAAAATACGGCATTACCAAAAACAAAGCTGACGGCCTGTACATGGCTTACACCAACAGCGCCGAAGGCGATGAAAACAAACAGACTCTTGAAAAGTACGGGCAGGATTTAACCGCCAAAGCCAAAGAAGGCAAGCTGGACCCTGTTATTGGCAGGGATGAAGAAATCCGCCGCGTTGTGGAAATCCTTTCCCGCCGCAAAAAGAATAACCCTGTTTTAATCGGCGAGCCGGGCGTCGGCAAAACCGCGATTGTTGAAGGGCTTGCCCGCCGCATTGTGGCAGGCGACGTGCCCGAAAGCCTGAAAAATAAAACGCTTTACGCTCTTGATTTGGCGGCACTTGTTGCCGGTGCCAAATTCCGCGGCGAGTTTGAAGAACGCCTGAAAAAAGTTTTGAAAGTCGTTTCCGAATCCGGCGGGCAGATTATCATGTTCATTGATGAGCTGCACACCGTTGTCGGCGCGGGCGCTGCCGAAGGCGCAATGGACGCAGGCAACATTTTGAAACCGATGCTGGCACGCGGCGAACTGCGCTGCATCGGCGCAACTACGCTGAACGAATACCGCAAATACATTGAAAAAGACAGCGCTCTGGAACGCCGTTTCCAGCCTGTTATGGTTAAAGAGCCGGGCGTGGAGGATACCATTTCCATCCTGCGCGGTTTGAAGGAACGCTATGAAGTGCATCACGGCGTGCGTATTAAAGACGGCGCTTTGGTAGCCGCTGCGGTATTAAGCAACCGCTACATTAACGACCGCTTTTTGCCGGATAAGGCTATTGACCTTGTGGATGAAGCCGCAGCGCGCCTGCGTACCGAAATTGACAGCCTGCCTGCCGAGCTTGACGAAAGCAAACGCCGCATTTTGCAGCTGGAAATTGAAGCACAGGCTTTAAGAAAAGAAAACGACGACCAGAGCAAAGACCGCCTTGCTAAAATTGAAGAAGAACTGGCGGAACTGAAAAAATCCAACGACGAGCTTGTTAAACGCTGGGAAGCGCAGAAAGCAGCCATCAGCCGTGTGCGCGAGGTTAAAAAGGAAATTGACGCCGTTAAACACGACATGGAAACCGCAGAACGCAACTACGATTTGAACAAACTGGCCGAACTGAAATACGGCCGCCTGCCGGAATTGCAGAAGGAACTGGCAAAACTCTCCAAAGGCGATGCCGAAGACAAGGACGGCGTATTACTGAAAGAAGAAGTGGACGAGGAGGACATTGCCAAAGTTGTCAGCACGTGGACGGGCATCCCGGTTGCACGCTTAAACGGCGGCGAACGCGAAAAACTCATCCATCTGGAAGAACATCTGCACCAGCGCGTTGTCGGTCAGGACGAAGCGGTTAAAGCCGTCAGCGAAGCTGTTATCCGCGCGCGCGCAGGCATTAAGGACCCCAACCGCCCGATTGGCTCGTTCATCTTCCTTGGGCCTACCGGCGTCGGCAAAACGGAACTTGCCAAAGCGCTGGCCGAAATTTTGTTTGACGATGAGCGCAACATGATCCGTATTGATATGAGCGAATACATGGAGAAACATACCGTTTCCCGCCTGATTGGCGCGCCTCCGGGCTATGTAGGTTACGATGAAGGCGGCCAGCTGACCGAAGCGGTACGCCGCCATCCGTACAGCGTAATTTTGCTGGACGAAATTGAAAAGGCCCATGCCGATGTGTTCAACGTACTGTTGCAGGTACTAGATGACGGGCGTCTGACCGACGGTCAGGGACGTATTGTCGATTTTAAAAACACGCTGATTATTATGACCAGCAACCTCGGCTCGGCAGAGATTATGCAGAAGAAGGGCGAAGTAACGCGCGAAGAAGTACAGAACATGCTGATGCGTTTCTTCCGTCCGGAATTTTTGAACCGCGTTGACGATATTGTGGTATTTAAAGCTTTGCAGGAAGAACAGATTAAGGATATTGTCAAACTCATCCTTAAAGAGCTGAGCGAGCGCCTGCAGAAACAGCTTGAAATTACGCTTACCGCCAGTGACGAAGCGGTTGCCTACCTTGCAAGCGCAGGCTTTGACCCTGCCTTTGGCGCGCGCCCGCTGAAACGCTTGATTGTACATACCGTTGAAAACATCCTCGGCAAGAAGATTGTTGCAGGCGAAATTACCGGCGGCACCAAAGTAAAAGTAGTGCTGAAAGACGGCAATATCGAAGTAGAAACCGAAAAATAATTTAATATGTGTTATTAGGGACGGAGCAATCCGTCCCTTTTTGCTTCTTTAATATATAATTTCTAAAATATAAAGGATTTCTTATAAAATTGTCGAATTAATTATTATATATTTTTGTTGTACGGAGTTCATTATGATAGAGTACCTTTTACTTGCCAAAGCGGCGATGCTGCATGATATCGGTAAACTGTGCTACCGCGCCGGTATGACGGATGATTCCGAAGCTTATGCGCAGTTTGGCGCGCAGTGGCTGGCGCGTTTGCTGCCGCAGGAGGATGAGCGTGTGCAGCAGCTTTTGCGCTGCGTATCTTATCACCGCAGGCGTGATTTAAAAACAGCAGGCCTTGCGCCTGATGACTGGGCGTATATTATTTATCTGGCGGACGCCATTGCTTTTGGCGCGGAAAAAGCGGAACGCACTGCCGATGCGGAATTTGACGCCGGGCTCTGCCTGGAATCGGTGTTCAATTATTTTTCGGACAAGGAAACGCACAAACGCTATTTTTTGCCGAAGGAAATGAATATTGCCAAAGAAATTAACTACGCCGTGCGTGACGATATAAGGGCTGGCGCAGAGGATTACCGCCGCATTTTGCAGATTATCGAAGCGCGCTTGAAGCAGAAGACGCTGCTGGAGATGTACCCTTACGAGCTTTTGCAGCTGTTGGAGGACACGCTGTACTACCTGCCGCTGACGGTGCGCAAGGATTTGCCGAGGGATATTTCCCTGTATGAGCATGCCAAGTACGCGGCGGCATTGGCGGTAAGCATTGCCCATTACTGCGAGGCTAACGGCATTACGGATTACGCCGCAATGTGCAGCGACGAAGGCATTGCCAAATTGCAGGACGAACCGTTGTTTTTGATAGTTTCGGCGGATATTGCCGGTATTTACGGCTTTTTGACGACACCGGCAGCGCAGGCGCCGCTGGCTTCCATGCGCGGGCGCTCGTTGTATCTGGAATATTTTTCGCAGCTTTTGGCTGACGAAATGATATATCATTTAAAACTGACGAAGGCAAATGTTATTTATACCGGCGGTGGGCGCATTTATTTAACCGCGCCCAACACG
The DNA here is from genome assembly GCA_949295115.1 of uncultured Phascolarctobacterium sp. Classification (GTDB taxonomy): domain Bacteria; phylum Bacillota; class Negativicutes; order Acidaminococcales; family Acidaminococcaceae; genus Fusicatenibacter_A. The sequence continues at coordinate 26,773 of CASFJU010000011.1, forward strand.
CCGCAGCTGAAAAAAGAACTGGACGGCCTTGCCGAATATGTTAACAGCTGGCTGCTGGAAAATTACGGCAATCAGCTTTATGTGGCGTTCGGCACGGCGGAATGTACGCCGCTGGAACTGGCGGGCAGGCGTTTGGGCAGCGATATTCTGGCGCGCGTGGATTTAGAGGTGGAAAACCGCAAAAAGAACCGTTATCCTGTCAGCGTGCTGAAAGAACTGTTTGACCCGCAGAGCAGCCTTAACGCAGCGGAAACCGGCACGGAATGCAGTGTGTGCCACCATGAGCTGAGCCGCGGCGACGAGAACCGCAACGACGGCTTATGCAGTTTTTGCAGGTCGCTTTTGGAGTTGGGTAAGTCCTCATTTACGGAGGACAGGGTGCTGGCGATATGTACCAACCATGCAGGCGGCAGTGCGGCAGTGCCGGGCTGGCAGCGCCCGTTATATTTAAAACTGGTTGCAGCCAAAGATTTGGAGAAGTTTAAGGCACATAATAAAATTCTGCACATTTACAGCACCAAGGGCGGCGATGCGGGTGAGTACCCGATAATGCGCCTGCGCCGCTGCGATTATTTTGTGCGCGACGCCAAAAGCGGCAGGGTGCTGGACGCAGAAAAGCTGGCGGAAAGCAGCATGGGCGAAACCTACACCGGCGTTAAGCGCCTGGGCGTATTGATGGCGGACGTCGATGCCATCGGCATGGCGTTAAAGGTTGGTTTTTACCGCAATGATTTGCCCGACCCGCTGCATTATCTGACATCGGCAAGGCAGATTACGCTGTCTTCGCGTTTGTCGTTCTTCTTTAAAGTCATCTTAAACAAAATTTTCAAGGGAGAAGCGCAGACTGCTTCCGGCAAGGGGCGTCCGCCGTTCCGCCTGTTCAATAAGCCGAAGCAGGCGTGGCGCAACATTCACGTTATTTACAGCGGCGGTGACAACATCTTTTTGCTGGGCGCATGGGATGACGTTGTGGAGGTTGCGGTGGATATTCACCGCGCGTTTACCGCTTATACCAGCGGCAAGCTGGCGTTTTCGGCAGGCATCGGCGTTTTTACGCCCGATTTTCCGATGAGCCAGATGTTCATTCAGGCGGCGCTGCTGAAAAAGACCGCCAAGAACGTGCCGGGCACGGGCAAAATTGCCTTGTTCGGTCAGGGCGCAGATTTTGTCAGCGGGCCGGGCGAAAGCCTTGCGCATGTGTATGACTGGGATGATTTTGAAACGCAGGTCTGCGCAGGCAAGCTGTACTTTTTAACGGATAAATTAAGCTTTGGGCTTAACACGCTGCCAGGCAAAATAAAAACGGACAGGAATACGCTTTACAAGCTGCACGGCGTGCTGGCATCTGCCGGAGGCAAGTTTAATTTAGCGGAATTTGCTTATGCCGTGGCGCTTTTAGAGCCGAAGCAGGACAGCGCGGAGGCGGCGGAAGTTTACAACGGGCTGCGCAGGGCGTTATACGGCTGGGCGCTGGATAAGGAAGGGCGCAGGCAGCTTTTAACGGCGCTGGAGCTTTTGATTTACAGCCTGCCCAACGCCCCCAAGGAGGATTTTTGATGGATATTATAACCAGAGCCGAAAATGCCATTAAAGGCATTATGGTAAAAGATAAATTTAATAACAACGTGCTGCTTTTAAGGACGGGGCATATCCGCAAATTTTTAACTTCAGTCAATCTGGTGCGCGACCGCGTTGAGGTTTATAAAATGCAGAGCGCCGAGCCGGACAAGCTGCCGCCGGAACTGGTGGCGGAAGTAAAATTTTTAAAGGTTAAGCTGCTGTATCTGGCGGGGCGCGACAAAAACATCGTCGGCGCTTTCGCGGATAAAACAGGGCTGCCCGAGATGATTGACAACATCGGCGACAGCACGGAGCGTTTTACGGAGTTTGCCAAATATGTGCAGGCTTTGGGCGCGTTTCATAAATTTTACGGAGGCAAGGATAAATAATGAAGCAGGGTGTTTTAAAAGGTAAATTTTTAATAGAGGCAGTTATTACGCTGGTGACGGGGCTGCATATCGGCACGTCCAGCGATTTTACCCCTATCGGCGCGGTGGAAAGCCCCTTTGTGCGCGACCATTTTACCAAGGTGCCCATCATTCCGGGCAGCTCGCTGAAGGGCAAGCTGCGTACTTTACTTGCCAAAATGCGTTCGCCGGGCTATGTGCTTAACAAAATTGAAGATGACGACGACGTTATCTGCCGCCTGTTCGGTTCAACCGGCAAAAGCGGCGTGGTTGGCGCGCGCCTGCAATTTTACGACGTGTTTGTAACGCCGGAAAGCATCGAAAAAATCAGCCGCCTTGACACCGATACCTACATGGGCGAAGTAAAGTTTGAAAACTCCATTACACGCCTGACGGCGACGGCTATTCCGCGCCAGATTGAAAGGGTGCCTGCGGGGACGGATTTTGCCTTTAAGCTGGTGTACAACATCGAAAACGAAGAAGAAATTGAAGAAGATTTTGCTACCCTTGCGGCGGCGCTGATGATGCTGCAGATGGATTATCTGGGCGGGCACGGTTCGCGCGGCTACGGCAGGGTGGCGTTCAGCGGTTTTTCGGTGCGTTACGCCGGTTTAAACAAAGGTTTGGAAAGCTTTACGGAAAAATTGAAAGCTACGCTTGAAGGAAGCTGCTTAAAATGAAATACTACGTTTTGCAGTTTAAGTTTTTAACGCCGGTGCATTTCGGCACGGCGCAAAATAAAAAAAGCGGCAACCTGCAATCCTTTAACTGCTGTGCGGATACCTTTTTCAGCGCGCTGGCGACGGAAGCGGCGGCGCTTGATACTGCGCTGTGCGGAAAGTTTATCGCCGCGGTGCGGGAGGGCAGCCTGCTTTTCAGCGATTTACTGCCTTATTACAGCGGAAGCGAAGAAGAATTTTACGTGCCGGTGCCTTATTACCGCAGCGAAAAAATCAATACGCTCGATTACGGCCTGTCGTTTACGGATTTGTGTTTGCAGTACGAAGCAAGGCGCGACCACGAAAACCTTGCTTATATCCGCGCGGGCGGCGTAAAAGCCTATTTGCAGCCTTTTGGCGAAGACGAAGCGCCGGAGCAGGAAAAACACAGCTTTGGCTGGAGCGGCGTGCAGCGGCGTATGGATTTCAGGGACGGCGGCACGGCGTATTACGTAAGCAATTACAGCTTTGCGGAGGGCGCTGGGCTGTACTGCATTGTCGGCTTGAATGATGAGAGTTTGCTGGACGAGCTGGTAAAAACGGTTGAGCTTTTGGGGCTTGGCGGCATCGGCGGCAGGCGCAGCAGCGGCTTTGGTAAGTTTGTTCTGCGCAAAGCGCCGTTTGCTTTAAACGACGGTTGCAGCGGCGACGCGGGTGTGCTGTATGAGCTGCTTAACAATAACGGCAGCAGTTTGCAGATGACGCTTTCCATCCTGTGCCCGGTTGCGCAGCAGCTTGACGCCGTTAAGCAGGGCGCGTTCAGCCTTATGCGGCGCAGCGGATTTGTTTATAACAGCGAAACCGGCGGCTACGAAAAACGCAGCAGCGTGTATATGATAAAGGCCGGAGCCTGCTTTGCCAGGAGGGTTGACGGGCAGGTGTTGGAATTTGCGGCGGGCGCGGGGCACCCGGTTTACCGCTACGGCAAGGCTTTGTATATGGGGTTGCCTGTATGAGTATCAGTAATTTTGAATATAAAAAATTGGTTATAACCTGCCTCAGCCCGGTGCATATCACCGACGAGGTGGGCACGGTGTACAGCTATCAGTACCTGTACGACGCAAGGACGCAGCGCGTATATTTTTTGAACGAGCGCCTGTGGGTTAAGTTTTTGTTTGAAAACAACCTGCTGCCGGAGTTTGAAGAACTGATTAAAACCAAAATGCGCGCCGGTACTTTGTGTGAATGGCTGCTTGCCAAAGGGTATGACATTGACGCTTTGGGCGGCGCGGTAACGGAATATGCCGATGTGGCGGTGCTGCCGGAGGTTATCGCTGCCAACAAAATGCGCCTGACGGAAATAGTGCGCACAGTCCATTCCGTTGACGGCCAGCCGTACATACCGGGCAGCAGCATTAAAGGCGCACTGCGCACGGGGCTTTTGTTCAGCCTGCTTTTGCAGGAGGACAGGCTGCGCGCACAGGCGTGGGACGAAGTGACGCGCCTTTTAAGCGATAAGCGTGTGCGCGATAAAAACGCAGCTTTGTCGCGGCTGGCGCAGAAGCTGGAGGTTACGTTGCTGCACCGCCTGGAAATACCCAGGGGCGAACAGGGCAGCGAGCTTTTGCCGCAGGCGGGTATGAACTGCAGCATTATGAAGGGGCTGTCTGTCAGCGACGCTTACGGCAGCGGCAATATTGTGCCGGTAGTGGTGCAGAAGCGCGAAGCCGTGTACATCAACAAAACCGGCCAGGTTAAAAACAAAAACCTCAATCTGTTCCGCGAATGCCTGCCGCAGGGCGCAAAACAGCATTTCAGCATTACGCTGGATAAAGCCGTGTTCAGCGGTACCGGTATTCAGTCGGTAACAGAGCTGCTGAAACGCCAGCAGGATTTTACGGAATTTGTATTGAGCATGAACAAAAACATTTTCGGTGCGGTACTGAAACACGAATTTGCCGGTGCTGCCAAAGCCAACCTGCTGTTAGGCAGTGGCAGCGGCTTTTTAAGTAAAACGCTGCTGGCGGCTTTAGCGCCGGATGCCAAAGCGTACCGGGCAGCGGCGGCGCTGATTTTGCATAACAATTTTTACAAGCATTCGCATTTGCAGCTTGACAGGTTTACCGCTCCGCGTGCCCTGCAGACAGTGAGGACGCAGAAGGGCGCAGGGCTGATGGGCGTTTGCGCCGTAACGGAGGAATAAGCCATGCCGCAGATTATGGAAATTGCTTTAACGCTGCCGGAAGGCCAGCGCCTGCACCCAAGTATGGGCAGCGTGCTGCACGGCGCGTTGATGGAATATGCGCACGAGGATTTTGCCGTTGCCATGCACATGGCAGGCGTGCGCCCGTTCAGTCAGTTTGTGTATTACGATAAGCAGGCGGAGCGCGCGGTGTGGCGTTTGGCTGCGCTTAACGGGGAAGCGGCGGCAGAGCTTGGCTATGCGCTTGCTGCCATGCCGCAAAATTTATGTTTAAAGCAAAAGGGATATGTGGTACAATTAAGTAAACCGCAGCCTGTAAAAGAAGCTGATTACGCCGCCATGGCGCAGCAGTTTTTTACGGAGCAGCCTCCGCGCAAGGCGGAAGTTACTTTTGTAACGCCAACATCCTTTAAAGCTTACGGTGCTTACAAAATTTATCCCGATAACGCCTACATCTTCCGCAGCCTGTTAAAACGTTGGAACGCTTACAGCGGCGGGCTGGTGATAGAGGAAGAAAATCTTGAGCAGCATCTGGCGGATGCCGTAAAGATTATCGGCTACAACCTGTCCTTACAGCAGTATTCCGTCGGCGGCGCGCCGATAGACGCTTTTAAAGGGCGCTATACGCTTTTATTGCGCGGCACGGAAGCACAGAACAGGATTGCCGCATTGCTGCTTGCTTATGCAGAATATGCCGGTATCGGCATTAAGACGGCGCTTGGCATGGGCGGCGTGTTTATAAAGTTTTTACCCTGATTACAGGGACGGAAGCCGTTTTAATTAACGAACCCAATCATCATTTCTTAAGCAAAAATCCCCTTCAGGGGACGGAAAAATTTTTTGTAAAATGCACAAAACTATTGCATTTTTATTAAATGAGTGTTAGGATTAGGCTTAACAGTTATTTGAGGGGGCAATGTGCATGATTACTTACCGTCAGGCAACTTTTGACGATGTGGAAAATATTCATAAATTGCTGAATGATTATGCGCACGAAGGCTTAATGCTGCCGCGCGCGCGCAACGCTATTTACGAAAACCTGCGCGACTATATCGTGGCGATTGAAAACAACCGCCTTGTTGGCTGCGGTGCGCTGCATTTTGTATGGGACCGCCTTGCGGAAATACGCTCGCTGGCGATTGACCCGGAGCGCAAGGGCACGGGCATTGGCCGCAACATTGTGCACCTTTTGGAAAAAGAGGGCATGGAACGCGGCGTGAAAATGTTTTTTACCCTTACTTACCAGCCGGGCTTTTTTGCCAAGTGCGATTACATTGAAACCGCCAAGGAAAAGCTGCCGCAGAAGGTGTGGAAGGAATGTGTGTACTGCCCGCAGTACCCGTACTGCAACGAGATTGCCTTTGTAAAAACCACGGTTGATTACGAACCGGGCGACATTATGTTTTAAAAACAAAATAAAAATCCCGCTCTTTTGGAGCGGGATTTTTTTGTACGCAATTTGTCAAAGGAAGGTTAATTATTTTTTCTCTACGAGTTTAAGAGGAACAGCGATTTTAGCTTCGATTTTTTCGCCTTTAGCCAGTTTAACAGCGGCTTCTACACCCTGCTGGCCCATCAGTTCAGGCTGCTGGGCAATGGTAGCTGCCATGGTGCCGTTTTCAACTGCTTTAATGCCGTCGTCGGTGCCGTCAAAGCCAACGATGAAGATTTGTTTGCCTGCGCTCTTGGATGCTTCGATAGCGCCGAGAGCCATTTCATCGTTCTGGGCAAAAATTGCCTGAATGTCCGGGTTAGCCTGCAGCATGTTTTCAGCAACGGTCAGGCCTTTGGTGCGGTCGAAATCAGCGGATTGTTTTGCAACAACGTTTAATTTCTGGTCGGCAACTTTGTGGAAGCCTTCGCCGCGTTCACGGGTTGCGGAAGCGCCGGGGATGCCTTCGAGTTCGGCAACTTTAACGCCTTCGCCCAGTTTGTTGATGATGTATTCGGCAGCCATTTCGCCGCCTTTTACGTTATCGGAAGCAACGAGGGAAGCAAGGGTGCCTTTGTCTGCGCTGCGGTCAAGGGCAATTACAGGGATGTTTGCTTTATTGGCAGCTTCAACGGAAGTGGAAATGGCAGCGGAGTCAACCGGGTTTACCAGAAGAACGGTAACACCCTGCTGCAGCAGGTCGGCAACGTCGTTAGCCTGTTTTGCCGGGTCGTTCTGCGCATCAACGATTTTTACGTTAACGCCAAGCTCTTTGGCTTTGGCTTCAACGCCGTCTTTAACGGATACGAAGAACGGGTTGTTTAATGTGGAGATGGAGAAACCGATAGTGGTTGCACCGTCTTTTTTAGCAGCCGGAGCTGCTTCTTCTCCGGAGCTGCAGCCGGCAATAAGCATTACCGACATCATCAGGACTGCCATAACGGCTAATAAAGTTTTTTTCATTTAAAACATAACCTCCTAGGATTTTTTGCGGTCCATGAGGACTGCAAGCAGAATAACAATACCTTTGACAACTTGCTGGTAGAAACTGGATACGTTAAGGATATTCAGGCCGTTGTTCAGCGTGCCGATAATCAGTACGCCGATGAGCGTGCCCAGAATGCGGCCCTTACCGCCGGAAAGGCTGGTGCCGCCGAGAACTACCGCCGCAATGGCGTCAAGCTCGTAGCCGGTGCCTGCGGTAGGCTGTGCGGAGTTAAGGCGCGAGGTTAAAATGGAGCCTGCCAGCGCGCAGAACAAACCGGTGATGGCGTAGGCAAAAATTTTAATGCGCTCAATTTTAATGCCGGCGATGAAGGAAACCTTTTCGTTGCCGCCGACGGCGTAGGTTTTGCGTCCCAGCGGCGTTTTGTTAAGGATGAACCAGCACAGCGCAAACGCCAGCAGCATTACAACTGCCGGTACAGGAATACCTGCAAAATAGCCCTGGCCGAACATATGGAACAGCGGGTCATCGGTAAGGCTGCTGATAGGGTTGCCGTCGGTGTAAACCAGCGTCAAACCGCGGAAAATGGTCATCGTTGCCAGAGTGGCGATGAACGGCGCAACCCTGCCGTAAGAAATTACCACGCCGTTGATGGTGCCAAGGATAAGGCCGATAAGGGCGGAAACGAGGATGCCGAGAATCGGGTCCATGCCGCCTTTAATGAAGCTGGCCATAACCGCGCTGGAAAGCGCCAGCGTGCTGCCGACGGAAAGGTCGATGCCGCCGGTGAGGATGACAAAGGTCATACCGAAGGAAATCAGCGCGTTAATGGAAACCTGGCGCAGCAGGTTTTTTAAGTTGGACGGGTCGATAAAGCTGCTGTTTAAAGCAGAGATAACGACAAAAAGTACAATTAACCCGATTAACGGGCCCATTTTTCTAACTAAGGCAGAAACGTTCATCTGTTATATTCCTCCTGTTGCAAGGGTGATGATATTTTCCTGTGTGGCTTCTTCGTGCGGTATTTCACCGGCGATTTTGCCTTCATGCACAACAAGTACGCGGTCGCTCATGCCGATAACCTCCGGCAAATCGGAGCTTACCATGATGATGGAAACGCCCTGCGCCGTCAGCTCGTTCATCAAATCGTAAATATCGCGTTTGGCGCCGACGTCGATGCCACGGGTAGGCTCGTCCATGATGATGATGGACGGGTGCATGCCAATCCATTTGGCTATAACGACCTTCTGCTGGTTGCCGCCGCTGAGCGCGCCCGCAGGCAGCTGGATGCTGGCGGTTTTAACGCCGAGCTTGTGCGACAGGTCATTGGAAAAATCATACTCTTTTTTATCGTTGATAACTGCTTTGGTAGCAAAGGTATCGACGCTGGGCAGGGCAATGTTTTTCAGAATGGAAAAATCCAGAATCAGCCCTTCGGTTTTGCGGTTTTCGGTAATGAAACCGATGCCTGCCTTGATGGCGTCCTCAGGCTTTTTGATGGTGACTTTTTCGCCGTGCAGGTAAATTTCGCCCTGCTGGCAGTCGTCAATGCCGAACAGCGCGCGCATGATTTCCGTGCGCCCGGCGCCCATCAGTCCGGCAACGCCCAAAATTTCACCTTTGCGCAGATTGAAGGATACATGGTCGAACACGCCCGGCTGGCACATATTTTTAACTTCCAGCACAACCTCGCCCGGTGTTGTCGTGCGCCCGGGGTAGTATTCGGTAATCGCGCGGCCTACCATGTCCTGTACAACGGCTTCCATAGTGGTGCTGCGCGTCGGGCGGCAGCTGATGGAATGTCCGTCGCGCATGACGGTAATGGTGTCGCAGTGCGTAAATACTTCCTCCATGCGGTGGGAGATATAAACAATCGCCACGCCTTTGTCCTTTAAGGCGTGCATAACTTCAAACAGCTTGGCGGTTTCGCGTTCTGTCAGCGCCGCGGTCGGTTCGTCCATAATTACAACCTTGGCGTCCAGCATCAGGTTGCGGATAATTTCCGTCATCTGCTGCTGGCCTACGCTGCATTCGCCCGCTTCTGCGTCCAGCGGCAGCTCAATGCCAATCTGCGCGCATTTTTCTTCGGCCAGCTTACGCATTTTTTTGGTGTCCAGCATGCCGAAGGAGTTGGTAATCTGCTTCATTAAAAACAGGTTTTCCAGAATTGAAAGGTTGGGCCAGATATTCAGTTCCTGATGGATAAAGGCGATGCCGTGGTTTTCGGCGTCGCGTGCGTTTTTAAAATGTACTTCCTGCCCGTCAACGGTGATTTTGCCGGCATCGGCTTTGTGTATGCCGGTAAGAATGTTCATCAGCGTTGATTTGCCGGCGCCGTTTTCGCCCATCAGCGCGTGGATTTCACCGGAATGCAGCGTGAAATCAACTCCGCGCAGGACCTGATTGGTGCCGAAGGCTTTTGAAATACCTTGCATGGCAATTTCCATAGCTGACTTGCTCCTTTTATCAGAATATTACGCCGGAATGTAAAATAACGTTGGCAAACGGCGTGATTTCGCCGGTGCGGATAACTGCTTTGGCAGTTTTTGTAGCCTGTTTGAAATGCTCGTGGTCGGTAACAATCCATTCCTTATCGCCGAACAGTCTGTGCATTTCCTGCCAGCAGGCTTCGTTTTTGCTCTGCATTTCGGCAGCGACGTGGATTTTTTCGATTTCCATATATTTAACCAGTTCTTCCACAACTTCCAAAAAGCGGGGAGTGCCCAGTTTTAAAGCAAGGTCAATCTTTTTAACGCCGTCGGGCACCGGCAGGCCGCAGTCGCCGATAACGATGGTATCGGTATGGCCCATATCAGCCAGCACTTTAGCAATTTCGCTGTTTAAAATACCTATTTTCTGCATTCGGATAACATCCCTTCCACTTCATCTAAATAAGGCATGCCGCCCTGCGCGCCGATTTTCTGCACGGAAAGGGCTGCCGCCGCATTGGCAAACGTAATGCTTTCGCTCATATTTTTACCGGAGGCTTTGGCAACGGCAAAGGCGCTGTTAAACGTGTCGCCCGCGCCGGTGGTGTCAACCGCTTCAACCTTAAAGGCTGGTACGGTGTTGATAACGCCGTTTTCCGCGTAAGCGACGCCCTTGCTGCCAAGGGTCATCAGCAGGCGGCCTTCATTTTCCAGCAAAATCTGTTCGGTGCTTTTGCCGGGGAACAAGGCCTGTGCTTCGTGTTCGTTGGGCGTTACAAAAGCGGTGTCCTGCGCCCATTCTTTTGCGCCTTCCAGTACCGGTGCCGGGTTCAGCAGCGCTTTAACGCCTGCTTCCCTGCATTTTTTCAGCGCATACGCGATAGTTTCAGCCGGTATTTCATGCTGCAGCATAACCATATCGCATTTGGCAATCTGCGGCCACGCTTCGTCGATAAGCGCCGGCGTTACCAGGTCGTTGGCGCCTTTGATGACGATAATGCTGTTGTCGCCTTCTGCCAGCGTAATGTGTGCCGTGCCGGTGGTTACGCCTTCAACGGTTTTAACGTAATCGCTGTTTACGCCGTTGGCTTCAAAATTTTTCAGTACGGAACGGCCGTAATCGTCGTCGCCGACGCAGCCTACCATATATACTTTTGCACCCAGGCGTGCAGCGGCTACAGCCTGATTGGCGCCCTTGCCGCCCTGCGCGATAATCAGGCGGCTGCCTAAAATGGTTTCGCCTGCCAGCGGGCGTTTCGGTGCTTCGACAACAACGTCGATATTGCAGCTGCCGATAACGGCAATGCTAATCTGGTTCATCATGCTTCATGCTCCTTTAACCGGTAAAATGTTAAATTTACATATAGAAAAATGTACAATATTAATATATTGGCTGTTAAGTTTAAAAATCCTGCCCTGAAGCAGGCCGTTGTGTAAATTTTACAACAGAAAACGCACAGCGCAACAAAAAAATTTTACAACAAAAACCCCTGTTTTTGCAAGTAAAACCGTTAACATTACTATAATTTTTTATGTGGCAAAAGCGTGAACAGTATGGACAAAAACGGCAATGTTTGTTAGTATAAAAAAGTATGGATAAGTAATGTTTGCAAAGCTGTTTAAAACGGCATAAAAAAGGAGAGAATATAAAATGGCATCCAAACAGAAAACTACCTGGCAGGACACGGTCAGTGACTGGCTTGTTTCGATTATCGTGGCAGTGGCGCTGGCGTTCTGCATCAGGACTTTTATTGTAGAACCCTATATGGTTGAAGGTTCTTCCATGTACCCGACGCTGGTGAACCACGAGCGCCTGTTGGTAAACAAGTTTACCTATTTTGTCAACGACCCGCAGAAGGGCGAAATTATTGTGTTCCGTTATCCTAAAGATGAAAGCCGCGACTTTATTAAACGCGTTATCGCGACGGCCGGTGACACGGTGGAAATGCGCAACGGCAAAGTGCTGGTAAACGGTACGGAAATTGAAGAAAACTATGTTTGGAAGGAAGACCCCAAAGGACCGAACATGTCAGATTACAGAAAATCCGTTGTGCCGGACGGGCACATTTTTGTGCTGGGTGACAACAGAAATAACAGTGAGGACAGCCGCTTTGCCGATGTAGGCTTTGTGCCGCTGGATTTGGTAAAGGGCAAGGCCAGCATGGCGTTCTGGCCGGTTGACAGATGGCGTATGCTGCCCTGATGGAAGGTGTAGTCAATGGATTTTAAAATACAGTGGTTTCCGGGCCACATGACCAAAGCCAAGCGCATGATGGAGCAGCAGATTAAGCTGGTTGACGTTGTGGTGGAAATGCTGGACGCGCGTGTGCCGCGCAGCAGCACCAACCCGATGCTGATTCAGCTGCTGGGGCAGAAGCCGAAAATCATTGCGCTGAACAAGGTGGATATGGCAGACCCCGCCAAAACGGAAGCATGGAAAACTACCTTTAAAAATAACGGTTTGCCAGTTTGCAGTGTGGACTGCAACACCGGCAAAGGCGTTAAGCAGCTTGTGAGCGAAGTGCAGAAGGCTGCGCAGCCGGTGCTGGATAAATGGCTTAAACGCGGCGTTAAGAACCGTTCCATCCGCGTAATGATTGTCGGCATACCGAATGTCGGCAAATCGACGCTGATAAACCGCCTTGTAGGTAAAAACAAGGTTATGGCTGCCGATAAGCCGGGCGTTACGCGCGGACAGCAGTGGGTTACCATCGCCAAAGGGCTGGAGCTTTTGGACACGCCGGGCGTGCTGTGGCCAAAGTTTGACGACTCGCAGATTGGTTTGAATCTTGCGCTTACCGGCGCGATTAAGGAAGAAGTTTATGACCGCGAGCAGGCAACGGAATTACTGACGGAAAAATTGATTGCGGATTACCCGGATTTGTTAAAGGAAAAATACGCGATTGATTTTGAGCCGGGTGCTTCCGTGCGCGAGGTTTTTGAAAAAATTGCCGTCAGCCGCGGCTGCTTAAAGGGCGGCGGGCAGCTGGATATCGACAAGGTAATTCAGCTGGTGCTGCGCGATTTCCGCAGCGGCAAGATTGGCAGAGTAACTTTAGATGAACCCGATAAATAATAAAAGCCGCTTTAAGCGGCTTTTTGTTTGAGGAGCTGTTGACGTGAAGATTGCAGAAATTAAAGAAACACTTAATAATAACCCGAGCGAAAAACTTTTGGCAGAGCTGGCGCAGGATGAGCGCAGCGGCGTGCAGAAGCTGCTGGCGGCGTATTACAAAAAGCAGCAGGCGGAAGCGGCGGAACGTGAACGCTTTGCTAAAATGCTGCTGTATGAAAAGCAGTGCTATGAAAGCGGCGCGCAGTATGTTGCCGGTGTGGATGAAGCAGGGCGCGGGCCGCTGGCCGGGCCGATGGTTATCGGCGCGGTTATTTTACCGCAGGATGTGTTTATTAAAGGCCTGAACGATTCAAAAAAGCTGACAGCCGCCAAACGCGAGCAGCTTTATGATGAAATTCTGGCAAAGGCGCTGTCGGTATCGGTAAATATCGTCAGCGTGTATAACATCGACCGCCTGAATATTTACCGTGCCACGCAGGAGGGCATGGCACAAGTGCTGGAAAATTTAAAAATCCGCCCGCAGGCGGCGCTGATTGATGCGATGCCGGTGCAGGCAGAAGGGATAAAAACGTATTCCGTCATTCACGGTGATGCATTGAGCGTTTCGATTGCAGCGGCTTCCGTTATTGCCAAGGTAACACGTGACCGTATAATGGACAAGCTGGCGCAGGAATACCCGCAGTACGGCTGGGAACATAACAAAGGCTACGGCAGCGGCGCACATATGCAGGCAATTTTGGAACATGGCGCAACCTGCTGGCACCGCCGCAGTTATGAGCCTGTTAAAAGCATGAATCTGCCGGAAGCGGAACATGTGCCGAATAAATTAATCCGCCTGCCGGAAGAAGCCAATGGCTGACAAGCGCGGCGATTTTGGACGGCGCGGTGAGGACGCAGCCTGCGCTTATTTAGAGCGGCACGGTTATAAAGTGGTTGACCGTAATTACCGCTGCCGCTGGGGCGAGATTGACGTTATCGCCGTTAAGGGCGGCACGCTGGCGTTTGTAGAGGTTAAAACGCGGCATAACCTGTGCTTCGGCACGCCGGGCATGGCGGTTACTTATGCCAAGCAGCAGAAGATACGCACCACGGCGCTGCACTATTTACAGCAGCACGGCGGATACAACAACATAAGCTTTGATGTAATAGAAATTTTAGCAGATGACGGCAAGGCAAAACTGCGCCATCTGCCAAATTGTTTTTAGGGGGTTTTTATGTACGCGAAAACGTATGGCGAAACTGTTTGTGGTATTAACGGCGAAGAAATTACCGTTGAGGTAGATATTTCCAACGGCCTGCCGGGGTTTGACATAGTCGGGCTGCCGGATACGGCGGTGAAGGAATCGCGCGAGCGCGTAAAGGCGGCGCTGAAAAATTCGGGGCTTATCTTTCCGATGACGCGCATTACGGTAAACCTTGCACCGGCCGATTTGCGCAAGGATGGCAGCAGCCTTGATTTACCGATTGCCGTGGGCATATTAACGGCGGCGGGCAGCCTGATGCAGGAGGAAACAGGCGGCAAAATTTTTGTGGGCGAGCTTGCTCTTGACGGCAGCATCCGTCAGGTAACGGGCGTTTTGCCGATGATTTTATACGCCAAAGAACACGGCTGGCGCGAGATTTACATTCCGCAGGGCAATGCCAGTGAGGGTGAACTGGTAGATAGCATTGACGTTTACACGCCGCAAAATTTAGGCGACCTGGTAAGCCATTTGAAGGGGCAGGAGCGTTTGCCAAAGCTGCCTAAAACGCAGCTGAATGCAGACTGCGTTAACGCTTATGATGTTGATTTTGCCGAAGTGCGCGGGCAGCAGGTTGTTAAGCGTGCGCTGGAAATTGCTGCGGCAGGCGGGCACAACGTGCTGATGGTAGGCGCGCCCGGCAGCGGCAAAACCATGCTGGCACGCCGTTTGCCCACTATTTTGCCGCCGATGACGGAGGACGAAATTCTGGAAGTTACCAAAATTTACAGCATCGCCGGTTTGCTGAACGGCAAAAAGCAAATCGTACTTGAGCGTCCCTTCCGCAGCCCGCACCATACCGTATCCGCCAGCGCGCTGATTGGTGGCGGCAGTATACCGCGACCCGGCGAAGTAACACTGGCGCACAACGGCGTACTGTTTTTGGACGAACTGCCGGAGTTTTCACGCGCTACGCTGGAAGTTCTGCGTCAGCCTTTGGAGGACGGTGTGGTAACAATCAGCCGCGTGCAGGCAAGCATGTCTTTCCCCGCTAATATAATACTCATAAGCGCGCAGAACCCGTGCCCCTGCGGCTGGAACGGAACGAGGGATAAAGTGCATGAGTGCAGCTGCAAGCCGCATGAGATAGAACGCTACAACCGTAAAATATCCGGCCCGCTTCTGGACCGCATCGACATTCAGGTCAGCGTGCCGCGTCTGGAATACGATGACTTAAAGGATAAAGCCGCCGGTGAAAGTTCGGCGCAAATCCGCAGCCGCGTTGTGAAGGCACGCGATATCCAGCGCAAGCGGTTTGAAGGCAGCGGCGTACACTGCAACGCGCAGATGAACAAAAAGCAGCTTAACGAATTCTGCAAAATGCAGCCGCAGGCGGAAGCAATGCTGGGCAAATATTTTACCGCGCTGGGGTTAAGTGCCCGCACGCATGACCGCATTATTAAAGTGGCGCGCACCATTGCCGATTTGGCAGGCAGCGAGGAAATCGGCGCCGCGCATATTGCCGAAGCGATACAATTACGCACCAGCGTGCAGAGATAAGCAATATTTTTAAAAATGTAAACATTTTACTGCTATTTATGGTACAATAAAAAAGTGATAAAATGCAGCCCCGAAAGAGGAGGAACACCAATGCGTATAGTTGTAACAATCGTAGGCAAAGACAGAGTAGGCATTATCGCGCGCGTCAGCAACGTGCTGGCCGAGCATAACATCAACATTTTAAACATTAACCAGAACATTATGGACGGCTTTTTCAACATGGTATTGATTGCCAATATGGAAAACGCCGACCTGCAGCTTGATAAATTAAAAGACGTATTTACCGCGCTCGGTGAAGAAATCGGCGTGGAAGCCCGCGTGCAGAGCGAAGAAATTTTTACCGCCATGCACCGCATTTAGGAGGGCACGCCAATGTTTGAAATTAAGGACGTTTTGGAAACCACGCGCATGATTACCCAAAACAATCTGGACGTGCGTACCATCACCATGGGCATCAGCCTGCGTGACTGCGCGCACCCGGATATTAAGGTAACGGCGCAGAAAATTTACGATAAAATTACCAAAAAGGCAGAGAACCTTGTTAAAGTAGGGCAGGAGCTGGAAACAGAACTCGGCGTGCCTATCATCAACAAGCGCGTATCCGTTACGCCAATCGCCATTGTGGGCGAAAGCTGCGACGCTGAAAGCTATGTGCCTTTGGCGAAAGCGCTGGACGAAGCGGGGCGCACTATCGGCGTTGACTTTGTCGGCGGTTTTTCCGCGCTGGTGGATAAAGGCTATACCAACGGCGACCGCAAGCTGATTGCGTCCATTCCGGAAGCACTGGCAGAAACGCAGATTGTCTGCTCATCTGTCAGCGTCGGTTCTACCAAATGCGGCATCAACATGGACGCCGTTGCCGAAATGGGGCGCATTGTCAAGCAGACGGCTGACCTTACGGCAGACCGCGACGCTATCGGCTGCGCCAAGCTTGTAATTTTCTGCAATGCCGTGCAGGATAACCCGTTTATGGCGGGCGCGTTCCACGGCGTAACCGAACCTGAAAGCGTTATCAATGTCGGCGTCAGCGGCCCGGGCGTAGTTAAACACGCGCTGGAAGCTGTGCGCGGCGCAGATGTCGGCACCGTTGCCGAAACGATTAAAAAGACGGCGTTTAAAATTACCCGCGTCGGCCAGCTGGTTGCGCAGGAGGCAGCACGCCGCCTGAACACGCAGTTCGGTATTATCGACCTGTCACTTGCACCTACACCGGCAGTCGGCGACAGCGTTGCGCATATTTTAGAAGAAATCGGCCTTGAAAGTACCGGCGGTCCCGGCACGACGGCAGCGCTGGCCATGCTTAACGACGCTGTTAAAAAGGGCGGCCTGATGGCGTCCAGCTATGTCGGCGGTTTAAGCGGCGCGTTCATTCCCGTCAGCGAGGACGCAGGCATGATTGCTGCTGTTGAACGCGGCAGCCTGACGCTGGAAAAACTGGAAGCCATGACCTGCGTTTGCTCCGTAGGGCTTGATATGATTGCCGTGCCTGGCGATATTACCGCGCAGACTATTTCCGCCATTATTGCGGACGAGGCTGCCATCGGCATGATTAACAATAAAACCACGGCTGTGCGCCTTGTGCCCGTACCCGGCAAAAACGTCGGCGACAGGGTAGAGTTTGGCGGACTTCTGGGTTACGCTCCCGTTATCGGCGTAAGCAAATTTAAACCGGACGTATTCATTGCCCGCGGCGGCAGAATACCTGCGCCGGTAAGGAGCCTGACGAACTGATGCGCAAACAGCAGCGTGAAGAAATTTTAAAGGTTTTGGAAGAAACCTACAAGGACACCAAAACCGCGTTAAATTACAACAGCCCGTTTGAACTTTTGGTGGCGGTAATTATGTCTGCCCAGTGTACGGACGAGCGCGTCAACAAAATAACGGCGCGCATCTTCCCCAAATATAACACGCCGGAGAAAATGGGCGCGCTGACGCAGGAAGAACTGGAAAACGAAATTCGCGACTGCGGCTTGTTCCGCGCCAAGGCGAAAAATTTGCTGGCAACCTGCCACATGCTGGTGCAGGAATATGACAGCACCGTGCCCGACACGGTTGAAAAGCTGATGACGCTGCCGGGCGTAGGCAAAAAAACTGCCAACGTTATTGCCAGCATCATCTACAACGTGCCTGCCATCGCGGTGGATACGCACGTGTTCCGTGTTTCACACCGTTTGGGGCTGGCAAAAGGGGCAGACCCGCTGTCTACGGAAAAGGAACTGCAAAAAGCCATACCAATGGATAAATGGAGCGACGCGCACCACTGGCTTATCTGGCACGGGCGCAAAATCTGCAAGGCGCGCAAGCCGCTGTGCAGCGAATGTGTGCTTTTGGATTTATGCCCGTACAAAGAGAAAAATTTTGCCAAATAAATTGATGTTTAAAATAAAAAATAACCCCGAATCCGTAATGGATTTGGGGTTATTTGCTGTCTGCGTTATTTTTTGTTTGTGGGCGTTACGCTGATTTCAAACAGCCTGTCCCACGGAAAGCCGATTTTAAATTTAAAATCGCGGGTAAAATCGTATTTGCGTGCCAGCGTATTGCAGGTATCCTGCGCGATGGCAGCGACAGGCTTTTTCATCGAGCCTAGTTTGTAAACGGCGGCGCTGTGGTTGTTCTTTTCAAGATAATCGGTCGCGTCGCGGCGTGCGTTGGATTGGTAGAACCAGTCATCCACAAGGCGCTGCTGGATAAGTTTGGCGTTGTCTTCCGCGGTTATCTGCGGCGCTAAAACGCCCTGTGCAATGGCAAAGCCGATAGTGTTGTCGGCGGTGTTCCATCCATTGTAGGCAGTTAGCTTCTGCAAGTTGCCGCGCTTGGCAAACTCGTTCATAAAGCCGTTGTCCGCACCGTTGGAATAGGCAACGTCCGCCAGCGAAACTTTATAGCCTCTGGCAAAGTAGCCTTCCAGCTGGCTGATGGATTTTTTATCGGGTATTGAAGCAAAAAACTGATTGCTTGGCGCGGTGCTGTCCAGCATCACGCCGTCTTTAGGAGTGTTTACTGCCAGCACAAAATCTGCTTTAGTAATATCCGCTGTGGCGCGTGCGTCGGCGGCAAGTATCTGCTGCGGCACGGATTCGCCCAGCGTGCTGTCGGAATACTGCGGCACGGTCATGCGCCCGCTGCCTTCAGCATAATAGGTGTAAACCAGCGGGTGCGCGTTGTTCATTTCGTTAACGGCGCGGGTCAAAAGCAGCATGCCAAGCTGGTCAACGCCCGGCAGAATCTGAAAAATCTGCTGCGAAAGCGCAAAAGCCTCGCGCTTGATGTGGCGTGCTTCCATGTGCGTTGCCGACAGCGGCGCGTTATCATCTTTGCCGATGGCAAGATAATGGAAACGGTACTTGCCAGCCAGCTCCGTCAGCGATTTGTTGACGTTGTAATTTTTAATGCGCCTTTGCAGCCAGTCGTTTAAATCCTGCTCGGGCAGATTATTTTTTAACGCTTTTTTGGTCAGGCTTTCGCGGACATTCAGGCCGGTGAAGTCCTCTTTATCGACCAGTTCGGAATAACGGAAAATGGCCGGTCCGATTTCGCTGTAATAGGGCGGCTCCACATTGCCGAAGCTGGCGCGCGGCGTGCGCATTAAAGTGCTGTAAATATACAGCGGCATCGGCAGTTTTTCGCGCAGCAGTTCCAAACGCTGCACGCGGCTTTGCAAAGTCGTATCGTCGTAAAAATGCGTGCGGCTGGCAACAAGCCCGCCGTAAATCAGCGCATCGCTGCTGATAATTGCCGCATCGGCGTCGGGTGCGTTTTCCATCAGCCATTCCCAAATTTTATCCGGGTCACCGTTGCGGTTGGCGGAAGCCAGATATTTTTGCGGCGGCGTCAGCACTTCGTAACCTGCCGCTTCCAGATTGGCAACAGGGTAGGTGTAAGTAACCGGCCTGTCGTCCAGTGGGATATAAATAAACGTAGCTTTGTATTTTTCCTTGGCCTGTGCGCCCGGCATCAGCAGGCACACAAACAGCGCCGCCATAAAAATCCGCGCGGCGGCTTTATATAAATTTAATTTCATTCAATCATCTCCGTCAGTAATTTTACATTACCTTATATATTATAAGTTGAATTGCCGGTTTTTTCCAGTTTTAATAAAAATTATTTGCCGGGGATTTGACAAGCGGCGCGCAGGTGCTTATAATATAAACATAATTTGATATTTTATCAGTAATGCGAAGGAAAAGGCGTTTGCACAGGCCTTACAGAAAAAGCTGCCGCGGCTGAGAGCAGCTTGGTACGGTAAACAGCCAGACCACCTTCAAACTATGCCCCGAACGTATAAGTAGGCGGCATCGTACACCGGCGTTAACGGTTAACTAAGAGGGCTGTTATGCAGCCAATCAGGGTGGAACCGCGGATTACTCCGTCCCTTTGCGAGGGATGGAGTTTTTATTTTTTTCAGGAGGTAAAATTATGGTAAAAGTTACTTTAAAAGACGGCAGCGTAAGGGAATACGAAGATGGCGTAACCCTGCTTGAAGTTGCCAAAAGCTTATCGCAAAAACTTGGCAAGCAGGCTTTGCTTGCCGTTGTAGATGGGGACAACAAGGATTTGTCCGATAAACTGACGCATGATGCCAGCGTAGAATTTGTAGTTCCGGAAAGCGAAGAAGGTTTGCACGCCATCCGCCACACTGCGGCGCATGTTATGGCGCAGGCTATCCAGCACCTGTTCCCGGACGTTAAATTCGCCATCGGTCCTGCCATTGCCAACGGCTTTTATTACGACCTTGACAGCGAGCACGTTTTCACTCCGGAAGATCTTGCCGCTATCGAAAAAGAAATGGCAAAAATCATTAAAGCCAACATTCCTCTCGTAAGGGCTGAAATCCCGCGTGCGGAAGCGCTGAAAATGTTTGAAGCCAAAAACGAAAAATATAAAGTTGAACTGATTAACGATTTGCCGGAGGATGCCGTTATCAGCACCTACACCCAGGGCGATTTTACCGATTTGTGCGCAGGCCCGCACTGTCCTTCCACCGGCAGGGTAAAAGCCTTTAAGCTGCAAAGCATTGCCGGTGCTTACTGGCGCGGCGACGAACACAACAAAATGCTGCAGCGTATTTACGGCACCGCGTTCCCCAGCAAGGAAGAACTTGACGCTTACCTGCACATGCTGGAAGAAGCCGCCAAGCGCGACCACCGCAAACTGGGCAAGGAGCTTGACCTGTTCAGCATTCAGGATGAAGGCCCGGGCTTCCCGTTCTTCCATCCCAACGGCATGATTATTAAAAACACATTGATTGATTACTGGCGCCAGGTACACCGCCGTTATGGTTATTACGAAATCCAGACCCCGATGATTCTTTCCCGCACCTTGTGGGAACGCAGCGGCCACTGGGACCATTACCGCGACAACATGTACTTCACCAAAATCGACGAGGCAGACTTTGCAATTAAACCGATGAACTGCCCGGGCGGCATGCTGTACTACCGTACTCATCCGCACAGCTACCGCGAACTGCCTTTGCGTGTGGGAGAACTTGGCCTTGTACACCGCCACGAACTGAGCGGCGCGCTGCACGGCCTGTTCCGTGTACGCTGCTTTACGCAGGACGACGCGCACATCTTTATGACCACCGACCAGATTAAAGATGTAATTCAGGAAACCATCCACCTGTTTGACGAAGTTTATGCAACCTTCGGTTTGAAATACCATGCAGAACTTTCTACCCGTCCGGATGACAGCATGGGCGACGATGAAACATGGGAAAAAGCAACCAACGGCCTTAAAGCCGCGATGGATGACTTCGGCCTGCCGTACACCATTAACGAAGGCGACGGCGCATTCTACGGACCGAAGATTGACTTCCACCTGACGGACAGCATCGGCCGTACCTGGCAGTGCGGCACCATCCAACTGGATATGCTGCTGCCGGAAAAATTTGATTTGACCTACACCGGCGAAGACGGATTGAAACACCGCCCGGTAATGATTCACCGCGTTGTTTACGGTTCTATCGAACGCTTCATCGGCATTTTGATTGAAAACTATGCCGGTGCGTTCCCTACTTGGCTGGCTCCGTGCCAGGTACGCATCCTACCGATTACCGACAAACAGCATGACTACGCACAAAAACTGTACGACAAAATGTTTGACATGGGCCTGCGCGTACACATGGATGACCGAAACGAAAAAATCGGTTACAAAATCCGCGAAGCGCAGATGCAGAAAGTACCGTACATGCTCGTTATCGGCGACAAGGAAGTTGAAGAAGGCACCGTTGCAGTACGCCGCCGCGGCGAAGGCGACATCGGCGCAATGAAACAGGACGAATTCATTGCCATGCTGCAAAAAGAAATTGCCGAGAAGAAATAAGAGAAATTAACCCACAAAATTTAATCCCCTGTCAGAATGGATACTTCCATAATGGCAGGGGATTTTTTATACTTTTTTCAATTATCTTAAAATATGGTATAATTTTATTAAAACTAAGTGCAGGTAGGTACAGTTTTTATGGAAATAATTAATAATCGTTATAAACTATTTAAAGAAAATTTGAAAGTTATAATAAAAGTTTAGCGAAAAAATTTATCGCGCTTATCCACTTTACTATTTAATAAAAAGTTGAGTTGAATATGGAATTGAAAAGACTAAAAATGAATTAAGGAAATAAAAAAATGAATAAAATAGATACAACATTTTTAACCTATGCTTGTAAAATTTTAGCTGATACAAATACTGGGTTGAGTGGCTCCCAAATAATTGAATATTGTAATGCATATTCTTTGGATTTTAATAAAATTATAAAATATGTAGAGTATCCTTTTATGGCTCCTAATAAGCGTACTGTTTTAAAAGAAAATTTACAATCGTTTTCTGCTGAAGAACAGTTTACAATAATAAAAGAATTATGCGAATTAGATCAATTTAGTGATAACGAGAAAATTATAAACCTAAAAGAACAATTGTTTATTCGGTATGGTTATTTAACAGCAGAAAAATTTAGTAATACAGAAGTGATAATAAAAACAAAACATTTGCTGTCTGATTTTCCTTTGGCATTAAAACAATATGAAGCAGCTTTAACTAAGTTTGAAGGGAATATTTTTGACCGCAATATTCTTGATGACATTAGATTGTCATTTGAATTGCTTTTAAAGAGTTTATTAAATAATGATAAATCATTAGAAAATCAAATTAGTTTGCTGGGAAATGTATTGAAAGATAAAAGCGTTTCAGTTGAAGTAAGAAGTATGCTTCAAAAATTGATTGATTATTATACAAAATATCAAAATAAAAATGTAAAACATAATGATAATATTAATAAAGACGAAATTGAGTATCTAATTGAATTAACGAGTGTCATGATGAAATTTTTAATTAAAGTATTAAAATAGAAGGTGTAAAGTATGAGTAGAAAAAATATTTTTCAGCGTATTGTTGAGGAAAAGAATTATGGATTAGAAATTCAAAGATTAGAAAAGTTAATAAAATATGATGAAACGATAAAAGAAGGTTATTATAATTTATATAATGTATTCTCGTATCAATATTATAATATTGAGAATTTTGTTAATAATTTTGCTTTTATGAATTGGAAATATAGATCAAATTGTTTAAATACTGAAGATATGCGTAATATTTTAGGTATTAATAAAATTGCATATGAATATCAAAGTAATAGTCTCACAACCGAAAACATTTTAGACTATATTGAATATGTTTTTAATATAATATTATTGGCAAAGAGAACCGTTGATAGAATGGGAAATTGTCAAATCGATAATGATATTTATACAGCAATTATTGAAAATATTAGAAATGTATTAGATAATTTAAATTTTGAAACAAAATTTATTGATAACAATAATTGCGCAATTATTGTCGAAAAAAATCCTGCTGCCACTGCTGTTGCGGAAATCGTTGATGAAAATATTGCAGATGATGTAATACAGTATAATCATTATTTACTTAAAGGTGATATAGAAACTAAGAAAAAGATTTTGAATGTATTGGGAACTAAATTAGAACCACAGAGAACGATAATAAGTTCTTTGAATAGTAAATTAGAAACAAATATCTTTTTTATGTTGAATAATTTAAATATAAGACACAATAATTGTGATGATAATGATAAGGGTAAATATAAACAATTTGTTGCTAGTATGAGGAAAGAGATATTAGAAGAATATTATGATGAACTTTATCAAATGATGTTACTGGCATTTTTGTTAATAGACAATGTCGATAGAATGAATAAAATAGATGAATTAAAAAATAAAATAGGAGGCTAACAATGAACAAACCAAAGTTTGAAACGCCAGATATGGTGGAGAGAAATATAGAAAAATTGGCGGAGTTGTTTCCAAATTGCGTTACGGAAACGCGCGGAGAGGACGGAAAACTTAAAAAAGCCGTTAATTTTGAAATGTTACAACAAATTTTAAGCACAGAGTTCCCCCCTGAGGGTGCGCGGGAGCGGTACGAGTTCACCTGGGTGGGGAAACGTGCGGCTATTGCTGAAGCCAATAAGCCTATTCGTAAAACTTTGCGGCCTTGTAAAGCTGAAAGTAAAAATTGGAATACGACTGAAAATTTATATATAGAAGGTGACAATTTAGAAGTTTTAAAACTGTTGCAGGAAAGTTATCTTGGCAAGGTTAAAATGATTTATATTGACCCGCCTTACAATACCGGCAACGATTTTATTTATCGTGATGATTTTAAACAAACGCAAGGAGAATACAACCAGCAAAGCGGAATGTTTGATGAGAACGATAACCGTTTGTTTAAAAATACTGAAACTAATGGGCGCTTTCATTCTGACTGGTGCAGTATGATATATAGCCGTTTAATGCTTGCTAAAAACTTTTTGAGCGATGACGGTGTAATTTTTATTAGTATTGATGATAATGAACAGGATAATTTAAAGAAAATATGTGATGAAGTGTTTGGTGAAAGTAATTTTATTGCTAATATTATTAGGAAAACAGGGGTAGGTTCTGCTGCAACTAATTCTGATTCAGAGTTAAGAAAGATAAATGACTTTATATTATTGTATTGTAAAAATAAAAATTTTTGTAAATTGCGAAAAAAAGTAGTAGGAATTAAAACATATGAATTCAAAGATGAAAATGGAGACTATACTTTAGGATATTTTCAAGCTTCTGGGTCAGATGCAACAAGAGATGCAAGACCTAATATGTATTATCCTATTTATTTAACAAGTGATGGGAAATTAACCATTTATAAAACTAATAATATTGTTCAGGTAATTCTTCCTGATAAAGTTAAAGGTAGAGATGGAAGGTGGATATGGAAAAATACAACATTTGAAGATAGAAAAGATAAATTCATATATTTTGATGGAAAAACTATATATCGTAAAATCTATAAAAATAGTACTGAAGAAGAATTGAAATATCAAGTAGAAAAAGCTTGGGTTGAAGAGTTTTTAAATTCAGTTGGTACAACGGAATTTAAAAAATTGTTTAATGACAAAATACTTTTTGAACATCCAAAACCAACAGAGTTAATTAAATTTTTAATAAAATTAACTAATAATGCAAATGCTTTTACTATTTTAGATTTCTTTTCCGGCTCAAGTGCAACTGCTCATGCTGTTATGCAACTCAACGCGGAAGATGGCGGACACCGTAAATTTATAATGGTACAGCTGCCCGAAGTTTGTAATGAAAACAGCGAGGCTTTTAAAGCTGGTTATAAAAATATCTGCGAGATTGGCAAAGAACGCATCCGCCGCGCTGGCGAAAAAATTAAAGCCAATAATCCGTTAACAACACAGGATTTAGACATTGGCTTTAGAGTGTTTAAAGTTGACAGCAGCAATATGAACGATGTTTATTACAGTGCCGGTGAATATACGCAGGATATGCTGGCAGGATTGGAAGATAACATTAAACCGGACAGGACGGATTTAGATTTGCTGTTCGGCTGTCTGCTGGATTGGGGGCTGCCGATCTCACTGCCGTATACATCGGAACAGATTGAAAACTGTACGGTACACACTTATAACGATGGCGATTTAATTGCCTGCTTTGATGAAAACGTTCCGGAAACTGTTATTAAAGAAATTGCCAAACGCAAACCGTTGCGTGCAGTGTTCCGCGATGCAAGTTTTAGCAACAGTCCGGAAAAAATTAATGTGACGGAAATTTTTAAAATGCTGGCCCCTGATACAGATATTAAAGTAATTTAAGGGGGCGGCAAAATGAGATTAAAATTTAAACACCAAAAATTTCAGTCTGAAGCTGCCCAAGCTGTAGTTGATGTTTTTAAGGGTCAGCCAAAGTTAGATGCCAATTATTTAATTGACAGCGGTGACGGTAGACAGGGGACTTTAATTGATGTTACCGGCTGGTGCAATCAGCCAATTGTGCCGCAGTTAAGTGATAAAGTTATTTTGGAAAATTTAAATGCTGTTCAGCGTGCAAATTCGCTTGCGCCTTCACCAAGGCTGGAAGGGCGTTATAATTTAACAATAGAAATGGAAACCGGCGTTGGCAAAACTTATACTTATATTAAAACGATGTATGAATTAAACAAGCATTATGGGTGGAGCAAGTTTATTGTTGTTGTACCCAGCATTGCTATCCGCGAAGGCGTTTATAAAAGTTTTACGGTAACACAGGAACATTTTGCAGAAGAATACGGTAAGAAAATACGGTTTTTTATTTATAATTCTGCTCAGCTGACTAATATTGACCACTTTGCTTCGGATAACTCCATGCAGGTAATGATTATCAATGCGCAAGCGTTTAATGCCAAAGGTAAAGATGCGCGCCGCATTTACATGGAACTGGAATGCTTCCGTTACCGTAAGCCGATTGATATTATTGCCAAAACTAACCCGATTTTGATTATAGATGAGCCGCAATCGGTAGAAGGTAAGCAAACCAAAGAACGGTTAAAAGAATTTAACCCGCTGATGACGCTGCGTTATTCGGCAACACATAAGGCAGATAGTATTTATAATATGGTTTACCGTCTGGACGCTATGGAAGCCTATAATAAAAAGCTGGTTAAAAAGATTTCTGTTAAGGGTATCAGCCAATCAGGAACAACAGCGACTGAAAGTTTTGTTTATCTGGAAAGTATTAATTTATCAGATAAGAACCCTACAGCTACAATTCAGTTTGATTACAAAGGTGAAACCAAAATACGTAAAGTGACACGCAAGGTAGGCGAAGGGTTTAATTTATTTGATAATTCTAACGGATTAGAGGAATACAAAAACGGTTTTACTGTAGTGCAGATTGATGGTAGGGACGATTCGGTTAAATTTTCAAATGGTATTAAAATTTATGCCGGTGAGGTTATCGGGCAGGTGAGCGAAGAGCAATTACGCCGTATTCAGATTAGAGAAACTATTTTGTCGCATATCGAGTGTGAGCGTAAATTGTTTTACAAGGGCATTAAAGTTTTATCACTATTTTTTATTGATGAGGTTGCCCATTATAGAAAATATGATGAACACGGCAATGCGGAGAACGGCGAATTTGCCACGATGTTTGAAGAAGAATATAACGATATACTTAACCATTTTCAACATGAGTTTGGTGAAGACGAATATTTAAAATACTTAAATGCCATTAAAGCAGAAGATACGCATGCCGGTTATTTTTCCATTGATAAAAAAGGCAAGATGATTGACAGCAAGGTAGGCCGCGGTAAAGAGAAAACATCTGACGATGTTGATGCTTATGACCTGATTATGAAAAACAAGGAGCTTTTGCTGGAAAGAAATCCGCAAAAATCACCGGTACGGTTTATTTTCTCTCATTCCGCATTGCGCGAAGGTTGGGACAATCCTAATGTTTTCCAAATTTGTACGTTAAAGCAGAGTGCCAGTGAGGTACGCAAACGTCAGGAAGTAGGGCGCGGGTTACGCCTGTGTGTTAACCAGGATGGTGAGCGTATGGATGCAGGTGTGCTGGGCGCTGATGTGCAAAATGTAAATGTGTTGACGGTTATTGCCAGTGAAAGTTATGAAAGTTTTGCCAAAGGTTTACAGACTGAACTTGCAGAAGCAGTGGCAGACAGACCTGTTAAAGTTAATGCAGCTTTATTTGAAGGTGCTGTTATTAAAGATTTGCACGGCAGCGAGCAGGTTATTGATAACGAACTGGCAAGCGCTATTATATTTGGGCTTATAAAAAATGATTACATTGATGATAATGGCAGGTTGACGGACAAGTATTACTATGATAAGTCTAATGGAGCAATTAGATTATCAGAAAAAGTTAAAGGGTTTGAGGCTGATGTTATAGATATTTTGGATTCTGTTTATAACAGTAAAGCTATGCAGCCTGAAAATGCACGTAAAAACAATGTTGAACTGCATGTGCAGAAAGATAAACTGGCAATGCCGGAGTTTAAAGCATTATGGCAAAAAATTAATGCCCGATCCGTTTATGTTGTTGATTTTGATACGAATGAATTAATTGCTAAATCTGTGCATGCGCTTAATACAAAACTGCATATAGCTAAAATTTATTTTAAAGTAGAAACTGGCGAACTGAAAACAATTGAGTCGAAAGAAGCGTTGTTGAGCGGTGACGCTTTTATTAAAGAACAAGCAGCTACTTATGGCAATGACAAGCAAATAGCCGTAAACAGCAGCGTAAAATATGATTTGATTGGCAAACTGGTGGAAGCAACAGGATTAACGCGCAAAGATATAGTGGCGATACTTACCGGTATTGAAAAGGCGGTGTTTAACCAGTTTAAAAATAACCCGGAAGAATTTATTATTAAAGCTGCGGCGTTAATTAATGATGAAAAAGCAACAGCAGTTATTCAGCATATTACTTATAATATGTTGGACGAAAAGTATGATACCAATATTTTTACAGAGCCGACTTTAAAGGGGAATTTGGGAACAAATGTAGTGAAAACTAAAAAGCATTTGTATGACCATGTTTTGTATGATTCTGCAAATGAAAAAGCTTTTGCGCAGGAGCTTGATACTAATAATGATGTTGCGGTTTATGTAAAACTGCCGAATGGTTTTTATATTTCAACTCCTGTCGGCAAGTATAATCCTGACTGGGCGATAGCGTTTTATGAAGGCTCGGTTAAACATATTTATTTTGTTGCCGAAACAAAAGGTTCAATGTCATCTTTACAGCTGAGAGAAATAGAAAAGGCTAAGATACATTGCGCTAAAGAGCATTTTAAAGCTATCAGCAACGGTAATGTAGTTTATGATGTTGTAAATGGTTATGATGAATTGATGAATATTTTGCGCAAGTAAAAATTGAATATTTTTAAAAACAAAAACACCCTCCATATTTATGGAGGGTGTTTTTACTAACTGTTAAATTTTCACATCACACATGGCTGGCGCTTATTTTTACGTTGTAGCCGAGTACGTGTTCAAGCATTTCGACCGGCACCATAGTTACGCCGTTGATGAGTTCCGGCGTGTATTGCAGCTGTACGCGCATACGCTGCTGGCCGTAGTCATAGCTGCCAATGGTGCAGACTGCGCTGCGCGGGCCGTCGTAAACAACTGCTGTCTGCGCGTCGCCGTTCCACGTTACGGTGTAGCCAAGAGCTTCGGCAACCTGGCGCAAGGGCACATACAGGGTGTTGTTCTTTTCAACCAGCTTTACGTCAGCCAGTTCTTTGCCGTCCATGGCAATTACACCGGCGGTGGTGCTGATGTTAATATCGGCTGGGCCTTGTTTTAACAGCACTGCTTTGGTGGCGGTAGCCTGTCCCGGCATGCTCATGGTAGTAAATTCGTACCACAGCAGCATTTTGTCGCCGGCTTTAAGTTCGGCAACATCAGGGTAAACCTGCGGGAAGATTGTTACATACTGCGATTCGTTCACGTTCAGCACGCGCACGCTGCCGTCTTCCTGCGGCTCTACTTTGCCAATGTTAAAATAAGTAAAGGTGGGGCGGTCATTCTGCTTGCCTGCAATAACGGCATCGGCCTTGCCCTGCGGCGGCAGGCTGCGGGTAAGCACAGGCCCGTACCACGCTTTAACCTGTTCGCCTTCGCGGATGTCAAAACCGTTCAGGTAATAGCCGGTGCCGTTCTGGATAACGAAGGTGTCATCCGTGATGTGCAGGGCTACGCTGTCGGTTTTTTTGTTATCGTTTGTAATCGTAATCATGTCGCCGTTGCGGCCGGTTACGCTGCCTGCCATTTGCAGTTCTTTAGGCACGCTTTGTGCAAGGGCGCTGCCGCTGATGGTAAGCAGGCAGAGCGCTGCTGCAAGTATTTTTTTCATTTTATGCACTCCTTTATCCGGTAACTTGCAAATATTATAGCATGTATCAGTTATAATACGCCAGTATGTTGCAAAGAGTTTGCAAAGATGTATATTGTGTGATAAAAGTTTTAAAAATATATGACCGGAAAGAGGATTTTTAAAACAAATAGCGTATACTATTAATATATGTGCTATTTTGGAACGGCAGAAGGGGATGAGGACAATTTCTTTAAGTACAAGGCAAAAGCGTATAGCTGAGATTGTAAGACAGGACGGGCCGATTACCGGCGAGCATATTGCGGAACGCCTTAACGTTACGCGCGCTGCCCTGCGCAGCGATTTGGCGATACTGGTGATGGGCGGCATTCTTGATGCAAGACCGAAGGTTGGGTACTTTTTTACCGGCAAAAACACTTTGGGCATGCTGATGGAAGAAATTTCCGGTATCTGCGTGCGCGATTTGCAGTCCGTACCGGTTGCCGTCAGCCACGATAAAAGCGCCTATGAGGCTGTAATAACGATGTTTCTGGAAGATGTCGGCACGGTGTTTGTCATCGACGACGCCGGTTTGCTTGTCGGTGTTGTTTCGCGCAAGGATTTGCTGAAGGCGGCCATCAACAACAACTACAACCTGCGCGAGGTGCCGGTTGTAATGGTAATGACGCCGCTTTCCAAGCTGATTGTGGTAACGCCGGAGGATTCCGTCGCCGCGGCGGCCAGAAAGATTATTGACAACGAGATTGACTGCCTGCCGGTTGTGCGCTGTATAGAAGAAGGCAGCCGCAGCTTTGAGGTTGTGGGCAGGATTACCAAAACGAATTTTACGCGTCTGCTGGTGGATTTGGCAGAGGGCAAAGGGGGCAATTATCATAGTTAAGACACCGGTTATATATGCTTTGTCCGATTCTATCGGCGAAACTGCCGAATCGGTTGTAAAGGCTACTACCAGCCAGTTTGTGCAGGAAAAATTTGACGTTATCCGCGTGCCGTATGTTAAAGATGCGTCACAGGTTGAAAAAATACTGGAAGAAGCAAAGGAAAGCGGCGCGATTGTCTGCTACACGATTGTATCGCCGGAGCTGCGCGAGCATATTATGCAGAAGGCGATGGAGCTGGATGTTGAGGTTGTGGACGTTTTAGGGCCGATGCTTAAAGCGATTGAAAAAACTTCGGGTTTGCTGCCTAAAAACCAGGCAGGCCTTATCCATGCTTTGGATCACGAATATTTTAAACGCGTGGAAGCAATCGAGTTTGCCGTTAAATACGACGACGGCAAAAACCCGCTTGGGCTGCTTAAAGCAGACGTTGTGCTTATCGGCGTAAGCCGCACCAGTAAAACGCCGCTTAGTATGTACCTGGCGCACAAGCAGCTTAAAGTTGCCAACGTGCCTTTAGTGCCGGAGATTACGCCGCCGGAAGAACTGTTTAAGGTTCCGCCGCACAAAATTATCGGTCTTTTGATTGACCCGTTCAAGCTGAATGAAATCCGCAGCGAGCGTTTGAAAACGATGGGCCTCAGCGACGGCGCGAACTATGCCGATGTAAGGCGCATCAGCGAGGAGCTGGAATACGCCAAGGCGATTATGCGACGCGTGCACTGCAAGATTATTAACGTATCGAACCGCGCCATTGAAGAAACGGCGGGCATGATACTTGATTATGTACAAAAAAACAGAGACAGGCACATATAAAAATAACCCCCGCTAAGTACGGGGGTTATTTAAGCTGTTATATAAATTTTTTGTCGCGTACGTTGTAGGTTACGTCGCCCTGCTGCGGCGTGCCGTTAACGGCGACATTGCCGCTGAACACGGCGTTTTTGGTTTTCCAGTTAAAGCTGCCGCTGTCGGCGGTGATGCGCAGGTCGTCCTGCGTAAAAATCATGCTGCCGCTTACGTAGGCTGTTTTTTCGTTGCCGATAACGTCAACCTTGTCGCAGTCAAAGTGGATGCCGGTGGGCTTGTCGGTTAAGCTGATGTTGCCTTCGGCAGTGACTTTAAGCTGATACAGGTAAACTTTGGCTGCGTCGCCGTCGATAACGCGGTCGCCCAAATCGACATGCACGTTGCCTTTTAAATCGTACACGCCGGTAAAGGGGTTAAAGGTCTGGCTGTCGCTCGTGATAGCAGGCTCGGAAGCCAGCGCGGACGGCACCAGCATAAAAAGCATTATAAAAAGAACTGCAATTATTTTTTTCATTGTTACTACCTCGGTTTTTAAAGAATATACTACTATTATAGACTTTGGCGCGGTAGGCGGCAAGGCTGATTAAGTGAAATAAAGGTGAAAGAAATGAGCATCAGGGAATTATACGAAAGAACCGAAGAACAGATATTATCGCCGTGGGCGCAGAAAAGCGCGGCTGCCGTGCGCGAGAAGGAAGAAGAACCGGACGAGCTGCGCACAGCTTACCAACGCGACAGGGACAGGATTATCCATAGCATGGCGTTCCGCAAATTAAAGCATAAAACGCAGGTGTACTTAAACCCGGGCGACCATTACCGCACGCGCCTGACGCACAGCATGGAAGTATCGCAGATTGCCAGGACGATTGCCCGCGCGCTGCGTTTAAACGAAGATTTGACGGAAGCGGCGGCGCTGGGGCACGACCTTGGGCACACGCCGTTCGGCCACGCGGGCGAGCGCGCCATTAATGCTTATACCGGGCATTTTAAGCACAACGAGCAGAGCCTGCGCGTGGTTAAATATTACGGGCGCGACGGGCGCGGGCTGAACCTGACGCTGGACGTGCAGGACGCGATTGTAAACCATACGGGCGATACGCTGCCGAAAACGCTGGAAGGGCAGATTGTGCGCCGCTGCGACCGTATTGCCTACCTGTGCCACGATTTTGACGACGGCTGCAAGGTTGGCATCATCGGGCCGGAAAAACTGCCGGGTATTGTCGCTATGCGCCTTGGCACACAGCCGAGCCAGATTCTGGATATCCTTGTGCGCAACATAGTGGAAAATTCGCTGGGCAAGCCGCAGATTGTAATGGACAAATATTATGAGGAAGCTGTGGACGAGTTCCGCTGCTTTATGTTCGATTACGTTTACTGCTCGCCGGAGCTGACGCAGGAACACCGCAAGGCGGAACACGTTGTAACGACGCTGCTTGATTTATACATGAACCAGCCGGAAATGCTGCCGCGCGAATACGCCGAAGCCGCTAAAATTTTCGGCAAGGAGCAGGCGGTGGTGGATTTTGTCGCCAGCCTGACGGACGCCGCCGCGGTGCAGCATTTCAGCCGTTATTTTCTGCCGGTTATATAATGTAACGAAAAATAAATTATATTTAATAAAAAAGAGGATTTTTTATTTGGATATTGAATATAAATAGAGCAGATGATATTTAAAGTGACGGGGGCAGGCAAATGAGCATTATGTTTGATGATTTTAAAGAGCAGGTCCGCTCACAGGCAAATATCGTCGATATAGTTTCGGAATATGTACCGCTGAAAAAACGCGGCAGCAGCTATTGGGGCTGCTGTCCTTTTCATGGCGAAAAAACGCCGTCGTTTTCGGTTTCGCCGGATAAAAACTTTTTTTACTGCTTTGGCTGCCACGCGGGCGGCGATATTTTCAGCTTCATCATGAAGATTGAAAACTGCACTTTTCAGGAAGCGCTGAAAATATTGGCCAACAAACTTGGCATACCCATCCCGGAGCGCGAAAAAACCAGGCAGGAAATTGAACGCGAAAAAGAAGCGAAAGAAATTATTGCCGCTAACGAGCTGGCAACCCGCTTTTACCAGGCCTGCCTTGCCAAAAGCGAGTACGGCAGAATAGCGCAGAAATATCTTGCCGGGCGCGGTATAACGCCAGAGATAATCGAAAAATTTTCCATCGGCGTGTCGCTGCCGGTTTATACATCGCTTGTTAAAGCGCTTGGCAAACGCGGCTGCCGCGAAGAACTGCTGATTAAAGCGGGGCTTGCCTTAAAAGGCCGCAGCGGCGCTTATGATAAGTTCCGCGGGCGCGTGATGATACCGATTGAGGACGCGCGCGGGCATGTTGTAGGTTTTGGCGGGCGCACGCTGGAACAGAATGCGGAAACCGCCAAATACATGAACACCGCCGAAACGGAATGGTTTAACAAACGTACTTTGCTGTTTGGTTTGCACGCCGCTTTTAAGGAAATCAAAAAAAGGCGGCAGGCAATTATTGTAGAAGGCTACATGGACGCCATCAGCCTGCACGCCGCCGGTATTGACTGGGCGGTAGCTTCAATGGGCACGGCGTTTTCGGCTGAACAGGCCAAACTTTTAGCGCGCGTGTGCGATGAGGTTGTGTTCTCGTACGACAGCGATGAAGCAGGCTTGCGGGCTGATATCAGGGCCGTAAGCATTGCGCGTGCCGCAGGGCTTAAAGTAAAAGTGCTTTCCGTACCGGACGGCAAGGACCCGGACGAATTTGTGCGCAAGCATGGCACAGATGCGTACCTGAAACTTATCGAAAATGCGTCTGACGGGTTTGATTTTCAGATGCGGCAGACGATTGCGCAAAATAATGTTTCAAATTTAGCAGGAAAAGTGGAAGCTGTGTCGAAAATATTACCATTCCTGTTAGAATGTAAAAACGATATTGAAGTTGCCGGCCATATCAGCAGGCTGGCACAGCTTTTAACAATAGACGAAAGCCTTATTATGAGCGAGTATCGCAAGCTGGCACGCAAAAGCGGCAGGCGCGAGCCTGTAACGCCGTTGCCGCAGCAAAAAACGGTGCGCGCCGCAGGGGCGGAAGACGAAGCTGAACGCCAGCTTCTTAATATACTTGCCAAAAATTTACGGCTGCTGTTGCTTTACAGGGACAAGATAGAACAAGCCGGGTTTACATCGCCGGAACATGAAGAAATTTACAATGCCCTTGCAGAGCAGCTGGCAAAATCGCCTGACGGCGATGCGGCTTCCGAGCTTTTCAGAAGCCTTAATCCGCAGGCGGCGGCAGAATTTGCCGCTATAATGGCAAAAAATGTGCAGCCCGGTGATGAGGAAAAACTCATCGAAGACTGCATACGTACGATGAATAAGGGCAAACTGGAGGCGCTGTACGAAAAACACCGTCTGCTTGCCGATGAATATGAACGTTTGGGGGACAGCCGCTTTTTGCAGGAGCTTGCAGAAAGCCAGAAAATAAAAGATGCGATTAAAAACTTGTATTGAAATGGTCAAAGCAGTTTATCACGAAGGGAGGGAACACCATGGCTAATGCAAAAATAGCGTCCGAGCAGGTTGAGGAATTATTAACAAAAGGTAAATCACATGGCGGTGTTCTCACTTATCGTGAAATTATGGATTCGATGCAGAATGCCGAAGATATGAGCGCCGACGATATGGACAATATGTATGAACTGATTGCCCAGAAAGGCATCGACGTTGTGGACGACAGCCACGACGATATTGATTTGGAACCTGACGCTGTCAGCGAAGCGGACGAAATTAACGAGGCAGAGCTTGCCAACATGAATGTGCCGGAAGGCGTCAGCATCGACGACCCGGTACGCATGTACTTAAAAGAAATCGGCCGCGTGCCGCTTTTGGTTGGCGAAGATGAAGTTAAACTTGCCAAACGTATGGACAAGGGCAAACAGGCTTACCGTTTGCTGTATGGGACGAAAAGCGGTATTGCGCCCGTGTACAGCGGCAAGGAAAAAACCAAAACTTTGATTACCAAAGCGCATGAGCTGATTGAAGACGAAAATAAAATCTGTGCTTTGCGCAGTATCCATAAAGCGCTGGAATTTATTGAAAGCAAACAAAACAGCGGTACGCCGTGTACGCTG
The DNA here is from genome assembly GCA_949295115.1 of uncultured Phascolarctobacterium sp. GTDB lineage: Bacteria > Bacillota > Negativicutes > Acidaminococcales > Acidaminococcaceae > Fusicatenibacter_A. The sequence goes on from CASFJU010000011.1 coordinate 62,206, forward strand.
GAAGAATATACCGCGCTGGTGGCGGATTTTACCCGCGATGAATGCCTGCGTCTGCAAAAACTTTTGCAGGACGAGCACATTGTCATTGAAGGCAGCGAAAAAATCATGCCGGACGTGCATACCAGCGACAAGGAAGTCCACGCACTGTTTGATTTAAAAACCATTCTGGAAGAAATTAAACGCCGCCTGCCGGAGGAAACCGACAGCAAGGTGTTTGATAAATATCTGGCGCTGGAAGAAGATTACAAAAAGCTGCTGGAAGAAGTTTACGAGCAGGGCGAAGACGCAAAACGCTGTCTGTCGGAAGCAAACCTGCGCCTTGTTGTAAGCATTGCCAAACGCTATGTCGGCCGCGGTATGCTGTTCCTTGATTTAATTCAGGAAGGCAACCTTGGACTGATTAAAGCGGTAGAAAAATTCGACTATAACAAAGGCTTTAAATTCAGTACCTATGCAACGTGGTGGATCCGTCAGGCCATTACCCGCGCTATCGCGGACCAGGCCCGCACTATCCGCATCCCGGTGCATATGGTTGAAACCATCAATAAACTTATCCGCGTATCGCGCCAGCTTTTGCAGGAACTTGGCCGCGAACCGACCCCGGAAGAAATCGCCAGAGAGATGGACACCACGGTGGACCGCGTGCGCGAGATTATGAAAATTGCGCAGGAACCGGTATCGCTGGAAACCCCTATCGGCGAAGAAGAAGATTCGCATCTGGGCGATTTTATCGAGGACCACGACGCACCGGCACCGGCTGACGCCGCATCGTTCACGCTTCTGCGCGAGCAGCTGGAAGAAGTTTTGGAAACGCTGACCATGCGCGAAAAGAAAGTGCTGGAGCTGCGCTTTGGGCTTGAAGACGGACGCAGCCGTACGCTGGAAGAAGTTGGCCAGCATTTTGGCGTAACGCGCGAACGTATCCGCCAGATTGAAGCCAAAGCCCTGCGGAAGTTAAGGCACCCCAGCCGCAGCAAGCGTTTGAAAGATTTCCTTGAATAGTTGACAACGCATATTAACTTTAGTAAAATATTACTGTTGGCTTTGCGCCAATAGCTTGGGCCTATAGCTCAGTGGTAGAGCCATCGGCTCATAACCGATTGGTCGTAGGTTCGAACCCTACTGGGCCCACCAAAATCAAGACGCAGATTTCGGTCTGCGTCTTTTTGTATGTTACGGAAATTTTTAGTTTTACTGCATTAAGTAAGTTACGGCGCTGAACGCTGCCAAAAGCAGGGCGGACATTATACAGAGCGTGCGCAGGCATTTAAAATAATCGGCTTTAAAATAGTCCAGCGTCACAATCAGGCACATATGCGTCGGCGTCAGCATTTGCCCGGCCACGCCAAACACCATGGCAATGCCTGCCAGTGTTAAATCGCCGGGCGCCATGGCGGCGATAATGGGCATGACGATAGCGACGTGCCCCTGCGACATGCCTGTCAGCACGCCGATGATGAACGATACGGCGGCGACGATAACGGGCTGCGGCAGCGGCGATTTTTGAAATTCGCTGACAATGGCATACAGAACTTTAGTATCCGTCAAAATCTGAATAAAGTAGAAAATGCAGAGAATGTTCATCAGCATTTTTAAATCGCACGCGCCGGTGAAAACCTGCTTGATATTGATAACGTGGTTGCTGAAACGCAGTACAAAAATCAGCGTCACCGCTACCAGCGCCATCGCGGCGGCAGCCGAAAAATTAAAGCTGACGATGAGGAGAAAGTTAACGGCAACCGGTGCGAGCGCCAGCAAAAGATGAATGTAATCCTGCTTGTGTTCGGCAAAACCGCCGCCGTCATTGCTTTCGGCAGGCAGTTTCAGCGGGCGCATCAGCACAAACCAGCCGATGGCGAAGAACAGCGGCGTTACCCACGCCAGATGACGCAGAAGCTGGCTGAACGGAATGTTGGCGATGCTGCAGGCCATCAGCATGCCGGGGATAATCGGGCTGGAAAATTCAAAAATGTGGCGGAACCAGAAGTTGATATTGGCTTTGTGTTCTGCCGTCAGCCCTAAATTTTTGGCTGCGCCTTCCACAATCGGTGCGGAAAAACGCGCGCCGCCGAGTGAGGGCAGCAGTCCTAAAAACGCAGGCATAATAGCAAGCGTCAGTTTCGGGCTGCGCAAAAGGTGGTGCAGGGCGCGCACCATGCCGTCCAGCACGCCGCCGGTGCGCAGTTCAATTTCCAGGCACATTACAAAATACAGCGCCAAAATTAAATCGTAAGTGCGCGCAGAGGTCAGCGTGGTATAAAGCGCGTCCGGCAAGTAATGAAACTGAGGCGCGGTAGTTGCCCAGATAAAAAAGCCTGCCGCTAAAATCGCCGGGCCAATCGGCACGTGGCGGCGCAGCAGCACCATTATAATCAGCAAAGCCAAAGCTAAAATTACAAAAATGTTCATTAAAACCATCCTTTGATTAAACTAATAAGAGTTTAACATTTTTGCAGCCTATTGAAAAATACGAATATTGTAGTAAGATTATAAGTAAATACTAATGTTGAGGTAATTTTATGACAGTCCGTTATCTGGAAATTTTTACGGAAGTTTGCCGCCACATGAGCATGAGCAAGGCGGCGCGCGCGCTGATGATTTCGCAGTCCAGCGTCAGCCAGGCGGTAAAAGCGCTGGAGCAGGAGTATGACGTGCTGCTGTTTGAACGCCTGAACCACACGCTGTATTTAACGCCTGCCGGTGAAAAACTGCTGTATCTGGCGACGCAGGTTTTAAAAAGCATCGACAAGCTGAATGCCGCCATGCTGGACGCGCCGCAGACTTTGAATATCGGCTCGTGCAACACGGTTGGCGCAAGTCTTTTGTACCCGCTGATTGCCGGGTTTAAAAAGCAGTACCCCAAAGTACACGTCAGCGCGGAAATCAGCAACACCCAGACGCTGACGGAAAAAATTTTAAACGGCCGCCTTGATCTGGCGATAATCCCCGAAACGCGGCGGCAGGAGGATTTTAATTACCTGCCGTTTTTTGAGGACGATATTGCGGTTATCTGCCATCCGGCGCACCCGCTGGCAGGGCAGACGGTGCAGCTTGCCGCCTTGCAGCAGGAAGTTTTTGTGGGGCGCGAAACCGGCAGCGCGACCGAAACGCTGTTAAAAAATATTTTTGACAAGCACGGCTTTACGCTGAAAATTGACTGCGTCTGCAACAGCACGGCGTCCGTCAAGCAGGCGGTGCGGCACAAAATGGGCATTGCGGTAATTTCGCGCTACCTTGTAAAGCGCGAGCTGGCTGAGCATATGCTGGCGTGCATAAACGTAAGCGGCAATGTGTTTACGCGCCGCTTTGCGTTGATTTACCACAAAGATAAACTGCTGACGGGTGAATTTACGGACTTTACCGCTTTTTGCAGGCAGCTTGGCCAGCAGGGACTGGAGAATTTGATAGAAGATATCTGACGGAGGGATTGTTATGGATTTGGAAATGGATTTGCAGAAGCTGATAGATAAAGCGCTGGCAAGTGGTGCCAGCGCGGCGAAGATTGTTGACGTGGCAACGGTAAAAACAGGCGCATGGACGCGCTGGAAATGCCAGTTCGGCTGCCCCAATTACGGCAAAACCCTGTGCTGCCCGCCTTACACGCCGGATTACGAAGCAACGCAGCGCTTTTTGCGCGAATATAAAAAGGGCATTATCGTGCAGTACACCATGCAGCTTGACCCGACCGGCCCTGCTGATTTTGAACGTGCCGATTTGCAGCTGAGCAACGAGCTGCTGCGCATTTTGCTGGAGCTGGAACGCGAAGCCTTTTTGCTGAACCATTACAAAGCCTTTGCGTTAAAGGCTGGGCGCTGCCGCCTGTGCGAAAAATGCAATTTGCAGCACTGCGTTAACCCCACTAAGGCACGCCCTTCGCTGGAAGCCTGCGGCATCGATGTTTTTGCGCTGGCGCGCGACAACGGCTTTGCCATGGACGTGGTAACCGGCCCGATAACGAAGCTGGAAATTTACGGCATGGTGCTGGTAGAATAATTGTTTACAAATTTGTCAACAGCGGTTTACCGTTATCGCTTTAAAAGCGGCGGCAAAAATGATATAATTATACTATTAGATAATTCTTACAAAAATAGAACAGGAAGTGATGGCAGAGATGAAATTAGTTTCGTGGAATGTTAACGGCCTGAGGGCTTGTATGAATAAAGGTTTTAAAGATTTTATGGACAGCGTGGACGCCGATGTTTTTTGCGTGCAGGAAACCAAAATGCAGCGCGAGCAGGCGAATTTTGAGTTTCCCGGTTATTTTGAATACTGGAACAGCGCCGAGAAAAAAGGCTATTCCGGCACGGCGATTTTCAGCAAGGTTGAGCCCATAAGCGTAAGCTACGACATGGGCATTGAGGAGCACGATAAGGAAGGACGCATTATTTGCGCGGAGTACGATAAATTTTACCTGGTAAATGTTTATGTGCCCAATGCTCAGCGCGATTTGGCGCGTTTGCCGTACCGCGTAACGTGGGAGGACGCTTTCCGTAATTATGTGGGCGAGCTGAACGCCAAAAAGCCGGTGCTGATTTGCGGCGATATGAACGTGGCACGCAATTTTATCGACATTAAAAACGCTAAAAACAATGTCGGCAACGCGGGCTTTACCAATGAGGAGCGCGCCAAAATGGAAGAACTGCTGCAAAGCGGCTTTGTGGATTCCTACCGCCATCTGTACCCGGATAAGGAAGGCGCTTATACATGGTGGAGCTATATGTTTAAAGCGCGTGAGAAAAATATCGGTTGGCGTATCGACTACTTCCTCGTATCGCAGAAATTGCAGGATGAAATTGCCGACGCGCTGATTTACCCCGAAATTATGGGCAGCGACCACTGCCCTGTAGGTTTGATTTTAAAATAATGCTGTGAGGCGTTAGTTATGGATTTTAAAATTAAAGCGCCGTTTGAACCGGCAGGCGACCAGCCGCAGGCGATTGAAGCGCTGGCGGAGGGCGTGGAGCAGGGGCTGCACACGCAGGTGCTGCTGGGTGCGACGGGAACGGGCAAAACCTATACCATTGCGCAGGTTATCAACCGCGTGCGCAAGCCGACTTTGGTAATAGCGCACAACAAAACGCTGGCGGCGCAGCTTGCCAGCGAGCTTAAAGCCTTCTTTCCGGATAACGCGGTAGAATATTTTGTTTCCTATTATGATTACTATCAGCCGGAGGCTTATATTCCGCAGAGCGACACCTACATTGAAAAGGACGCTTCCATCAACGACGAGATTGATAAACTGCGCCACTCGGCGACCAGCGCGCTGTTTGAACGCCGCGACGTTATTATCGTTGCCAGCGTGTCGTGCATTTACGGTTTGGGCGCGCCGCAGGAATACTATGACATGGTGCTTTCGCTGAGGACGGGGCAGATTATTGACCGTCAGGCGATTTTGCGCAAGCTGGTGGAAATTCAGTACGACCGCAACGACGTTGCTTTTCAGCGCGGCACCTTCCGCGTGCGCGGCGATGTCATTGAGGTTATTCCCGCCGGTTATAACGAAAAGGCTGTGCGCATTGAAATGTTTGACGACGAAGTGGAGCGTATTTTGGAAATCGATGTGCTGACGGGCGAGATTTTAGCGCAGCGTACGCATGTGGCTATTTTCCCGGCGTCGCACTATGTAACCTCGCGCGAGAATCTGGAACGCGCAATGGAAGATATAAAGGTTGAGCTTAAAGAGCGTCTGGAATACCTTGAAGCGCATAACAAGCTGCTGGAGGCGCAGCGTTTGGAGCAGCGCACCAATTACGACCTTGAAATGATGAACGAAATGGGTTACTGTTCCGGCATTGAAAACTATTCGCGCCATCTGGCGGGGCGTAAGGCGGGCGAAGCGCCGTTTACGCTGGTAAATTATTTTCCCAAGGATTTTTTGTTGGTGGTGGACGAATCGCACGTTACGCTGCCGCAGATACGCGCCATGTACGCGGGCGACCGTTCGCGCAAGGAGATGCTTGTAGAACACGGTTTCCGCCTGCCATCGGCGTTTGACAACCGCCCGCTGACTTTTGACGAGTTCCAGTCACAGATCAAGCAGGCGATTTACGTATCGGCAACGCCCGCCAAATACGAGCTGGACCACGCCGATAAAATTGTGGAGCAGATTATCCGCCCGACGGGCTTACTTGACCCGAAAATTGAAATACGCCCGATTAAGGGGCAGATTGATGATTTGCTGACGGAAATTAACAAAGTAACTGCCGCCGGTGAGCGCACTTTGGTAACAACTCTGACCAAGCGCATGGCGGAGGATTTGACGGATTACCTTAAAACCGCCGGTGTGCGCGTGCGTTACCTGCATTCGGAAATTGCCACGATTGAGCGCGGCGCGATTATTGACGACCTGCGCAGCGGCAAGTTTGACGTGCTGGTTGGCATTAACCTTCTGCGCGAAGGGCTGGATTTGCCGGAGGTTTCGCTGATTGCGATTCTGGATGCCGATAAGGAAGGCTTCCTGCGCAGCGATACCTCGATGATTCAGACCATCGGGCGCGCGGCCCGCAACGAGCACGGGCGTGTAATTATGTACGCCGACCGCATTACCGATTCCATGCAGCGCGCGATTGACGAAACCGAACGCCGCCGCGAAAAACAGGCGGCTTACAATAAAGAACACGGCATTACGCCGAAAACCGTTTACAAGGAGCAGCGCCAGCTGATTAAGCTGACCAAGGTTGCCGAAGAAACGGAAATTAACGATTACAGCGAAAAGGCACTGAAAAAACGCAGCGTTAAGGAAATTGAAAAACTGGCGCGCACGCTGGAAAAAGAAATGGCTGCCGCCGCCAAAGAGCTTGACTTTGAACGCGCCGCCGAGCTGCGCGACAAGCTGATTATTACCAAAGGGCTGCTGGGTGAAAAATTAGTGCCGAAAAAACGCAAAAAATAGAGGACGACATGAAAGACCAGATTATTGTTAAAGGAGCAAGACAGCACAATTTAAAAAACATCACCGTAGAGATACCGCGCGACAAACTGGTGGTAATTACGGGTTTGAGCGGCAGCGGCAAATCGTCGCTGGCGTTTGATACCATTTACGCCGAAGGCCAGCGCCGTTATGTGGAATCGCTATCCGCCTATGCGCGCCAGTTTTTGGGGCAGATGGACAAGCCGGACGTGGATTATATTGAAGGCTTAAGCCCGGCGATTTCCATCGACCAGAAAACCACCAGCCGCAACCCGCGTTCCACCGTCGGCACGGTAACGGAAATTTACGACTATTTAAGGCTTTTGTTTGCGCGTATCGGCGAGCCGCACTGCCCGAAATGCGGGCGTTTGATTGAACGCCAGACCGTGCAGCAGATTGTGGACCGCGTTTTAGCCATGCCTGCGGGCAGCAAGTTTATGGTTATGGCACCGCTGGTGCGCGGGCGCAAGGGCGAACACCAGAAGATTATGGACCAGATGCGTAAGGCAGGTTACGTGCGTATGTTTGTCGATGGCGAAGTGCGCACGCTGGATGAAGAAATCAAGCTGGAAAAAAATAAAAAGCACAGCCTGTCCGTCGTTATCGACCGTCTGGCGGTGCGCGAAGGCATTACCCAGCGCCTGACGGATTCCGTGGAAACGGCGCTGAAGCTTTCCGAAGGGCTGGTTGAAATTAACGTCATCGGCGGCGGTACCGAACTGTTCAGCGAAAACTTTGCGTGCAGCGAATGCGGCATCAGCCTGCCGGAGATTGAACCGCGCCTGTTTTCGTTTAACAATCCCATGGGCGCGTGCCCTGCCTGCACCGGCCTTGGCATGAACATGGAACTGGACAAATCGCTGATTATCCCCGACGGCAGCAAAACCTTTGCCGAGGGCGTTATTGCGGCGCTGTCCACCAATCAGGAAGCGTACCACATGAAGCAGCTGACGGCGGTGCTGACGCATTACGGCTACTCGCTGGATACCGTTTGGAACGACCTGCCGAAAGACATACAGGAAATTTTGTGGCACGGCAGCGGCGAGCAGAAATTTACCTTCTGGTACGAAAATTTACAGGGCGAAGTTAAAAAGCACAACACGCCGTTTGAGGGCATTATCCCGCTGTTGAAACGCCGCCACCGCGAGGCGTTCAGCGAGCGCATGCGCCTTGACATTGAAAGCTTTATGACAAGCACCCCCTGCCCGGTGTGCCACGGCGCGCGCTTAAAGCCGGAGGTTCTGGCAATTCTCGTCGGCGGCAAAAACATTTGCGAAGTTACGGCGCTGACCGTGCGTGACGCAATTAACTTTTTTGAAACGCTGAACCTTACAGAGCGTCAGCAGTTTATTGCCCGCCAGATTTTAAAAGAGATTTTGGCGCGCCTGCGCTTTTTAAACGACGTCGGGCTTGATTATTTAACGCTGGACCGCGCTGCCGGTACTTTAAGCGGCGGCGAAGCGCAGCGCATACGCCTTGCCACGCAGATCGGCAGCGGACTTGTCGGTGTGCTGTACATTCTGGACGAGCCTTCTATTGGCCTGCACCAGCGCGATAACAGCAAGCTTTTGGCAACCTTGCAGCACCTGCGCGATTTGGGCAACACGCTGCTGGTGGTTGAACACGACGAAGAAACCATGTACGCCGCCGACCAGATTATCGACATCGGCCCCGGGGCTGGCGAACACGGCGGCAACGTAGTGGCGCAGGGCACGGCGGAAGAAATCAAGCATGTTGAAAATTCCGTCACCGGTCAGTATTTAAGCGGCCGCAAATTTATACCCGTGCCTAAAAAACGCCGTGAGTGCGACGGGCGCTACATTGAAATTATCGGCGCGAAAGCCAATAACCTGAAAAATATAGATGTAAAAATTCCTTTGGGCGTGTTTACCGTCGTTACCGGCGTCAGCGGCAGCGGCAAATCCACGCTGATTAACGATATTTTATACAACGCCCTTGCCGCCAAACTGCACGGCGCGCGCCTGCGCCCTGCGGAACATAAGGAAATTAAAGGGCTGGAAAATATCGACAAGATTATTAACATTGACCAGTCGCCGATAGGCAGAACACCGCGCAGCAACCCGGCAACCTACACCGGCGTGTTTGATTTTATCCGCGAGCTGTTCAGCCAGACCAACGAAGCCAAAATGCGCGGCTACAAGCCGGGGCGTTTCAGCTTTAACGTAAAGGGCGGGCGCTGCGAAGCCTGCCGCGGCGACGGCATGAATAAAATTGAAATGAACTTTTTGCCGGACGTTTACGTGCCCTGCGAAGTGTGCCACGGCGCGCGTTACAACCGCGACACGCTGGAAGTGCATTATAAGGGCAAAAGCATTGCCGAAGTGCTGGACATGACGGTAACGGAAGCCTGCGAGTTCTTTAAAAACCTGCCGCGTATTGCCCGCAAGCTGCAAGTGCTGGAGGACGTCGGCTTGGGCTACATTCATCTGGGGCAGGCGGCGACGACCTTGAGCGGCGGCGAAGCGCAGCGCGTTAAACTGGCGACGGAATTAAGCCGCCGCAGTACCGGCAAAACGCTGTACCTGCTGGATGAACCGACAACCGGCCTGCACATTGCCGATGTACACAAACTGCTTGACGTTTTGCAGCGCCTTGTCGAAGCAGGCGACAGCGTCGTCGTTATCGAGCATAACCTCGACGTTATCAAAACGGCGGATTATTTAATCGACCTCGGTCCGGAAGGCGGCGACAAAGGCGGCACATTGGTTGCCAGCGGCACGCCTGAAGAACTGGCGAAGGTTAAAAAATCCTATACCGGCCAGTATGTAAAGCTTGTTTTGCAGCAGGCTAAGGATAACGGGTGGTACCAATGAACGAAAACATAGCCAAAGCGCTGGCGGTGCTGCCAGATAAGCCGGGCGTGTACCTGATGCACGACGCTAACGGCAAAGTTATTTACGTCGGCAAGGCCGTGGTGCTAAAAAACCGCGTGCGCAGCTACTTCCGCAATCTGGCGTCGCACACCGTCAAGGTCAAGGCGCTGGTCAGCAAAGTTGCGGAAATTGAAACCATCGTTACCGACAGCGAAGTTGAAGCGCTGATTTTAGAGTGCAACCTCATCAAAAAATACCGTCCGCGCTACAACATCATGCTGAAGGACGACAAAACCTATCCTTATTTAAAGGTAACAATGGCGGAAGACTTTCCCCGCATTTACGTTACGCGGCGCCTTGTGCGCGACGGCAGCAAATATTACGGGCCTTACGCCGATGCTGGCGCCATGCACGCCACGGTTAAACTTCTGCGCAGTATGTTTCCGCTGCGTACCTGCCGCAAAATGAATCAGGAACGCCCCTGCTTGCAGTACCACATCAAACGCTGCCTTGCGCCCTGTGCGGGACTTGTTAGCAAGGAAGAATACGGCGCGATGATACGCAGCGTGTGCATGGTGCTGGATGGGCGCACAACCGAGCTGGAAAAAGACTTAAAACAGCGTATGCAAACTGCTGCGGAAAACTACGCCTTTGAAGAAGCAGCGCGCCTGCGCGACCAGCTTGCGGCGGTAAAACGCCTGGATGAATCGCAGAAGGCCGTTACCGCGGGCGGCGATATGGACGTTGTCGGCTATGCCAAAGACACAACCGGCATCTGCCTGCAAATATTTTTTGTGCGCAGCGGCAAGCTGATAGGGCGCGAAAACTTCTTCCTGCCGGACGGCGGCGACAGCAGGCAGGAGGTGCTGACCGCGTTTGTAAAGCAGTATTACAACGACGATTCCTTTGTGCCGCGCGAGATTTTACTGCCGGATTTGCCGGAAGAAGTCGAAACCGCCGTGCTTACTGAATGGCTCAGCGAAAAAGCCGGGCGCAGGGTGGAGCTTATCCGCCCACAGCGCGGAACAAAACGCGAACTTTTGCAGCTGGCGGACGAAAACGCCGGTAAACTTCTGGAAGAACGCCTGCGCAAAGGCAAAATCAGCTTGAAAACCGATGAAGAAGCGGCGGAAGAATTGCAGCGTGCGCTGAACCTGCCCGACCCTCTGGAGCGCATGGACTGCTTTGATATTTCGCACACACAGGGCTCGGAAACGGTTGCTTCCATGGTTGTGTTCCGTAACGGCAAGCCCAGCAAAAAGGATTACCGCAAATATAAAATCGTCAGCGCCGAAGGCAAGCCGGACGACTTCAAATCCATGCAGGAGGTTGTGTACCGCCGCTATAAGGATTACGAAGACTTGCCGAGCTTGGTCGTTATTGACGGCGGCAAAGGTCAGTTAAGCAGCGCGCTGGAAGTTATCCGCGGGCTGGGGCTGCACGAATTGCCGGTTATCGGCCTTGCCAAGCGCGAGGAAGAAATTTTTACCGAAGGCAGCCACGAAAGCATTTTGCTGGACAGGGAATCGGCGTCGCTGCATTTAATTCAGCGCATACGCGATGAAGCGCACCGCTTTGCCATAACCTACCACCGCAAGCTGCGCGGCAAACGCAACCTGCGCTCCGTGCTCGACCATATAGAAGGCATCGGCCCGAAACGGCGGCAGGCGCTGTGGCTTAAATTCAAATCAATCGACGCCATTAAAGCCGCCAGCGTGGAAGAACTTGCCGACACCGAAAGCATGAACTATCCCGCGGCGCAGAAAATATATGACTTTTTCCGCATGGATTTGCCGGAAAAAGCCGAAGTGTTAAAAAATTGAAACATTTTCAATAATTATTTTCTTTTAGAACAAAGTGTGCTATAATAAGCGCATAAGCAGTAACGGCTGTAATAAAATTAAAATAAAGGAGATGGAAATTATGACAAAATGGGTATGCAATATCTGCGGCTACATTTATGACCCCGAAGTAGGTGACCCGGATAACGGCGTTGCAGCAGGCACCGCCTGGGAAGACGTACCGGAAGACTGGGTTTGCCCGCTCTGCGGCGTCGGCAAAGACCAGTTCAGCGAACAGTAAAATAAAAAAGGAATCACTCATAGAATGATTCCTTTTAAACTTAATTAAGTCCGTTACGCAATATTACCGCGTAAAATTTTTAACGCCTGTTTATGGTTTTTACTAACCATAGCAGGCGTTATTTTTTGTTTGGCGGCAATTTCCTTACCGCTGTAACCTTCAAAATACAAGGCTTTAATTGTATTGCGCTGCTTTTCCGTCAGCTTTTTAAGCGCCAGCTTCAACAAAATTGCCAGCTCCTCACGCTCAATTATGTTATCTGCAAGCGCTGGCGTATCGGTATCATCGCCAACCGGGATAGCGGTTTCGTTATTCTCACGTTTCCACGCTTTTTTCATCTCGTCATATAAGGCGAAATGAATACGGCAGCGCACATAGCCTGCAAAATGCGTAAAATCAGCGCCGTTGTAATTTAAAACAAGTTCTATAAATTTAAGGCGCGCCAAACTCAAACCTTCTTCATAGCCGATAGAGTTATAAAAAATCTCTCTCCGCATTTCCTTTTTAAACAAAGGCTCGTAAAAAATACAAAGCCTTTCCAAAGCATCCTTATCACCATTTTGCGCGGCGGTAACAAGCTGCCTTGTTAATTTTTCCTGCTCATTGTAATCCGTCCAATATTCAGTTGTGCAATTTTTGTCGTTCAAAAGCTGAACCTCCTTGATGTGTTTATTCGCCAAAACGGTGCGCACCAAAGCGGCAAAAATAATAATAGCAAAAGATAATGCTGTTTGACAAGACTGTTTTTGCAAAATTTTTTATGCTAAACTGAAAAGTTATGCTTAACAAAAAAAGGTTACCAGTTGCAAGACCTTGAAGAGTTCGATTTACATTTGACGTAAGAGTCTTGCGGGGGGGTAAACATGTGGTATAATTTTAGTAACGCCAGATGTATCGATTGATATAAAATAATTGGCGCAAAAAGGAGAGTAATTTTTATGAAGGGTAAAAAATTAGCGGCAAAAATTATGTTAGGTTTACTTTTAACAACGCCGTATGGTTTTAATCAAGCGTTTGCGGCGGAAGGCGTATTGTATAACCAAGAAACAGAAATTAATGAAGATATTTTGGTAAATATTGAGAATCCTGAGAGCAGGACATATGCATTACGTGCACAAGCACATAAAAACGATGATACATTTAATGTTAAACTTAATGGTGAAACAATTGATATCAGTCTTTTAGTGGATGAAACTACTGCTAAAACGAATTCTTACTTTAACGCTATTGAAGCAGCTTCATTTACTGATACTGATGATAAAAAGACTAAATATGATGGTCCAAATTTATATTTAGGTAATGAAAATACTAAAAATATTATTATAAATACCAATGTAAGTGGTACTGGTAATGGTACTATCGGACTTTGGGCTTATAATCAGTACGTTGGTACAGCATATCAAACAAATGATGGACCGCAAATTAATGTAAATGGTGACAATTTAACTATAACTGTTCATGCGGAAGATGCAAGTTCTTATGGTATTTGTGCACAAAATTCATCAACTGTGACGACAGGAACGCCTGCAACAATTAATATTAATACAAATAACACTACCATAAACGCTACTTCTGGTTTGGCAGATGCTGGTTCAGCTATTGTGGCTATGTCCGAAGGCATAGTAAATATTAATAGTAATCTTTTAGTTAATGCAGATAATGCAATAGTTGCTCGTGGTGGTGCAGTTGTTAAAATTAATGAAGATGGAAGCAAAACAACAAAATTAAATGGTGATATTAATTTTAACTATGATAAGGCAACTTCCGGAACAAAAGTAGATGCTGATGTAGTAGTAAATTTAACCGGTGCAGATTCATATTGGAACGGTAATGCTGTTGTATCTTGGGGCAGCGGTTCTATACCTGATGAAGAAAAAGCAGAAGTAAGTGGGATGGATTTAGTTGTTGCTGATGGCGCTCAATGGAATCCTGAATATGTTAATGAGTCTGATGGAGAAACTTCTGGTACAACTGCAATTGCAGTTAATAATTTAACTGCTAATGATGGCATTATTAATTTAAATAATATGAAAGACCAGGAGTTAAAAATTGAAAATCTTTCTGGTGAAAGTCTTAATGTCAATGTAGCAAGTGCAGAAAATAAACTTTCTATTACTGAATCTAAAGCTGAAAATACTGCTTTAACCGTTTCTGCAACCGGCAATTATGCTGAACAGCTTGTACAAAACAATGTGAATGAAAGCCTGCAAAACCTTGCAAATCAGGTTGTAGATAACATTGCAACCGGAGCAGGCAAATCTGCCGCTACCGATTTGTATGTAGCTGAAACTGCCGTTGCAGGCGCAATTACAGCAGAAGTTGGCGAAGACGGCAATCTGCTTGCCAATACTGTTAATGAAAAAGTTAATGCATCCAACGATGCAATCAGCAATATGGCTAATATCGCCTTAATGGCTTGGCGTGCCGAAAACAATGACATGAACAAACGCCTTGGCGAACTGCGTGACAGTAAAGGTGAACACGGCATTTGGGCACGTATGGTACGCGGCGAAGGTACTTACGAAAGCATTAAAAACCAGTACAACACCTATCAATTAGGTTATGATGAAAAATTAAGCACTAACCCCAACTGGACTGTTGGTGCTGCGTTAAGCTACACCGAAGGCGAAAGCAGCTTTAACGGCGGCAGCGGTGAAAACAAACACACCGGCTTTGCTGTATACGGCAGCTATTTGAATGATGACGGCAGCTTTATTGATTTGATTGCCAAATATGCACGCCTTGACCATGACTTTGACGTTAACGGCGGCGCAGGCAGCGGCGATTATGATACCAACGGTTACAGCGTAAGCGCTGAATACGGCAAACGCTTTACGCAGGATAACGGCATGTGGATTGAGCCGCAGGTTGAACTGACCTATGGTAAAATCGGCAGTGCAAATTACACCACCGATAACGGCGTATCTGTACGTCAGGACGGTATGGACAGCCTTGTAGGCCGCGTAGGCTTTGCACTTGGCAAGGACTTTAAACAGGGCAATGCTTATGTGCGTGCTTCTTACCTGTATGATTTTGACGGCGAAACCGATATGACTTTCAGCAAAAACGGCGTAACCAGAGGCTTTGAACAAGACCTTGGCGGCGGCTGGTGGGAAGTTGGTGTAGGCACCAACATTAATCTCAGCGACGCAACGCATCTTTACATGGATGTAGAAAAAACTTACGGCGGCGACGTTGCAACTCCGTGGCAGTGGAATGTTGGCGTAAGATACAGCTTTTAATTAAAAACTAAAAAACAAAAGGGGGCTTCTGCTCCCTTTTGTTTTAAAACATTGCCAATATTAAACTATAATTTATAAAATGATGTGAGGGCGGTAAAATGATAAATACGGAACTACCGTTAGATGAAAAAGATTTAAAAGATATTACAGGTAATGGAACTGTTGAATACTGCATGTTTAATCAGCGCAGTAAAAGCGGCATGCCGACATGGGAGCTGAAAATAAAAAATCCTGATAATACCCGTAAGGTTGTAATAATACGCGATTTTGGCTTTGCTATCCGCCATGAAGTTGTTGAGATTAAAACTTTTAACACGCTTAACGAACGCAACAAAGAAATTTTGCGTTTGTACAAAGAAGAAGGTTTATCTCAAATCTTCCTCGGCAATTTGTTCAACATCAGTCAGCCTTCGGTATCATTAATTGTAAATGGAAAATAAAAATAAAGCGCGTTTCTGTACTTGCAGAAATGCGCTTTTTGTATCTTACCGATTTATGTAACTATTATAGCAATAGAGAAGAAAGCAAAATAACTAAATATATTTTCCCCGCCACGGCGTTTATTTGCTGTGGCTTTTTAATTTTTGGTATATAATAGAGGTAGGAAATTTTGTGCGGAGGAGGTTTTGATATATGGCAAAGAAGGTTTTGATTATCGGCGGGGTGGCGGCAGGGATGAAAACTGCTTCGCGCCTGCGCCGCAGGGATAAGGATGCGGAAATTACCGTTATTGAGCGCGGCGAGCTTGTAAGCTATGGTGCGTGCGGTTTTCCGTATTATATCAGCGATGAGGTAAAAAACTTTAACGAGTTTACGCATACGCCGCAGGGCATTGCGCGCGATGTTGAATATTTTAAAAACGTAAAGGGCATTGATGTGTTAATCCGCCATGAGGCGCAAAAGATTAACCGCGAAGCGAAAACGGTGACGGTGCTGGATAAAACAAGCGGCACGGTGACGGAAATGCCGTATGACGTGTTGGTGCTGGGCACTGGTGCGACGCCGGTGCGCCTGCCGATACCGGGCGCGGATTTAGAGGGTATTCATAACTTCTGGTTCCCGTGGGAGGTTGAGCAGGTTAAGGCTGAACTTGCCGCTAACAATGTGACGGACGTGGTTATTGTCGGTGCGGGCTTTATCGGCATGGAGCTGGCGGAAGCGTTTAACAACATCGGCGTGAAGGTGAGCGTTGTGGAGATGCAGGACCGCATTCTGCCGCAGATGCTTGATTTGGAGATGGCTGAACTTGCCGCGAAGCCTGTTGCCGCTGCGGGCATTAACCTGTGCCTTGGCGAAAAAACGGTTGCCTTTGAAGGGGCAGAGCACGTAACCGCCGTTAAGACTGATAAGCGCACCATTCCGGCGCAGATGGTTATTGTCGCCGTGGGCGTGCGCCCCAATGTGGAACTGGCGCGTGAAGCCGGGCTTGCTATCGGGCCGAGCGGCTGCGTTGCCGTTAACGAATATATGCAGACGAGTGACCCTTGCATTTATGCGGGCGGCGACTGCGCAGAAAATACTCATCGTGTGAGTGGAGCGAAAATTTTTGCGCCGATGGGCAGCACTGCCAACAAGCACGGGCGCGTGATTGCCGACAACATTTGCGGCGATATGGTTAAATACCCAGGCGTTTTGGGCACGGGGCTGTGCCGTATGCCGGGCATGGAAGCGGGCAGCACTGGTTTGAACGAGCGTACTGCCGCCGCTGCCGGTATTGATTTTGAAAGCGTTGTTGTGCCGGGCAACGACCGTCTTGCTTATATGCCGGGTGCAGGGCGTATTGTTCTGAAGCTGTTTGCTGATAAAAAGACGCATAAGGTTATCGGCGCGCAGGCGATAGGGCAGAGCGTCGATAAACGTATTGATACCCTTGTTGCCGCTATCAGCATGGGCGCAACGCTTGAAGATTTGAGTGAGTTTGACATCGGCTATGCGCCGCCGTTTAACGGGCCGATTGACAATATTGCCACGGCTGCCAACGTGCTGCTGAACAAAATTGAAGGGCGCCTGCGCAGCATTAACCCAAAAGATTTTAAAGAGCTGCGCAAGGATAAGGCTTACACGCTGGTGGATGTGCGTACGCCGGGCGAGTTTAAAGCGCGCCGTATTGCAGGCTGCGCCAACATTGTAAACCTGCCGCTGGATAAGGTGCGTGCGCATAGCGGCGAGGTGCTGCCTGACAAGGATGCAAAGCTTGTTTGCAGCTGCCAGATTGATTTGCGCGGCTACGAAGCGGAAACGATGCTGCGCGCGCAGGGCTACAAAAATGTGCAGAGCCTTGAAGGAAGCATGAGCGGCTGGCCTTACGAAACAGAAAAAGGCGAATAACAAAATGTGTAAATTTATTGACACAATGGGCGGCTATTGGTAAAATAAAGTAATAATATTATTTATGTAAAGACGCCCGGAAGAATTGTAGTTGGTTGAACAGCACAATAGATTTTTTAACCGGGCTTTATTTTTTATCGAAAGGCAGTGGGATAATGAAAGTTGCAATTATTATGGGCAGCAATTCTGACTGGCCGGTGCTTGAACCGGCTGAAAAAACCTTAAAAAGCTTTGGCGTTGAAGTTGAAGTTGTGGTTGCTTCCGCACACCGTACCCCGGAAATGGTGCACGAGTTTGCGGCAGGCGCGCGTGAACGCGGCGTTGAGGTAATTATTGCCGCAGCAGGCGCAGCAGCTCATCTTGGCGGTGTTATTGCCGCATTTACAACGCTGCCGGTAATTGGCATACCCATTAACGCCACTCCTTTAAACGGAATGGATTCCCTTTTGAGCTTTGTACAGATGCCGTCCGGTATTCCGGTAGCAACCATGGCCATTAACGGCGCTAAAAATGCGGCGCTGTTTGCCGTACAGATTTTGGCTACCAAATACCCGGAACTTGTTGAAAAGCTTGCCGAAGACCGTGAAAAAATGAAAGCGGAAGTTAAGGCCAAAGGCGAAAAACTGGCTGCGCTCCGCGCTTCTGAACAGTAATTTGGCGGCGGAAAAGGAGCAGAGAATGTCTGGCATTGATTTTACGGATGACAAAATGCACGAAGAGTGCGGCGTGTTCGGTATTTATTCCCACAGCGACGATGTTGCGCTGAACACCTACTGGGGGCTGTACGCATTGCAGCACCGCGGTCAGGAAAGCTGCGGCATTGCCACTACCGACGGTTCGCACATGGAAGTACGCAAAGGCATGGGCCTTGTGGCCGATGTTTTTAAAGGCGGCGTAAGCGGTTTGGAAGGGCATATCGCCATCGGGCATGTGCGCTATTCCACTACCGGTTCCAGCATGGCGTACAACATTCAGCCGCTGCGCGTTTATTTTGACGGCGGCAACCTGGCGCTGGCACATAACGGCAACCTTACCAACGCGGCAGAGCTGCGCAAACGCCTTTCACTGGAAGGCGCAGTATTCCAGACTACGGTTGATACCGAAGTTGTGGTAAGCCTTATCGCGCGCAGCCGCAAAAAAACTATTGAAGAACGTGTAGCCGAAGCTGCCAACACCATTAAAGGCGCGTTTGGCATTCTGGTTATGACCGATAACAAACTCATCGCCGTGCGCGACCCGTATGGCTTCCGCCCGCTGGCGATTGGCAAAATGGAAGGCGGCTGGGTAGTTGCTTCCGAATCCTGCGCTTTTGATTTGGTTGGCGCGGAATTTGTACGCGACGTTGAACCGGGCGAAATGCTGGTGTTTGAAAGCGATAGTGAAGAACCGAAAAGCAGCCGCTGGGCAGAAAAGATGCCTGCCAAACGTGCGCACTGCGTATTTGAATATGTTTATTTTGCGCGTACCGACAGCGTTATCGACAAGCAATCGGTTTATCAGGCGCGTATCAATATGGGCCGCGAGCTGGCCAAAGAAACCAAAGATATTAAGGCCGACATCGTTATTTCCGTGCCGGACAGCGGTACGGCGGCGGCAGTTGGCTACAGCCTTGAATCCGGCGTGCCGTTTATGGAAGGTTTGACCAAAAACCGCTATGTAGGCAGGACGTTTATTCAGCCTACCCAAAAACAGCGCCTGAACGCTGTAAGGCTTAAACTGAACCCGGTAGAAAGCGTTATTAAGGGCAAATCCGTTGTAGTTGTTGACGACAGCATTGTGCGTGGCACCACCAGCGGCAAGATAGTTAAACTTTTGAAGGACGCCGGTGCCCGCGAGGTGCATATGTGCATTAGCTCGCCGCCGGTAACAGACCCGTGCTATTACGGCATTGATACCAGCGTGCGCAAGGAACTGATTGCTTCTACCCATACGGAAGAAGAAATCTGCCAGTACATCGGCGCGGATTCTTTGCATTATATTTCGCTGGAAGGTTTGAAACGCGCGCTGGACTGCATGGACCCCGAAGGCATGTGCTATGCCTGCTTTAATGCCGATTACCCAGACAATGCGGAAGAAACCCTGAGGCAGGGTTCCAAATATATTTTTGAAAACGAAGGCTGATACAGGAGGACGATGATGAGCGAAGAAAAGAAACAACTTACTTATGCCGATGCCGGTGTAAACATTGATGCCGGCAATGAAGCTGTTGAACTGATGAAAGCAAGTGTGCAGGCTACTTACCGTCCTGAAGTTATCGGTGACATCGGCGGCTTTGGCGGTTTGTTTGCATTAAACAGCGGCAAATACAAAGAGCCGGTACTGGTAAGCGGCACCGACGGCGTAGGCACCAAGCTGAAACTGGCTTTTATGGCCGACAAGCATGATACCATCGGCCAGGACGCTGTTGCCATGTGCGTAAACGATATTCTGGTGCAGGGCGCTGAACCGCTGTTCTTCCTTGACTATATTGCCATCGAAACCCTTGAGGCGGAAAAGGTTGCGCAGATTGTTAAAGGCGTTGCCGGTGCCTGCAAGGAATCCGGCTGCGCGTTAATCGGCGGCGAAACCGCAGAGATGAGCGATTTGTATGGTAAGGACGAATACGACATCGCAGGCTTCTGCGTTGGCGTTGTTGAAAAAAGCAAAATGATTACCGGCGACAAGGTAAAACCGGGCGACGTGCTTTTGGGCCTGCCTTCTGCGGGCGTACATTCCAACGGCTTTACGCTGGTGCGCAAAATCTGCTTTGACGTAATGGGCTTTACCATGGATACCCCGGTGCCGGAATTTGGCACTACTTTGGGCGAAGAACTTTTGAAACCGACCCGTCTTTATCCGCGCGTATGCCTGCCTTTGATTGAAAAATTCAATCTGCACGGCATGGTGCATATCACCGGCGGCGGTTTTTACGATAACATTCCGCGCATTCTGCCTGCTGACTGCGACGCCGACGTTAACGCCGGTGCGTGGGAAGTGCCTGTGGTATTTAAAAAATTGCAGGAATGGGGCAATGTTGACTGGCACGAAATGTACCGCACCTTTAACATGGGCGTAGGCATGGTGCTGGTTGTTGCGCCGGAAGAAGCCGACGCTGTACGCGAACACCTTAAAAATGCCGGCGAAACCTTCTACGAACTGGGTAAGATTGTGGAAGGCAGCGGCAAGGCTGTGCTGAAAGGCGGCGTTTTTGGTGAATAAGCGCAAAATCGGCGTGCTGGTAAGCGGCAGGGGCAGCAATTTGCAGGCCCTGATGGACGAAATTGCCGCCGGTACGCTTAACGTGGAAATTACCGTTGTTATCAGCGATAAAAAGGATGCCTTTGCTTTGGAACGCGCCGCAAAAGCCGGTATTAAAATTGTGGCTGTGGAGCGTAAAGAATGTGCATCCAAAGAAGAATTTGAAAATAAAATTACTGCCGCGCTGGAAGACGCCGGTGCGGAACTTGTTGTGCTGGCAGGTTTTATGCGCATTTTAAGCCCGGTGTTTGTAGGGCACTGGCACCACAAAATCGTCAACATCCATCCGGCGCTTTTGCCGAGTTTCCCCGGCCTTGACGGACAGGGGCAGGCGCTTAACTACGGCGTAAAAATTGCCGGCTGCACGGTACATTTTGTGGACGAGGGCACGGACAGCGGCCCGATTATCCTGCAAAAAGCAGTGCCGGTGCTGGACGATGACACGCATGACACGCTGGCAGACAGGATTTTGGAACAGGAGCATAAAGCGCTGCCAGAAGCTGTACGTTTGTGGAGCGAAGGCAGGCTGCAAATAGAAGGAAGGCACGTTAAAGTGCTTCCGGCTGAGAGGTGAAGGAACATGAGAATAAAAAGAGCGCTTTTAAGCGTATCGGACAAAACAGGCATTGTTAAACTGGCACAGTTTTTGCATGACATCGGCGTGGAAATTATTTCCACCGGCGGCACGATGAAGGCTTTGCAGGAAGCAGGCATCCCCGTAACCTATGTCAGCGACGTAACCGGCTTTCCGGAAATTATGGACGGCAGGGTAAAAACCCTGAACCCGAAAATCCACGGCGGCATTTTAGCCGTGCGCAGCAACCCGGAACACGTTAAAGCCATGGAAGAACACGGCATTAAACCGATTGATTTAGTTGTTGTTAACCTCTATCCGTTCCGCGAAACGATTGCCAAACCCGGCGTAACCGAAGCTGAAGCAATCGAAAACATTGATATCGGCGGCCCGGCAATGGTAAGGGCGGCAGCCAAAAACTTCCGCGATGTCATCATCATTACCAACCCGGCACGCTACACCAGCCTGATTGCTATGTTACAGCAGCACGGCGACGCTGATATCGTAACCCGCAAAACGCTGGCTAAAGAAGCCTTTGCGCATACTTCCGAATATGACGCTGCGATTACTGCTTACCTGACCAAGCAGCTTGCCGAAGGCAAATAAGGAGAAGCATTATGCAGATATTACTGATTGGCGGCGGCGGACGCGAACACGCACTGGCGTGGAAGCTGGCACAGAGCGCGCAGGTTGAAAAAATCTGGGCTGCGCCCGGCAACCCAGGCATTGCCGCTGTTGAAAAATGCGAATGTGTAGAACTTAATTTAAACGACCTTGATGCTGTGGCAGATTTTGCTGAAGAACACGGCATTGATTTGACCGTTGTCGGTCCGGAAGCAACTTTGGTTGCAGGCATTGCCGATGTTTTCGCATCCCGCGGGCTGGCTGTGTTCGGCCCTTCGAAAGCGGCTGCGCAGCTTGAAGGCAGCAAGGCTTTTGCCAAAAACATCATGGCTAAATACGATATCCCGACCGCGTTCTTTAAAGTTTGCGAGGATATTGAAACCGCCAAAGCCTATGTTAAGGAAAAAGGCGCGCCGATTGTTATTAAGGCCGACGGGCTTGCGGCAGGCAAAGGCGTAGTTGTTGCCATGACGGAAGCCGAAGCGCTGGAAGCCATTGACGAAATGATGGGCGAGCAGCATAAATTCGGCGGCGCGGGCGCACGCGTTGTCATCGAAGAATTTATGCAGGGCGAGGAAGCATCGCTTTTAGCCTTTACCGACGGCGAGCACATTGTACCGATGATTGCTTCGCAGGACCACAAACGCGCCTTTGACGGAGATAAAGGTCCTAACACCGGCGGTATGGGCACTTATGCACCGGCTCCGGTTTTAACCGATATTTTACGCCTGCGTGCTGTTGAAAAGATTTTGAAACCCGTTGTAGCTGCCATGAAAGCAGAAGGCATGCCGTATAAAGGCTGCCTGTATGCCGGATTGATGGTTTGCGGCGACGAAGTTAAGGTTGTTGAATTTAACTGCCGCTTCGGCGACCCGGAAACGCAGGTTGTACTGCCGCTTCTGGACGGCGACCTGGCAGAAATTATGCTGGCCTGCGCAACCGGCGGGCTTGATAAAGTAGATATCGGCTGGAAGGATAAAGCAACTGTCTGCGTTGTGCTGGCTTCCGGCGGCTACCCGGAAAGCTACAAAAACGGCTATCCTATCAGCGGGCTGGATAAAGCAGGCGCACTGCCTGATACCGTTGTATTCCACGCCGGAACGAAAATCAGTGACGGCAGCGTGGTAACGGCAGGCGGACGCGTGCTTGGCGTAACTGCAAGCGGCAAAGACATCGCCGAAGCGCAGGAACGTGCTTACAAAGCAGTAAGCCTCATTAGCTTTACGGATATGCAGTACCGCAAAGATATCGCGTGGCGCGCACTTAAAAAATAAAATAAATGTCCCTGCACCAGCGGGGACATTTTGTATACGCAGTTATTAAATAAAAAAACATAAAAATTTTAAGCAAAGGATGGATGAAAATGGCATTTTATTACGATGAACCCGCACATACTTTTAGTGAATATCTTTTAGTCCCCGGTTATTCTTCCAGCGAATGTGTTCCGGCTAATGTTGATTTGAGAACTCCGCTGGTTAAATTCAGAAAAGGCGAAGAACCGGCTATCACCATGAACATTCCTCTGGTTTCCGCTATCATGCAGTCCGTTTCCGACGATAAAATGGCGGTTGCCCTTTCCAAAGAAGGCGGCATTTCCTTCATTTACGGCTCTCAGTCCATTGAAGATGAAGCAGCCATGGTTGAAAGAGTTAAAACACACCGTGCAGGTTTTGTAAGCAGCGATTCCAACATCCGCCCGGACAGCACTCTGGCAGATATCCTTGCTTTGAAAGAAAAAACCGGCCACAGCACTGTTGCTGTTACCAGCGACGGCACCGTTAACGGCAAACTGGAAGGCATTGTTACCAGCCGTGACTACCGTGTAAGCCGCATGGATTTGAACACCAAAGTTAAAGAATTCATGACTCCGATCAGCGAAATGATTACCGCTCCGGCGGAAACCACTTTGCAGGAAGCTAACGACATCATCTGGGAACACAAACTGAACACCCTGCCGATTATCGATGCTGAAGGCCGCCTGCTGTACATGGTATTCCGCAAAGACTATGCTACCCATAAAGAATATCCGCTGGAACTGCTGGACAGCAAAAAACGCCACATTGTAGGCGCAGGCATTAACACCCGCGACTACGCTGAACGCGTACCGGCACTTGTTAACGCAGGCGTTGACGTACTGTGCATCGACTCCTCCGAAGGCTACAGCGAATGGCAGAAAATTACGCTGGCATGGATTCGCGAACATTACGGCGACAGCGTAAAAGTAGGCGCAGGCAATGTTGTCGACGCTGCAGGCTTCCGCTTCTTAGCCGAATGCGGTGCTGACTTCGTTAAAGTTGGTATCGGCGGCGGCTCCATCTGCATTACCCGTGAACAGAAAGGTATCGGCCGCGGCCAGGCAACCGCAGTAATTGAAGTTGCCAAAGCACGCGACGAATATTATAAGGAAACCGGCATTTATGTTCCTATCTGCTCCGACGGCGGTATTGTTTACGATTACCACATGACCCTTGCTCTTGCCATGGGCGCAGACTTCCTGATGCTGGGCCGTTACTTTGCACGTTTTGATGAAAGCCCGACCAACAAAGTCAACATCAACGGCAACTACATGAAAGAGTATTGGGGCGAAGGCAGCAACCGTGCCCGCAACTGGCAGCGTTATGACCTCGGCGGCGCTCAGAAACTGTCCTTTGAAGAAGGCGTTGACTCCTATGTTCCGTATGCAGGCAGCCTGAAGGATAACGTAAACCTGACCCTGAACAAAGTACGTTCCACCATGTGCAACTGCGGCGCGCTGAATATCCCTGAATTGCAGGCCAAAGCCAAAATTACCCTGGTATCCGCAACTTCTATCGTTGAAGGCGGCGCACATGACGTTGTACTTAAAGACAACACCATGAATAATTACGTAAAATAACAGATAAAATATGTAAATCTGCTTTTATGCAATTGACATATTTGTAATCAAAAGGTAAAATTAACTTTGTAGTTTTAATTTTATTAGGAAGGTGCTGTTTGATATGAATTTAAGAAAATTAGCTTTATGTGCTGTTGCCGGCGTAATGGCAGCCTCCATGATTTTCACCGCAGGCTGCGGCGGCGACGAAAAAAGTGATAAAAAAGTATTAAAAGTTGGTATGGAATGTGCTTACGCTCCGTATAACTGGTCCCAGACTTCTTCCGAAGGCGGCGCTGTTAAAATTGCCGGCACCGAAGAATATGCTTACGGTTATGACGTAATGATGGCTAAAAAACTGGCTGATTCCATGGGCGCTGAGCTCGAAATCCAGAAAATTGAATGGGACGGCCTTGCTCCGGCAGTTGTAAGCGGCAAAATTGACGCTGCTATCGCCGGTATGTCCATCACTTCCGAACGTAAACAGTCCGTTGACTTTACCAAACCGTATTATTATGCAAATGTTGTAGCACTGGTTAGAAAAGATACCCCGCAGGCTCAGGCAACCAGCGTTGAAGAACTGCGCGGTGCAACCGCTACCAGCCAGCTGAACACCATCTGGTACGACCAGATTGACCAGGTTCCGGAAGTTAACAAACTGCCTGCTATCGACAACGTACCGGGCATGATTGTTGCTCTTACCTCCGGCAAATGCAACCTGATTGTTACCGATATCCCGACTGCGAAAGCAGCGGCATTTGCTAACCCTGAACTGACCGTTCTCCAGTTCTCCGAAGAAAAAGGTTTCAAAACTTCCAAAGAAGATGTTGAAATCGGCATTGCCATCAAAAAAGGCAACAAAGAACTGAAAGACGCTATGGATGCCGTACTTGGCAACATGACTCCTGCCGACTTTGATAAAATGATGGATGAAGCTATCCAGAAACAGCCGTTGGCAAAATAATAGCTTGAAGTTTGTCTGTTAAGGGGGCGGTACAAGCCGTCCCCTTATTTCCATATTTATTTTGTTTGTATAAATGACTGAATGTTAGGTGGTAAATTATGGCTACTATGCCCGATTCTTTCTTTTCGTGGGTAGTATTTTTACTTAACGAATATGGCGGCGTACTGATTCAGGGTGCAGGCGTTACATTGCTGCTTGCGCTGGTCGGCACTTTTATCGGCTGCGTAATCGGCCTTGCCGTTGGTATTGTGCAGACGATACCGGAAGACCCGAATGCAGGCTGCTTTAAAAACTCGCTTATCCGAGGGGTAAAAGCGGTTTTATCTTCTTACGTTGAAATTTTTCGCGGTACACCAATGATAGTACAGGCAATGGTTGTATATTATGGTGCGATGAGCCTGTTTGATATTGATATGTCGGCAATGTTTGCCGGTTTTCTTGTTGTTTCCATTAACACCGGCGCATATATGGCGGAAACCGTGCGCGGCGGTATTGAATCCATCGACGCAGGCCAGCGCGAGGCTGCCGTTGCTATCGGTATGGACCATTTCCAGACGATGCGTTTTGTTGTGCTGCCGCAGGCATTGCGCAACATCATGCCGCAGATTGGCAACAACCTGATTATCAATATTAAAGATACTTCCGTATTGAACGTAATTTCCGTAACCGAGCTGTATTTTGCTTCTAAATCGGCTGCGGGCGTGTATTACAGATATTTTGAAATTTTCTTTATTACCTGCATTATTTACTTCATTATGACTTTTACGGCTTCCCGCATTCTGCGCTGGCTGGAAAGCAAAATGGACGGTCCGAAGGATTATCAGCTGGTGGAATATGACCCGATGGCTGACCCGTGCGGGCATTTTCAGGTAACTAACAAGAAAGGACGGTAACAGAAATGGCAGAAAAAGAATTACTGTTGTCCGTTCAGGATTTAAAAAAACAATTTGGCGAGCGTGAAATTTTAAAAGGCATCAGCTTTGATGTCAATAAAGGTGACGTGGTTTGCATTATCGGTCCTTCCGGCAGCGGCAAATCCACGCTTATCCGTTGCGTAAACTTTTTGGAGCAGCCGACGGACGGCGTTATTGCTTACCGCGGCAAAAACGTGCTGGAAACCTTTAAAAACCTGCCGTTGTACCGTACCAAAGTCGGCATGGTGTTTCAGCAGTTCAATCTGTTCAACAACATGACGGTGCTGGAAAACTGTATGGTCGGCCAGGTTAAGGTTTTGGGCAAGGATAAGGAAACCGCCCGCAGCACGGCGATGAAATACCTTGAACACGTAGGTATGGCAAGCTACATCAATGCCAAACCGCACCAGCTCAGCGGCGGCCAGAAACAGCGCGTTGCCATTGCCCGTGCTCTGGCACTGGAACCGGAAGTGCTGCTGATGGACGAGCCTACCTCTGCGCTTGACCCGGAAATGGTCGGCGAGGTTCTGGCGGTTATGAAGGAACTTGCAGACGAAGGCCTGACGATGGTTATTGTAACGCACGAGATGGCGTTTGCGCGTGATGTATCTTCGCGTGTAATTTTCATCGACCAGGGCGTTGTTGCCGAAGAAAGCAGCCCGGAAGAAATTTTCTCTGCGCCTAAAAACCAGCGCACCAAAGATTTCTTAAGCCGTTTTAATTTAGGCAAATAATTAAAAAACATTAAAGGATTTTTCTCCTGCTTGTAGAATTTAACTTAGAATAGTAAATTTTACAGCAGGAGATTTTTTATAAAAACCCGAAAGGATTTTGCCCATGTTACGAAGATTATCAGCTTTTATCTGCTTTATTTTATTTTTATCCGCGTTCAGCGTTGCCAGTGCCGCAGGCAGGGGCACTATTTTATTTGTGCCGCTGGATAACAGGCCGGTGTGCCTTGAATATTCCGTCAACAGTATGGCGGCGGCAGGCTGGAATGTGGAAACGCCGCCGGAGGAATACATTGCTTCCAACGAGCACAGCGGTGACCCGGATAAATTGTACGAATGGCTTGCTGAACGTGCGCCGCTTGCCAACGCCGTTATTGTGTCGTCTGACGCGTTGCTGTATGGCGGACTGGTTGATTCGCGCACGCACCATATTGAACGTGATGTGCTGGAAGAACGCGCGCACCGTCTGGTAAATTTAAAAGATTTGGGCGGCAACCCGCTGGTTTACGTGTTTACAACCATCATGCGTTCGCCGCGCGCCAGTGCCGCACCGGTTGAACCGCCGTATTATGCGGAGTGGGGCAGCAAAATTTTTCAGCTTGGCGAACTTGAAGACCGTGAGGATTTAAAAGAAATTACCCGCCGCGAGCGTAAGGAATTAAAACGATTATTGCAGGAAATTCCGGCAGATGTGCGCGCCGATAATATGCAGCGCCGCGCTTTGAACATTGAAATGACCGAGCTTTTGCTGCACGGTGTGGAAAGCGGCGATTTTGACTATCTGTTAATCGGCCGCGACGATACGGCGCCGTATTCGCAGGCACATAAGGAAGCACGCAAAATGGATATTCTTGTGCGCGAGCTGCCGAAGGAACGCATCCGCTTTTTTGCCGGTGCCGACCAGCTTGGCATGGTGCTGCTGAACCGCGCCGCCAACCGTTTAAGTTATGAAATTCCCTTTGTTTTTGCCGCTTACGGTGACGGCAAGGGCAAAGATACAATTCCCTCTTATGAGGATGACCCGGTAGATGTCAGCGTTAAGGAGCACATCCATGCTGTTGGTGGCTGGCCTACCAAATATTTGAAACGCGCCGATATGGTGCTTTTGGTAAACACTCCTTCCAGCGGTGTAACACTGGAGGCTTCTGTGCCGAGTAACGACGGTACGGTAACGAAACAGCAGGAACGCTTTATGAAAAAGCTGAATTATTTTGAAGATAAGGGCAAACCTGTGGCTGTAGCCGATATTGCTTACGGCAACGGTGCTGACAACGCGCTGGTAAAAGAACTGTTTGCGCAGGATAAGGCTTACAGCGTTGCTGCTTACGGCGGTTGGAACACCGCAGGCAACACGATTGGCTTTGCGCTTTCGCAGGGCTTGTTGGCGCCGGATATGACGGAAGCAGGCAGGGATAATTTGCTGAATATCCGTTATCTGGACGACTGGGCTTATCAGGCCAACGTGCGCATGAAGGTATCGGCAGAACTCATCTGGCCCAACCACTGGCCGAACAGCGGCTTAAACAGCGAACAGCTGGTGGCTGCCGAAAATTTAATTACCAAAGAAATTAAAAACATCGCGTCGCCGCTGATGACGGAAGAAACCGTGGACGGCTATCAGTTTAATCTGCCGTGGCAGCGCATGTTTGAAGTACGTGTGGCACAAAAATAACGTATGAGGTGAGTACGTGAAATTTGCAGAAAAGCTTGTTTTAAACAGCGGCTTTACCTTTGATTATACAAATATGTTCGGCACGGGGCGTTTGCAGGAAGCCGATTTAAAAGCACTTGAGGGTGACATGCACAAGGCTGCTGCTGCCATTGACGAAATGCGCAGAAGCGGCACGGCGTACAAACATCTTTCCAAGGACGGCACGCCGGAACCGGTGTATTTTACGCGCCTTGCTGATGTTGAAAACGGCAACCCCAATACGCCGGTATCGCTGCAAAAGCTGAAGGAGTTTGGCGATTACCTGCGCACCAATGTCGATGCGGTAGTATTCCTCGGCATCGGCGGTTCGTATCTTGGCAACAAGGTGCTGTTCGATATCGGCGCAGGGCCGAGCTGGAATTCACTTGGCGAAAAACGCCGCAGCGGTTATCCGCGCATTTATTTTTCCGGCAACAATCTGGACGCGGGCCAGTGCGAAGAAATTATGAACGAGCTGCGTTACTGGTCGGTACACGCATGGCCGAAGAAAAAGCGTTTTAAAGTTATGCTGGTGCCGATTTCCAAATCCGGTTCGACGCTGGAAACTCTGGCTTCGTTTATTTATTTTTACGAGGCCTGCAATAAAAGCGTTATGTTCGACACCGAAGTTACAGCCGTTACCGACCGCAACCCGGAAGCAGGCTCGCCGCTGTTTACGCTGGCAGAAAAGCACGGCTGGCGCTGCTTTGATATTAAAAACGGCATCGGCGGGCGTTTCAGCGTGCTGACCGACCCCGGCCTTGTTACGGCGGCGGCTATCGGCATGAACGTGGAAGAACTTTTGAGCGGCGCGGGCAATATGGAAGCTGCCTGCCGCAGTGAAAATATTTACGAAAACCCGGCGCTGATGAATGCGGCGCTGAAATATCTGGCGGCTGCCAAATACGGCTGCCACATTGAAGTGTTTATGGGCTATGGCGAGCGGCTCGGTTCGCTGGGGCAATGGTATGTGCAGCTGCTGGCGGAATCTTTGGGCAAACGCCGAAACCGCAGCGGCGAAACGGTTTATTACGGGCGTACGCCGGTGCCTGCGGTGGGCACGACCGATATGCACGCGCAGACGCAGCTGCATCAGGACGGCATCCGCAACAAGGTTGTGCAGTTTTTGCAGATAAAAAACATGCCGGGCGATATTGTGCTGGGCATGCCGTTTGACGAGCCTGCCTTTAAAAAGTACCACGGCTTAAAGATGAACGACGCGCTGGCGATGGCGCTGGACAGTAACGCCGAAGCATTGAACAGCGACAACCGTTTTAACGCGCGCTACGTGCTGCCGGAGATGAACGCTTACCATCTCGGCGAGCTGTTCTATTTCTTGATGCTCAGTATAGCGTATGAAGGCGAACTGGCCAACATCGACGCATTTGACCAGCCGGGCGTGGAAACTTACAAAAGAATTATGAAGGCCAAATTTGCTAATCTTCCGCAAAAAAATTAAGCTGCGGTTGACTGAAATTTTTGCTGATAGTATAATTTAATGAGAGCGGCGGCGTTCTGTTTGGACGCCGTTTTTATTTAAGAGATAATCCGGCAGGGCCGGTTAAACGGGAGGAATGAAGATGAAACTGGAATTCTCCAAAATGCATGGCTGCGGCAATGATTATGTGTATGTAAACTGCATGGAAAAAGACGTGCCCAACCCGGGCGCAGTCAGCGAATATGTCAGCCACAGGCGTTTCGGCATCGGTTCCGACGGGCTGATTTTAATTATGCCGTCCGATAAGGCCGATTTCAGAATGCGCATGTTCAACGCCGACGCTTCCGAAGGCAAAATGTGCGGTAACGGCATCCGCTGCGTGGCAAAATACGTTTACGATAAAGGCTTGACCGATAAAACCACCTTCACCATAGAAACTTTATCCGGTATTAAAACCATCAACGTTACCGTAAAAGACGGCAAGGTTGAAGAAGCTTCCGTCGATATGGGCAAGCCGGTGTTTAAATGCACGGAGATCCCGATGATCAGCGACCATTTTGTGTTTGTTGACCAGGGCCTTGTTATCGCCGAGGACGTTGTTTATAACGGTACGGCAATTTCCATGGGCAACCCGCATTATGTAACCTTTGTTGACGATGTGGACAGCCTTGACCTGGAAAAAATCGGGCCTTTGTTCGAGCATCACAAACTGTTCCCGGAAGGCGTAAACACCGAATTTGTACAGATTATTGACAAAAACACCGTTAAGTTCCGCGTATGGGAACGCGGCAGCGGCGAAACATGGGCCTGCGGCACCGGCGCGTGCGCTGTTGCGGTTGCCTGCGTAACCTTAAACAACGCCGGTAAACGCGATGAAGAATTAAAGGTTATCGCCAAAGGCGGCGAGCTGAAAGTAACCTACTGCAAAGACGACAGCGTTATTTTAAAAGGTCCTGCCACGCTGGTGTTCGACGGGGTAATTGATATTCCCGATGAAATTGTTTCCAAATAAATTACAATATATTTTAAATGGGGGAGTAAAAGAAATGGCTTTTGTTAACCAAAATTACTGCAATTTAAAAGAAAGCTACCTGTTTTCGCAAATCGCGCATAAGGTTGCGGAGTTTTCGGCGGCGCATCCCGAAAAGAAAATTATTAAAATGGGCATCGGTGACGTAACCCTGCCGTTGGCGCCTGCCGTTATTGAAGCAATGC
Source organism: uncultured Phascolarctobacterium sp. (assembly GCA_949295115.1). GTDB lineage: Bacteria > Bacillota > Negativicutes > Acidaminococcales > Acidaminococcaceae > Fusicatenibacter_A. The sequence continues at coordinate 93,843 of CASFJU010000011.1, forward strand.
AGAAAGCTGTTGCCGAAATGGGAGTAAAGGAAACCTTCCGCGGTTACGGTCCGGAACAGGGCTATGATTTTCTGCACGAGGCTATTGCCAAATATTATGCAAGCTTCGGTGTAGATGTTGCCAGCGATGAAATTTTTATCAGCGACGGCGCTAAAAGCGACTGCGGCAATATGACCGACCTTTTCAGCAACGACAACGTAATTCTGATTCCCGACCCGGTTTACCCGGTTTACCTTGATACCAACGTAATGTGCGGACGCAAAATCATTTACATGCAGGGCAAGCCCGAAAATGACTTTTTGCCGATGCCGGACGACAGCGTAAAAGCCGACATTATTTATCTGTGCTCGCCGAACAACCCGACCGGCGCTGTTTACACCAAAGAACAGCTGGAAAAATGGGTGGCTTACGCACTGAAAAACGACGCCGTTATCCTGTACGATGCTGCTTATGAATCCTTCATCAGCGACCCGAGCATCCCGCGCAGCATTTTCGCCGTTGAAGGCGCTAAAAAATGTGCAATCGAGCTGTGCTCGCTTTCCAAAACCGCAGGCTTTACCGGTACCCGCTGCGGCTACACCATTGTGCCGCATGATCTGGTACGCAAAACCAAAGACGGACAGGAAATGTCACTTAACAAAATGTGGCTGCGCCGCCAGACTACCAAATTCAACGGCGTGCCTTATATTATCCAGCGCGGCGCTGAAGCTGTATTTAGCCCCGAAGGACAGAAACAGTGCCGTGAAATGCTTTCCTTCTACAAAGAAAATGCCCGCATTATGGCGGAAGCATTGACCAAGAAAGGCATTAAATTCTACGGCGGTACTCATTCCCCGTACATCTGGATGCAGTGCCCCAACGGCATGGGCTCCTGGGAGTTCTTTGATTACCTGCTGGAAAAACTGGCGGTTGTCGGTACTCCGGGCGCTGGCTTCGGCTCCATGGGCGAAGGCTATTTCCGACTGACGGCTTTCGGCAGCAGGGAAAACACCATTGAAGCCATGGAAAGAATTGAAAAAGGTTTATAAAAAATATGTGAAAAGCGGGTGAAAAATGTTTTCACCTGCTTTTTTTGTGCTATAATAGGTAAAGACAAATTTAAGGGAGGTTCTTTAATGAAAAAGATTTTACTGATTGTGATGATGCTTGTAATGTGCGTATCTTCCGCCTGCTTTGCCAGCGACGGCAGCGTGCTTGATGCGGAAGCAAAAATGGTTGACCAGTTTTTGAACGCATCTTCTTATAAGAATGTTTCTTCGATTTTGAGCGCTGACATGAAAGCCAACTTTGACGAAACCAAATTCAACGAATACAAAGCAAGCATTACCAATGATTTGGGCGCTTACAAAGAAAAACAGCTTGTAAACCTCATCAAACGCCCGGGCGTTGACCGTGTGGTTTACGGTGCAGGTTTTGAAAAAGGCCAGGTAATGATGGTTATTGCCGATTTTGCCGTTGACAGCAAAGAAAAACCGCTGCTTTTGAACATCGCTATCGTTCCGCCCCAGCCGGCAAATGAAGAAGGCAGCGCAGAACAGAAATAATCTGCAACAGCATATCAAAACTTAACAGTCAAAAATTAAAACCGGGTACTGCGTAAGCAGGCCCGGTTTTTTAATTTACAACCTTATACCACAACCACATCAAGCCGTAAATTACTGGTTGGTGGATTAAGTAGGCTGCCAGTGAGTGGCGGCCTAAGAGGGAGAGCGGTTTGATATCAATGTTTAATAAAGCGCTTTGGCTTAAATGTTTTTTGCTTAACAGGCAGGCAAAATATCCTGCGGTGTAGATAAAGAGCCACGGTAAAAGTGGGAAGTAATCGGCGGAGTGAAAAGTATCCGGCGGCAGGCCGAGCCACGCCGTAAAATAACTGGCGTACAGGCATGGCGGCAGGCTGCATTGCCAATCGCCGAAGCCGATATAACCGTGGCTGATGTTTTTAAAAGCAAAAAACAAAATAAGACTGGTAATTAATCCGCCGGTGGGCGGGATATAGCGCAGTAATTTTGCAAGCGGCAGCATTAAAAGCATGGCACTGCCGATAAAGGACAGAATACCAAAGCTGATGATGTTATGCCTGTCAAAAAAATACGTAACAACAAAAATAAAAAAGGCGCAGCCCAATACAACAAGGCTGCGCTTTAAATGTTTATGCGCTAACGCCCAGCAAAATCCGGACAGCAGAATAAACAACGCCGCGCCGCTTTGCTGCCACAGATACGCAGGCAGGGTATGCAGCACGCCGGTGTTGTACCCGAACAGGTTTTCGTTATTCCACAGGGCGTGGTAAAAAAACATATTCAGCAGCGCTGTGCCGCGCAATACGTCGATAAGGGGATAGCGTTCAGTTTTCATTAAGTTCCTGTTCGTCCTCGCGTTTTTTACGCAACAGGCAGTAAGCAAGAAAAGCAAAGACAAGCAGAACGAACCAGGTTGATTTTTTCATTTCAGTCAGCCTCCTGTTGTGTTTTTATAATTTAAGTATAGCACTTTTAATGGCAAAACGCTATTTTTTACAAATAAAATAATTTAAAACTGCCATAAAATTGACATAGTTTGCGTGTAATATATATTTAACAACAAAGAATAAAATGTTATAATTGAATTAGTGAAAGCTAATTGCAATTTATCAGGAGGGTGCAGCGATGAAATTTATTAAGAACAATAAATATGTAATCGGTTTTCTGGTTATTCTTGCTGCAATCTGCTATGCGGGATATTCTTACTATCAAAGCATTACGCAGGTTGAAACAACCGTGAAAACGGCAAAGGTTGAATACGGTACGTTAAAGGACAGCATTTCGGCAACGGGCAGTTTAAGCGCCGTTGATAATGTCGATATCAGCTCCAAAATTACGGGCCGAATTGTAGAAGTGCTGGTTGAAGAAAACCAGCATGTAGAAGCGGGGCAGGTTCTGGTTAAGCTGGACAGCACCGCTCTGGAAGCGACAGCACGCCAGATGAAGGCACGCCTTGATAACGCCGAGCTGACCTATAACCGTTACACCGCTTTGCTTGCGCAGGGCGCGATTTCGCGCAGCGATTACGATCTGGCGGAATCCGATTACATCGTGGCCAAGGCTAATTACGACCAGGCTGTTTCCGATGTGAACGATACGGTTATCACTTCCCCGATTGCGGGCTACATTATCGGCGAACCTACCCCGGTAGGCCAGACCATCAGCTCCGGTATCAGCGAACCGCAGGTAATTATGTCCGTGGCAAACCTTGACGATATGCAGATTGACACGCTGGTCGATGAATCCGACATCGGGCGCATAAAAGTTGGGCAGACGGTTGAATTTACCGTCGATGCTTACCCTGAGGAAACCTTTACCGGCACGGTACGTTTAATTTCGCGCTCTGCCGTTACCGAGGACAACGTAATTTACTACACGGTTTATGTTGACGTTGCCAACCCCGAGGGCAAGCTGCTGCCGACGATGACGGCAAGGACGAACATTGTTGTTGAACAGCAGGACAACACCTTAATGGTGCCGCCTAACTGCATTTATTACGAAGACGGGCGCAGCTACGTTAAGGTTTATGACGAAGCAACCAAGGCTTCCAGAGAAGTTGACGTTAAAGTTGGCCTTACCGGCGAAGAAAACATTGCCGTTACCGGCGATTTGCAGGAAGGTGACGTGCTGCTTGTAAAACAGCGCGCTACCCAGCAGAACAATATGAGAGGGCCGATTTAACCGGCCGTGAAAGAGGCAGGACATGGCAGAAGTAATCAGGCTTGTAGATATAGTAAAATCGTATATTATGGGCGACAGCATCGTCCATGCGCTGGACCATGTTAATGTCAGCATCGGCGACGGCGAGTTCACTTCGATTATGGGGCCTTCCGGCAGCGGCAAATCGACGATGATGAACATTCTTGGCTGTCTGGACAGGCCGACGAGCGGGCATTATTTTCTGCGCGGGCGCGATATTGCAGGCTACGATGATAACGAGCTGGCGCATACCCGCAATGCGGAAATCGGCTTTGTGTTCCAGAACTTTAACCTGCTGCCGAAATTGACGGCGCAGGTGAACGTGGCCTTGCCACTTGTGTATGCCGGCGTGGAGGAAGAAGAACGCATGGAGCGCGCCGCCAAAGCGCTTGACGCCGTTGGTTTGGGCAACAGGCTTGACCATAAACCGAATGAGATGAGCGGCGGCCAGCGTCAGCGTGTGGCGATTGCCCGCGCGCTGGTTAACAACCCGGCCATTATTATGGCGGACGAACCGACGGGCAACCTTGATACCAAGTCCAGCTATGAGATTATGGACATTTTTAAAGCGATGAATGACGAAGGCAAAACCATTGTAATGGTTACGCACGAACCGGATATCGCCGAACAAACCAAGCGTATTCTGGTTATGCGTGACGGCAAGCTCGTCAGCGACGAGTGGAGGTGACGCTGATGTTTAACGAATCTATCAAAATGGCGCTGGACGGCATGTTCAGCAACAAGCTGCGCACGTTTTTAACGCTGCTCGGCATCATCATCGGCGTTGGCGCGGTTATTGCCATGGTCAGCCTGGGCTTTGGCGTAAAAGAGCAGATTAAAAGCAATATTTCAAGCCTGGGCAGCAACCTTTTGATTGTTATGAGCGGCGGCCGTACGCCAAGCGGCGCGCGTTTGCCTATGGGCGAGGGCGCAAGGCTGACGGCAGAGGACGCCGAAGCGATAGAAAGGCAGATTGACGGCATTGCGCATGTGGCGCCGTCTGTATCGCGCAGCTACCAGCTTGTTGCAGGCAACCAGAATTGGACCGCCAGCGTGGAAGGCACAACGCCTAACGTGCTGGATATCCGCAACTACACTTTGGAAGATGGGCGCAACTTAACCCAGCGCGACCTTACCAGCCGCGACCGTGTCTGCGTTATCGGCCAGACGATTGTAGAGAACCTGTTTCCTGACGGCGACGCTATCGGCAAAACGGTGCGTATTAACAAAGCGCCGTTTAAGGTAGTGGGCGTTTTGCAGGAGATGGGGCAGTCCTCCAGCGGTCAGGACCAGGACGACGTGGTGTTTATCCCGCTGACGACGGCGCAGAACCGCATGATGGGCATTACCTATATCAGCCGCATTACCATTCAGGCTGAAAACGAAAACGTAATCGACCAGGTACAGGCGGACGTGGAAGCGCTTTTGCGTGTGCGCCATAAAATTCAGGACAACGAATACGATGACTTTACAGTGCGCAATCTGGCGGCGTTAATGGATACAATGATGGAAACGGCGAATACGATTACCATGCTGCTCGGCTGCATTGCGGCAATCAGCCTCCTGGTCGGAGGTATCGGCATTATGAACATCATGCTGGTATCGGTAACGGAACGCACGCGCGAAATCGGTATCCGCAAGGCGCTGGGCGCAACATATGACAATATACTTTTACAGTTTCTGATTGAAGCGATGGTTATCGGCATCGTGGGCGGTACGCTCGGCGTATTGCTTGGCGTGGGTGCGTCTTACGCCATCAGCTATTTTGCGGGCTGGATGACGATAATTTCCGTGCCGGTAATTTTAATCGCCGTGCTGTTCTCCGTCGGCATCGGCCTGTTCTTCGGCATTTACCCGGCGCGCAAGGCAGCGCTGCTTGACCCGATTGAGGCATTGCGTTATGAATAACGGCAATAACAAACACAAAACAACTTTAAAAGAAGTTTTAACGGCCTTCTATGAATATCTTAGAAGGCCTAAAACTGTTTTTGATATTAAAGACCGCCTGAAGGCCTTAATTTTTTTTGCAATAATTATTATGATACTTGAGAAAATAGCACAATTTTTTGCAGAGATGTGATATAATTATTCGATAGATATGTTTTATTTTGGAGGAAAGCAGCTGTGACAGTAAAAAAGCTGGGCATTATCGGCGGGTCGTTTGACCCGATACATATAGGCCATTTAAACAGCGCGGAATTTGTTTACAAAGCTTTAGGGCTTGATAAAGTGCTGTTTGTGCCTGCTTATATCGCCCCGCATAAAATAGGCATGGAATTTGCCGCGGCCGAAGACCGTTACCGTATGACGGAACTGGCCGTTGAAGGCTGCCCTTATTTTGAGGTCAGCGATGTGGAGCTTAAGCGCAGCGGCGTTTCCTATACTTACGATACGGTGCTGGAACTGAAAAAACAGTATCCGGGCTACGAGCTGTATTTTATCGTCGGTGCGGATTCCGTGCCGCAGCTGAGTACCTGGCATAATATTTACGGGCTGCTGCATGAAGTTACCTTCGTGGCGGTGGCAAGGCCGGGCTACGATAAAGCCTTCGCCAAAGCGCGGGAGGATTTCGGCGGGCTGGGAGAAGAAAAAATACTGCTTTTAAAAATGCCGGAGCTGGCCGTATCGTCAACAGATATCCGCGAGCGCGTAAAAAACGGCGCACCGGTTGACGGCATGGTGCCGGAAGCAGTGCGCGATTACATTTTAGAGAAGGGTTTGTACCGTTAAGCTGGAAAGAAGGAACAAACAGTGCTGACAATTGACGAAATGAAAGATACTTTGCAGCAGGCGCTGCCGCCCAAACGCTTTAAACATTCGCTGGGCGTTTACGAAACGGCGCTGAAAATGGCGGAGCATTACGGCATGGATAAGGAAAAGGTTGCCGTTGCCGCATTGCTGCATGACTGCGGACGCGAAGTGCCGACCGATAAACAGGTTGAAAAAGCCGAAGAACTGGGGCTTGGCGTTGATTTTGTGGAACGCCGCCAGCCGATTTTGCTGCATGCCAAAATGGGCGCTTATTATGCGGAACACAAATACGGCGTTACCGACCTGGAAATTCTGGAAGCTATCCGCCTGCACAGCACCGGCGCGCCGGATATGACGGAGCTGGACATGGTAGTGTACCTGGCGGATTTAATCGAGCCGGGCCGCGATTTTGACGGCGTGGAAAAGCTGCGCAAGGTTTGCTTTGAAAATCTGGAAAAGGCAATGGTAAAATCCTACGCCAACACCATTGAATATCTGCTAGATAACAAGCTGTTGATTCACCCGGACTGCATTTTTGGGTATAATCAGCTGGTAGAAAAACTGAAAAAATAAAATTGCAGACAGGAGAGTTATATGGCTTTGGAAGACGATAAACAGCCTCCGCGCACGCGGCGCAAACGCAAGCTGAGATGGGGCAGGCTGGTATGTGTAATTGTACTTTTGGTTGGCATTGTTACCGCCGGTTTTTGGGGCGCAGTATGGTGCTATGATAACCTGATTGCCCCGCCGAAGGTGGAAGTTGTTGGTGCAGACAGCAAAATTGCCGCCGACGCGCTGTTAAACAAACGTATTAACGTACTGCTTTTGGGCGTTGATGACGGCGACAGCGAAGCGGCGGAAACCGAACCGAAGCGCACCGACGCCATGATGCTGGCCAGCTTTGACCCTGACGAAAACGAAGTGGCGCTGGTATCCATGCCGCGCGACACAATGGTGCAGATACCGGGGCACAGAGGCTACGATAAAATTAACGCGGCTTATGCTTACGGCGGCGTGATGCTTGCCAAGCAGACGGTTGCCAACCTGCTGCGCGTGCCGATTCATTATTATGTGCTGGTAGACTGGCGTGCGTTTAAGGAATCCATAGACCTTATCGGCGGCGTTGATTTGTATGTAGATAAGGATATGTACTACGAAGACCCTTACGCCGACCTTGTTATCGACATCAAACACGGCTATCAGCATTTAAACGGCGAACTGGCCGGGCAATATGTGCGTTTCCGCAAGGACGAGTTGGGCGATATCGGCCGCGTGCAGCGCCAGCAGAAATTTATGATGGCACTGGCGGCGCAGATTTTTAATGTAGATACCGTTACCAAAATACCGGCGCTGTTCTCTACCGTGGACCGCCATGTGGAAACGGATATGGACACCATGACGATAGTGAAGGCTGCCAACAGCTTTAAGCTTTTTGGCGACCAGAACTTAAAAAGCTGTATGCTGTACGGCGATTTTTACGATTCGCCGGAGGATGGCTTAAGCTACTGGCGCACCACGCCGGAGCAGGTTGAAAGAACCCTTGACGAACTGGGAATACCCTATATGAAACGTGATAACGAAGATACAGAAAACGACGAAGCATAAAAGGAGGCTGAACAATGAATTTTACTCCCCAGCAGGTAGCGCGCAAAATCGCTGCCGCAGCATCTGACAAAAAGGCAAAGGACATCCTGCTTTTAAACATGGAAAATCTTTCCCCGCTGACAGATTATTTTGTAATTGCCAGTGCCGATAACGTAACGCTGGTTAAAGCCATTGCCGATGCCATTGAAGACAAGCTGGCCGAAGACGGTATTTTGCCGTCCCATATCGAAGGCTATGCCGAAGGCCGCTGGATTTTGATGGACTATGGCGACTGCGTGGCGCATATCTTTATAGAAGCTGACCGCGATTTCTACAATCTGGAACAGCTGTGGGCGGATGCTCCGTCCGAAACCTTTGCGGAGGAAGAAAATGAATAACGTAAAACCGCCCGCCAAATACCGCCCCGGCGACGTTGTAACTTTAAAAGCGGTGCGCGCTTCCGAAATGGGCGTGTTCCTCGACGCCGGCACGGGCAATACGGACGATGATATTTTACTCCATAAATTACAGCAGCATGACGCTGAGGTAAAAATCGGCGACAGCGTTAAGGTATATTTGTACCTTGACCCGCACGGACGCCTTACCGCCAGCATGAAGCTGCCGAAAATGCGCGAAGGGCAGTTGGGTTACGTTAAAGTGCTCAGCGTTACGCGCGACGGCGGATTTGTCGATATCGGCGCAGAACGCGGCGTATTTTTGCCATACAGCCAGATGCGCGGGCATGTATCGCCGGGGCAGCTGGTATGGGTTAAGCTGTACCGCGATAAAACCGGCCGTCAGGCCGTAAGCATGCGCGTGGAAAAAGAAATGCAGAAAGCAAGCAAGCCAGCCAGCGGCATTAAGGTTGGCGACAGCGTAACAGGCACGGTTTACAATATTTTGCCGGAAGGCTTCTTCATTTTTACCACGCAGCGTTTTCTGGGCTTCCTGCACCGCAGCGAAGTGCCGGGCGGCAGGCTGGATTTCGGTCAGGAAATTACCGCGCGCGTGGCTTATATCCGCGAGGACGGCAGACTGAACCTTTCCATGCGCCAGCAGAAGGAGCATGCCATGGTAGCCGACGCCGAAGACATTTTAAACTTTTTGAAAAAACGCGGCGGCAAAATGCCTTACTGCGACGATACGCCTATGGAAGTCATCAAGGAAAAATTCGGCATCAGCAAGGCGGCGTTCAAACGCGCGCTGGGCAGGCTTCTGCGTCAGGGCCTTATCCGTCAGGAAGAAGGCTGGACAATACTTTTGGATAACGAAACGGAAAATAAAAAATGACGGACGCTTTGCTTATTGCTGTCGTATCAATAAGTGTATTTATGGCGTCGCTGTTCAGCACTGTCACCGGCTTTGGTTTTGCGCTGGTGGCAGTGCCGTTTTTAATGCCCGTTTTAGGGCCGAAGGAAACGGTTGTATTCATCATCTTTGGCACCTGCCTTGTAAAAATGATTGTGCTGTGGAACACGCGCAAACATTTTGAGTGGCGCACGGTAATCGTAACGGTGTGCGGCAGCGTTTTGGGCAGCCTGCCGGGCGGGTATCTGTTAAACGCCATCCCTTCCGCTTACTTGCAGATTCTTTTGGGTGTGGTGCTGGTAATTGTGCTGGCGCTGATGGGCATGCACTTTGATTTAAGCGTAAAAAACAAAACGCTGGGGCGGATGGCGGCGGGTTTTTGCAGCGGCTTTTCCGCAGCGACGACCAGCATCAGCGGGCCGCCGATAGCGCTGTACTTTTTGACGGAAGGGCGCGATAAGCTGGTAACGCGCGCCAACATGTGCTGGATTTTTGCTTTCGGCAACATCGGCACCATGGCTTCACTGGCGTTATCCGGCAGCCGTATAAGTACGGACTTAATGCTGCTGGCGGCTTATGTAACATTGCCGATGCTGCTTGGCACATGGCTGGGGGAGCGGTGCTTCCATAAAATAAATCAGCATTTGTTTATCAGGCTGACGCAGATTTTTGTCGTTATCGGCGCATGCACGGCACTGTACCGTGGCATAACGGCGTTATTGCAGCTGTAACATTGTTTACAAAAAATAAACGCTTAAAAATATTTTTAAGTTATTTTGTATTTTTGCTTGACTGATATTTGCAGGCAGGTTAAAATTACAACATCAAAACTTTTTAAGGTGTGTGTATTATGCAAAAGATTTGGCAGCAAAACAAAAGTGCATACTTTTTCGGCTTTAGCCAGGGCTACTTTTACTTTAGCGCTGGCCGTTTTGCATGCGTAAAATCAAATAGCACTAACACCGTAAACAGATGCCTATAATCAGCGTAAGCTGTACATTAACAGGTTTTTAAATCAGGCTTCTTCTTACGAGGCCTGATTTTTTTTATAAGTTTAACCAAAAATTAAAATATCTTTAAAGGGGAGAGAAACATGGTAATAGTAATGAAACCCGGCACGCCGGAACAGGAATGGAAAAAAATTAAGGAGAACCTTGAGGGCAGGGGCTACCAGATTAATGAAATCGTCGGCAGCGGCCAGACAATTTTAGGCGTTATCGGCGATACCAGCGCGCTGGATATGAACATGCTGAAGGTTAACGAATGTGTTGACAAGGTAATGCGCGTGCAGGAGCCGTTTAAACGTGCCAACCGCAGCTTCCACCCGGAGGACAGCGTTATCGATGTCAGCGGCGTTAAGGTTGGCGGGCGCAAGCTGACGGTTATAGCCGGGCCGTGTTCCGTTGAAACCGAGCAGCAGATCGTCGGTGTTGCCAAATCCGTTAAGCTGGCGGGTGCAAGCCTGCTGCGCGGCGGTGCGTTCAAGCCCCGCACTTCCCCGTATTCCTTCCAGGGATTAAAAGAAGAAGGGCTTGACCTTTTGAAAATTGCCCGCAAGGAAACTGGTTTGCCGATTGTAACGGAAATTATGTCCGCCCGTATGCTGGAACGTTTTGTTGAGGACGTGGATTTAATTCAGGTCGGCGCACGCAACATGCAGAACTTTGAACTTTTGAAAGAGCTTGGCAGAACCAATGTGCCGGTACTTTTAAAACGCGGCCTTTCCGCAACGATTGAAGAATGGCTGATGGCGGCGGAATACATTATGGCGGGCGGCAACGACAACGTAATTTTGTGCGAGCGCGGCATCCGCACTTTTGAAACCTACACCCGCAACACTCTGGATTTGAGCGCTATCCCGGCGGTTAAAAAATTAAGCCACCTGCCGGTGATTGTAGACCCGAGCCACGCAGCAGGTTTGTGGTGGATGGTTGAGCCGATGGCAAAGGCTGCCGTTGCCGCCGGTGCGGACGGTTTAATTATCGAAGTGCACAACGACCCCGAACACGCTTTGTGCGACGGCGCGCAGTCCCTGAAGCCGGAACGCTTTGCACGTTTGATGGGTGAACTGAGCGGCATTGCCAAAATTGTCGGCAGGGAGCTGTAAGCAACTGATATGCAGGATGGAAGGACAGAAGGAGTGAAGGTTGTGGAAGCGGGCTTTAGCAAAAATTTGCAGGAGCAGTGTTTTGCCGTTATCGGCCTGGGGCTGATGGGCGGTTCTTACGCCAAGGCACTGCGACGGGCAGGCGTTAAAAACATTATCGGCGTTGATACGGACAAGCAGGTTTTAAAAACGGCGCTGGCGGAAGGCGTTATCGACGGCTTTTACCGGAAGGCGGGCGCGTACCTGTCGCAGGCGGATGTGATTATCTGCTGCGTTTACCCGGAAGCCGTTACGGAATTTTTAAAACAGGCTGCGCCGTTTATCAAGCGCGGCGCACTGGTGACTGATGTTGCCGGGCGCAAGGCCAACCTGCCTTATGAAGCGCAGAAGCTGATGCCGGAGGGCGCAGAGTTTATTTCCGGGCACCCGATGGCTGGTCGTCAGGGCAGCGGCTATGCCATGTCGCAGGCGGAGGTTTTTGACGGAGCGAATTACCTGATTGTGCTGACGGAAGCTAACAGCGCCGAAGCAGTAAACTGGCTGCGTAAATTTGCGCTGGCGCTGGGCTGCGGGCATGTGGCGGAAATTGCACCTGCAGAGCACGACAAAATTATTGCCTACACCAGCAACCTGCCGCACGCGCTGGCGGTGACGCTGATTAACAGTGACCGTTACAGCGGCAAAAGCTGCTGGTTTATCGGCGGCGGCTTCCGCGACGTAACGCGCATTGCCGATATTAACCCCGTACTGTGGAGCGATTTGTTTTTGCAGAACGGTGAAAACGTGCTGAACGAGCTGGAGAATTTTAAACAGCAACTGGAAACCATGCAGCGGTTGATTGCGGCGGGCGACCGCGAAGGGCTGCAAAGCTTTTTGCACGCGGCAGCCTGCCACAGGAAGGACATTGTTTTATGAGCATTATTAACGTAAATTTAGGGGCAAAATCCTATCAGATAGAAATTGCCGCCGGGCTTTTGGAGCAAGCAGGCGAAAAAATCCGCAGCGTCAGCAAGGCACAGCGCGCTGCGATAATTAGTGATAGCAATGTTGACGCATTGTATGGCGAACGCCTGCAAAAATCGCTGGAAGGCGGTGGCTTTGCCGTAACGCGTATTGTGTTCCCCGCCGGTGAAAAAAGCAAATGCTTAGCCGAACTTGCCAAAATTTATGACAGTTTAGCAGCGGCGGGCATTACCCGCAGCGATTTGGTTGTGGCTTTGGGCGGCGGTGTAACCGGCGATTTGGGCGGCTTTGCGGCGGCAACCTTTTTGCGCGGCATTGATTATGTGCAGGTGCCGACATCTTTGCTGGCGCAGATTGATAGCAGCGTCGGCGGCAAGGTGGCGGTTGATTTGCCTGCCGGTAAAAACCTTGTCGGCAATTTTTATCAGCCCAAGCTGGTGCTGATTGACACCGAACTTTTGCGCACTTTGCCGGTACGCTTTTTGCACGACGGCCTTGCGGAAGCCATTAAATACGGCTGCATACGCGACAAGGCGCTGTTTGAAAAAATTGCCGCCGTGCGTGACGACGAGGAACTGCTGGCGAACATCGGCGGCATTGTGGAACGCTGCTGCGCCATTAAAGCAGAGATTGTGGAGCACGACGAGTTTGATACCGGTGAGCGCATGGTGCTGAACTTTGGGCACACCATCGGGCACGCGGTGGAAAAATGCTGTGGCTACACTACATATACGCACGGCGAAGGCGTCGGTATCGGCATGGCGCTGCTGACAAGGCAGACGGAAAAACTGGGGCTTACCGCACCCGGCACGGCGGATGCAATTTGCAAAGTTTTACAAAAATACAACCTGTCGGTAGACGCGCCTTATGCGGAAGCAGATTTGCTGGCGGGCATCGGCATGGACAAAAAGAAAAGCGGCAGCAGCATTACTTTGATTATTTTGAAGGAAATAGGCAGCAGCTTTTTGCAGAAAACGGACTGGCAGGCATTGCCGGACTACGTTAAACGGAGTTAATTATGGCTATGGTAAAAATTCAGCCCGGCTCGCTGGCGGGCACGGTTAATGTGCCGTCCTCCAAAAGCATGGGGCACCGCGAAATTATCTGTGCGGCGCTGGCGCGGGGCGAAAGTGTGATAGATAACATCAGCATGTCCGAGGACATTGCGGCGACGCTGCGTTGTTTAAATGCGCTTGGCGTCAGGTCGGAACTGACTGCAAGTAAATTTAAAGGGCGCAGCGCGGTACGGATTTACGGCACTGGCACGGTTAAGGCAACCGGCGAGGTGTGCGATTGCGGCGAATCGGGTTCGACACTGCGGTTTTTGCTGCCGCTGGGTGCGCTGTGCGGCGCGCCGGTAACTTTTTGCGGTGCAGGCCGCCTGGGCGAGCGCCCGCTGAAACCGTATTATGATATTTTTGATGAGCAGAATGTAAAATACACGCCCGCGCAGGGCTTGCCGGTAACGGTGGAAGGCAAACTGCACAGCGGCAGGTTTGAACTGCCGGGTAATGTCAGCTCGCAGTTTGTATCGGGACTGCTGTTCGCGCTGCCGCTGATGGACGGTGATTCAGAAATCATTATCACTACACCGCTGGAATCGCAGAGCTATATTGATTTGACCTTATCTGCGCTGGCAAAATACGGCATAAAAGTGCAGAATAACAAATACCAAAGCTTTGTAGTGCATGGCGGGCAGCAATACCAAAGCGGCAACGCCGATGTGGAAGGAGACTGGTCGCAGGCGGCGTTCTGGCTGGCGGCGGGCTGCCTTAACGGCAACATTATTTGCGCCGGTGCGGATGATAAATCTTTGCAGGGCGACCGCGTTGTTAAAGATATTTTACAACGGATGGGCGGCAGTATTACGCAGACTGACGGCGGTTTACTGGTAGTAAAAAGCAAGCTTCGCGCAACCGTTATCGACGCTGCCGACTGTCCTGATATTATCCCCGTTTTGACGGTGGCGGCCGCTGTGGCGGAAGGGCAGACGAAAATCATCAACGCCGGGCGTTTGCGCATTAAAGAATGTGACCGCCTGCATGCGATTGCCGCCGAGCTGAACAAGTTGGGAGCAGACGTAATTGAGCAGGCAGAAAGCCTTGTGATTAACGGCAGGCCGCAGGGGCTGCGCGGCGGACGCGTATCCGCATGGAACGACCACCGCATTGCCATGAGCATGGCAGTGGCGAGCACGGTTTGCGCAGAATCTGTTATAATAGAAGGAAGCGAAAGCATTAAAAAATCATATCCAACCTTCTGGCAGGATTTTGCGCTGCTGGGCGGCAGGTTGGAGCAGGGAGAAAACTTATGACGGCAACTTTTGGCGAAAAAAT